>NZ_QWBW01000029.1 GCF_004117855.1 Modicisalibacter coralii
GGTGATCCCGCTGGACAACAACCCGGCGGAGAACGCCATCCGCCCCTTCGTGGTGGGCCGCAAGAACTGGCTGTTCAGCCACACACCGAGCGGGGCCCAGGCCAGCGCGGCAATCTACAGCCTGATCGAGACGGCCAAGGTCAACGGTCTCTCGCCCTACGAGTACCTGCAGTTCGTGTTCGAGACGCTGCCGACCCTCGGCGACGAGGACGACCCCGACGTACTGCTTCCCTGGCAGTGGAAGGACACCCTACCGGCCTGAGTCAGGCCGGTACAGATGGGGTTGTTGGATCGCTTACCTGTTCTGGACCACCGCCGAGCCGCTCTATCACTACATGGGTCCGCCCGAGTCGCTGGGCATCGAGGCCGGCTCCAGCGATGCCATGCTGTTCGCCATGTCGACCATGTTCCTGCACTGGTCGTTCACGCCCTACGCCATCTATGCGGTGCCGGCGCTGATCTTTGCCCTGGCGTTCTACAACCGGCGGCTGCGCTTTTCCATCTCGAGCATGCTCGAGCCGCTGTTCGGGCCGCGGATACGCCGCTTCGGCGGACTGATCGACGCCGTGGCGCTGTATGCGCTGGTCGCCGGCATGGCCTCGACGCTGGGCACCGGCGCGCTGACCCTGGCCGGCGGCGTCGGTCAGTACCTGGGCGGCGAGACCAATCCACTGCGCCTGGGCGTGATCGTGGCGATCGTCGTGGTGACCTTCGTGATCTCGGCGGCCAGCGGGCTGAAGAAGGGGATCGCCCGGCTGTCGTCGCTGAATGCCTGGCTGTTGCTGGCACTGGGCCTGTTCATGTTCGTGGTCGGCCCGACGGTGTTCATGCTCAAGCTGGGCGTCGAGTCGTTCGGGGTCTATCTGGACAACTTCTTCACCAGGAGCCTGTTCACCGGCGCCGCCGGCGACGACCAGTGGCCCTACTGGTGGTCGATCTTCTACTGGGCGATCTGGTTCGCCTGGGCGCCGGTATCGGCGCTGTTTCTGGGCAAGATCTCACGCGGCTACACGGTGCGCGAGTTCCTGCGCGTCAACCTGCTGTATCCGGCATTGTTCGCCAGTGTGTGGATCACCATCTTCTCCAGCGCCGCGCTCTACTTCCAGGCGCATGCCGGCGTCGACCTGCACGCCATCCTCACCGACAAGGGCGTGGAAAACGTGCTCTACGAGCTGTTCCGCCAGTTGCCGCTGTCGGGGCTGTGGATCCCGCTGCTGCTGTTCATCGCCTACATCTCCTACGTCACCGCCGCGGACTCCAACACCGATGCCATCGGCAACCTGTGCACCCGGGGGCTGACCGCCGACTCGGATCTCAATGCCGGCCTGCCGATGAAGGTCATCTGGGGATCGGTCGTCGGTGTAGTGTCCTGGGTGATGGTGAGTTTCGTCGGCATCGACGGGGTCAAGATGCTCTCCAACCTGGGCGGCTTGCCGGCGATGCTGATCATCCTGCTGGCGAGCAGCTCGCTGTGGATCTGGCTGAAGCACCCCGAGCAATTGCGGATCCCCGCCAGGAGCGCGGCTCGCGCCGATGTGTCGGACGCCGGTGCGCCGGGCGCCGTTGCGCCGGGCGACGCCAGCTCCTCTTACGTTCCCGCCGTCGACAAGGACTGACGATGACGATCAAGCACGACTTCCCGCACGCGATCCGCGAGATCGAGCACCTCGAGATCCCGCTGGCCGACGGTACCCGGCTGGCGGCGCGCATCTGGCTGCCGGAAGACGCCGAGACACGGCCGGTACCGGCGATCCTCGAGTACCTGCCGTATCGCAAGCGCGACGGCACGGCGGTACGCGACGAACTCACGCACCCCTACTTCGCCGGCCACGGCTATGCCGGCGTGCGCGTCGACATGCGCGGCAACGGCGAATCCGACGGGCTGATGGAAGACGAGTACGCGGTGCAGGAACAGCGCGACGCGCTGGAGGTGATCGACTGGATCGCCGCGCAGCCCTGGTGCGACGGCACGCTGGGGATGATGGGCATCTCCTGGGGCGGCTTCAACAGCCTGCAGCTCGCCGCCCTGCGTCCCGGCCCGCTCAAGGCGATCATCACGCTGTGTTCCACCGACGACCGTTACGCCGACGACATCCACTACAAGGGCGGTAACATGCTGCTCGAGAACCTCGGCTGGGCGGCGACCATGCTGAGCTTCTCCGCGGCGGTGCCGGACCCCGCGCTGGTGGGTGAGCGCTGGCGCGAGATGTGGCAGCACCGGCTCGACAACATGCCGCTGCTGGCCGAGACCTGGATGAGGCACCAGCACCGCGATGCCTACTGGCGTCACGGCTCGATCGGCGAAAACTATGGGGATATCGAGGCCGCCGTCTACATGATCAGCGGCTGGGCGGATTCCTACATCGACACCATCCCGCGGATGATGGAGCACCTCCAGTGCCCCCGGAAGGCGCTGATCGGGCCCTGGATGCACAAGTACCCGCACTTCGCGATTCCCGAGCCGGCCATCGGCTTCCTGCAGGAAGCGCTGCGCTGGTGGGACTACTGGCTCAAGGGCGTCGACACCGGGATCATGGACGAGCCGTCGTGCACCTTCTACCTGCAGGACGGCGTGCCGCCGGCGCCCAAGTATCTCGAGCGCCCGGGTCGCTGGCTGCGCACCCACGGCTGGCCGGCCCCGCAAGACGAGGTCGAGACCACCCGGCTGTATCTCGGCGACCATGGCCTCGCGGCCGACGCGCGCTTGAGCCGCGACCGGGCGATCGCCTCGCCGCTGACCGCCGGGTCGCTGCAGGGCGAGTACATCCCGCTGTGGTTCGGCGCCGACTTTCCGCCCGATCAGCGGCGCGACGACGGCCTGTCGCTGACCTTCGATTCCGCGCCCTACGACGACGGGCTCGACATCCTCGGTCAGCCGAGTGTCGCCGTGAATATCGCCAGCACCGAGGCCTGCGGCCAGCTCCACGTGCGCTTGTGCGACGTGGCCCCCAGCGGCGAGAGCGCCTTGATCACCTACGGCACGCTCAACCTCAACCTGCGCGACGATCCCGGCACGATCACCCCGCCGGTGCCGGGCGAACCGATGGCGGTGCGTCTGGCGCTGGACATGATCGGCTATCGCCTGCCCGCCGGTCACCGGCTGCGCGTCGCGCTCTCCAGCGCCAGCTTCCCGCTGGTCTGGTCGCCGCGCAAGCGCGCCGACCTGACTCTCAAGGCCGGCACGCCGTCGCTGGATCTGCCGCTGGCGAAGGCGCCGTTCATCCCGATGCCGTTCGAGCCACCGGAGAGCGCGCGGCCCTGCCGTCAGGAGACGCTGCGTCCCGGCGCGCCGAAGCGCACCATCAGCGAGGACGTCGGCAGCGGCGAGGTGACCGTCATCGTCGAGGACGACATGGGCGACGTGCGCTTTCTCGATCATGGCCTGCGCGTCGAGCAAAAGGCCCGGGAGGTCTATACCAGTCACCCCCACGACGCCACGCGCACCCGTGCCGACATCGAGTGGGTCTATCGCGCCAGTCGCGCCGAGGGCGAGGGGCGCTTCGCGGTCGAGGTGGTCAGCCGCTATCGGTTGCGCTGCGACGAAGCCACCTTCTATCTGGAGGCCGAGCAGATCGCCCACGAGGGCGAGACCCTGGTGAGCCGGCGGACGTGGCAGCGCGAGATTCCGCGCACGGCGATCTAGGCCGGTGGGCGGCGGGGGCGACCGGCCGGGGGACACGAACCGTGGAACGGCATCGGTCGCCGGGCATGATAGGCTGCGGGATCAGGATGTCCCGGGGCCGAATGCCGCCATGTCGAGTCACGATGCGCTACCGCCGCTGGCCTGCCTGCGTGCCTTCGAGGTCGCCGGCCGGCACTTGAGCTTCACCCAGGCCGGGGCCGAGCTGAATCTGACTCAGAGCGCCGTCAGTCGTCAGATCAAGCGGCTCGAGGCCGATCTCGGCCGACCGCTGTTCGAGCGCGGTCACGACGGCCTGCGCCTGACCCCCGCCGGGGAGCAGTACTATCGCGTGGTCCGGCAACTGCTGCGCGATCTGGGTGACGTTTCGGCGCGCCTGCGCCGGCGTGGCGGCGAGCGCCAGTTGACGCTCGCCGCCAGCCCGACCATCGCCTCGCTCTGGCTGGCCCGGCGCCTGCCCGACTTCCAGCGTGCCTATCCCGATATCGCCCTGCGCATCCTCACGGTCGAGGACCCGCATCGCCTGGACCTGGCCGAGTTCGATCTCGGGCTCTATTACCATGTGCCCGGCGAGGTGGAACCGGACGGACTCACGGCCGAACCGATATTCGTCGACGAGGACGTGATCGCGGTGTGCAGCCCGCTGTACCGTCAGCATCATGGCGAGGTGCGCGATGCCGAGGATCTGCTCGACCGCCACACCCTGCTGGTGGTCGAGGACCACTACCACGACTGGCTGACCTGGGAGGCCTGGTTCGCCGGTGTCGGGCTCTCCTGGCGGCGACCCGAACGCACCTTGCGCGCCAACAGTTATCAACTGCTGATGAACGCCACGCTGGCGGGGCAGGGCGTGACTCTGGGCTGGTCGCGACTGCTGGAGCGCGACCTGGCCGGGGGCGAGCTGATCCGGGCCCTGCCGCAGGCCCTGCCCAGCCGGGGGCGTCTGGCCCTGCTGTCGCCCCAGCACCGCCACCGCACCGAGGCGATGCAGACCTTTCGGCGCTGGCTGCTGGGCTGAGTGTTCGCGATGCCGCTGCCGGCGGCCCGGTCGCAACGACACGGACCGCCATGGCGGATGAATTGACGTAGAATGCGACAATGTCCGCCACCGATGCCTGCCGACCAAGGATTCCTCATGACGTCGATGAACTGGGACCGCCTGCTCGACCCACAGCGCCTCAACGACAAGCCGCGCGGCTCGCGTGACGAGGTCGGTCGCAGCCCGTTCCACAAGGACCACGACCGCATCGTCTTCGCCGGCTCGTTCCGGCGCCTGGGGCGCAAGACCCAGGTTCATCCGCTCACCGACAACGACCATATCCATACCCGCCTGACCCATTCGCTGGAGGTCGGCTGCGTGGGCCGCTCGCTGGGCATGAGCGTCGGCGAGAAGCTGCGCGAGCGGCTGCCGGCCTGGATCACCCCGGCCGATCTGGGGGTGATCGTCCAGGCGGCCTGTCTGGGCCACGACATCGGCAATCCGCCGTTCGGCCACGCCGGCGAGTACGCCATCCGCGACTGGTTCAAGCGTGCCGAGTCCGACGGCAGCGGCCTGCTCGACGGCCTCACCGACACCCAGCGTGCCGATCTGTTGACCTACGAGGGCAACGCCCAGGGTTTTCGTATCGTCACCCAGATCGAATACAACCAGTTTCGCGGTGGCATGCGCCTGACCGCGGCGACGCTGGGCACCATGCTCAAGTACCCCTGGACGGTGGAGCACGGCGGCCGGGCCGGCAAGTTCGGCAGCTACCAGTCCGAACGCGAACGGCTCGCCGAGGTCGCCGGACGCCTGGGGCTCAAGCCGCGCGACGACTGGGCCTGGTGCCGCCACCCGCTGGCCTATCTGGTCGAGGCCGCCGACGATATCTGCTATGCACTGCTCGATCTCGAGGACGGTCTGGAGATGGGCATCCTGCGCTTTCCTGAGGTCGCCGAGGTGCTCACCCAGATCGCCGGCGGCGAACCGCCCGAGTATGCGCGCATGGAGCAGGCCGGCGTCTCCCAGCGCCGGCGTATCGCGGCGCTGCGCGGGGCGGCCATGGAGCGCGCGGTGATCGATGTCGGCGAGGTGTTCGTCCAGCAAGAGACCGCATTGCTCAACGGCGGGCTCACCGAGGACCTGCTCGAACTCTGTCATCCCGACCTCGACTGGGGCGTCAAGGCGGCCAAGCAGCTCGCCCGCGAGCGGATCTTCCAGAACGAGCGCAAGGCCAAGCTGGAGATCGGCGCCTACACCACCCTGGGCATCCTGCTCGAGGCCTTCATCGGCGCGGCCCACGAACTGCACCACCACGGCCGCTCGACCTTCAAGCACCAGCGCGTGCTGGCGCTGATCGGCGAGAACACGCCCAAACCCAACTGGTCGCTCTACGACAGCTACCGGCGCATGCTCGACTTCATCGGCGGCATGACCGACCACTACGCGGTCGATCTGGCCCAGGAGATGGGCGGCCGGCTCAAGGGCGAGTAAGGCGGCGCCCTTGCTGGCGCCTGGCGTGCCGGCCGCGAGCCCGTGCGCTTCGGTCTGCTGTCGTCGTGACCTGTCAAGTGGCGCCAGCAGACCCGCCCAAGTGGCGGTCACCGCCTGGAGCTGTGTGTCGCACAAGGGTTTATGCTGACGGGTTGCGAGAACGGTTTTCGAGGATCGATCGAAAGGAGGCGATATGATCGGTGAACTGGTGACCTCCTGGACCGGCATGGTCTGGGAAATATTCTGGGGGCTGGCACTGGGCTTTCTGCTCTCGGGGGTGATCCGTGCCTGGGTGCCGGCCGAGCTGGTCGGCGACAAGCTGGGGCGGACCTCGCCGCGGTCGCTGTCGCTGGCCACCGGCGTGGGCGCGCTGTCGTCGAGCTGTTCCTACGCCGCGGCGAGCATGGCGCGCACCCTGATCATGAAGGGCGCGGCCTGGGCCAATGCCATGGCCTTCATGGTCGCCAGTACCAACCTGGTCTTCGAGATCCTGATCGTGTTGTTCTCGCTGCTGGGCATGGCCTTCGTGCTGGGCGAGTTGGTCGGCGGGCTGATCTTCATCGTGGTGATGGCGGTGCTGGTGCGCCTGCTGGTGCCCAGCGCGGTGATCGACGCGGCCCGCGAGAACGCCGGCCACGACAGCGGCGGTGGCGGGCACGAGCATCACCACGATCATGGTGGTCACGACCACGACCACGACCACGACCACGACCACGACCACGACCATCATTCGGGGCATTCGGGCCATGGCGAGAGCGCCATGCTCGCCAAGTTGCGCACCGCCGCGTCGCACTTCCACATGGACGTGACCATGGTCGGCAAGGACATCCTGATCGGCGTGACCGTGGCGGCGATTCTCTCGGTGATCGTGCCCGACGAGGCCTGGCGGGCGATCTTCCTCACCGAGGGCGACAACCCCGGCTTCGGCGTGTTGCTGTGGAACGCCGTCGCCGGCAGCATCATCGCCGTGCTGGCCTTCGTCTGCTCGGTGGGCAACATCGTGCTCGCCGCGGTGCTGTGGAAGGGCGGGATCTCCTTCGGCGGGGTGATCGCCTTCATTCTCTCCGATCTGATCACCCTGCCGATGCTGTCGGTCTACCGGCGTTACTACGGCTGGAAGGCGGCGGCCTGGATGGCGCTGATCTTCTTTCTGGGCGCGATCGTCACCGCGTTGTGCCTGGACTACGGCTTCGCCGCGCTGGGCTGGCTGCCCGAGGGCGAGCGTCAGGTCAGCCTGGGCCGCGACGTCTTCGGCTGGAACTACGTGACGCTGCTCAACCTGGTGCTGCTGCCGGTGGCGGTGGCGGCGTTCTTCTGGGGCCGTCGGCAGGGCGGCGGGCACTGCCATTGATCGATCTGTTTCGTCGGGCGCTGGTCGCCGGGCTGTGTGGCGTCGCGCTGCTTTTCGCGGTCGCGGCGCCGGCGACGGCGCTCGACACCCCGGCGCGCTTCGATCACTACACCCTGGCGTTGACCTGGCATGCCGGGTTCTGCGAGACCCGCCGCTCACCGCCGCGGGAGTGCCGCGAACCGCGCCTGCGCGAGGCGGCCGATACGGGCTTCGTCCTGCACGGCCTGTGGCCGTCGCGGCCCGAGCGGGCCGCCGAGGCCGGCGTGAGCCGTCGGCAATGGCGGTCCGAGGGGTGCTTTCGCGACTCGCCCCGGCCCGACGGCGGCTTCTGTCGCGCGCATGCGCCCTTCGACCTGCCGCCGCCGCTCGATCGGCGGCTCGATGTCGCGATGCCCGGGCGGACGAGCTGTCTCGATCGCTACGAGTACGCCAAGCATGCGGCTTGCCTGGGCATCGCTCCCGATGACTACTTCGCCACCGCCGTCGCCTTGACGGCGGCGGTCAATGCCTCGGCCTTCACCGATTTCGTGGTCCTCCATCGGGGCGGTGATGTGGCCCGCAATGCGTTGATCGCGGCCTTCGAGGCCGCCTTCGGCAAAGGCAACGGTCGCGCCCTGCAACTGGTCTGTGGCGGCCGCGGCAACCGGCGGCTGACCGAGGTGCGTATCGGCATCGACGCCGCGGCGCTGGACGCCTTCCCCGCGGCGTCGAGCCTGGTGGCGTTGCGCCGGGGTCGCTGTGCCGAGCGGGTGCGCATCGCCCGCTTCGCGGCCGAGTAAACCGGCAATTCGGGGAAACCCTGCTAATTTAGAGACAATGGTGTCTGTAAACGGGGACAGGGTCGTGAGCGAATTCACCTGGTTGGATAGTGCGGTGCTGGTGGTCTACATCCTGGCCATCGCCTTCATCGGTGCGCGCTTCGGGCGCAACCAGCACGATACCCGGGATTATTTCCTCGGCGGGCGCAAGATCCCCGGCTGGGCGATCGGCCTGTCGGTGATGGCCACCCAGGCCAGTGCCATCACCTTCATCGGTGCGCCGGGGTGGGGCTTCGAGGGCGGTCTCGAGCGGCTGGTCACCTTCATCAACGTGCCGCTGGCCATGGCGGTGCTGATCCTGCTGCTGGTGCCTGTCTTCCACCGCGCCGGCATCTACAGCATCTACGAACTGCTCGAAAGGCGCTTCGGCCCGGTGACCCGTAGCCTGAGCGCGGCCTTGTTCCTGATCGCCCGGGGCCTGGCCACCGGGGTGGTGCTGTATGCGCCGGCGCTGGTGCTGTCGGTGGTGACCGGCTGGAGCGTCAATCTGACCATCGTGGTGATGGCGCTGCTGGCGGTCAGCTACACGGTGCTGGGCGGCATCAGTGCGGTGATCTGGACCGACGTGATCCAGATGTTCGTGCTCTGGCTGGGGGCGATCGTCAGCATGGGGCTGATGGTCGCCAGCCTGCCGGGCGGCTGGGGCGACGTCTTCGCCTTCGGCGCCGCCCACGACATGTTCGATGCCATCGATCTGTCGTTCGATCCCACGGTGACCTATTCGCTGTGGGCGGGGCTGATCGGTGGGGTGTTCCTGCACATCGCCTATTTCGGCACCGACCAGAGCCAGATCCAGCGCGTGCTGACCAGCCCCTCCATCGCCGAGGGCCAGCGCTCGCTGCTGATCGGCGGCTACCTGCTGGTGCCGCAGATGCTGCTGTTCCTGTTCATCGGCGTGATGCTCGCCACCTACTACGACCAGCACGGCCTGACGGCCCCGGACAACTTGAACGAGCTGTTTCCGCGCTACGTGGTCAGTGCCTTCCCGCCGGGGCTCGCGGGGCTGGTGATCGCCGGCGTCTTCGCCGCGGCGATGTCGAGCCTCGATTCGGCGCTCAACTCGCTGTCCGCGGTGACCGTGCGTGATTTCTACGGCCGCTTCGTGCGCCCCGACGCCAGCGACCGGCACTACCTCAAGGCGTCGCGCTGGGCCACGGTGTTCTGGGGGCTCTATGCCACGCTGTTCGCCTTCTTCGCCGGCAACCTGGGGCCGGTCATCGAGGCCGTCAATCGCATCGGCTCGTGGTTCTACGGCGCCCTGCTGGGGGTCTTCCTGCTCGCCATCCTCAGTCATCGCAGCAATGCGCGGGGTGCGGTGGCCGGGCTGGTGGCCGGCATGGGCGCGGTCTGGTGGGTGTCGAGCAGCCTGTCGATCTCCTGGCTGTACAACAACGCCGTCGGCGTGGCGGTGTCGCTGGGCGTGGGCTATCTGGTGAGCCTCGCCACCCCGGCGCCGAGTCGTGAGCAACTGGCCGACGTGGTGATCGACGAGAGCGCACCGGACATGCAGGCGCTGCTCTCGAGGCGTGCCGCGGCGGCCCACGAGATCACCCCGGAAGCGCGCCTGACGCGGCGGCGGTGCTTCGGCCTGTTGCTCTGGTTCGTGCTGCTGGTGGCGGGCCTGGCGCTGTTGCAGGCGGTGGCGCATGGCTGAGCGGGCGCTGCCGTGGCGCTGTGACGCGCAGGCCGCCATGGCCCGACTGCGGCGCCTGGGCGCCGAGCGCTTCGAGGCAGCGCGGCTCGCCATGTGGGCGTTCACCGTGGCCCTGCCCGGGGCCGACCCCGTCTGGCTGCTGTGTCATCGGCGCCTCGAGCGGGGCCTGCTGTGGCCCGCCAGTCTGGCGACGTTGGCCGATGACGACGCTGACGAGCGCCTCGTGCTGGCGGCGGAAGCGCCGCCCGACCGGCAGCGGGTCGCGCGGCTGTGGTTCTGGGAGCGTCTGGCCCGGCGCGGGCTGTGGCGAGCCCGGTTGAGCGAGGCGTCGCCGCTGGCGGTATCGCTGCCGTTGTGGCTGGGCTACGCCGGCGAGCGCCGCGGCCGCCGCCAGCTGCTGGTGATCAGCGGGGTCTCGGGCGAGCCCCTGGCGGCGCTCAAGCCGGCGGTGCTGGCCGGCTTGCGAGAGGACGCTCAACGCGCCTAGATGGACGGCTTCTCCCGGCGGCGACCGTCGAGCAACGCGCCGCGCCGCTCCAGCGCGTGGGCGATGCGGTCGTGGCTGGCGTCGTCGAGCGCGCCGAGCTGCGTCTCGGCGAGGCGCTGCGCCAGGCCCTCGCCGCTGACCACCTCGAGGTCGTTCGGGGCATGTTCGACCGCGACCTGCCAGCCCGGAAGCACCAGCACGCCACGCACCGGCGCGTCGATGCCGTACTCGCGGGCAAGCCAGTGACGGACCCACACCGCGGCCTGGCGTGTCTTGTGCAGCGGCTGGCGCTCGCTCCAGCCGGGGAAGCGCAGGCGCTGGCTCTCCACCGTCACCTCGCGCTGGGGCGCCCCGGTGGCATCCAGCGGGTGGCTGCGCGCCCGGGTCTCGATCACGAACACGCCGTGGGGCGTGAGCACCACGTGATCGATGGTGAAGGTCTCGCTGGGGATGTCGTGGAAGACGAAGAAGGGGTGCTCTTCGGGGCGGATCAGCCGCTCGAGTTCCTGACCCACCGCCAGTTCGCAGGCCAGGCCCAGCTTGAGCCGGCGGATACGCTGGAAATCCCGGATCAGCAGGAAGCAGAACAGCAGCACCAGGGCCGAGCAGAGCAGGCCGTAGACCGCCCATTCCAGCCACAGTTGCTCGTCGGCGATGATCATCCGCCCCATGCCGTAGGTCAGTGGGGCGAGGATCACGATCGGCCCCAATGCGCCGTTGAGGAACAGGCTGGAGAAGGCGCGGTCGAGCCGGTCGCGCAGTGCCTGGCCGGGCTCGCGCAACGGCTGCGCGTCGAACGGCGAGCGCACCCGGGCGTCGTGCAGGCCGCGCAGCGCCGTGACGATCCCGGCGGTCGCGCCCAGCGGCGCCAGGAAGATCAGGGGGATCAGGTATTCCAGCCAGGCCATCTCAGCCATCCTTGCCGTGAAGGGGGACGAAACGCCCATTCTACGTCATGTCCGGCAAATGTCTGCGCCCGGCCATCGTCGGCCGCGCCTGCCGGCGTTCAGGTCGAGCGAGTGGTGTCGGTATAGGCGACCACGCAATTGCGTCCCTGGCGCCTGGCGTCGTGCAGCGCCAGTTCGGCCTGCTGCAGCCATTCGGCGTGGCTGGCCAGGGTCGCGTCGCGCTCGGCCAGGCCGATGCTGAAGGTACAGGGCAGCAGCGTCTCGCCCTGGGACTCGGGGAGCGGAAAGCGCTCGCGCAGGTCGTCGAGTCGCGTCAGCGCATCCTCGCGGGCCATGCCGGGCAACAGCAGGCCGAACTCCTCGCCGGCATAGCGGCCGATCAGCGCGTGCTCGCCGAGCGACTCGCGCAGGAAGGCGGCGGCGCGGCGCAGCGTGCGATCGCCCATGGCGTGGCCGAAGGTGTCGTTGATGCGCTTGAAGTGATCGAGATCGACCAGCGCCAGGGTCGCCGGCCGGCGCTCGTCGGCGAAGTGCGTCTCGACCAGGCGTTCCCAGTACTGGCGGTTGTAGAGGCCGGTGAGCCCGTCGGTACGGTCGAGGCGGGTCATGCGGCGTTGTTGCTCGACCAGCCGGCAGGCCTGGCGGTAGGTCATGTGGCCGAGCAGCAGCGGGTAGACGAGCAGCAGCGGCAGGCAGCCCAGCAGCACGGCGGGCGAGGGCACGAGTCGCCACTCGGGCGTGGGTGTCGCCAGCCAGCCAAGGGCGGCGCCGAGGCCCAGCGCGCCGAGTCCCATCGCCAGCAGGCGCAGGCCGCCCACGGCGATGTTACCGAGGTTGAGCAGGGCGATCAGCAGCAGGCAGGGCAGCAGGTCGAAGCCCAGTACCGCGCACCAGACGCCGGTGAACAGGCTGTCGAGCAGCAGGAAGCCCCGTTCGGCGCGATGCGGATTCTGGCTGCGCGCGGCGAGCAGGCGGGCAAGATGCGGCCAGATCAGGCCGTTGAGCGCCAGCAGGCCCCAAATCGGCCAGGCGGCCCGGGCTTCCCACAGGCCCGGTGCGATGCACACGAGCCCCAGGCCCAGACCGACGATACGCGGCAGGTAGAGGCGCCGGGCGAGCGCCAGGCGAGGATCCCTGGAGGCGGTCGCTGGATGAAGCATCGCGAATATCCGTTGTCGACGCGGGCGGTGTGTGAGACGTTTTCACTGTGACGAAAAATCCTGCCTCTCGCCAGCAAAAACTCCCCATGCCGAACGATACGCTCGCGCTTTCCCGGCCCGCTGCCCCGCCGTCGCCGTCCGCTGGGGGCACGCCCGATGCCACCACGCTGGCGGCCTTCATCGCGGCGCATCCGCGGCTGCTGGTGCTGACCGGCGCCGGGGTGAGCACGACCTGCGGCATTCCCGACTATCGCGACGCCAGCGGGGCCTGGAAGCGCTCGCCGCCGGTTCAGCATCAGGCGTTCATGACCAGCCCGGCGACCCGGCAGCGCTACTGGGCGCGCAGCCTGATCGGTTTCAAGGCCATCGAGCATGCCCGGCCCGGGCCTGCGCATCGCGCCCTGGCGGCGCTCGAGGCGCGCGGTCACGTCACCGCCCTGGTCACCCAGAACGTCGATGGTCTGCACCAGCGTGCCGGGTCGCGCCGGGTCATCGACCTGCACGGGCGTGCCGAGATCGTGCGCTGCATGAGCTGCGGGGCGACTCGCATGCGTTATGCCCTGCACGAGGAGCTGGCGGCCTGCAATCCTCAGTGGCAGTCGCTGGACGCCGCCGTGGGACCGGACGGCGATGCCGACCTCGATGGCCTGGATTTCTCGACCTTCCGCGTGCTGGACTGTTCGCGCTGCGGCGAGGGCATCTGGAAGCCCGACGTGGTGTTCTTCGGCGACAGCGTGCCCCGTGACCGGGTCGATGCCGCCTTCGACGCGCTCGACGCCGCCGATGCCCTGCTGGTGGTGGGCTCGTCGCTGATGGTCTATTCGGGCTTTCGTTTCGCCCGCCAGGCCGCGCGTGCCGGCAAACCGATCGCCTGCGTCAATCGCGGGCATACCCGCGCCGATGACCTCTACACCCTGAAGGTCGACGCGCCGGTGGACGACATACTGGCCGAGCTGCTCGCGCATCTGTGACATTTTTGTGAAAATATCCTCAAGCCTCGGCGTTGCCTGCCGTTATCTCCCCTGATCGACTTTCATTCCATGACAAAATCAGGGGATCCCCATGCTCACCCTTCGTCACTCGCTGTTCGCTGTCGCCCTGCTCGGCGTCTCGCTGCCCGCCGGGGCGGCCAACTGGTCGCTGGGCGCCGAGGCCGGTACCACCGGTTTCGGCGGCAGCCTTAGCTACCGCTTCAACGACAACCTCGCGCTCACCGGCAGTTACGGCGGTTTCAGCTACGACGGCATCGACCATGAGACCGACGATGCCGACTACGAGGGCGACGCCGATGTCGACGTCTACGGCCTGACCCTGGACTACTTCCCGTTCGCCGGGCGCTTCTTCGTGTCATTGGGCGCGGTGCGTCCGGACATCGCCGTGCAGGTGGTGGGGCGGCCCAAGGCGGGGGGCAGCTACGAGTTCAATGGCCGGACCTACACCGCGGCCGAGGTCGGTACCCTCGAGGGCAAGGCCAGCCTGGGCGACTCCGTGCAGCCCTATCTGGGCATCGGCTGGCGCGGCAGCCATGCCGCCGGCCTCGGCATGTTCGGCCGGCTCGGTGCCTTCCTGACCGACGCCGAGGTCGACCTGCACGCCACGGGGGCGGCGAGCGATCCGCGCCTGGCCGGCGACGTCCAGCGCGAGGAGGACGACCTTCAGGACGACCTCGACGACTACGGCTTCTACCCGGTCGCCGTGGTGGGGCTCGAGTACACCTTCTGAACCACAGGCCCGCAGGATTGCTCGAGGCGAAACACAAGGCGCCCGTGCCAATGGCACGGGCGCCTTTCATGGTGGTGTGAGTCAGGTTCAGCGGCTCGGCGGTGCCATGAACTCGGGGCCCACCGGGTCGGTGACATGCTCGTCGAGAATACGGTCGATCTCGGCCAGGTCGTCCCGGCTCAGCGTCCAGCCGTCGATGTCGTCGAGCGGGTCCATCTGATCGGGACGACGCCCGCCCCACAGGGCAATGCCGTTGGCGTGACTGTCGAGCAACCAGCGCACGGCGAGTTCGAGCACGCGCTTGTCATGGCGCGCGCGGGCCAGGTCGTCGAGCGCGGCGACCGCCGCGAGGTACTGGTCGAAGCGCGGCTGCTGGAACTTGGGATCGGACTGCCGCAGGTCGTCGCCCTGAAAGCGGGAGTCGCGGGACATCTTGCCGCTCAACAGGCCCCGGCACAGCGCGCCGTAGGTGAGCATGGCGAGATTCTCGCGCTCGGCGTAGGGGATGATGTCGTCCTCGGCCTCGCGTTCGAAGAGGTTGAGCGGCGGCTGCACGGTGTGCAGCGGCGCGATGTCGCGAAACGCCCGGCACTGCTCGGACGAGAAGTTGCTGACGCCGATGGCGCGGATCTTGCCCGCCTGGTGGAGCCGCTGCAGGGCGCCGGCGGTCTCTTCGATGGGCGTCTTGGGGTCCGGCCAGTGCACCTGATAGATATCGATGCGGTCGGTGCGCAGGCGCCGCAGCGAGTCCTCGACCTCCTGCTCGATGCGCCGTGCCGTGGCGTTGCGCACCACGCCCTCGATGCCGTCGCCCCATTCCAGTGCGACCTTGGTGGCGAGCACCACGTCGTCACGGCGCCCGCCGTCGGCGAGGGCCTTGCCGACGACCTCCTCGGCGTGGCCGAAGCCATAGGCCGGGGCGGTGTCGATCAGCGTGACGCCCTTGTCGAGAGCGGCGTGAATGGTGCGAACCGCCTGGTCGTCGTCGGTGCCGCCCCATTGCTTGCCGCCCATCGCCCAGGTGCCCAGGCCGATGCGCGTCGGGGTGAGGTCGGTGCCGGGAATGCGGAGGGTTTCCATACGTGTCTCCCTGTGACGGTTTTTCCCTGAACTCTCTGCAAGGCTGGCTCGATTTCCGGCGGTTTGGCAAGCGCCGCGCCCGCCTCGCATGGTTCTCGTGATAGTCAGGGCCGAGCGACGGGCGTTACCGGGACCTCGACGCGGCCCTGCGAGGCGGCATCGCCGGTGAGTACCGGAACCGGTTTGGGGGAGGTGTAGAGCAGCCGGCCATCGGTGCGGATCGCCGCCGTCAGCACATAGCGCCGGCCGCCCTCGATGGCGTTGTCGTCGTAGCGCAGCACCACCGGGATCGGTCCGCTGCCGAGTCGCGTGTAGGTGGCTTCGGCCACCGTGGCCGAGTTGGCATCGGCATCGCGCAGGGTGACCGTGAGTTCGGCATTGCGGGGCAGCTCCAGGGGCTTGTCGCTGACGATGCGCGCTTCGAGGTTGGCGAAATCGGGGGTCAGGGCACAGGCGCCCAGGGCAAGCAGCAGGATGGCGGCGACGAGCCACGAGCCGACAGGGCGAGCCAGTGAGCCGAACGAACGGGGCATGAGAATCTCCGTGAGCAATGGGGCGAGAAGCGTGAGAAGCGCTGCGGCTAGCCGCCGGCCAGCTTGACCCGATACCCCTGGGCCTCGAGTTCGGCCTTGAGCGCCTGGCGATGATCGCCCTGGATCTCGATCACCCCCTCCTTGACCGCGCCGCCGGTGCCGCAGCGCTTCTTGAGCGACTTGGCCAGGGTCTTCAGCTCGCCCTCGGCGAGCGGCACGCCGGTCACGGTGGTCACGCCCTTGCCCTTGCGGCCGCTGGTCTCGCGGCGGATGCGCACGATGCCGTCGAGCGCGGCGATGCGCTCGGCCTCCGCCTGGTCGGCGCAGCGGCAGTCGGCGATGGGCTGACGACACTCGGGGCAGGTCTCGCCGTGCTCGGTGGAGTAGACGAGACCGCGGAGCTGATCCTGAAGGGAGGCCATGCGGCGGCTCCTGTCGAGACGATGGATGAGCCCCGATGATAGCGCAGCCGTCAGGACGCGACGAGGCACCCTTGCGGCGCCCGGCGCGACATTACTTGGCCATCGCCATCGGCGCCTGGCGTGACTCGGCCAGGCGGGCGAGCACGCCCGGCAGCTCGTCCATGTCGTGAATCGCGATGGCCCCGCTCGGCGTGGCCTCGGCCTCGGGGAAGCGGTTGATGTGGACCACCTGCATGCCGGCACGCAGGCCGGCGGTCACGCCGACGGCGGCGTCGTCGATGACCACGCACTGTGACGGCGCAAAGCCCATGCCCCGGGCGGCGTGCTGGAACAGTCCGGGGTCGGGCTTCCAGCAGTTGAGGGTATAACCGCTGTAGAGGCGATCGTCGAAGTAGGGTCGCAGGCGGGTACTGTCGAGCGCGTTGCGAATCTTCTGTTCGGGGCCGTTGGACGCCACGCAGCGCGGGTGACGGCTCAGCGCCTCTAGGGTTTCGCGGACATGGGGAATCGGCTTGAGTTCGCGCGACATGCGCAGCGCCAGGGTCTTGCGCATCTCGGATTCCGCGGCGGCGCGGACCGTGTCGTCGAGCCTGCCGTGGCGGCGTTCCAGTTCGGCGACGATCGACATGAAGCGCACGCCCCGGAACTCCTCCATGTACTGTCGGGCGGCGAAGGGCAGGCCGACACGACTCAGGGCGTCGGCCATGACCTCGGCCAGTAGCGGTTCGCTGTCCACCAACGTGCCATCGCAGTCGAAAAGCAGGCAGAGTGGTTGCGGCATGATCTCGTGTCTCTTGCGGCCAGCCCCGGCGTGGGCTCTCTCTTCCCGTTATCGGCAGGGCCGGCGCGCGGTTGAGGATGAATGTGTCCACTTTTAGAACACTGTTTCCTAAACACTAGCGCATCTGTGACGATTTGTCGCCCGGGATTTCCGGGCGCGATGCGCCCTGACAATAGGACTTACGTCTCATGGTGCGCGACCGGGGCCGCCCAAATCAACGCCGGACCATCGTGAGCGACCTCACACGAAATCCGGGGTCAGCCAGCGTGGTATCGCCAGGACCAGGTCCGGATAGAGGATCAGCAGCACGATCACCGCCAGCATCACCGCCAAGTAGACCAGGGTGGTGCCCAGCGCCTTGAGCAGCGGGATGCCGCCGATCTTCGCCGAGATCATCAGGCACAGGCCGTAGGGTGGCGTGATCAGCCCCAGGCCCAGTGCCATGACGCCGACCACGCCGAACTGCACCGGGTGCACGCCGGCCTGCATCGCCAGCGGCTGGAAGATCGGCGCGAGGATCGCCATCGCCGGTAGCGAGTCCATGAAGGTGCCGATCAGCAGCATCACCGCGGCCATGATGAGCAGCAGCGTGGTGGGGTCGGTGATGTTGACGCCGGCCATCAGCTTGGGCGGGATCTGATAGAAACTGATCAGGTAACCGAAGATCGCCGCGCCGACCAGGCTGAACAGAGACAGCGAGCATAGCCGTACGGTGGCGGTCGAGGCCTCGAGCACGTGTCGCACGCTGAGCTCGCGGTAGACGCAGTACCCCAGCGCCATGGCATAGAGCACGGCGATTACCGCGGCCTCGGTGGGCGTGACCAGCCCCAGGGTGATGCCACCGATGATCACGATCGGGATGCCGGCGGCGAGCAGGCCGTCGCGGCCCGAGTGCAGCAGCTCGCGGGCGCTGGCGCGCCGGCGCACCGGCACGTCGTAGCGCCGTACGTAGATCAGATTGAGCAGCAGTTGAGCGACGCCGATCAGAATCCCGGGGAGGATGCCGCCCAGGAACAGCCCGGCGATCGAGGTGTTGGTCAGTGCGCCCCAGACGATCATGTTGATCGACGGCGGGATGATGATGCCCATCACCGAGGAGGCGGCGGTCACCGCCACCGCGAAGCGCACCGGGTAGCCCTCGCGCTTCATGGCCGGGATCAGCACCGTGCCGACCCCGGCGCTGTCGGCGGTGGAGGAGCCCGAGACGCCGGCGAACAGCATGCTCACCAGCACGTTGACATGAGCCAGGGCACCCTTGACGTGGCCCACCAGATGCATGCACAGGGCGATCAGACGGTCGGTGATGCGCGCCGCGTTCATCAGGTTGCCGGCGAGCAGGAACAGCGGCACGGCGAGCAGCACGAAGGAGTCCATGCCGTTGTACATGCGCTGGAACATCACCCAGACGGTCAGCCGCGGGTCGAGCAGGATCACGCCGAAGGCGGTGAGCACCAGCGACATGGCGATGGGCACCCCGGCGACGATCAACACCGCGAGCAGGGCGAACAGCAGCCAGGGCAGCAGGAAGACCCAGTCCATCGGCATCATGATGCGTCTCCTCGTTCGATCGCGGCGAGTTGGGCGTCGTCCGTGGCGGCGATCTCGTCCAGCTCGTTGGGAGTGTCGAGGGCGCGCTCCATGGCGTCGAGGCCGAAGAGCGCGGTGTGCAGCAGGCGTTCGAGGGCGTAGAGCGTGACGAACACTCCGCAGGCGGTGAAGACCGAATAGACATAGATCATCGGCAACTGCGAGGCGGTGGCGTGACGGCGCAGGCCGGAGAGCGCGAAGTCCTTGCCGTAGGCGATGAAGATCACCCCCACGGCGAGGCAGGCCAGGTCGCGGATCAGCCGTGTGGCGCGGTCGGCCCGGGTGCCCCGCGGAAACGCCTCGAGCACGAAGTGGTCGGCATGATAGACGCCGATCGCGGTGCCCAGCATGACCATCCACTGGAAGGCGAAGCGGCTGAATTCCTCGGTCCAGTACAGGCGCGGCAGCAGCGGCAGGTTGCGGCTGACGATCTGGTAGACGATCAGCGCGATGAAGCCCATCAACAGCGCCAGCAGCACCCAGTGAAGCAGACGTTCCAGAGCACGATTGAGTCGGGACAGTCCGGTCAGCAGGAAAGTCATGGCGTCGTCCTCGAGATGGCGGAGGAACGGGGCGTTGGCACGCCCCGGATGCGGATCAGGACTTGCCGACGTTGACGATCTTGTCGTGCAGCTCGGTCAGGCCCATCTCGTCGATGACCTCGTCGAGCGGCTCGGCGACGATCTCCTTCATGCGCTCGCGATCCATCGGGTAGAGCGTGGCGCCCTCCTCCTGCAGGGTCTGGAGCGCCTCGGCATCTTGCTCGAGCTGGACGTCGCGGGCGTAGCTCGCGGCTTCCTGGGCCGCCGCCATCACCGCCCGGCGCTGGTCGTCGTCGAGTCGATCCCAGGTCATCTGCGACAGGGTCAGCAGGCGCACGGTGATGTCGTGCTCGGACAGCCCGATGTTCGGCGCGACCTCATGAAAGCCCATGCGCTCGATCCATTCGGCCTCGTTGAGCAGGCCGTCGATGGCGCCCAGTTGCAGGCCGGTGTAGATCTCCTTCCAGGCCATCACCGTGGGCTCGGTGCCCAGCGCCTTCCAGGCGGCGAGCAGCGGCTTGGTGGGGTTGGTGCGCAGCTTCATGCCCTCGAGGTCGTCGAGGCTCTCGAGCGGCCGGGTGCTGACGATCTGGCGCTTGCCGCCGCCGAAGAAGGCCAGCACCTTGACGCCGGTCTCGTCCTCGATCCGGTCGGCGATCTCGCGACCCACCGGGCCGTCGAGCACCGCCTGCCAGTGCTCGACATCGCGATACATGAAGGGGATCGAGAAGACGTTGGCGGTATGCGAGAAGTCGGTGATCAGGCCGGGATTGATGATCGACAGGTCCAGCGCGCCGGCCATCTGCTGTTCGAACATCTCGGTCTCGTGGCCGAGCACCGAGTTGCCCAGAATGGTCACGCCGATGTCGCCGTCGCTCTTCTCGGCGACGAGCTCCTTGAACTTCTCGGCGCCCAGTTGATAGGCGGTGTTCTCGGTACCGCCGTGGCCGAAGCGCAGGTCGATGGCCTGGGCGGCGCTCGACAGGCCCAGGGCCAGTGCGAGGGTGGTCCCGGCGAGCAGGCCTCGGGCCAGCCTGGTGGCGCTTTTTGGATCGATCCATTCGTGAGTCATGTCGGGGTACCTCTTGTTGTTGCCTGCAGCCAGCGGCAGATCAGGGGGTTAGCGAGCGGGCGTGATACGGCGCGGGGTGGCGCGTCTCGGCGCCACAGGATTCGCGCACGCGGAGCTGGGGCGTGAGCACGACTTGCTCCCGCGCCCCGTCGGGGTCGGCGATGCGGCGCAGGGCCAGCCGGGCGGCCTCCTCGCCGATCGCGAAGGGATGGGTGGCGACGCTGGTCAGTGCCGGGTCGCTGAGTGCGGCTTCCTCGACATCGTCGGTGCCGATCACCGCACAGTCGACGCCGGGAGCGAGCCCCAGGCGCTTGAGACCCAGCATGGCGCCGAAGGCCATCAGGTCGTTGTGGCAGATCACCGCGCTGGGCGGCTGGGGCTCGGCCATCAGCGCCTGGATCGCGGCGAAGCCGGCACGCCGTGTGAGCCCGGTGCGCAGACAGCGGGTCCGTGTCAGGCCGTGATCGGCCATGGCGGCGAAGTAGCCCTGCCAGCGGGCCCGGGTCGCCGAATGCTCGGCCTCGCCGCCGATGAAGGCGATCCGGGTGTGCCCCATCTCGGCGAGATGGTCCACCGCCAGGCGCACGCCCTGTTCGAAGTCGGTACCGGCGTAGTCGAACGGCGGCTCGCCGATGTGACGCAGGACCTGCACGCAGGGCATGTTCCAGCGTTGCAGGGTGTCGATCAGGCCGGGATCGGTGCCCTCGGCCGGGCAGAGCAGCAGGCCGTCGACGCGGTGTTCGCGCATGCGTTCGAGAAAGCGCTGCTGACGGGTCGACGAATCCTCGCTGTTGGCCAGGAAGGACACGTAGTTCTCGCGGTTCAGCGCGGCGTCGATACCGGCGACCATGGCGCCAAAAAAAGGATTGGCGATATCGTAGACCACCAACCCGAGGGTCTGGGTACGGCTGCTGCGCAGTGCCGCCGCGCCCCGGTTGTAGACATAGCCCAGCGTCTTGATCGAGGCGCGTACCCGTTCGCGGGTGCGTTCGGCGACCAGCGGGCTCTCGCGCAGCACCAGCGAGACCGTCGAACGCGACACGCCGGCATGCGCGGCGATGTCCTGCAGCGTGACGCTGCCCTGACGGGGCGGTGAGGTCGAGTGGCGGGGCTGCCGGGTCATGGAGAAATCGGGTCCTGATGTTTTTGGATTGATCCAAATCGTAGAAGAGGCCGGTGCGCTCACCAATTACCCTTTAGTGGCAGAGCCACCCGGGACTCGGGGCGGCGACAACGATCGCGTCAATCGGGGGGCGGGCAAGGCACGGTGCTCGACACCGCCGGGTCATGCGCGGGCGACGCGATTGCGGCCGCGGCGCTTGGCGGCATAGACGGCCTGGTCGGCGTCATGGATCAGGACATCGATATCCGGTGGTACCTCGCTGCGGGGGTCGTACCCGGCCACGCCGATGCTGATGGTCAGGTCGAGAGCGGGAACGCCGCCGTCCGGAACGAAAAGCGGCGTGGCCGCCACGCCCTGGCGAATGCGCTCGGCGATGCGTTCGGCCTGTACCGGGGCGGTGTCGGGCAACAGCACCAGAAACTCCTCGCCACCGTAGCGGGCGATCAGGTCGCCTTCACGGGCCTGGCGGCGCAACTGTTCGGCCAAGTGATCGATGGCGATATCGCCGATGCGATGGCCGTAGGTATCGTTGATCGTCTTGAAATGGTCGATGTCGATGAACAGCAGGCTCGCCGGGCGCTGCTGGCGGCGCTGATGGGCCAGCAGACGCATGCCTTCGCCGAGGAAGTGACGGCGGTTGGCCAGGTGGGTCATGCCGTCGGTCAACGCCTGTTGCTCGATCTGGCACCGGTAGCGGTAGAGGTTCCAGTAGAGGTATTCGCAGAACAGGCGCAATGCCACCACCGGGGGGAAACTGATCAGCATGTAGGCCAGGTAGATCCCATGGTCGAGATCGGCCGATATGCCGAGCAGAGGGGCGATCAACGGGAAGACGGTGATGGCCGTCAGGACCAGGATCGACAGGCGCAGCGACTGCACGAGCAGCAGGAACGGCACGAAGATGAAGAAGTAGAGAAAGCCGCCGATGCCATAGGCATTGCCGCCATCGAGTCGCGCCAGGATAGTGATGAAGCCGGCCTCGACCAGTAGCGGCACCGCGATGGTGGCCAGACGTGCCGGCCAGCCATGGGCGCGATGTCTGATGATCAGGGCCCATACCAACACTGCGGCACCCAGCAGCAAGCGCAGGCCGATCACCTGTGGCGCATGGGTGGCGTCGATGGCATGGTCCCAGAGGCTGCTGAACAGCACGAACGCCGCCGTGATCACCAGCGCCCGGACGGTGAAGTGGGTGAAGTCCTCGGCCTTGGCGGCGCGATACTCGGACGTATGCTGGGCCTGAAGGAACTCGGCCCATCGTCCGGCGTGAGCGCCATACCCCTTTCCCGGCTTGGCGTCGCCTCGTCGTCTGCTCATGGCAGGCCCTGCGTATGGGTGCGTGAAAGCGTTGACCGCTTTTCTTGGTCTTATCGTGCTGCTGGCTTCCAACATACGAAAAACCCGCCGGGCGCGATAGCGTTCGACGGGTTTTTTTGCGGGCCTGTCGGCTGGAACGCAGCGAAATGCCCGGCGGCCCTCGGACGGACGTTCACCCCTGACGGCTGGTCCAGGCTTCGTCGTTGACCAGGCTGATCGGACGTTCGCCGGACAGTGCCCGGAGGATGTTGTCGACCGCGCGCTGCGCCATGGCGTCGCGGGTTTCCACGGTCGCCGAGCCGATGTGCGGCAGTGCGACCACGTTGGCCATGCGCGGCAGCGGCGAGTCGGCCGGCAGCGGTTCCTTCGCGAAGACGTCCAGCCCCGCGGCGCGGATCTCGCCGGTCTCGAGGGCGTCGATCAGGGCCGGCTCGTCGACCACCTGGCCGCGGGCGATGTTGACGAAGATCGCGCTCGACTTCATGCGGGCGAACTGCTCGGCGCCGAACAGGTGAGTGGTCTCGGCGGTCAGCGGGACGGTGACGCAGACGAAATCGGCCTCGGCGAGCAGTTCGTCGAACTCGCGGCGCTGCGCCCCCAGTTCGCGCTCCAGGTCCGGCTTGGGCGAGGCATTGGAATACAGCACCTTCATGCCGAAACCCAGCGCGCCGCGGCGGGCCACCGCGGCGCCGATGCGCCCGAAGCCGACCATGCCCAGCGTCTTGCCGTGGACGTCGCTGCCGAACTGCGCCGGGCCGACGCTCTCCGTCCAGTCGCCGCGCTTGACGAAATCGGCCAGTTCCACGACGCGTCGGGCGCTGGCCATGATCAGCGAAAAGCCGGTGTCGGCGGTGGTCTCGGTGAGCACGTCGGGCGTGTTGCAGAGCAGGATGTCGCGGCGGGTCAGCTCGTCGACCGGGTAGTTGTCGACGCCCACCGAGATGCTGGCGATGGCTTCCAGGTTCGGTGCGTCGTCGAGCAGCTCGGGGGTGATGCGCAGGCTGGCGCCGATCAGGCCGTGGGCCTCGCGCAGGGCTTCGCGGAAGGCCGGGTCGTCGGCCGAGTCGAGCTCGGGGAAGTAGTCGACGTGGAAATGCTCGCTGAGCTGTTCCAGGTGATGCTGCCCGAGGCGGCGAAAGGCGGTGATGCGTTTTTGCATGCTCGCTCCGTTGGCGTTGGGGGTGAAGGGGGATCAGCTCGACGGTGGCAGGTCGGCCTCGAGCGTGGCGAGTCGCGTGCGATGGGGCAGCCCCTCCATGTCGCCGCGCACCTGGACCGCCTGGGCGCCGATCAGGTTGCCGCGACGCACCGCGGCGCGCGGCGAGAGGCCGTCGAGCAGGGCGCTGACCACGCCCACCGCGAAGCCGTCGCCGGCGCCCACGGTGTCGACGACCTCGGCGACCGGAAAGCCTGCCACCGTGAAGGCCTCGTCGTGGCTGCGGTAATAGCCGCCCTCGGGCCCCAGCTTGATGATCACCGCCCTGGCGCCGCGGTCGAGGTAGAAACCGGCGATGTCGTGGGCGCTCTCGAGGCCGGTCAGCCGGCGCCCCTCGGCGAGGCCGGGCAGGACCCAGTCGGCGCGGCCCGCCAGATCGTTGAGCGTGGCGCACATCTCGGCGTCGCTCTTCCACAGGCTGGGCCGCAGGTTGGGGTCGAACGAGATGTCGGCGCCGGCCGCGCGGGCCTGATCGAGCATGTGAAAGGAGAGTTCACGCGCCGTGGCGGACAGCGCCGGCGGGATGCCGGTGGCGTGCAGGTGGCGAGCGGCGGCAAAGTCCACCCCATGGGCGTCCGCGGGCGAGAGGAAGCTGGCGGCGCTGCCGCGGCGCACGTACTCGACGTGGGGGTCGGAGCCGTCCTCGACACGGGCCTTGAAGACCAGCCCGGTGGCGTGGTCGGGGTCGCGCGTCAGGTGGCGGCAATCCAGCCCTTCGGCTTCCAGGGTCCGGCGGATATAGGTACCGAAGTTGTCATCGCCGACCCGGCTCAACCAGCCGACGTGAAAGCCCAGCCGCGCGAGGCCGATGGCGACATTGGTATCGGCGCCGGCGATGCCGCGCTGGAAGCGGTCGGCATCGGCCAGTTCGCCCGGCGTCTCGGCGACGAACAGCGTCATCGCCTCGCCGAAGGTGAGAATCTCGGGAACGGTCGAACGAGTCATGCAAGGTCTCCTGGGTCGGGGCGCGTCGGTTCATGGCGGTTATTGGGTGGCAAGACACCACCCTGGCGCTGCGTGGAGCCGCGCTGGATCAGCCGGCCCATGTAGTCGGTGCGCCGCGGCGGCGTGGTGGCGGTATCGGCATCGAGTCGCCGCATCAGGCTGGCCACCGCGGCCCGGCCGATGGCCTCGGTGGGCTGGGCCAGGGTGGTGATGCCGGGGCCGGCCAGCGCACACCAGTCCAGCTCGTCGATGCCCAGCAGGCCGACCTCGCCGAGGGTGACGTCCAGTTCGCGCAGGGCGTGGGCCACCGCCAGGGTGACGTTGCCGTTGGCGCAGAGCAGGGCGTTGGCGTCGTCCGGCGCCTCGGCGAGCCAGTCGGCCAGTACTCGTGCCAGGCTCGGGTCCTGGGGCGGCATGGCGAGCTCGATGACGTCGCCGGTGAAGCCGCCGGCGGCGAGGCGTTGCCGGAAGCGCTCTCGGCGACGCTGGCGCGAGCTCGCCGCCTCGGGCGGTTCGCCGAGATAGAGCAGTCGCGTGTAGCCCTGGGCGAGCAAATGGTCGAGTGCGGTATCCACGGCACGGCCGTTGTCGAGCCCCACCACGTCGGCCTCGAAATCGGCCAGCGTCCGGTCGAGCAGCACCACCGGGGTGCCCTGGCCGGCGAGCGTGCGCAGCTCGGCGCTGGGGCGGCCGGCGGCGTTGACCACCAGCCCCTCGACGCGATAGGCGGCCAGCAGCGCCAGATGCTCGCGCTCCTGGGCGGGATCGTTGTCGGTGTTGCAGACCAGCAGCGAGAAGCCCTGCTCGCGGCAGGCCTGCTCGACGCCGTGCAGGACATCGACGGTGAACGGGTTGCGGATGTCGGCGACGACCATGCCCAGCAGACGCGAGCGTCCGCCCTTGAGCCCTCGCGCCATCTGGTTGGGGCGATATCCCAGGCGGGTGATCGAGGCGGCAATGCGGCGTTGCAGTGTCGCCGACAGGCGATGGCGTTCGCCGCCCAGGTAGCGCGACACGCTGGTCTTGGAGACGCCGGCGTCGCGGGCGACCTCGAGGATGGTGGAACGGCTGGTGGCTGGCATGAGGCATCGCCTGGTCGGTGCATGGCCCGTCACGGGCAGTCGCTGGGCTCATCGCTGGATGGAACCGTTCCCATCGTAGGCAAGGACTGCAGGACGAGCAATGCGTCGTAGGTGGAAGGCGGTGGTTTTTCTGGCGGGACCGATCGGGTGATTCAGGAAGGAGTGCAGAACGAGCAATGCGTCGTAGGTGGAAGGCGGTGGTTTTTCTGGCGGGACCGATCGGGTGATTCAGCAAGGAGTGCAGGACGAGCAATGCGTCGTAGGTGGAAGGCGGTGGTTTTTCTGGCGGGACCGACCGGGTGATTCAGCAAGGAGTGCAGAACGAGCAATGCGTCGTAGGTGGAAGGCGGTGGTTTTTCTGGCGGGACCGATCGGGTGATTCAGGAAGGAGTGCAGAACGAGCAATGCGTCGTAGGTGGAAGGCGGTGGTTTTTCTGGCGGGATCGATCGGGTGATTCAGGTAGGCATGGCAGAAGGACAGCCGGCGCAGCCGATGCTGCGCCGGTCAGGCCGATCAGTCGTCGAAGTGGTTGTCGTGGAGCACCCGGTCGGCGGGACCGAAGCGGTTGGCCGCGGTGTTGTGCTGGTGCCAGTAAGGGTAGAGCAGCGCCGGGCGGCTGACCCGCTCGATGGCGGCGATCTCGTCGGGCTTGAGGCTGAGCTCGGCGCCGGCGAGGTTGTCCTTGAGCTGGTCCTCCTTGCGGGCACCGATCACCGCGGTGGTCACCCCGGGGCGGGTCAATGTCCAGGCCAGCGCCACCTGGGCGGCGGAGACGCCATGGCCGTCGCCGATCTCGACCAGGGTCTCGATCAGGTCGAAGAGGCGTTCCTCGTCGTGGATCGGTGGCTCGGTCCAGCCCTGGCTGAAGCGGGTGCCGTCCGGATTCTGCTGGCCGCGCCGGTACTTGCCGGAGAGCAGGCCGCCGGCCAGCGGGCTCCAGACCATGGTGCCCAGCCCCTGGTCGGCGGCGGCGGGCATCAGCTCGAACTCGGCATCGCGGGCCTGGGCGGTGTAGTGGATCTGCTGGCAGACCGGCTTGACGAGGTTGTGGCGTTCGCAGATCTTGAGCGCCTTCATGACGTGCCAGGCCGACCAGTTGGAGACGCCGTAGTAGCGGATCTTGCCGTCGCGGACCAACTGGTCCATGGTCGACAGCGTTTCCTCCAGCGGCGTCAGGCCGTCCCACTGGTGCATCAGGTAGAGATCGAGCCGATCGGTCTGCAGCCGCTTCAGGCTGGCCTCGCACTCGCGCAGGATGTGATAGCGCGACAGGCCGTCGTCGTTGGGGCCGTCGCCCATCGGGAAGCGCACCTTGCTGGCGATCAGCAGGGCGTCGCGCTTGTCCTTGATCGCCTCGCCGAGAATCTCCTCCGAACGCCCCTCGGAGTACATGTTGGCGGTGTCGAAGAAGTTGACGCCGCGCTCGATGGCCATGTCGATCTGGCGGCGGGCGTCGCCGAGACCGGTATCGCCGACGCTGGCCATCTTGCCGACGCCGCCGAAGGTCATGGTGCCCAGCGTCAGCGGTGAAACGCGCAGGCCGGATTGGCCGAGGTTGCGGTATTCCATGGTGACTCCTGGTAGCTGACGAAGACGGCCCCGCGTCGGCGGGGCCGTACATGAAGCGGGATCACTCAGCGACGAACACGGTGCGCACGTTGAGGAACTCGCCGAAGCCGTACTCGCTCTGCTCGCGGCCGTAGCCACTGAGCTTGACGCCGCCGAAGGGCAGCTCGGCGAACGGCGTGGTGGGGCGGTTGACGAAGCTCATGCCGACATCGAGGCGCCGGGCGACCTGTTCGGCGCGCTTGACGTCCTGGCCGACCACGGTGCCACCCAGGCCGTAGGGGCTGCGGTTGGCCAGTTCGATGGCATGCTCGGCGTTGTCGGCGGTGATCACCGAGGCCACCGGGCCGAACAGCTCCTCGTCGAAGGCCGGATTGCCCGGGGCGACGTTGGTTAGCACGGTAGGCGCGTACCAGGCGCCGGGCCGGTCGAGGATCTGGCCGCCGGTCTCGATCTGGGCGCCGTTCTGTACCGCGCGCTTGACCTGATCGTGGAGGTCGTCGCGCAGGTCCTTGCGCGACATCGGACCGATGTCGGTGTCCTCGTCGAGGGGGTTGCCGATGCGCAGTTTCTGGACCTGATCGACCAGGCGCTCGGTGAAGCGCTCGACCATCGACTCGACGACGATCAGCCGCTTGGAGGCCGCGCAGCTCTGGCCGGTGTTGTCGAAGCGGCCTTCGATGGCTATCTCCACCGCCTTGTCGACGTCGGCATCGTCGAGCACGATCAGCGGATCGATACCGCCGAGTTCGAGCACGCTGGGCTTGACCAGTTCGCCGGCCTGCTTGGCGACGGCACGACCGGCTTCCTCGCTGCCGGTGAGCGTGACCCCGCAGACGATTGGGTCGCGCAGGATGCCCTCGATCTCGCTGGAGGAGACCGGCAGCCAGGTGAAGGTGCCCTCGTCGAAGCCGGCGTCGTGGAACAGCTGGGTGATCAGCTTGGCACTGCCGGGAACGTTGGAGGCGTGCTTGAGCAGGCAGGCGTTGCCGCCGGCGAGGTTGGGCGCCGCGAAACGCACCACCTGATAGAGCGGGTAGTTCCAGGGCATGATGCCCAGCACCGCGCCCATCGGATCGCGCACCACCTCGGCCTTCTGGGCGCCGGGGATCTGCTTGGGCTTGGGCGCCATGAACTCTTCGGCGTGATCGGCGTAGAAGCGCACGATCGCCGCCGAGATCCGTGTTTCGGCGATCACGCCGCCGAACTTCTTGCCCATCTCGCGGCAGATCACTTCCCCGATGTCGGCCTGACGCTCTTCGATCAGGTCGGCGACGGCGTGCAGTTTCTTGGCGCGCTCGGCGACGGTCAGGCGGCGCAGTTCGTCGTAGCCGCGGCGCGTGGCGTCGAGCTTGTCGCGAATGCCCTGGGCATCGAGCATCGCGTGCTCGCCGATGACTTCGTCGGTGGCGGGGTTGACCGCGGTCAGCGTTTGACGGCTCATCGATTCCTCCTTGGCGATGTTGCTGGGGCGTCCTTTCACGCGTCTCAGTGTAGGACAGTGATGATGAACGCAAGCCGCTTCAAGGGGGTACGGCGATGGCGACGAGCGCGCGTTTGCGGCAAAGTACGGCGACACCGCGATCATTCGGCGACAGGGAGATCCCGATGCAAGTGTGGAAAGTGAGGAACCCCGTGGTGAGCGTGATGGCCGGGCTGGCCCTGCTCTGGCTGGGTGCCGGGGCGGCGTCGGCCGCTCCCGGCAGCGACTGCGATCGGCTGGTGCGGCCGGGCGAGAATCTGCGTCTCGTCGTCGACGGCCTGCCCGACAACGGCAAGCATCAGACGGTGTGTCTCGGCGAGGGCACGTTCGTCCTCCAGGACATGCTCACGCTGGGGCGCGACAACCTGACCCTGCGCGGTCAGGGGCGCGAGGCCACGGTGCTGCAGTTGGCCGATGGCACGTCCAGCCCGGTACTGGTCCTGGGTGATGCCCGCCACCAGGTGCCGCAGCGGCCGATTCGTCAGGTCACGGTGACCGATCTGGCGATTCGTGGCGGGGGGGCCGGCGGCAGCGAGTTCCGTCCCGATCTGCCCTATCTCAGCAACAGCGGCCTGGTGGTGCGGCGTGGCGAGCAGATCACCCTGCGCAATCTGGACGTGCGGCACTGCCGCAGCGCCTGCCTGCTCACCGAGCACCACAGCCGGGACGTGACGATCGCCGACAATTACGTCAGCGATGCCCAGTGGGACGGCATTTCACTCAATCGCGCCGGGCCCACGACGATCGTCGGCAATACCATCGAGCACAACGTCGCGGCGGGGATCACCGTCGAATACCTCCAGGACAGCGAGGTGCGCGACAACGTCATCACCGACAACGGCACGCACGGGATCTACCTGGCGGATGCCGAGCACAATACCTTCAGCAACAACGCGATCAGCGACAATCGCCAGGCCGGGGTGTTCCTGACCTGCTCGATTCGCGAGCGCGACCCGGTGCAGTGCTGGGACGACAGCTTCAGCCGTGACAACGTCTTTCACCATAACCGCTTCGTGAACAACCGCTTCGGCTATCAGGTCGCGGTGGACGATGCGGCGAATTGCCTGAACCGTGAATCGCCGCCCAACATCTCGCGCGGCGACACCTTCCGCGACAGCCCCAACCACGAGCCATCCTGGGAGCGTTACGGGCGGTGCATCGCCTACGACGGCAGTCGTGTCCTCGACAACGCGAAACAGGCAGCGTCACCCTGATCGTCGGTTCAACCGCGGCGAGAGTTCCGGCGCGACGAGAGGCGGCGCGAGTTGGCGGTAGTACGGCGGTGCAGGGGCGTCAGGGTGCGATGGCCGGTCTCCCACCACGGCGAGAACCGCCCGCTGGCCATGTTCAGCATGGCCTTCTGCCACTCGGCGGCGACCTCCAGGCTGGCATCGAGCTTCTCGGTGACCATGCGCTGGTTCTCGCGCATCATCGAGCGACTGGTGGGCGACTTGGTGTACCAGAGGTTGTGGCGCATGGCGATCGTCGTCAGCGACGTCGTCCACAGTTCGTAGGCCATCAGGCCGACCTTCCAGGCCTCGAGGGCCGCGGTCGGCGTCATCGGAAGCAGCGGGGGCAGTGCGGGAGTTTGACGCATGTTCGTTTACCGTGCTGATCTGAAAGTCGGCGGTCGCTTTGCGAAGCGACCGCGCCCATTGGATAGTGGCATTCTACGCCGAATGTTGCGGCGCAGCATAGTCCGGCGTCATGTCAGTCGCGTGGCGTCGCGTTTCCGGCCCCTGACGCCGGGCTGGGCTAGTCTGAATCCAGCACGGCGCGTCACGCGCGGGATGCCGTTCGGCCCCGGCGAGGGTCGATCATCACGGAAGAAGAGGAGGCAGCATGAGGGAAACCACACTCTGGTCGCTGATCAGTGCCGGTGCCGCGATCGCCAGCGGCATCGCGGTGCGCAACGGTGCGCGCAAGGCTTATGAACGCAAGGTCGGCAAGCCACCGATCGACCCCTACGATCGTGATGTCCGCTGGCGCGATGCCCTGGTATGGGGCGCGGCCTCCGGGGTGATGGTCGGCGTGGCCCGCGTGGTGGGGCGGCGCGCCGGCAGCGAGGCGATGCATCGCGCCCGGCGGCGCCGCGAGCGTCGTCAGCGCCGGCTCGATTATGACCGGCGCCCGCTGGGCTGACGGTCGTTCGATGCGCAGCCCGGCGGCGGGAGGGGTGAAAACGCCGGGCTAGGCGTCAGATCCAGCCCAGCCACTGCCACCACAGGTAGTCCAGCGGCCACTGGATCAGCACGCTGAGCACCGCCATGATCAGCAGCACCCGCATCGAGTCGCGCAGGCGCAGCCCGGCGCTCAGCAGGCCCACCACCAGCGGTGGTGCCTGATAGGGCAGTATCACCGTCGAGAAGCCCACCACCTGGGTCATGGTCACCGCTTCCGGAGACCAGCCGGTGATCGAGGCGATCTGCGGCGCCAGGGGCGTGAGGATGGCGGGGATGCCGGGCAGGGTGACCACGGTGCCGAGTGCCATCGACAGGGCGCTCAGCAGGCCGAAGGTGGCGGCGTCGCCGGCCCCGCCCAGCGGCAGGGCATCGAGCAGATAGTGGGCGAGGCGATCGCCCAGGCCGCTACGGTTGGCCAGGGCGCCGAGGCTGACGATCCCGGCGACGTAGAACAGCGACTCGACGTTGAGCGACTTGAGCGGCTTGTCCGTCATCAGGCCGCTACCGGGAAACAGGCAGACCAGTGCCGCCAGCATGCCGATCCAGGCCGGCGAGATGCCGTGCCAGGCATCGCTGACCCACAAGGCCACCGCCAGACACAGCACCAGGGCGAGCCGCCGCTGTGGCGCACTGAGTGACGCGCTGCCGGCAAGATCGCCGGGCTGCGGGTCGCGGTCGGGGTAGAGCTTGAGCATCACCCCGAACAGGGTCAGCGCCTTGATGATGCCGAGCACCGGGAAGTGCAGCAGCAGATAGGCGCTGTAGGTGGGCGGCTCACCGAGCACCGCTTCGGCCGCGCCCATCAGCACGTTGTTGGGCACGTTGGCCGGCAGGATCGCGTAGGTGGGCAGCACGGTGCTCAGCATGCCGCCGAGGATCAGCCCGGTGTGCCCCGCACGTCCCTTCGCGTAGCCGAGGTGGTCGGCCAGGGTGACCAGCAGCGGCGCCAGCAGCACGATGCGCCCCATCGCCGAGGGCATGACGAAGGCCATCGCCACCCCCAAGGCGATCACCCCGGCCATAGCGCCGCGATAGGAACCGGTCAGCCAGGCGCCCACACGGCTGGCGACGTTCTCGCCGAGGCCGGTGTACTGAATCGCCGCGCCGATCACCAGACCGGCGAACACCAGCCAGGTCGCCGCCGAGGCAAAACCGGCGAACACCGTGTCCGGCGGCGCCACGTCGGCCACGGTGCACAGGGTGAAGAACACCAGCGCGGTCAGCCACTGGGGCAGCCAGCCGGTCGCCCACAGGGCGATCGACAGCACGACGACGCTGGCCGCCCGGGCCACCGTGGGGGCGCCGGGTGCCAGCAGCAGGAAGGCGCCCACGGCGACGATGCCGGTCAGGCAGACGAGGTGACGGCGCGACGAGCGCAGCGCAGCGGCGGACATGGCGGCTCCGGTGGCGGGGACGGGTCGCAGAGTTTAGCAGGCGAACCGGTAGCGCTCACCCGGGGCGGCGCGACCGTCCTGATCGGCGAGTTCATCGCAGTGAACCGAGACACGAAGCGTCGCCAGCGGCGCTCGGCGATTGTCCATCACGGCCCGCGTTTGGGTATGCTAAGGAACGACCGATAGCCTGCTCATCGTCGCCACGACACCGAGGCACTCACGAGGTTTCGCCATGACTCACGCCACCGTTTCTCCCTCACCTTCCCTGCCACCGCGGCCCTCAAAGGCCGCGCTCGAGGCGCTGATCGACGAGCTCGCGCCGCGACTCGGCGAGCGGATCACCACCGCCCGCGGCGTCCGCGATCAGCATGGTCATGACGAATCCTGGCATCACCCGGGTGCGCCGGATGCGGTCTGTTTCCCTCACTCCACCGAAGAGGTGGCCGCGGTGGTCACCGCCTGCGCCCGCCACCGGGTACCGGTGATTCCCTACGGGGTCGGCACCTCGATCGAAGGCCAGGTGATCGCCGAGCACGGCGGGCTGTGCATCGATCTCTCGGCGATGAATGCGATTCTCGCCGTGCGCCCCGAAGACATGGATGCCACCGTCCAGCCCGGCGTGACCCGAACCCAGCTCAACACGCACCTGCGCGCCAGCGGCCTGTTCTTCTCCGTCGACCCCGGCGCGGATGCCAGCATGGGCGGCATGGCCTCGACCCGCGCCAGCGGCACCAACACCGTGCGCTACGGCACCATCCGCGAGAACGTGCTGGCGATGACGGTGGTGATGCCGGACGGGCGCATCGTCAAGACCGGCAGCCGGGCGCGCAAGTCCGCGGCCGGCTACGACCTGACCCATCTGATGATCGGCGCCGAAGGCACGCTCGGCATCATCACCGAGCTGACCGTCAGGCTGCACGGCCTGCCGGAGGCGGTCTCCAGCGCCACAGTGGCGTTCGAGGACGTCGCCGGGGCGGTCGATACCGTGATCGCCTCGATCCAGTACGGCATCCCCATGGCACGCATCGAACTGATGGACGCGCTCGCCATGCGGGCGGTCAACCGCTTCTCGCACCTCGACTACGCCGAGAAACCGACCCTGTTCCTCGAATTCCACGGGACCCATGCCGGCGTGAAGGAGCAGGCGGAGAACATGGCCGCGTTGTGCCAGGAGTTCGGCGGCAGCGATTTCGTCTGGGCGACCAAAGAGGAGGAGCGCAGTGCGCTATGGCAGGCACGCCACGACGCGGCCTATGCGGCCAAGGCGCTGCGCCCGGGGGCGGAGTTCCTGGCCACCGATATCTGCGTGCCGATCTCCGAGCTTGCCGCCTGTATCGAAGCGACCCAGGCCGATGTCGCCGAGAGTGGCTTGATCGCGCCGCTGCTCGGCCATGTCGGTGACGGCAACTTTCATCTGGTCGTCGCGGTGGATCGCGAGAGTCCCGAAGAACTCGAGACGCTGGCGGCCTTCAACCGGCGTCTGATCGAACGCGCGCTCGCCGCCGGCGGCACCTGCACCGGCGAACATGGCATCGGCAGCGGCAAGCGCGCTTACATGGAGGCCGAGCATGGCGAGGGCTGGGCGGTGATGCGCAGTCTCAAGGCGGCACTCGATCCGTTGGGCATCATGAATCCCGGCAAGCTGGTGTAGCGTGCGGTGAAAGGGCCCCGCGCAGGCAGGGCCGTGATCGAGGGAGCTCAGTCGCGGGCGGTGGTCGGGGTATTGCCCAGGGTGCGGTGGGCGCGTTCGAGATCTTCCGGCTCCAGCTCCCACGCCTGCGGGTCCAGATCCAGTTCCGGGTGGTCCTTGGCGTTGAAGATCGGGCGTTCGATGCCCTGGCGCTGCTGGTCGTCGAAATCGCGCAGGATGCGCAGGCCCGGCTTGAACAGCAGGATCAGCGCGACCAGGTTGGCGACCGCCAGCAGACCCATGGTGACGTCGGCGAAGCCGAAGACCGTGCCCAGATCGGTGGTCGCGCCCCAGCACACCAGCAGCACGATGGCCACGCGGAAGGCGTTGAACAGGGTCTGGTTGTCGCGGCTGAAGTAGTTGAGGCTGTTCTCGCCCAGATAGTAGTTGTAGAGGATGGTGCTGAAGGCGAACAGCAGCAGCGCCAGGCTGACGAAGGTGCGCCCCCACTCGCCGACATGGTCGGCCATCGATGCCTGGGTCAGCGCAATGCCCGCCACGTCGCTGGCCGAGGCCGGGTCGTAGACGCCGCTGAGCAGGATCATGAACGCGGTGGCCGAGCAGATGACGACGGTGTCGATGAACACCGAGAACGCCTGCACGATGCCCTGGTTGGCCGGGTGCGGCACATAGGCCACGGCGGCCACGTTGGGGGCGCTGCCCAGGCCGGCTTCGTTGGAGAACAGGCCGCGTTTGACGCCCATCATGATCGCCGCGCCGATGCCGCCGCCGATCGCCGGTTCGAGGCCGAAGGCGCTCTTCACGATCAGCACGATCACGTCGGGGATCTTCTCGATGTTGAGGCCCAGCACCAGCAGCGCGATCAGCAGGTAGCCGCCGGCCATGAACGGCACCAGCACCTCGGAGATGCGCGCGATGCGCTTGATGCCGCCGAAGATGATCAGGCCCACGAGCATGGCCAGGCCCAGGCCGCTGTAGAGCACCGGCACGCCGAAGGCGTCGCCGAACGAGGTCGCCACGGCGTAGGACTGCAGCGCGGTGAAGGCGAAACCGAAGGTCGCCAGCAGCAGCACCGAATAGACCAGCGCCAGCCAGTGCCAGCGCCGCCCCAGCCCGCGCGAGATGTAGTAGGCCGGGCCGCCGCGGTAGGTGCCGTCGGCCTCGGCTTCCTTGTAGGTCTGGGCCAGGGTGCACTCCAGAAAGCTGGTGGCCATGCCCATCAGGCCAACCACCCACATCCAGAACACCGCCCCCGGCCCGCCCAGGGTGATCGCCACCGCGACGCCGGCGATGTTGCCGCCGCCGACCCGCCCGGCCACCGACAGCACCAGCGCCTGGAAGGAGCTCAGATGGCCGTGCTTGTCGCGGCGAAAGGCCTGGCTGGCGCCGAGGATGCGAAACATCTGGCCGAAGTAGCGAAACTGCACGAAGCGCGAGGCGAGGGTGAAGCCGATGCCCACGGCGATCAGCAGCACCAGCAGGACCTTGCCCCACAGCAGGTCGTTGAGGAAATCCAGCATGCGTTGTCTCCACTCTTGTGTTGTTGTGGACCGTGTCGATGTGTCGGCCCGATTTAAGCACTCCACGAGCGGGCTGGAATTTGACGCCCCGTTGCAGCCTGGCGCATTCTCTTGCGCACTCTGTGCACCAGAGTGCACCAGTCTCCATTGAGCACTGCCCATGCATGACGATTTCGCGGCCAACCTGCGGCTGCTTTGCAGCTACTACCGCTCGATTGCCGAGGTGTGTCGGCGGCTCGAGATCAATCGCGCGCAGTTCAATCGCTACCTCAGCGGGCGCTATCGGCCCGCCGGCCATACCATGCGTCGGATATGCGACTTCTTCGGTGTCGAGGTCCACGAGATTCTGCTGCCCCACGCCGAGTTCCAGCCGCTGGTCCGCCTGCGCCCCGGCCTGCAGAGCCGGTCGGCACCCGAGCGGCCGGATGCCTCCCCGGGCATGCCGGCGGCGCTGCTGGAGGCGGGGCGCCAGGGGATGTCGCGCTATCTGGGCTGCTACCACGAGTACTATCTGGCGATGTCGCGGCCCGGACAGGTGCTGTGTACCCTGGTGTGCCTCGAGCGCCACGGCGACGATGTGGTCTATCAGCGCACCGAGCGCATGCCGACGGGCGGCGGGCGGGTCTTCCACAACCGCTACCGGGGCGTGGCCATGCTGCTGAGCGATCGTCTGTTCCTGGTCGACCACGAGTCGCTCAACGGCCACGAGATCACCCAGACGATCCTGTTTCCCAGCTTCAAGAGTCAGGTCTTCCGGCTCTCCGGTCTCAAGCTCGGGGTGGCGGACAGCAGCGAGCGCATGCCCTGCGGTGTGCGGGTGGTCTACGAGCGCCTCGGCGGGGCGCTCGGGGGGCGCCAGGCGCTGGCGGGATGCGGCCTCTATGCGCTGGACGATCCGCGCCTCGACCCGGCGGTGGTGGCGGCGATCCGCAACGACGTGGCGCCCGGCGAGTGGCAGTTTCGGGCACGCTACGTCTGATTCGTCGCGACGAGTGCGACCGTGACGTGCCGCCGGCTCAGTGGCGAGCGGGGCGCCGGACCGGCCACAGCTCCAGCATCGCCGCCATGATCACCAGCAGCCCGCCGATGCCTTCCCGCAGGCCCAGCGCTTCGCCGACGAACAGCGCCGCCGAGACCACTCCCACCAGCACCTCGCTCATCAGCAGAATGCCCAGGCGGGCGGGCTCCAGGCGCGACGTCGCCCACAGCAGCGCGGCCAGCGACAGCGCCCACCAGAGTGCCGCGGCGGCCAGCGTCCAGCTCGCCACGTCCGGCCAGGCCCCCGGCGCGGGCAGGGCCGGCCAGGGGGCGAGCAGCGGGGCGAGCACGGCGGCGGCGATCACCGCGCCGAGCACGAAGACGAAGTTGCTCTCGACCGGGCCGGGGCTGTCGCTGCGGGTGCGGATCAATGTCGACGACAGTGCCCACAACAGGCCCGAGGCGAGCCCCAGCCAGTCGCCGAGGCTGCGCGGCAGCGGCACGCCGCCATCGGCGCCCAGCACCAGCAGCAGCCCGCCGAGGCCTACGCCGATCGCCAGATAGCGCAGTCGGGGCGTCGGCCAGTGCAGCCAGAAACGGCCGATGAGCGTGCTCCATACCGGGGTCAAGTAGAACAGCAGAATGACGATCGCCACCCGGCCGTAGACCAGGCCGATCGAGTACATGACGAAGGCCGCGCCGCCCAGGGCGATGGCCATCAGGGTCAGCGGTCGTGTGGCGGCCAGACGTCGCCGCTGGCGCAGGGCGAACGGTGCGAGCAGCAGCGCCGCGGTCGTGACGATGATCAGCGAGCCCCAGGCGCCGGGCAGCGCCTCGGCCAGGCGCCGTACCGGTAGCCAATAGAGGCCCCACAGGGCGCCGGTAACGACGACGATCAGGCTGGCGAGTTGTCGTTGGCGAGGATCCATCATCGAGTCTTCCCTGACGACGGGGCGGGCGCGTGGTCCGCCGGTTCACGAATGGCACAGGGCATCCGGCGCGTCACGGGGCGAGACAATTGACCCGATAGCGGTTCGAGTCGCCGTCCAGCGCCAGGTGCTCGTTGACCTTGTTGAAGAAGAACGGCGTCTTGTCCCCCGAGTCCCGCCGGTAATGCCCGCAGATGCCGTAGCCGTTGTTGACCTCGCGCATGTCGGTCACCTCGACCTCGCTGCGGGTGTCGAGTCGCGTGGCGATGGCCTGCGCGATGCGCTCGTCGAGGTGGCTCTCGGTGAGGGCCTGACCGCCGAATATCAGGGCGGCGGCGAGCAGGATGGTGAGGGCGGGGATGGTCAGGTTGTGCATGAGGGCTCTCGATGACGCGGATATCGACGGCGCCCGCCGGGACCCGGCCGCGGCGGATCGTACCTGAGTGCCGCAGCGGCCGGGGGACCTGTGGCGGTTAGCAGGGGGTCGGCTCAGTTGACCCCAGGGTCGAGTTCGCCGCGCGCGTAGCGCTCGAACATCGCCTCCAGGCCGATCGGCTTGATCCGGCTGGCGTTGCCGGCGGTGCCGAAGGCCTCGAAGCGGTCGATGCACACGTCGCGCATGGCGGTGACGGTTTCCTTGAGGAACTTGCGCGGGTCGAATTCGGCCGGGTTGTGGGCCAGAAAGCGCCGCACGGCCCCGGTGGAGGCCAGGCGCAGGTCGGTATCGATGTTGACCTTGCGCACGCCGTGGCGGATGCCCTCGACGATCTCCGCGACCGGCACGCCGTAGGTCTCGGGGATGGCGCCGCCGAACTCGTTGATGATCGCCAGCCACTCCTGGGGCACCGAGCTGGAGCCGTGCATCACCAGGTGGGTGTTGGGGATGCGCTCGTGGATCTGGCGGATGCGCGCGATCGACAGGGTGTCGCCGGTGGGCGGCCGGGTGAACTTGTAGGCGCCGTGGCTGGTGCCGATGGCGATCGCCAGGGCGTCGACGTGAGTGGCCGCGACGAAGGCGGCGGCCTCTTCCGGGTCGGTGAGCAGTTGCTCACGGGAGAGCGTGCCCTCGGCGCCGATGCCGTCCTCCTCGCCGGCCTGGCCGGTTTCCAGGCTGCCCAGGCAGCCCAGCTCGCCCTCGACGGAGACGCCGCAGGCGTGGGCCATCGCCACGGTGCGCCGGGTGACGTCGACGTTGTAGGCGTAGTCGGTCGGCGTCTTGCCGTCCTCGCCCAGCGAGCCGTCCATCATCACCGAGGAAAAGCCCAACTGGATCGAGCGCTGGCACACCGCGGGGCTGGTGCCGTGGTCCTGGTGCATGACCACCGGAATGTGCGGGAACTCCTCGACCGCGGCCAGGATCAGGTGGCGCAGGAAGGGCGCCCCGGCGTACTTGCGGGCGCCGGCGGAGGCCTGCACGATCACCGGCGAATCGGTGCGGTCGGCGGCTTCCATGATGGCGCGCATCTGTTCCAGATTATTGACGTTGAAGGCCGGCACGCCGTAATCGTGTTCGGCGGCGTGGTCGAGGAGCTGGCGCAGGCTGATCAGGGCCATGGGCGGTGAATTTCCTTGCTGACGGTCGAAGGGCGGCCGTTGGGCCGCCCCGGAGATGGTGATGGTGAGGATTTGCGCTAGTCGGCCGCGGCCTCGAGCGCGGTCACCGCGGGCAGCGGCTTGCCCTCGACGTACTCGAGGAAGGCGCCGCCGCCAGTGGAGATGTACGAGACCTGGTCCTCGATGCCGTACTTGTCGATGGCCGCCAGGGTGTCACCGCCGCCGGCGATGGAGAAGCCGTTGCTCTCGGCGATCGCCTTGGACAGCGCTTCGGTGCCCATGCCGAACTGGTCGATCTCGAACACGCCGACGGGGCCGTTCCAGAGGATGGTGCCGGCGCTCTCGAGCAGGCCGCCGAAGCGCGAGGCGGTCTCCGGGCCGATGTCGAGGATCATCTCGTCGTCGCCCACCTGGTCGACCGGGCGGACCACGGCCTCGGCGGACTCCGAGAACTCGGTGGCGACCACCACGTCGGTGGGCAGGGGGATCTCGACCCTGGCCATCAGCGCCTTGGCCTGGTCGATCAGGTCGGCCTCGTGCAGCGACTTGCCGACGTTGTAACCGGCCGCGGCGATGAAGGTGTTGGCGATGCCGCCGCCGACGATCAGCTGGTCGCATTTCTCGGAGAGGGCGTTGAGCACCTCGAGCTTGGTCGAGACCTTGGAGCCGCCGACGATCGCCACCATGGGCCGAGCGGGCGTCGCCAGGGCCTTCTCCAGCGCCTCGAGCTCCTGGGCGAGCAGCGGGCCGGCACAGGCGGCCGGGGCGAAACGGGCCACGCCGTGGGTCGAGGCCTGGGCGCGGTGGGCGGTGCCGAAGGCGTCCATGACGTAGACGTCGCACAGGCTGGCGTAGGCCCGCGACAGCGCTTCGTCGTCCTTCTTCTCGCCGCTGTTGAAGCGCACGTTCTCGAGCAGCACCACTTCGCCGTCGGCGATGTCGAACGGGCCGTCCAGGTAGTCGGTGACCAGGCGCACCGGCTGGCCGAGCAACTGGCCGAGGTGGGCGGCCACCGGGGCCAGCGAGAACTCCTCGGCGGGCTCGCCCTCGGTGGGGCGACCCAGGTGGCTCATCAGCATCACCTTGGCGCCGGCGTCGCGGGCGGCCTTGATGGTCGGCAGGCAGGCGCGGATGCGCGCGTCCGAGGTGACGCTGCCCTGCTTGACCGGCACGTTGAGGTCTTCACGGATCAGCACTCGCTTGCCGGCGAGAGCGAGGTCGGTCATCTTGCGCACGTTCATGTGGCGAGTCCCCTTTACTTGGTCATTCCCGAACTGGGTGAATCTGGAACGTTCAGCGTCCGCCGAGCGTGGCGCGGCCGGCGAACGGGCACGGCGTTCAGCGCCGCGCGTCGAATTCGGCCAGGCGCGCGGCGACGTCGAGCATGCGATTGGCGAAGCCCCATTCGTTGTCGAACCAGCTGAGCATCTTGATCAGGTGGCCACCGGCGACCCGGGTCTGGGTGGCGTCCACGATACCCGAGCGCGGATCGTGGTTGAAGTCGACCGAGGCCATGGGCTCCTCAGTGTAGCCGAGCCGACCGGCCAGGCGCGTGCGGCTGGCCTCGGCGAGCAGGGCGTTGACCTCGGCGGCCCGGGTGGCATGGCGCACCGAGATCGCCATGTCCATCGCCGAGACGTTGATCGTCGGCACCCGCACGTGCAGGCATTCGAAACGCCCGGCGAGATGCGGCATCAGCCGCTCGATGCCGCGCGCCAGCCCGGTATCCACCGGAATGATCGACTGCATCGCCGAGCGGGTCAGGCGCAGGTCGGACTTGTGATAGGCGTCGATCACCGGCTGGTCGTTCATCGCCGAGTGGATGGTGGTGGTGACGCCGTGCTCGATGCCCAGTGCCTCGTCGAGCACGGTGAGAATCGGGATCAGGCAGTTGGTGGTGCAGGAGGCGGCCGAGACGATGCGCATCGACGGGTCGAGGGCGGCCTCGTTGATGCCGCCGACCACGGTCAGGTCGACGTCGGACTCGGCGGGCTGCGAGAACAGCAGGCGCCGCGCGCCTGCGGCGAGGTGGCGTTCGGCGGTGGCGCGGTCCTTGAAGCTGCCCGAACACTCCAGCACCAGGTCGATGCCGAGTTCCGACCAGGGCAGGTCGGCGGGCTCGGGCTCGCACAGCAGGGCGATCGGCCGGCCATCGACCACCAGTCGCTCGCCGGCGGTCTCGACGCGGCCGGGAAAGCGGCCGTGGGTGGTGTCGTAACGTGTCAGGTAGGCGACCGTCGCCAGGTCCGAGAGCTCGTTGATCGCCACCACCTCGAGGTCGAGTTCGGGCCGTTCGACGAGCGCGCGCAATACGCACTGGCCGATGCGGCCGTAACCGTTGATGGCGATGCGGTGGGGCATGGGCAGGCTCGACGGCAACCGTTGGGGCGTGACGAAGGCAGAGATTCTAGCGCAAAGCGTGCAACGCCCCAACTGCCGTTCGTGGGTGGGGGCGATGCGAGGCAGGCCTGCCGGAGGCGCCTTGAACCCTTCCCTGGGCGCTACCTGCGCCATCCCTGGCGCAGGATCTCCTTCGGCCTGCCTCGACGCCGTGCCCTCGGAGGGAAAAAGGCAGGACGCTTCCAGGCGGCTCAGTCGATGTGCGGGTCGACCAGCAGCCGCCCATGAATGTCGGCGTTGATCATCGCCTCGGCGCGCTCGGCGATCAGCTCCATGCCGATCTCCTCGACGTGCATGGACTCGCGCATCGCCGCCGGCAGCTCGGCGATGCGCTGCCACACCTCGCGGCGCTTGGCGAGCGGGGTTCGGGCGCTCTCGACGCCCAGCAGCGAGACGCCGCGGAGGATGAACGGCATCACCGAGGTGGGCAGATCGCTGCCGCCGGCCAGGCCGACCGCGGCGACCCGGCCGTGCTCTTCCATCTGGGCGATCACGTTGGCCAGGGGGTTGTCGCCGACGGTGTCGATGGCGCCCGCCCAGCGGGCCTTCTCGAGCGGGCGCGGCTCGCCCTTGAACTCGACGCGGTCGAGCACCTCGGTGGCGCCGAGTTCCTTGAGCCACTGATCCTGGTCGGGCTTGCCGGTGACCGCGTACACCTCGTAGTGGTAATGGGCGAGCATCTGTACCGCCCAACTGCCCACGCCGCCGGTGGCGCCGGTGACCAGCACGCGCGCGCCGCGCTCCAGGCCGGCTTCCTCGAGGCGCAGGATGGCGAGCATGGCGGACAGCCCGGCGGTGCCGAAGAGCATCGCCTCGCGGGTGGTCAGGTCCTCGGGGCAGGGCACCAGCCAGTCGGCATCGACGCGCATGCGCTCGGCGAAACCGCCCCAGTAGCGCTCGCCGACGCCCCAGCCGGTGAGAATCACCCTGTCGCCCGGCGTGTAGCGGTCGCTCTCGCTGTCGCGCACCGTGCCGGCGAAGTCGATGCCCGGCACGAAGGGGTATTCGCGGACGATCTTGCCCTTGCCGGTGACCGCCAGGGCGTCCTTGTAGTTGAGGTCCGAATAGTCGATGTCGACGGTCACGGCGCGCTCGGGCAGGCGCTCGTCGTCGATGGTCTCGACCCGGGCGCGAGGATCTTCGTCCTTGAGCATCAGCACGCGGGGCATGGGTCCCTCCAGCAGGTAATCAGGTCGGTCGCGATCACCCCAGACTAGTCCGCCCGCCGTGGTCGGGCAATCGTGGGAGTCTTGCCTGCCCCCGGGCCTCTGCTACCATCGGCCCCTTGATTCGACCGGCCCGCCATCGTCTGCGCGGCGCGGGCGGCGTAGGCGACGAGGCAGCGGCATGAAACCGAGCGAGACCGGCTGGCGACACCTGATCCATTCGACCCGATATTCCCTCAAGGGCTTCAAGGCGGCCTTCCGCCACGAGTCGGCGTTCCGCCAGGAATTGCTGCTGTGCGTGCTGCTGGTGCCGCTGGCCTGGTGGATCGCCCGTACGCCGGTGGAATGGCTGCTGCTGGTGGGCAGCTGTGTCCTGGTACTGGTGGTGGAGCTGCTCAACAGCGCCGTCGAGACCGTGGTCGATCGCATCGGCCCCGAGCATCACGTGCTCTCGGGCCGCGCCAAGGACATCGGCTCGGCGGCGGTGATGCTGTCGCTGATCATGGCCGGGCTGACCTGGGGCGTGATGATCTGGCAGCGTCTGGCCTGACGCGCCCGGTGGGGCCGCGTTGACGGGCCGGCTGGGCAAGCGCCGCGGCGACTTCTACGCTTCCTTTACAGTGGGCCCGTAGCCGGGATGCGACATCATGACGCGTATCACCGTTCGTCGGCTTGTCTGGCCCCGGCGCCCCCGGTATCGTCTCTGATCTTTCGAATCGTCACGGACGGCGCCGCCTCCGACACCCACGACTGCAACGTCAATAACAATTGACTCGCCACAGCTTCAAGGAGCAGCACAGATGCGTTTGATCCTCTTGGGCGCCCCCGGTGCCGGCAAGGGCACGCAGGCCCAGTTCATCTGCGAACGGTACGGCATTCCGCAGATTTCCACCGGCGACATGCTGCGTGCCGCCGTCAAGGAAGGCAGTGACCTGGGCCTCAAGGTCAAGGAGATCATGACCAGTGGCGGCCTGGTGTCCGACGACATCATCATCGCCCTGGTCAAGGAGCGCATCAGCCAGCCCGACTGCGCCAACGGCTTCCTGTTCGACGGTTTCCCGCGCACCATTCCGCAGGCCGATGCCATGAAGGACGCCGGCGTCAAGCTCGACCACGTCCTCGAGATCGCCGTCGACGACGAGGAGATCGTCAAGCGTCTGGCCGGCCGCCGCGTGCATCCCGACTCCGGTCGCGTCTATCACGTCGAATACAACCCGCCCCGGGAAGAGGGCAAGGACGACGTCACCGGCGAGGCGCTGATCCAGCGTGACGACGATCGCGAGACCACCGTGCGCAACCGGCTGTCGGTCTACCACGAGCAGACCGAGCCGCTGGTCGACTACTACCGCCAGTGGGCCGAGCAGGATCCCGTCAATGCTCCCGCCTACCATCGCGTCGAGGGGATCGGCACGGTCGACGATATCCGCAACCAGGTGGTCAAGGCCCTGGAAGGCTGAACCCAGGTCCGCGAGCCCGACCCGCAGCCCGGCGCCTGTCGCCGGGCTGTTGCGTTGGGTGGCGGCGTCGGGCGCGGCTTTTGCCGGGGCCGCCCCGATCGTATAATGCCCGCGCCATTCACGACGCTGCGAATCCCATGTCGACACTGCTGGCCCTGGATGCCTCCTCGACCGCCTGTTCCTGTGCCCTGTGGCGCGACGGCGAGGTGCTGTCGCGCTTCGCCCTGGCCCCGCGCGAACACACCCGCCGCCTGATGCCGATGATCGACGAGGTGCTCGCCGAGGCCGGGCTCGCCATCGCCGATCTCGACGCGCTGGCCTATGGCCGCGGGCCCGGCTCGTTCACCGGCCTGCGCATCGCCGCCGGGGTCGCCCAGGGGCTGGCCTTCGGTCTCGACCGCCCGCTGATCGGCGTGTCGACCCTCGAGGCGCTGGCGCTGGCCGCCCACCGCGAGCTACATGTGCGTTACGTGATCGCCGCGCTCGATGCGCGGATGAACGAGATCTACGTCGCCGCCTACCATTGCCGGGACGGCGCGGTGACGCCGCTGCTCGACGAGGCGGTGCTGCCACCCGAACGCCTGGCCTTGCCCGAGACGCTTCGCGACGCCGACTGGTGCGGCGTGGGTTCCGGCTGGACGCTGTGGGAGGCGATGCCGGTGTGGGTCAAGGATGCGCTCAGCCAGCGTCTGCCCGACGCCCAGCCGAGTGCCGAGGCGATGGTGCGCCTCGCCGCCGATGCCCTGGCGCGCGGGGAGGGGCAGGCCCCCCACGAGGCCGTGCCGGTCTATCTGCGCAATCAGGTCGCCTGGAAGAAGCCCGCGTCGTCCTGAACGCCAGCCCGGGCGCGTCCTGCGACGCACTCCGTTCCCGTCATGGCGGCCGCTCCGGCCGCTTGGGAAGCGCTGAATAAATCGGCGAGCGGTGTCAAGCACGAGGCGTACGGCGCACAGGAACCGGAGCCTATGGGGTATAGGTGAGGATTCCGCGCACCGCACAACGACGTGATTGGCCCGCGCAGCCATTTATGTAGTGTTTCCCTTGTACAAGGAAGACTCCGATGGATTGGTTTCAACTGGTCTCGCTGTCGCTGATTCAGGGGCTCACCGAATTTCTGCCGATCTCCTCCTCGGCGCATCTGATCCTGCCCTCGCAGGTGCTCGGCTGGCCCGACCAGGGGCTGGCCTTCGACGTCTCCGTGCACGTCGGCACGCTGCTGGCGGTGTTGCTGGCCTTTCGCCACGAGGTGGTGGCGATTCTGGGTGGCTGGTTCGGCCAGTTCGCCGGGGCGGGCTCGCTGGTCTCGCGCCAGACCCCGGAGAGCCGGCTGGGCTGGATGGTGATCCTGGCCACCCTCCCCGCGGTGATCGCCGGCGGCCTGTTCAGTGATCTGATCGAGACCACGCTGCGCTCGTCGCTGGTGATCGCCCTGGCGACGCTGCTGTTCGGCCTGCTGCTGTGGTGGGCGGACGCCCGCGGCAGCCGTAGCCGCGACCTGGCGAGTCTGACCTTCCGTGCGGCGCTGATCGTCGGGCTGTTCCAGGTGCTGGCGCTGATTCCCGGCACGTCGCGCTCGGGGATCACCATCACCGCGGCGCTGCTGCTGGGCTTCGACCGTCAGAGTTCGGCGCGTTTCTCGTTTCTGCTGTCGATTCCGCTGATCGTCGCCGCGGGGGCGCTCAAGGGCCTCGAGCTGGCCGAGACCGGCAGTGACGCCGCGATCCACGACGTGCTGATCGGCGCCGGGCTGTCGTTCGTCGCCGCCCTGGTGTGCATCAAGCTGTTCCTGGCGGCGCTGGATCGCATCGGCATGTGGCCGTTCGTCGTCTACCGTCTGGTGCTGGGCGTCGTGCTGCTCGGGCTATGGGCGGCGTGACGATGCCGGTGGCGGTGGGCGAGGGGCTGCGCGAGCTCGCCGAGCGGCTGGGCTTGCGCTGGTCGGCGACGCCCCCCGCCACGGGGCTGGCGCTGGTCGAAACGCCCGACGGTCTGGCGATCGCTGGCGATCCGCAACGTTACGGCAAGCCGTTGCTGGCGGACTTCGTCGCCGGCAAGGCGGGCCACCGGCGGCGCTTCGGCGGCGGGCGCGGCCAGTTGGTGGCCCGGGCCTGCGGGCTGGTCAAGGGGGTCACGCCGCATGTCGTCGACGCCACCGCCGGGCTGGGGCGCGATGCCTTCGTGCTCGCCACGCTGGGCGCCGAGGTGCTGATGCTCGAGCGGGTGACGGCGATCGCCGCGCTGCTCGAGGACGCCCTGCTTCGCTCCGGTCGTGACGCCGAGGTGGCGCCGATCGCCGCGCGCCTGCGGCTGCGTCGCGCGGATGCCGCCGAGGCCCTGGCGGCGACGGTCGCGGCGGCCGACTTTCCCGCCCAGGTGATCCATCTCGACCCGATGTTCCCGCATCGTGACAAGTCGGCGCTGGTCAAGAAGGAGATGCGCGTGTTCCGCGAGCTGGCCGGCGACGACGACGATGCCCCGAGGCTGCTCGAGGCGGCGCTCGACGTCGCCACCCACCGCGTGGCGGTCAAGCGCCCGCGCAAGGCCCCGCCGATCGACGGACCGCGTCCGGCCCACAGCCTCGAGGCCAAGACCAGTCGCTACGATCTGTACGTGCATCGCTCCCTGCGCGGTTAGTCCGTTGCCTGTTGTGCCGCGGCGCGGCTCGGTGCCTCGTCATCGCCCGCCGCCGGCCCGGCGGGGCGGGCGATCTGCAGCAGGCGGTGGCGCAGTTCCGGGTCGAACAGGCTGCGGCTGCGCTTGAGGGCCTCGCCGAGCAGGTCGTCGAAGGCCAGCCGGCCGTCGCTTTCCCAGACCCAGCCTTCGGCTTCCAGGCTGTCGAGCAGCGAGCTGAACAGGCGCCGGTCGAAGAATTCCGGGGCGTTGAGCCCCGAGAGCAGGGTCAGGCGTTCGGCGAGCTGGCGGCTGCGCTCCTCGAGGGCGTCGCGGGTCAGGCTCGCGCTGGGCTGGCGCAAGAGCGCGGCCAGCAGCAGGTAGCCGCGCTCCAGGGTGGGCTGGACCAGACGGCCCAGCAATTGCAGTTGCTGGTTGGCGAGGCTGTGCCCCGGCGGGCGCTGCCAGCCCTGCGCGGTGCGCTCGAGCAGACCGTGATCGACCAGGGTCGCCAGCGTGGCCTGCAGGGCCTGGCGAAAGTCCGCGCCCGGCAGGCGAACGTACTGCTCCTGGGCGATCAGCGGCCAGGCCGGGGCGAGGCGCTGATCCAGGGTATCCAGGTCATTCTGGGCGTTGTTGCGAAAGGCGAAGGCGACCAGCGCGGGCAGCGCGAACAGGTGCTGGACGTTGTTGCGATACCAGGTGAGCAGGGTGGCGCGTTCGCCGTCGGTGAGCACCAGCTCGCCCAGCCCCTGCGACCGGCGCTCGACGAAGCCCAGCCATTGCGCTTCGGCCAGCCACTCCCGCGGCGTGCCCTCGGGCAGGCTCACCCGGCTGCCGCCCGGCTGGCTGCGCTGCAACGCCACCAGCAACGTCATCTGGTGCTCGAGCAGGTCGGCCTCGATGGCCCGGTGCGGCGTCGCCAGCAGCACCAGGGCGGTGAGGTTGACCGGGTTCAGCGCCGCGGCGGCGTTGATCCGCTGGCCCAGCTCGCGACCCAGCAACGGCACCGTACGGCTCAGCCAGGCGGGGCGTGTCTCGTGGCGGCTGTCGCGCCAGTGCGGCGCGGCGGCGTCGAGGAAGTCGTCGAGCTCGAGGGGCTCGCCGACGTTGACCTGGACCCGGCCGAAGGGCTGGCGCAACTGGCCGAGCACCCGGAACAGGTCCAGCGGCGACTCCTTCTTCTTGCGCCCGCCGCGCAGCTCGCGCAGGTAGCTGGCGCTTTCCAGCACCTTCTCGTAGCCGATGTAGACCGGCACGAAGGCCACGCCGCGCTGGGTGCCGCGCAGGTAGGAGCGCAGGGTCATCGCCAGCATGCCGGGACGCGGCGCCAGCAGGCGGCCGCTGCGCGAGCGCCCGCCCTCGATGAAGTACTCCACCGGATGGCCGCGCGCCAGCAGACGGTGCAGGTATTCGTTGAAGACCGCCCCGTAGAGCCGGTTGTCCTTGAAGCTGCGACGCAGGAAGAAGGCCCCGCCGCGGCGCAGCAGCGCGCCGACCACCGGCATGTCGAGATTGCGTCCGGCGGCGATGTGCGGTGGCATCAGCCCCTCGCGGTAGAGCACGTAGGAGAGCAGCAGGTAGTCGATATGGCTGCGATGGCAGGGCACATAGACCAGGGTGTGGTCGCCGGCCAGGCGCTTGACCTGTTCCAGCCCGTTGATCCGCACCCCGGCATAGAGCCGGTTCCACAGCCGGTGCAGCAACTGATCGAGGAAGCGCAGCACCGGATAGCTGGTATTGGAGGCGATCTCGCGGGCGTAGCGACGTGCGCGGCGCTCGACCCGCGCATGCGACAGCCCCTGGGCGGTGGCCGTCTCGTCGATCACCCGCTGGATCTCGCGATCGGCGATCAGCCCCGCGATCAGCGTGCGTCGATGCGACAGATCGGGCCCCAGCACCCGCGTGCGCACGCGCCGGAAGTGCACACGCAGGACCCGCGAGACCTTGCGCCGGGTCAGCGCGGCGGGGCGTTCGTCGAGCAGCTCGCGCAGCGATAGCGGCTCGCCCCAGTAGAGTTCGACGTTGCGTGCGTTGACCAGCATCGACAGTGCCCGGCGCAAGCGACCGGTAAGCTGCCAGCTGTCGGCGGCGAGCAGCTTCCAGAAGCCGAAGGTCTTGCCCGGGGCGCGGCCCCAGAACACGCTGACCGGCACCAACTGGATGTCGGCGTCGGGATGCTCGGCCAGGGCGTCGATCAGTTCGCCGAACGGGGCGTCCGGTGAACGGCGACGCCACAGCCGTCGCTTGTGACTGGGTAGCGCCAGGCAGCCGCGTCGGGTCACGTTGCCCACCCGCCAGCGTGCCTCGGGGGCGGGCAGGCCGTGGCGGCGGCAGACGATTTCCAGCAGCAGGCGGTCGGACAGCGCCGGGTGCGGCAGCACGTAGAGAGTGGGGCGTGTGGGGTCGAGCCCCAGTCGCTCGGGGGCGGGCTCGATCAGGCGCAACTCGACCCAGGCGGTCAGGAGACGGCGCAGCACGACGCGTAGCGGGTGGAGCAGCGAGTTGAGTAATGCCATCCGGGTGCCGATCCGATAAGTGTTGGGGCAGTATAGTGATTTTGCGTCGTCGCGGCGTGGTGCTGTCGGGCGCTGTGAGCATGACGACCGTTGATACGGGGAGAGACGATGCGTGGAGTCTGGCGGGATGGCAACCGCTTTGCGTTATTGCCGGAGAGCCGTTGCTTTCTGCCGGCGATGACCGAGGCCATCGCCGGGGCGCGGCAGTCGATCGTGCTCGAACTCTATCTGATGGAGTCGGGGACGCTGGCCTCGCAGTTGATCGATGCGCTGGGCGCCGCGGCGGCACGCGGCGTCCAGGTGCTGGTGCTGCTCGACGGTTACGGCTCGATGAAGCTCGCCGCGGCGGATCGCCGGCGACTGGTCGATGCCGGGGTGGCGCTGCGTGTGTTCAACCCGCTGGTCTGGTATCGGCTGGGCAAGAACTTCACCCGTGACCATCGCAAGCTGCTGATCATCGATGGCCGGGTGGCGTTCACCGGGGGCTTCGGCGCCAGCGACGAGTTCCTCGATACCTGGTTCGACGTCGCGGTGCGCATCGAGGGGCCGGTGGTCGCCGACTGGGTACGCCTGTTCTCGCGCCTCTGGGATTCGCCGCTGACCCGCGGCGAGGGCGACCCGCGGCTGGTCCAGCGCCTGGGGCTGGATGTCGCCGCGCTCGACGATTACCAGGGCATGCGCGGGCGGGTGGTCTGGGGGCAGGGCTATCGCTATCAGGCGATTCGCCTGTCACTGCACCAGCAGCTCCGCCAGGCCCAGCGGCGGATCTGGTTCTGCACGCCCTACTTCGTGCCCACCCTGAGCCTGCGCCGGCGACTGGCCCGTGCCGCCCGGCGCGGGATCGACGTGCGTCTGCTGCTGCCCGGCGAGGCCCACGATCATCCCGGCATCCGCTATGCCGGTCAGCGCTTCTACGGGCGCTTGCTGCGCGCGGGGGTGCGCATCTTCGAGTTCCAGCCGCGCTTCATCCATGCCAAGTTCTCGCTGGCCGACGATTGGGCGACGGTCGGCTCGTGCAACTTCGACCACTGGAGCCTGCAATGGAACCTGGAGGCCAATCAGGAAGTGCACGACGCGCGTTTCGCCAAGGAGATCGCGGCGCTGTTCGAGCGCAACTTCGCCCAGAGCGTGGAGATCCTGCCCGAGGACTGGGCACGCCGCTCGCGCTGGCAACGGCTGCGCGAGTGGCTGTACGGCACGCTGGACGCCTGGGTCACTCGACTGCGTTGAACCGGGCTTCGCCCGGGAGCGGGAAGCACGCCCGCTTCGCGGGCCGAAGCATGAAGCTGGAAGCGTCTCCTGGACCCCGCTGTGCCGGGCTCATGCTGTCTTCCAGCTTCCAGCTTCCAGCTTCCAGCTTCCAGCTTCCAGCTTCCAGCTTCCAGCTTCCAGCTTTCAGCTTACGGCTTACTGTTGCGCTTGCCGCGCCCGGCCGGCGACTTGCCGCGCGGCTTGGGCTTGGGCGTCTCCGGCGGCACGCGGTAGTGCAGGTAGAGATCGAGGACCAGTTCCGGCAGTTGCGTCACCAGGCGTTCGGCGTCCGCCGGGCGGCGAATGAACTCGGCCATGTCGGGCTCGTCGTCGAACAGCCCCGACAACGCCATGAACGGCAGCAGCAGGGTCGCGGCGGCTTCCTCGTCCTGTTCGAACCAGGCGCTCTCGTCGAGGAACACGCCTTCCATGAAGCCGGCGCACCAGTCGCCGATCGGCGTCTCCTCGGGGGCCAGGCCGTCGAGGGTCAGTTCGAAGGGCAACTCCGGCAACTGGCCCTGCTCGAGCGCGGCGATGGCATTGCCGCGCAACCGCTCGAGCAGGCCGAGCACGGCGTCGCGCTCGGCATCGTCGGCGAAGGCCGGTTCGCCGTGGAAGAGCTCGCCGACCCAGACGCTCGCCGGAACCTCGCGCGGGGCCACCGCCAGGGCAACGAGAAAGCCGTGGGCGCCGATCAGGTCGAGGGCGTCCTCGCCGGCGCGACCGGAGTCGAGAAAGTCGTCGAGGCGGTCGAGTTCCTCGTCATCGAGCAGGGGCTGGGGCGGGAGCGCTTCGGGCATCGGCGTCGTATCCTCTGGCAAGACGGACGCGCTGGACGCGCGCCGGGTTCGTCGGCATTCTAGCATTCCCATGCAAGCGCCGACTCTCCCCACCCCGGATACCGACTGGCTCGCCGCGCTCTCCCGCGAGGCGTTGCACGACGCCGCCCGTGCGCGCTGCGCGGCGGCCTGGCGCCTGGCCTGCGAGGTCTTCCCCGAACTGCCGCAGCCGGCGGTGTGGCTCGATCTGCGCGGCAAGTGCGCCGGCCAGGCCCACTTCGGCCGCGGCGGGCTGCGTCTCAACCCGGTGCTGCTGGCCGAGAATCGCCTGGCCTTCTTCGTCGAGGTGATCCCCCACGAGATGGCTCACTGGCTGGTCCATCATCTCGAGGGCGGCGAGCGGGTGCGCCCCCACGGGCACGAGTGGCGCAGCGTGATGCGTCGTCTCTACGGGCTCGAGCCGAGCGCCACCCACCGTTTCGATACCCGCCGGGCCAGCCCGGCCCCGCATCGCTATCGCTGCGCGTGTCGCGATCATCATTTCAGTCAGCGACGGCACGCCCGGGCGGTCGGCGGTCAGCGGTATTATTGTCGACACTGTCGACAACAGCTGCGGCATACGGATTCGGCGACCTCTTGATGTAATCGTAAGTCAATGAAATATCTGTAAAAAATCTTCCTACCAAGGTCTAATTGGGACCTTGCCCCGCTGTGGGTATATGCTGGTTGGAGATTCAGCGTGAATTTCGGGTCGGTATCGACCGTTCGACGGAGCGCCGGGACCGAACTTCGACAATCGATCTTTCCAGGACGGGGGCGATATGACCGAACAGCAGAAGGTCCATCCGGTCAGCGAGACGATGGCGGCCAATGCATGGGCCGACAAGGACACCTATCTGTCGATGTACCAGCAGTCCGTCGACGACCCGGAAGGCTTCTGGGCCGAGCAGGCCAAGCGCCTCGACTGGAGCCGGGCGCCGACCAGGATCAAGCACACCTCCTTCGACCCCCACAACGTGGATATCCGCTGGTTCGAGGACGGCGAACTCAACGCCTGTCACAACTGCGTGGATCGGCATCTCGAGAGCCGCGGCGACCAGCCGGCGATCATCTGGGAGGGGGACGAGCCCGGCGACAGCAAGACCTACACCTTCCGCGACCTGCATGCCCGCACCAGCCAGCTCGCCAATGCCTTCAAGGCGCTCGGCGTCGGCAAGGGCGACACCGTCACCCTCTACATGCCGATGATTCCCGAGGCGGCGATGGCGATGCTCGCCTGCGCCCGCATCGGCGCCATCCACTCGGTGGTGTTCGGCGGCTTCTCGCCGGACGCGCTGGCCCAGCGCGTGGTCGATGCCCAGTCGAAGCTGGTGATCACCGCCGATGAATCGGTGCGCGGCGGCAAGCGCGTCCCGCTCAAGGACAACGTCGACGCCGCCCTGACCCGCGACGGCACCGATGTCGTCGACAACGTGCTGGTGGTCCAGCGCACCGGCGGCGACATCGAGTGGCACGACGGTCGCGACGTCTGGTTCCACGAGGTCGTCGACAAGCAGTCCAGTGACTGCCCGGTCGAGCCCATGAACGCCGAGGATGCACTGTTCATCCTCTACACCTCGGGGTCCACCGGCAAGCCCAAGGGGCTCAAGCACACCACCGGCGGTTACCTGCTGCATGCCTCGCTGACCCATCAGTACGTCTTCGACTACCACGACGGCGAGGTCTACTGGTGCGCCGCCGATGTCGGCTGGATCACCGGCCACAGCTACATCGTCTATGGCCCGCTGGCCAACGGCGCGACCACGCTGATGTTCGAGGGCGTGCCCAGCTATCCCACCTCCGGGCGCATGGGCGAGGTGATCGACAAGCACGGGGTGTCGATCCTGTATACCTCGCCCACCGCGATCCGCGCGCTGATGGCTCACGGCGAGAACGTCATGGACTCCAGCAAGCGGGACAGCCTGCGCGTGCTGGGCTCGGTGGGCGAGCCGATCAACCCCGAGGCCTGGGAGTGGTTCTATCGGGTGATCGGCAACTCGAAGTGCCCGATCGTCGATACCTGGTGGCAGACCGAGACGGGCGGCATCATGATCGCGCCGCTCCCCGGCGCCATCGACCTCAAGCCGGGGTCGGCGACGCGGCCGTTCTTCGGCGTGCAGCCGGCGCTGGTCGACAGCGAGGGCAACATTCTCGAGGGCGCCACCAACGGCAACCTGGTGATCCTGGATTCCTGGCCGGGCCAGGCGCGTACCATCTGGAAGAACCACGAGCGCTTCGTCGACACCTACTTCTCCGCCTACAAGGGGATGTACTTCACCGGCGACGGCTGCCGCCGCGACGAGGACGGCTACTACTGGATCACCGGACGCGTCGACGACGTGATCAACGTCTCCGGCCATCGCATGGGTACCGCCGAGATCGAGTCGTCGCTGGTCGCCCACCAGGCGGTGGCCGAGGCCGCGGTGGTCGGCTATCCCCACGACATCAAGGGTCAGGGGATCTACATCTACGTCACCCTGGGCGACGAGTACGAGCCCAGCGACGAACTCAAGAAGGAGCTCACCCAGTGGGTGCGCAAGGACATCGGGCCGATCGCCTCGCCGGACGTGATCCAGTGGGCGCCGAGCCTGCCCAAGACCCGGTCGGGCAAGATCATGCGCCGCATCCTGCGCAAGATCGCCGCCAACGAGACCGACGGGCTGGGCGATACCAGCACCCTGGCCGACCCGAGCGTGGTCGAGGATCTGATCGCCAACCGCGCCAATCGCTGACGTCTGTCTCGCCGGTGCCGCCGCAGCGCCGGTCACGCCCCATGGTCGAGGCGTGACCCGGCGGAAAGCACGCCACTTCAGACGGTGGCATTCGGCCTTTCATGCCGGCCTTTCGGGGCCGGTTTTTTCATGGGTCCGCCGAGTATCGACGGGGCGCTTGACGGCGCTTGGGAATCGGGCGGGGCATGGGGTAACATGCCAGACACGAGAGGCGACAAGCCTGGCGTCGTCGGGGGTTCCCCGAGGCGCGGCGGCTCGCTGCAGGAGGATCCGGAGGAGACTCAATGGCTTTTGCCCAGAAATTCATCGTCGCCGATGATCACCCGCTGTTTCGAGCAGCCTTGACCCAGGCGCTGCGTCAGGTCGCACCGCAGGCCGAAATCGTCGAGTCCGACACCATGGATGCCACGACCGAGGTGGTAACCCGCCATCCCGATGCCGATCTGATCCTGCTCGATCTGCACATGCCCGGGGCGCACGGTTTCTCGGGACTGATCCAGTTGCGCGGTCAGACGCCGGAGATCCCGGTGGCGGTGATCTCCGGCAGCGACGAACCGCACGTGGTACGCCGCGCCATCGACTACGGGGCGTCGGGGTTCATTCCCAAGTCGGCGTCGCTGACGGTGATCGCCGAGGCGGTCGGCGAGATTCTCGACGGCGAGATCTGGCTACCCGAGGAGATCGCCGAAGCGATCGGCGAGTCCGACGAGGAGGATGCCCGGTTCGCCGAGGCGATCGCGTCGCTGACGCCCCAGCAGTTCCGGGTGCTCAACATGCTCACCGAGGGGCTGCTCAACAAGCAGATCGCCTTCGAGCTCAATGTCAGCGAGGCGACCATCAAGGCGCACGTCACGGCGATCCTGCGCAAGCTCGGGGTGCATTCGCGGACCCAGGCGGTGATCGCTGCCCAGAAGCTCGAGGTGGAGCCGCCCAAGGTGGAGTCCTGAGCCCGACGCGAGTCGACTCGTCCGGCATCGACGAAAAAGCCGCCCCGCACGCTGTGCGGGGCGGCTTTTTTTCGGGTGTCGCGTCAGTGACGTTGTGTGTGCTTCAAGAGTGCTCGAGGAAGCGGCGCATCGCGGCGACGGTCTCGTCGCTGCAGTGGTGTTCGATGCCTTCCGAGTCGGCACGGGCGATGTCCTCGGGGACGCCCAGCTTGCGCAGCGTGTCGAGGACCACGACGTGGCGGTTGGCGACGCGTTCGGCCAGCGATTCGCCGAGCTCGGTGAGGAAGATGCCCCGGTAGGGACGGGCGATGACCAGGCCGTCGCGCTTGAGTCGCGCGACCATCTTGGAGACCGCCGCGGTGCTCACGCCGAAGCATTCGGCCAGGTCGCTGGCACGTGCCTCGCCGTGTCGATTGTGGAGATGAGCGATCTCCTCGACATAGTCCTCGACCAGTTCGGTCTGGTGATCCTGCCGGACGCGCTTGAAGAATTCGTGTTTGGGCAGAGAGTTCATTCGAGGCCTGTCAGTTACCCGTGAGGGTGAAAAATAACACGTAGCCGTTCAGGGCAATGATCAGGGCACAGATGAGGCCGCCGATCCCGGTGACGATTCTGGTGTTGACCAGATTGCCCATGATCCGGCGATTGGCCGTAAAGAATAGCAGAGGCACCAGGGCAAAGGGGATACCGAAGCTCAGGATCACCTGGCTGGCGACCAGTGCTTTCTGCTCGGAGATGCCCAGCATGATCACCGCCAGCGCCGGTGCCATGGTGATCAGGCGGCGCAGCCAGACGGGGATGGTGAAGCGCACGAAGCCCTGCATGATCACCTGACCCGAGAGCGTGCCGACGATCGACGACGACAACCCGGCGAGCAGCAGGGCCACGCCGAAGATGATGCTGGCGGTCTCCTGACCCATCATCGGCGCCAGCAGTTGATAGCTGTCGCTGATGGTGGCGACGTCGTCGCGCCCCTGGGCGTGGAAGACCGCGGCGGCCATCGCCAGCATGCTCAGGTTGACCAGCCCGGCGATCGCCATGCCGACGATCACGTCGATGCGGTAATAGCGCATCAGGCGCTTGCGTTCGCGGTCGTCGGTGGGACGGATGCGGTTCTGCGACAGCGCCGAGTGCAGGTAGATGACGTGCGGCATCACCGTGGCGCCGAGGATGCCGGCCGCCAGGTACAGCGCGTAGCCATCGGGGAAGCCGGGTATCAGCAGCCCCGCGAGCAGCGGTTGCGGGTCCGGACGGCTGAGCAGCATCTCGAGCAGGAACCCCGTGGCGACCGCCAGGATCATCGCGCCGATGACGATCTCCATCAGCCGGAAGCCCTGACGGTGCATCAACAGCGCCAGATAGGTGATCAGTCCGGTGAGCAGGGCGCCTTCCATCAGGCTCAGGCCGAACAGCAGGTTGAAGGCCAGCGCCGCACCGAGGAACTCGGCGAGGTCGGTGGCGATGGCGACGATCTCGGCCTGGACCCAGTAGAACCAGACGACCGGGCGCGGGTAGCGCTCGCGGATCACTTCCGGCAGGTTCTTGCCGGTCGCCAGGCCCAGGCGTGCCGACAGGGACTGGATCAGCATCGCCATCAGGTTGGCACCGAGTACCACCCAGAGCAGGGCATAGCCGTAGCGCGAGCCGGCTTCGATGTTGGTGGCGAAGTTGCCGGGATCGATATAGGCCACGGCGGCGATCAGTGCCGGCCCGAGGAACGGGGCCCAGCCCCAGCGGCTGCGTTGACCGCGCAGCGTGGCGGTGGCCTTGTCGCGAATCGTCTGGTCGGAGAATGCGGAGAACATCGTGGGCGACCTGTTAACCATGGTTAATCACTAGTCCTGATGTTAACTAGTCGTCGGCACGTTGGCCAATAGGGTTTTGCCGATGTCCCCGATTGGCGGCGATTATCGCGCGCTATGGGCGGGGCTCGCCCGCTCAGGGGGCCTGGCGGGCGGCGCGATTGGCCTGCAGGGTCCGCGTCAACAGCGCGCGCAGCGCGGCCGGGCGTACCGGCTTGAGCAGCAACTGGTAGCCGCCACGCTTGATCGCATCGGCGACCTCCTCGGTGCGATCGGCGGTGATCACGATGCCCGGTACCGGGCCGTTGCAACGCTCGAGCAGGGCGTCCAGCGCCATCAGCCCGGTGACCTCGTTGTCGAGATGGTAGTCGGCGAGGATCGCGTCGGGATCGGCGTCGAGATGGCGCAGGATCGACTTGGCGCCGCCGATCGAGGTGGCGGTGAACACCTCGCAGCCCCAGCCGCTGAGCATCGCCTTCATGCCCTCGAGGATCAGCGTCTCGTTGTCGATGCACACCACCCGGGTGCCGGCGAGCTTGTTGCCGGCGCGCCGGGACGGCGGCTCGTCGCCGGTCTTGGCCGCCTCGCGGGCGCTGACCGTGGGGACGTCGACGGAGAACACCGTGCCCACGCCCTCCCACGAGCGCACCCGGATGGGGTGATCGAGCACGCGGCTCATGCGGTCGGCGATCGACAGGCCCAGTCCCAGACCCTTTTCGCTCTCCTTGTGGCGCGAGGCCTGATCGAGACGGCGGAACTCCTGGAAGATCTCGGCCTGCTTGGCCTCGGGAATGCCCGGCCCGGTGTCCCAGACCTCGATGCGCAGTCGTCCGCCGCGCCGCCGGCAACCCAGCAGCACCCGCCCGTGCTGGGTATAGCGCAGCGCGTTGGACAGGAAGTTCTGCACGATGCGGCGCAGCATCTGGGCGTCGCTGTCGACCCACTGGGCGGTGGGCACCACGTCCAGATCGAGCCCGCGCTCCTCGGCCATCACCTCGAACTCGGCACGCAGCGGGCGGAAGATGTCGGCCAGCGCGAACTGACTGCGCCGCGGCGTCAGCGCCCCGGCGTCGAGCTTGGAGATGTCGAGCAGGGTGCCGAGCAGTTCCTCGGCGGCCTGCAGGGAATTGTCGATGTGGCCGATGGTGCGCTGGTGATCATCGGCGAGCGTCTCCTGGGACAGCGCCGAGGTGAACAGCCGCGCGGCGTTGAGCGGCTGCAACAGGTCGTGGCTGGCCGCGGCGAGGAAGCGGGTCTTCGAGGCGTTGGCGTCCTCGGCGACCTGCTTGGCCTGGCGCAGCGCCTGCTCGGCCTCGGCGCGCACGCGGTTTTCCTGGCGCAGCGCGGCGTTGGCCTCCGACAGCGCCTGGGTGCGTTCACGGACGCGCTCCTCGAGATTCTCGTTGGTCTCCTTCAGCGCGATCTCGGCCAGGCGGCGCTCGGTGATGTCCTGATAGAGCGCGAAGAAGCCCAGGATCGAGCCGCCGTCGCCGAAGTGGGGCGTGTAGGTGACCAGCAGGTAGCGGGTGCCGCCCTCACCGTCGTCCAGCGAGATCTCGAAGCTCACCCGCTCGCCGGCCAGGGCGCGGTCCATCCACGGCGAGCGCTCGCGGGCCACCGCCGGCGACATCACGCTCTGCACGCGCTTGCCGATCACCTCGTTGCGGTCGATGTCGAAGACCTGCTCGTAGGCCCGGTTGGTGAAGAGGTAGCGGCACTCCTTGTCGAAGTAGGCGATCAGCGCCGGCACGTTGTCGGTATAGATGCGGATATTGTTCTCGGAGCGGATCAGCGCTTCCTCGGTGCGCTTCTGCTGGGTGATGTCCTGGTAGGTGTAGACGAAACCGCCGCCGGGCATGGGGTTGCCCTGGACCTCGAGCACGGTGCCGTCCTGGCGATAGCGCACGTACCGGTGCGGATGGCCCTGACGGATGTTGTCCATCAGCAGCTCGACGTGTTCCTCGGGGTCGCCGGGGCCGTACTCGCCGTTGTGGGCGTTGTAGCGCAGCACCTTGTCGAAGGCCGCACCCACGCGGATCAGGTGATCGGGGAAACGAAACAGCTCCAGGTAACGCTGGTTCCACACCACCAGATTGAGGTTCTGGTCGACCACGCTGATGCCCTGGTTGATGTTCTCGATGGTCGCCTGCAGCAGAGCGCGGTTGAACTCGAGGACCTGCGAGGCCTCGTCGACGATCGAGATCACGTCCGAGATGCCGATGCCGCGCCCCTGCAGCGCCGAGTTGACCACGATGCGCGCCGACGAGGCGCCGAGTACCGAGGCCAGGAAGCGCTCGGTGAACTGGATGACGTCGATCGAGGCGCGGGTGTTGTGATCGAGTGTCTGGCCGTTGCGCAGCGCGAAGTCGTCGAAGGCGCGATCGACCTGTTCGGCCCCCAGGAAGCGTTCGCACAGCACCTTGAGATCGCCCACCGTGGTGGCGCCGGTCCAGGGCCGGTTGACCGAGGTCTGGCGGGTCTCGACGCTGTCGACGAACAGCGAGGCCTGGATGCGCTCGACCACCCGCTGCGGGGTGATCTGCGAGATGAAGATGTAGCCGAACAGATTGACCCCCAGCGAGAGCATCACGCCGTGGGTGAAGGGGCTGCCGATGCCCAGGCCGAACAGCTGATAGGGCGACAGCCAGTCGAGGCCGAAGGGCCCGCCGAGCAGCCATTCGCCGGGTACCACGCCGGCCTTGATCAGCGCCGGCAGCAGCAGGGTATAGGCCCAGATGGCGAAGCCCAGGTTCATGCCCACGATCACGCCCAGGCGGTTGCCGCGCTTCCAGTAGAGCCCGCCGAGCAGGGCCGGGGCGAACTGGGCAGCGGCGGCGAAGGAGAGCATCCCGGTGGAGGCCAGCGAGCTGAATTCGGCGATCAACTGATAGAAGACGTAGGCCAGCGCCAGGATCACCACGATGGTCACGCGGCGGGCGCGCAGCACCAGCCGCCCGTAGTCGCGGGCCTTGGTATCGAACCAGCGCAGGCGGAACAGCAGCGGAATGACGATCTCGTTGGAGATCATGATCGACACCGCCACGGTAGCGACGATCACCATCCCGGTGGCCGCCGAGAAGCCGCCGATGAAGGTGGCCAGCGACAGCCAGTCGTTGTCGAGGGCGATCGGCAACGCCAGCACGAAAGTGTCCGGCTCGACGGTGCCGTCGGGAAACAGCGTCAGGCCGGCGGCGGCCAGCGGCAGCACGAAGAACCCGAAGGCCACCAGATAGAGCGGAAACAGCCAGCGCGCCCGGGCGGCGTCGTCGCGGTGGGTGTTCTCGACCACGGCGACGTGGAACTGGCGCGGCAGGCAGAACACCGCCAGCATCGCCAGCAGGGTCTGGGCCCAGAAACTCTGCCCGAAGTCCTGTTCGGTGAGCTGACGTTCGAGCTGCAGGAAGTCGTCGGCCCGCGTGAGCACGTCGCCGAGGCCGTCGAATACCCCCCAGGTGACATAGGCGCCCAGCGCCAGGAAGGCGCCCAGCTTGATCACCGATTCGAAGGCGATGGCATGGATCAGCCCTTCGTGGTGTTCGGTGGCATCGGTATGGCGTGTGCCGAAGAGGATCGCGAACAGCGCCATCACCGCCGCGACGTAGAAGGCGGTATCACCGAGCAGCGGCGCGCGGGTGACGTCGGAGGAATCGGTGAGCACCGTGAAGGCCGACGACACGGCCTTCAGCTGCAGGGCGATATAGGGCAGGGTGCCGATCAGCGCCACCAGGCTGGCGAATGCCGCCAGCGACTGGGTCTTGCCGTAGCGCGAGGCGATGAAGTCGGCGATCGAGGTGACGTTCTGGCGCTTGGCGATACGGATCATCTTGGCCAGTACCGGCCAGAACAGCCCGAAGGTCAGCAGCGGACCGATGAAGATGCTGGCGAACGACCAGCCGGACGTGGCGGCCTGGCCCACCGCACCGTAGTAGGTCCACGAGGTACAGTAGATGGCCAGCGCCAGGCTGTAGATCACCGGGCGGCGCTGCGCCGGCCCGTGACGCCTGGCGTGACGGTCGCCGCGCCAGGCGATCAGGAACAGGATGGCGACGTAGCAAAGCGAGACGGCGATCAGCAGCCAGCCAGCGAACATGCGAGCTCCCCCTTGGTTTGTCGCCATTCTAGGGGAATGGCGGGCACGAGGGCAGTCGTGTCGTTCCTTGCCCGGGCAGCGAAATCCGCCCCGGCCTTACCGTGTCGCGGTCGGCGATCCGCCGCCGGGGGATCAGGCGCCGGCGCAGACCGCCTGGAACAGCGGTGCCGAGGATTCGACGCGACGCAGCTCCGGGTAGCGAGGCCGGCCGTCCTGCTCGGCCAGCGGGACGATCTCCCGGGCGTCGCAGTTCAGCAGATAGGGGTGGTGAGACACGCGGTCGGCCGGCTGGCGTTCGAAATGGTAGAGGATGAACTCGACCACCCGATCCTCGCCGGCGCTCCGGGTGACCAGGTTGCCGCGGTCGACGACGTCGAAGGCGGTGGTCAGCGGAGCGATGTAGGTCCAGGGGCGCCAGGGCATGCGCTCGGTGTGTCTATCCACCACGGTGGCCGAGGCCGGCAACTGGGCCTGCTTGTGGTCGAACCAGGTGTACTCGTAGTGAATCTGGTAGCCGAGTATCCCCAGCCCGCCCAGTGCCGGCACGATCCAGCGCGGCAGGCGCCTGCCGCTGAGCTGTCGCAGAATCAGGCCGATGCCGGCGGCCCCCAGGCCGGCGAAGATCGCCGCGATCAATTGCCAAACCATGCCGTCCCCTTCTCATGACATCGGGCTTCCCGACGGGAAGCCCGATGAAGTGTGGTCCCGCGGCCCGGGTCTGCGCCGAGCCGGGGGCATTATCGCCTAGTGGTCGACGGCACCACCAGCGCCCTTGGGATAACGCACGCTCTGTACCAGATCCTGGATCTCCTGCGGCGGCTCCTCGGTGGCGTTGGAGACGAGATAGGCCACGGCGAAGTTGATCACCGCACCCACGGCACCGATGGAGAGCGGGGAGATTCCCAGCACCCAGTGATCCACCGTGTCGGGCAGGTTGTTGGTGCCGGGAATGAAGAACCAGCCCTTGTAGACGAAGATGTAGACGAGGGTGAAGATCAGACCGGCGAGCATACCGGCGATGGCGCCCTTGTTGTTCACCCGGGTGGAGAAGATCCCCATCATCAGCACCGGGAACAGCGAGGCGGCGGCGATGCCGAAGGCCAGGGCCACGACCTGGGCGGCGAACCCCGGCGGGTTGGCACCCAGGTAAGTGGCCACGACGATCGCCACCGACATCGAGATGCGCGCCGCCATCAGCTCCCCGCGTTCGGTGATTCGCGGGTTGATCGCGCCCTTGATCAGGTCGTGACTGATCGCCGAGGAGATCGCCAGCAGCAGGCCGGCCGCGGTGGACAGCGCCGCCGCCAGACCGCCGGCGGCGATCAGCCCCACCACCCAGCCGGGCAGATTGGCGATCTCCGGGTTGGCGAGTACCAGGATGTCGTTGTTGACCTGCAGTTCATTGCCGGCCCAGCCGCGGTCGGAGAAGTCGGCGGCGGGGTTGTAGAACTCGATCTTGCCGTCGTCGTTCTTGTCCTGGAAGGTGATCAGGCCGGTCTCTTCCCAGGTGCGGATCCAGTTGGGCCGGTCGGCGTAGGCGATGGAGTTCTCGGCGGCCGCGTCGTAATTCTCGACCTGGCCCGCCATGTCCGGATAGATGGTGGTCACCAGGTTGAGGCGTGCCATCGAGGCCACGGCCGGCGCCGTGAGGTAGAGCAGGCCGATGAACACCAGCGCCCAGCCGGCGGACCAGCGGGCGTCGGCCACCTTGGGTACGGTGAAGAAGCGCATGATGACGTGCGGCAGGCCCGCGGTCCCGATCATCAGCGACAGCGTGAACAGCACCATGTTGAGCTTGTTGTCGACCATCGCCGTATAGGCATTGAAGCCCAGCGCCGTCACCACTTCATTGAGCTTGGCGAGCAGCGGCTCGCCCGACGCGCTGTGGTCGGAGAACAGGCCCAGTGGCGGCACCGGATTGCCGGTCAGCTCCAGCGAGATGAACACGGCCGGAATGGTATAGGCGATGATCAGCACGATGTACTGGGCCACCTGGGTGTAGGTGATGCCCTTCATGCCCCCCAGTACCGAATAGAAGAACACCACCACGGCGGCGATGATCAGGCCGGTGGTCGCGTCGACCTCCAGAAAGCGCGAGAAGGCCACGCCGGCCCCGGCCATCTGGCCGATGACGTAGGTCACCGAGGCCACGATCAAGCAGACCACGGCGACCATGCGTGCCGTCTTGCTGTAGAAGCGGTCGCCGATGAACTCCGGGACCGTGAACTTGCCGAATTTGCGCAGATAGGGCGCCAGCAGCATGGCCAGCAGCACGTAGCCGCCCGTCCACCCCATCAGGAAGGTCGAGTTGGCGTAGCCGCCGGCGGCGATGAGGCCGGCCATGGAGATGAACGACGCCGCCGACATCCAGTCGGCGCCGATGGCCATGCCGTTGGTGACCGGATGGACGCCGCCCCCGGCGACGTAGAAGTCCTTGGTCGACCCGGCCTTGGCCCAGATGGCAATCCCGATGTACAGCGCAAAGGAAGCGCCGACAAAGAGGACGTTGATCGCAAATTGACTCATGCCGGTTTACTCCCCGAGTTCGAATTGCTTGTCCAGCCGGTTCATCTTCCAGGCGTAGAAGAAGATCAACCCGATGAACACCAGGATGGAGCCCTGTTGGGCGAACCAGAAGCCCAGGTCGGTGCCCCCCACGGGGATGCCTGCCAGCAGGGGGCGTAGCAGGATGGCAAAGCCGTAGGACACCAGTGCCCAGACGATCAGGCAGCCCGTGATCAATCTCAGGTTGGCCTTCCAGTAAGCTTCGGCATTGGCTTTTTCTTGTGACATGACGTCGCTCTCCGCTTGTGGGTAAGAAGGAAGTGTTGGGGCCTTACGCCGCTCAGGCGGTCGACTTCCCGTTGTCGTTGGTGATCGAGCGTTTAGTTGACGAACTAACGCCCTTGCCAGAAAAGGGCGATATAAACACTGTCTTTTCCGTTATTGCGAAAGTCGGTGATGTCGTTATTGTCCGCTGGGTTCCCTTGAGTCGTTACGCTGCATTTCGTGGCGAATCGCCACATGATTCGTGGGTAATATTGGTCAGTAATCCTGGAAAATAAAATCCCCATACTTTGGTCTCATAAGCCGAAAACGATAAAGCGGCTGTTTTTAAAAATCTTTAAAAACAATCGCTTATTTGTTTTCTTTGTCTTTCCTTCGAGACGAGCGGTTGCCATATAGGACGATGGTATAGCCAGGAGGGGATAGGACAATGGTCTAACGGTTGGCGCCCTAGAACCTTGGTCTATGTTCAATTGAAAGAAGCGGATCGGATATTCTAGGTTTGTACTGACGGCAGGTCGGTCAGTGTCATGTGAAGACGCGTGAGGATTTACCAACCCCGCTGCGGATTGGCGCCATGGCCAGCGGATTTCCAGGGGCCGTTCGTGGTGGTCGGGCTGGAGGCCGTCCTCGAGGTGGCCCGGGTGGTGCCGAGAGGGCCATCCGCTTGCGTGGGACCTCGCTATCGGTGAAGGCCAGCGTGGCAAGATCAATGGCTCGCCTGCTCATGATCGGCAGCGAGGTGAGGCCGTCATGACGAGGGCGATTACGAATGGTCGACATCGATCTTTCACAACCCCCGTTCTCGCTGCTCGACGAGGCAGGGCGGGCGCGGGTCAGAAGCGGGGTCGACCTGGCTTACTACGATACCGGCGAGGTGATTCTCGAGGCCGGCCAGGCCGGCGATCATGTCTTCGTCATTCACAAGGGCGAAGTCGCCGAACTGGATACCGGTCAGCCCGGCGAGCAGGCGCGCATCGGCCACTACACCACGGGCGACCTGTTCGGCGCGATCAGCATTCTCAACGGGCAAAGCCGTTACCGCTTCATCGCCGAGCAGGAAAGCCTCTGCTACCTGCTGCCGCGCCAGCTCTTCGAGCAGCTCTGCGAGGCCCATCCGGCCTTCGCCGACTATTTCCGCCAGAGTCTCGCCGCCAAGACACGCCTGCTGGCCGAACGGCGATCCGCGGGCGGCGCCACGCTCGCCGGGTTCATGCTCGCCAGGGTCGCCGACTGCCAGCGTTCGCCGCGGGTGGTCGCCGGCGAGACATCGATCGGCGAGGCTGCGGCGCGACTGCGTGACACCCGTGCCGACAGTCTGCTGGTGGCCGTCGACGACCGCTTCGGCATGCTCACCAAGACCGATCTGCTCGATGCCCTGGTGGCCCGTGGCCTGCCCCGCGAACACCCGGTGGCCGAGCTCGCGCACGTCGAGCTGGTCACCGCCCGGGCCGACGACTACCTGTTCCAGGCGCTGGTCAGCATGACGCGTCATGGCATCGAGCGGGTGGTGGTGATCGGCGACGACGACCAGCCGGCGGGTGTCGTCGAGATGACCGACGTGCTGAGCTTCTTCTCGAGCCGTTCGCACATGGTCAGCCTGGAGCTGGAGCAGGCCGATGACCTCGAGGCGTTGGCCCAGGCCAGCGCGCGCCTGCCTTCGCTGGTCCAGACACTGATGGCCCAGGGGGTCAAGCTGCGCTTCGCGATGGAGCTGCTGGCCGCCCTCAACGGCCGGATCATCGACAAGGCCTTCGAGTTCCTGGTGACGCCGGCGCAGCGCGAGGCCTGCTGCCTGCTGGTGCTGGGTAGCGAAGGGCGCGGCGAGCAGATCCTCAAGACCGACCAGGACAACGCCCTGATCCTCGCCGACGACGGCGACTGGGCCGAGCGCGGCGAGCAGATGACGCGCTTCACCGAGACCCTGCTCGAACTGGGTTACCCACGTTGCCCGGGCAACATCATGGTCAGCAATCCGCAGTGGGTGAACACCGTCAGCGGCTGGTGTCAGCGCATCCACCACTGGGCCGACGAGGGCGACGGTCCGGCGCTGATGAACCTGGCGATCCTGCTCGACGCCCATGCCGTGGCCGGCGACCCGCGGTTGCTGGAGCCCGTGCGCGAGACGCTGTTCGCGCGCTGCTCGCACGACCAGATGCTGCTGGCGCATTTCGCCCGGGCGGCGCTGAGCTTCTCCACGCCGTTGACCCTGTTCGGCTCGCTCAAGCGCCCCCAGCACGGCATCGACATCAAGAAGGGCGGGATCTTTCCGATCGTCCACGGCGTGCGTGCCCTGGCCCTCGAACACCGCCTGCGGCCGACCTCGACGCTGGCCCGGCTCGAGGCGCTGGCCGACGAGGGTCATCTGGAGGCACGCTTCGCCGAGGACCTGGGTGAAGCGTTGACGCTGTTCGCCGAATTGCGGCTCACCCAGCAACTGGCGCGCCTCGACGAACCGCCGGGCGCGCTCGACAGCGCCAACCGGGTGGTGGTGCAGCGCCTGTCGTCGCTGGAGCGCGACCTGCTGCGCGAGGCGCTGCACCTGGTCAAGGAGTTCAAGCAGCGCCTGACCCAACGTTTTCATCTCGAGTACTGAACAGGCCCGTCGAACCGGATGTCGACGTGGCTCGCTAAGGGAGTGTCGTGATGCTTCGATCCCTGCGTCGCGCGGCCGACCGCCGCCGACAGGTCAACGGCCGCTACGGCTGGCTCTTCAACCCCTACACCGGCGACGAACTGGTGGCGATCGACTGCGAGACCACCGGGCTCGACCCGCGCACGGCGGACCTGGTGTCGGTGGCCGCGGTGAGGATCAAGGACGGCCGCGTGCTCACCAGCGATGCCCTCGACCTGCGCCTGGAACGCCCCGCGAGCCTCACCGGGGAGTCGATCAAGGTCCACGGGCTGCGCGGTATCGACCTCCACGGTGGCGTCTCGCTCGGCGATGCCCTGGAACGCCTGCTCGACTTCATCGGCAATCGCCCGCTGCTGGGCTGGTGCGTCGACTACGACGTGGCGGTGATCAATCGCCAGTTGCGGCCGCTGTTCGGGTTCGATCTGCCCAACGCCACCGTCGATCTGGCCCAGGCGTACCGTCGCCGGATGCGCCGTACCCATCCCCAGGTCGAGCCGCACCTGGGGTTCGAAAGCGTCGCCCGGGCCTTGCGGGTGCCGTTGATGCAGCGCCACACCGCGCTGGGCGACGCCGTGACCACCGCCCTGATGTACGTGCGCTTGAAGCAGGGGGCCCTGGAAGCCTGCTGAATGAACGACAACCCGGATAGCGAGGACGCGAACGAATGGAATGGCTGCAGAATGGCCTGCTGATGGCGGGGGTCGGACTCCTGATGCTCGCCAACCTGTGCTACGTGAGACGCACCCAGGACCTGCACGGCGTGCTGCTGTTCTGGCGCCGGCGCCTGGGACTCAACCGCGGCGAGTTCCATTGCCAGCGCATCGGCATCGTGCTGATCCTGCCGGGCGTGGTGCTGCGCTACCTGATGCTGCTGAACGTCCTCTGAGAGGGTTTTTACAAATTAGGCGAGCGAAGGCAAGACAAGGCAAAATCGGCCGAAAAAGCGGAGTTTACACGGGGTAAATGAGCATTTTGAGATCGATTTTAACGCCGTATTGCCGAGCGCAGGCATTTTGTAAACACCCTCTGACGGCACCGCCACGGCGGGACATCGCAAGTCGCGGGAGTGGGTGGTAGCATAGGCGCGCCTTCCACTTCTCCCTGCGTGTCGCACGACCCATGCAAGCACTTACCGGTAATCAGAAACGCGAGTTCAACAAGCTGCAGAAGCGCCTGCGTCGCCAGGTCGGCAACGCGATCATCGATTACGGAATGATCGGCGACGGCGACAAGGTCATGGTGTGTCTGTCCGGCGGCAAGGACTCCTACACCATGCTCGAGATCCTGCGCAACCTGCAGCGCAACGCGCCGGTGGACTTCTCGCTGGTGGCGGTCAACCTCGATCAGAAGCAGCCTGGTTTCCCCGAACACGTGCTGCCCGAATACCTCGACGGCATCGGCGTCGACTATCACATCCTCGAGCGCGACACCTATTCGGTGGTCAAGGAGAAGACCCCGGAGGGCAAGACCACCTGCGCGTTGTGCTCGCGACTGCGGCGTGGCTCGCTGTACGGTTTCGCCGAGGAGATCGGCGCCACCAAGGTGGCGCTCGGCCATCACCGCGAGGACATCCTCGAGACGCTGTTCCTCAACATGTTCTACGGCGGAACCCTCAAGTCGATGCCGCCCAAGCTGCTCTCCGACGACGGCAAGAACATCGTCATCCGCCCGCTGGCCTACTGCCGCGAGGCGGACATCGCCGAGTTCGCGCGGCTGATGGAATTCCCGATCATCCCCTGCAACCTGTGCGGCTCGCAGCCCAACCTGCAGCGTCAGGTGGTCAAGGAGATGCTCGCCGACTGGGAAAAGACTCACCCCGGCCGGCTGGAGACGATGTTCAAGGCGGTCACCAACGTCGCCCCGTCACAGCTCGCCGATCGCGACCTGTTCGATTTCCAGGGGCTCGAGGACAAGCAGCAGCGTCTCAACGCCTCGCGGATCGAGGCCTTCGATCTGCTGGCGCGCGAAGCCTGAGCGAAACAACCCCCGACCGAAAACACCACGGCCCGCCGAGCATCGGCGGGCCGTGGTGTTTTCGCGAATGCCAAGTGGGCTGTCACTGACAGCCGGAGCCCTCCGCCATTTCCTCCAGGGCCTCGAGGTCGAGGATGTTGACTTCGCGCCCCTGGACGTCGACCAGCTTCTGCTGCTGGAAGCGACCGATGATCCGGCTGACGGTCTCCACGGCGAGCCCCAGATAGTTGCCGATGTCGGCGCGGGCCATCGACAGGCGAAAACTGTAGGGGGAGTAGCCGCGCCGCCGGAAGCGCGTCGACAGGTTGACCAGAAAGCTGGCCAGGCGCTCGTCGGCGGTCTTGCGTGACAGCAGGCGCAGCATGCGCCGGTCGTCGCGCAGCTCCTTGCTCATGTTGCGATAGAGCTGGGTACGCAACTCGGGCAGGGCCTCGGAAAGCTGGTCGAGACGCTCGAAGGGGATCTCGCAGACCGTGGTGGTCTCCAGGGCGATGATGCTGCCGGGGTAGTGCTGCTCGTCGATGCCGTCGAGCCCGACCAGTTCGCTGGGCAGGTAGAAATTGGTCAACTGGTCGTCGCCGTCGCCCTCGTGACTGACCTGCTTGAGACTGCCCGAGCGCACCGCGAACACGCTGGTGAAGGGATCGCCCTGGCGAAGCAGCGTGTCGCCCTTCTTGAGCGGCGCGCGGCGCTGGATGATCGCGTCGAAGCTGTCCAGTTCCTGGGTCCCCAGCGCCAGGGGGAGGCACAGGGAACTCAAGCTGCAGGTCTGGCAACGCGCTTCCTGAAGTCGCGGCCGGCGCACGTGGAGGGCGGAATTCGCCATGGTTGTCTCCCAGTCTTTCGAAGCACTCCCGCTATGGTAGTTGCATTATGGGTGATATAGCGAGGGTATGATCGTGAAAGTTTTTCTCAATAGTTGTTCTCAGAGAATCCGGGAGTAGCGGTCGCCCTTGGCGTCCAGGCGGGCGTCGAAGGCCATCGCCAGATGGCGCACCAGCAGTTGGCCCAGTGGCGTGACTGTCAGGCGATTGCCGTGACGCCTCACCAGGCCGTCGCGTTCGGCGCTCTCGAGCCGTTTCAGGGCCTCGCCGAAATAGGCCGTGGCATCGAGGCCGAAGCGTTCGCCGACCGCGTCGAGATCGAGGCTGAGGTCGCACATCAGGCGCAGGATGACAAATTGTCGCAGGCGGTCGTCGGCGGTCAGGCGCAGTCCGCGGCAAGTGGCCAGATGGCCGGCATCGAGCGCCGCCTCGTAGTCGGCGAGCCGCGTCGGGTTCTGGGCGTAGCTGTCGTCGATCTGACTGATCGCCGAGACGCCGAGCCCTACCAGATCGCAGTCACCGTGGGTGGTGTAACCCTGGAAGTTGCGGTGCAGCCGCCCCTCGCGCTGGGCCACGGCGAGACTGTCCGTGGGCCGCGCGAAATGGTCCAGGCCGATGTGCACGTAGCCGGCCTCGTCGAGCAGCGCGCGGGTGACCTCGAGGATCGCCAGTTTCTCCTCGGGTGAGGGCAGCGTGGCCGGGTCGATGCGACGCTGGGCCTTGAAGCGCGCCGGCAGGTGGGCGTAGTTGAACACCGACAGCCGGGCCGGTGCCAGGCTGATCACCTGCTGCAGGGTGTCGGCGAAACTGTCGCGGGTCTGGTGCGGCAGCCCCACGATCAGATCCAGGTTGAGCGACGAGAAGCCCAGCCGGTGGGCCTCCTCGACCAGGTTCTCGGTCAACTGGCGCGGCTGCACACGGTTGATGGCACGCTGCACCTCGATGTCGAAGTCCTGCACGCCGAGGCTGATGCGGTTGAAGCCCAGCGACTGAAGATGGCGCAGGGTCAGGACATTGGCCTCGCGGGGGTCGATCTCGATGGCGTAGTCGCGATCCGGCGCGGACGACAGCCCGAAGCGGGCGTGCAGCCGGTCGATCAGATCGCTCATCTGGTCGAGCGTCAGGAAGGTCGGCGTACCGCCGCCCCAGTGCAGTTGCCGGACCTCGCGGCGGG
>NZ_QWBW01000030.1 GCF_004117855.1 Modicisalibacter coralii
CGTTCCCAGACACCCCGTTCCCAGACACCCGCTTCCTGCCAGTCGCGCAGGCGCCGCCAACAGGTCACGCCGGAACCGCAGCCCATCTCTTGAGGCAACATCTCCCAAGGGATACCCGAGCGCAGGACGAACAGGATGCCTGTCAGGGCTGCACGATTGGAAACGGGAGGTCGGCCGCCACGCGGCTTGGGCTGAGGCGGAGGCAGTAGCGGCTCGACGATAGACCAGAGTTCATCGGATACGATCTTCTTAGCCATGCCCAAAATCTAGGAATGGCTAGAGCCGCTTTCAAGGTTTTGAAAGGCGCACTTAGGAGTTAGGCAGCCTGGAGCCAGAACATCGAACAGGTGCTCAACAAGAACCTGGCCTGAAGATTTCATGATCACCGACTGGCTTCTGAATAGTGGGGGCGGTGCCACTCAGTGCCAAATTGGTCGTTTTTTGGTCGATTTTCACGAGTCAAGAAGCTAGGTGTTTGTGGTCGGTTAGTTGAGCGGGGCATTTAGGTCTCTACTGTAACGTTGGCTTCAATCAAGCTCTCAACCTCTGAGTAGATATCTACCTCGCTATCTGGCACATCAATGCTAACGATCAGGCTAAAGCGCACGCGGTTTTGCCAGCGCTCCTCCCCCGCACGGTATTTCCACCAGCCGCCCACGGGGTACACCGCCAGTGTGTGCATATCGGCTAGATCCGCCGCTGAACCTGTCCAGGTGTCTGAATGCAATGAACCTCTGGTTCTAATCTGGTAACCTAATAGCCAGCCACTCCCATCCCCTTCGACACCTTGATAGCCCTCGGTAGCGTCGTTGGCTACACGATTGATGGCCGCACGAAAATTTTCCAATGACTGGCTGGGACGAATGACATTAAAACGTAGTCCGTGGGATTGGTAGCTGTAGCGCTGGCGGTAGCCTCTGCGGCCAGGGTTAGGCTCAATAAAGTACGAGAGCGTCACGCGCAATTTGATATCCAGCTCTGGTGGCAATTTGCGCAATTCTTCAATAGGCCAAGGCAACTGATAAAGCTGCATCTCGTTCAGCTTGGGATCGCTAGAAGCCTTGTCCGCCGATTTAATGAAGGGCTGAAGGGAATCCTGAATGATCAGTGTCAGAGCATGATTGGCGCTATATCTGGCTCGAGCCAGACTCGGCACTCCGTATCCCACGCATCTCAGCATCGTCTTGGCAGCATTCGAGGGCGATTGGGTCTTTCGCAACAACCCAAAGCGTTGCCACATCCTGGGTGTCCATTCCGCTGAATGAGCAACCAATCCGCGTATCGTTTCAGGCCAATAATCAGGGTATTCCGTCGTTAGCATCGCAGATTGCCTGGATATCAGGGCGCAGGCGGCACTGGTATCCTTGGCTGTCTCAAATAACTGACCGCTGGCTCTCCCCGAAGTCGTTAATAGTGATACAACATCAACATCTGATACTTCCGTGCCGTCAGGCGACAGCAATCGATTACCGCCCTCAGCTACTACATCCGGTTTATAAGGTGCTTGCTTTTTCCAGCCCCAATTCACCGATGATCGGCTTGCAGGAGCAACATCTCCGGGGTGGGCAAAGGGTGCCCAGTTTGCAAAGTCTGGATCGTCATTGATTGTTTTTTCTGTGCAGGCACCAACGGTCAAGGCGTTCCAAGCTTGTGCCGGATCTTCGATGTCTGCGAGATGTACCTGATCCCAGTAATCCACCGTCGCGTGTAATGCTTGGTTGTTACCAGCAGAAATTACAAACAGCCTCTGTAGGTCGTCTTCCAGACCGAAGGCAAACTGATCAATTTCGGCAGACCAGGATGAAGGCTGCCCACTGATAGAGTCAGCAGGCGAGGTAACCGCCAGAGAATAAACGCGGGAAAATTCGGGGTTATTGATTTCAAGCTTTGCTGCGGTGCCTACGGTAATAGCCCCGTACAGTTCAGGATCGTTCTGGCCAGCTGGTGGCAGTATGCGACCAGACTCAATTCGGTAAGGGAGCCAAATCTCGTGGATAGCGAGTAACGACTTATCGAGCTCTCCCAATGCTGCCAGCCCCGCTTGCCTGGAGCCATGATCGTTATACGGCGCAAGGGGGGAGGTAGGCTGGTAGTCATCATAGAGAGGCCAGCTGGGTTCCCACGCTTGTGCCAACTGCTGCGTTGTCATCTGGCTTAACAGTGGATGGTAGTAATTGACCCCTGTATCCAGCACCGTGATGACCGTGGTGGTGTTTTCATCTACCCGGATTCTTTCGGCTAACTCATTGGCCCACTCGTGCTGCTCTTTGGCGGGTATGGCGATAAATGCATTCGGGGTCTGCTTCGCGCGGCGCAGCTCTTCAAGGTTGGCAATAAGCTCAGGGGCTGACTCAAGTTGCTCAGCGGACGCTTTGATGAGAATAACGAAACTATCGAAGAAGCTAAGTGAGGTGTTGCTTAGCTCAGCATTGAGTCGTTCGGCAAGCTGCTCGGCCACTTCTTTAGCGGATAGATCTTTCGCCCGCTTTTTTAGCCAAAGTTCCCACCATACGGGCTGATCTGCTGGTTCCGGGAAAAGCTCTTGAGCATCTGTCCAGAAGGAACGCAGGTCTGCCAGCTTGATTTCAGCGATGCTGTCGATAAGGGCTTGATTGGCAGGCTTTCCTTTCGCTCTTTCCTTATTGAGGTACTCGTGAACCTTTTTTGGAAAGCGTCTCTCTTGGCATCGGGAATAAATACCGTTGCTATTTCCCTTCCATCCACTTTGCGACATGATCGAAGCTCAAAAGCACGATTATCAAGCTTGTCGAGAGGAAGCTCGGCATCCGCAAACCCCACAATTTCAACGTAAATGCCCGTTTCGTCAGTAATGGGAATCGGTGGCTCAGAGTGGTGAGCCTGGTGCTCGGCAAGTGCATCGATGTACTGTTGCCTTAAAGCGATACCGTGTTTATGACGATCTCTGAGAGGAACTCCGGAACCTCTGGCTTGATTACGGGACTGAAAATCTTCATTGCGGCCGATACCGCTTAAAAGTAGATGCGGTTTCTGATCCGCCATGAAGTCCCCTTAATGCTTTCCATTTTGTCGCCGCTGCACGGCCTTGATTATCATTTCAGTGGTGATATTGGCATCATGGTGCAGGACCGCTTCTTTGGCAGCATCCTCACAGGCTCGGGTGACGTCCGCCGAGCTTAGTCCGCAGGCAGCCTGAGTGATTTCATCCCAGCTCAGGCGCCCGGTCTCAAATGCTGAGAGACGATTTTCAATCAGCTGCTTGATTTGTGTCTGACCAGGTTTTTCGAACTGGATAATGTCGTCAAAGCGCCGGTAGAGTGCTTTATCCAACAGTTCTGGATGATTGGTTGCCGCCAAAAGGATGCTTTCAGAGGAGTCCTGTTCGACAAACATGAGAAACGAGTTCAGCACGCGGCGTATTTCACCAACGTCATTTGTAGCACCCCGCTGGGTGCCGATCGCGTCAAATTCATCGAACAGATATACCGCTCGCGTTTGCTTGATGTGATCGAAAATCAGCCGAAGCTTGGCGGCGGTCTCGCCCATGAAGCGGGTGATCAAGTTATCCAACACGATGGTGTACAGCGGAAGCTTCAGCTCTGAAGCCAATACAGCTGCCGATAAGGTTTTGCCCGTGCCCGGAGAGCCGGTGAATAACAGTTTGCGTCTTGGGGAAAGGCCAAACTGGGCCAAGCGGCTTTTTTGCCGTTGTTCCAGTAACACCTTATCCAACCGTTCACTCACCTCACTCGACAACACCAACTCATTTTTGCGAGCGGTGGAGTGCGTCAGCTCCAAAAGCCCTTTCAAGTCACCTTTGGGATGCTGGGCGAGGGGGGTTGGCTTAGAAGATGCAACGGTAAGGCTGTTGGATGCCTTCTGTGAGCGCTCAATGGCTTCTTTGAGCTCGTTTGCCAGCTTATGGTGGCCTTTGCGAGCCTCTTTGGCCGCGACTTGCAAAGCAATAGAGTAGAACCGCTGATCATCATGATCAGCGTGGCTCTTCAACAATGCTTTGATTTGCTCTGCCGTCGCCATATGTTACCGGATGCCTTTGTAAAAAAGTGACCTGCCTTGGCAGGGCTTGCTTTTTTCATGAATAGAGTATAGCGCGTTCACTGAGGTGCTTCACAAGCACCTGCTATGAGATTCTGCCACCAGGACGGTAAGCGGCTGGATGCTACTCGATATTCTGAATCTGCTCGCGCATCTGCTCGATCAGCACCTTCAGCTCCACCGCGCAGCGGGTGCTTTCGGCGACCACCGCCTTGGAGGAGAGGGTGTTGGCCTCGCGGTTGAGCTCCTGCATCAGAAAGTCCAGCCGCCGGCCGACCGGCCCCTTCTGCTTGAGCTGGCGCTCGACCTCGGCGACGTGGGTGTCGAGGCGGTCGAGCTCTTCGTCGACATCGGCCTTCTGGGCCAGCAGGGCGACCTCGGTCTCGATGCGCTGCGGGTCGAGCTCGGCCTTGAAGGTTTCCAGGCGTTCCAGCAACTGGTTGCGCTGGCGTTCGAGGATCTCCGGCATCAGGCCGCGAACCTCGGCGACCTGCACGCGCACGCCGTCGAGACGGCTCTGGATCAGCTCGGCGAGGCGCTGCCCTTCGCGCGCGCGTCCGGCGATCAGGTCGTCGAGCGCGGCATTGAACAGGGCCAGTGCCTCCTGCTTGACCCGCTCCAGATCGACGCCGCTGGCTTCCAGCACCCCGGGGTGATCGAGCAGGGCGAGGGCGTCGGGCATCGGCGACTCGGGGAGTTCGGCACGCACTTCGTGCAGGGCGCGGGCGAGCTCGGCGAGCCGGTCGCGGTTGACGCTCAGGCTTTCGCCGCCGGTGGCCGGGTCGAAGCGCAGGCTGCACTCCACCTTGCCGCGCGCCAGGCGTTCGCGCAGCGCCTCGCGGAACGTCGGCTCCAGGTCGCGCAGGGCGTCCGGGAGGCGGAAATGCGGTTCCAGGTAGCGCTGGTTCACCGAGCGCAGTTCCAGTTGCAGGCTTCCCCACTCGGCGGCGAGGGTCTGCCGAGAGAAGGCGGTCATGCTGTACGCCATGCGTGCTCCTTTGACAGGGTCGTCGTTCGTCACCCTGGCCTGCGCGGAAGGCCTCGTCGATCGGGGCTCCGCCCGATTCCACCGGTATGTCCGGTACCGCGCCTGGGTGTCGAGGGCCGCGGGGGCGTCCCCGGCGGCGGATTTGACCCAGTGTAACGGATTCGCCAGCGTCGAGCGTGTAGAATGAGCCTCCCGCGCGGCGGCCATGTCGCCGTGCCCCGATTTCCGTGAACACGACGAGAGGTGTTATGCACTCGGCTTCCATCCGTCCCAGCGGGCGCCAGCCCGAGCAGACGCGCGAGATTCAGCTGACCCGTGACTACACGCGGCACGCCGAGGGCTCGGTGCTGGTGGCGTTCGGCGATACCAAGGTGCTGTGCAACGCCAGCGTCGAGGCCGGCGTGCCCCGCTGGCTGCGCGGCAAGGGCCAGGGCTGGGTCACCGCCGAATACGGCATGCTGCCGCGCGCCACCCATACCCGTGGTGCCCGCGAGGCGGCGCGCGGCAAGCAGGGCGGGCGCACCCTGGAGATCCAGCGGCTGATCGGCCGGGCGTTGCGCGCGGCGGTGAATCTCAAGAAGCTCGGCGAGTTCACCATCACCGTCGACTGCGACGTGATCCAGGCCGACGGCGGCACGCGCACGGCGTCGATCACCGGCGGCTGCGTGGCGCTGGTCGATGCCATTCGTCACCTGCAGCGCGAGAAGCTGATCAAGAGCGATCCCTTCCAGCAGCTGGTCAGCTCGGTGTCGGTGGGCGTGTTCAAGGGCACGCCGGTGGTCGATCTGGACTACCCGGAGGACAGCGGCGCGGACACCGACATGAACGTGGTGATGACCGAAAGCGGCGGGCTGATCGAGGTACAGGGCACCGCCGAGGCGGCGGCGTTCTCGCGGACCGAGCTCGATGCCATGCTCGATCTGGCGCAGCAGGCCGGCAACGAGTTGTTCGCCCGCCAGCGCGAGGCGCTGGATATTCGCGACTGAGCGAGGCCGGCTGGAGACACAGCAGAGACGACGACGCCGGCCCTGGGCCGGCGTCATTCGTTGGGAAGCACTGTATCAATGCCTGTGCTGATCAATCGCGGCGTTGCGCGGTGCTCGTGCGCGAGCCCGGTCGAAACTCGCCTAACGACCTGTTATGTCTCGTTCTCTGCGCTCCGTGCGCCTTGCGCTTGATCATGCTCGGCTATTCCTCCAGTGCATCCCACGGCGACGAAAGACCGGGTTTACAGCGTCAGGTCGTACTCGACGATCAGCGGGGCGAACTCGGAGAAGGTCGCGTCGCGATCGATCCAGGCGTCGACCACGTGGCGGCGGAAGTTGGGGCCCACCACCTGATAGTCGATGCGCCAGCCTTCCTGGCGAGCGCGTGGCACGTCCTGGTCGAGCTTGGGCCACCAGGTGTATTCGCCGGCGTCGCGGTTGACCTCGCGGAAGGTGTCGATGAAGCCGGTGGGCCCGAACACCTGATCCATCCAGGCGCGCTCTTCCGGCTTGAAGCCCGGCGTGGTCTGGTTGTCGGCCCAGTTGGCCAGGTCGACGGTCTTGTGGGCGATGTGCCAGGTGCCGCAGATGATGTACTCGCGGCGCTTGCGGGCCATCTTGGACAGGTATTCCTGGTACTGGGCCATGAACGACTGCTTGGCGGCGTAGTCACTGCCGTCGGGCATCAGGAAGGTGGCGATGCTGAAGCGGTCGTAGTCGGCCTGCAGGAAGCGCGCCTCGTTGTCGCACTGCTCGAAGCCCAGGCCATACATGATCGCCTTGGGGATCTTGCGGCAGTACAGCCCGACGCCGGAGAAACCGTCCTGCTCGGCATCGAGGAAATAGCTTTCGTACCCTTCGGGGTAGAGGATGCTGTCGTCGAGTTCGAAACTCTTGGTCTGAATGTTCTGCACGCAGACGACGTCGGCATCCTGACCGGCCAGCCAGTCGAGAAAACCTCGCTCGACCGCGGCACGGATTCCGTTGACGTTGATGCTGGCGATTTTCATACATGGTCCCTTTTTCGTCGCGCGTGTATGATACCTGAGCTTTCGACGTTTGGGTAAATGACCCGAGCCAATCATTCCGATAAAGGGGAGCCGTTTCACCGTGGCCGCCGAGTTGCAAGACTACCAGCGTGACTTCATCGCCTTCGCCATCGAGCAGGGCGTGCTCAAGTTCGGCGAATTCACGCTCAAGTCCGGCCGCGTCAGCCCCTATTTCTTCAATGCCGGCCTGTTCCGGACCGGCGCCGCCCTGGCGCGGCTGGGGCGTTTCTACGCCCGCGCCATCGCCGACAGCGGCCTCGCCGCCGATGTGCTGTTCGGCCCCGCCTACAAGGGCATCCCGCTGGGCGCCACCACCGCCGTGGCACTGGCCGACCATCACGGCCTCGACCTGCCGTTCGCCTTCAACCGCAAGGAGGCCAAGGCCCACGGTGAGGGGGGGCGGATCGTCGGCGCCGAGCTCGCCGGTCGCGTGCTGATCATCGACGACGTGATCACCGCCGGCACCGCGATCGGCGAGGTGATGCAGCTGATCGACGCTGCCGGGGCGAGCCCGGCCGGCGTGGTCATCGCCCTGGACCGCCAGGAGCGCGGGCAGGCCGAGGGTGAAACGAAGCCCCGCAGCGCCATTCAGGAAGTCGAGGCCCGTTACGGCATGCCGGTGATCAGCATCGTCACCCTCGACGACGTGCTCGCCTATCTCGAGATCCACGCCGGTGCCGCCCTTCAGCCCCATGCCGAGGCGATTCGCGCCTATCGCGACCGCTACGGTGTCGACGCCGATTGAGCGATCCAATGGAAACGGCGTTTGATAACTGACGATACTATGCCATAGTGAAGGCCTTGTCAGGCCATTTTACGAGGCGCTTCGTCATGAAATCGTTATTCGCCCTACCTTTCGCCGCCACCGCCTGCCTGCTGGCCAGCCAACAGGCCCTGGCCCTGAGCGTCGCTGCCAACGCCGGCTCCGATTCCGTCGGCGTCGAGGCCAGCCAGACGATCTTTCCCACCCTGCGTGCCGGCGTCGGTTATCTGTCCACCGACGACAGCGGCGACGACACCGATATCTATTCCGGCTCGCTGATGTTCACGCCCTTCGTGCCGGGCGTCGATGTCGCGGTCGGTGGCCGCTACCAGTATCAGGACACGCCCTACGGCGATGGCGGCGGCCTGGGGCTGGGCGGTTCGGTGTTCGTGCCCACGCCGATCCCGTTGACCTCGATCGGCGGTTACGGCTTCTACACGCCCGAAGGGCTGAGCCACGGCGATCTCGAGAAGAGCGTCGAATACGGTGCCCAGGCACGCGTCAACCTGGTTTCGCACACCTACCTCTACGGCGGTTACCGCTACATTCGCAGCGATTTCACCGACCGGGACGACCACACCCTGGACAGCGGACCGGTGGTCGGGTTGAGTGTCGGCTTCTGAGGGCGCCCGGCTGCGCCGGGAGCTGTAAGCCATAAGCCTTGAGCGGGAAGAAAGGTCAAAAGCCGCATCCGTGGCTTCGAGCGCTGGGTTCGGAGCGCTGTAAAGAGTATCGGCGTCCCTTTCGGGGCGCCGTTTGCGTATCATGGGCGCGGTCGCCGCCATCTTCAGTGTCCCCGCATGCTCGATATCGTTCTCTTCGAACCCGAGATTCCGCCCAACACCGGCAACCTGATCCGGCTGTGCGCCAACACCGGCTTTCGGCTGCATCTGATCGAGCCGCTGGGCTTCACGCTCGACGACAAGCGCCTGCGGCGCGCCGGGCTGGATTATCACGAGTGGGCCCGGGTGCGCGTGCACGCCGACTGGCCGGCATTTCTGCGCGACGTGGCGCCCGAGCGGGTGTTCGCCGTTTCCACGCGCGGGCGCACCGGCTACCATGAGCCGGCCTATCGGCAAGGCGATGCCCTGGTGTTCGGCCCGGAGACTCGCGGTCTGCCGCAGGGGATGCTGGATGCCCTGCCGCCGGGGCAGCGACTGCGCCTGCCGATGCTGCCCGACAGCCGCAGCCTGAATCTTTCCAATGCCTGCGCCATCGTCGTCTACGAGGCCTGGCGTCAGCTCGATTTCGCTGGGTCCGGCCTTCCGGGGGCCGGCCTTCCGGGGGCCGAGGAGCCCGCGACGTCCGCCGGGGTTTCCCGTTCCGTCAACGAGTCCATGGCCGGCGATGCCGGTGACGAGTGATTCATGTCGATCCAACAACGTCTCGCCAAGCTCAACCCGCGCCAGCAGGACGCGGTGCGCTACATCGACGGCCCTTGCCTGGTGCTGGCCGGGGCCGGCTCCGGCAAGACCAGCGTGATCACCACCAAGATCGCCTACCTGGTCCAGGAGTGCGGCATGAGCGCGCGCAAGATCGCCGCGGTGACCTTCACCAACAAGGCGGCCCGCGAGATGAAGGAGCGCGTCGGCCAGTTGCTGAAGGGGCGCGAGGGCCACGGCCTGACGGTGTCGACCTTCCACACCCTGGGGCTCAACATCATTCGCGGCGAGCTCAAGACGCTGGGCTACAAGCCGGGCTTCTCGCTGTTCGATCCCGAGGACGCCAAGGCGCTGCTGCGCGATCTGATGCAGAAGGATGCCCAGATCGACGCCGAGCAGATCAACCGCGTGCAGCATCAGATCTCCACCTGGAAGAACGACCTGGTGCTGCCCGGTCAGGCGCTCTCGCACGCCGCCGATGACGACGAGCAGTACGCCGCGCGGCTCTACGAGGCCTACAACCGTCATCTCAAGGCCTACAATGCGGTCGACTTCGACGACCTGATCCTGCTGCCGGTGGCGCTGCTGCAGAGCGACGCCGAGGCTCTGGCACGCTGGCGGCGCAAGATCCACTACATGCTGGTGGACGAGTACCAGGACACCAACGTCAGCCAGTACCAGCTGGTGCGCCTGCTGATGGCCGAGCGCGCCACCTTCACCGTGGTCGGCGACGACGACCAGTCGATCTATGCCTGGCGCGGGGCGCGCCCCGAGAACCTGGTGACCCTGGGCGAGGACTTCACGCGGTTGCGGGTGATCAAGCTCGAGCAGAACTACCGCTCCACCGGGATCATCCTGCGCGCTGCCAACACGCTGATTGCCAACAACCCCCACGTCTACGAGAAGAGCCTGTGGTCGGACAAGGGCGTCGGCATGCCGATCCGCATCGTCGTCAACCGCCACGAGGAGGCCGAGGCCGAGCGGGTGGCCAGCGAGATCCTCACCCGGCGCATCAAGGAGCGTGCCGAATGGCGCGACTTCGCGGTGCTCTACCGCGGCAACTTCCAGGCCCGGCTGCTCGAACTCAAGCTGCAGCACTACCAGGTGCCCTACAAGCTCTCCGGCGGCACCTCCTTCTTCTCGCGCAACGAGATCAAGGACGCCATGGCCTACCTGCGGCTGTTGATCAACCCGGCCGACGACAACGCCTTCCTGCGCATCGTCAACGTGCCGCGTCGCGAGATCGGCCCCGGCACGCTGGAGAAGCTCGCCAACTACGCCAACGAGCGCGACGGTTCGCTGTTCGCCGCCTGTCACGAGATGGGCCTGGAGCAGGTGCTGCCGACCCGCGCGGTCGAGCGGCTGGGGCGTTTCACCCACTTCATCGACGGTGTGCGCCGGCGCATGGACCAGGGCGACGCCATCAGCGCGCTGCGCGAGATGTTCCGCGACATGGACTACGAGGCCTGGCTGCATCAGAACGCCAGCGCGCCGACCGTCGCCGAGCGGCGCATGGCCAATGTCTGGACGCTGATCGACCAGCTCGAGAAATCGATGGCGCGGGACGCCGAGGAGGGAGCCAGCGAGGAGACCGACGACGTCGAGGCGGCGATCTCGCGGCTGGTGCTGCGCGACATCCTCGAGCAGCAGGCCGAGGAGGACGACTCCGACCGCGTCCAGTTGCTCACCCTGCACGCCGCCAAGGGCCTGGAGTTCCCCCACGTCTACGTGATGGGCCTCGAGGAGGAACTGCTGCCCCACCGCAACGCCATCGAGGCCGGCACCATCGAGGAGGAGCGGCGCCTGGCCTACGTCGGCATCACCCGCGCCCGCCAGACCCTGACGTTGACGCTGGCTCGCCAGCGCAAGGCCTACGGCGAGCTGATGGACTGCACGCCGAGCCGCTTTCTCGACGAACTGCCCGAGGCCGACCTGGAATGGGAAGGCCGTGCCGACAAGGAAGACCCCGACCGCAAGCAGGCCCGCGGCAAGGACGCCATCGCCGGACTGCGTTCGCTGCTGGGGTGAGCGGCCGGGCGTGATCATGCCGTGCAGTCTTCAGGGACGCCGACGCCAGCTCCGGTGGACCGTTGTTGATCGCCTCAGCGGTCTTTGACCACGGCGAGTTCGGGGCGCGATTCCTGACCCCACTCCGCCCAGGACCCGTCGTAGACCGCCATCGGCCCCAGTCCGGCCAGTTCGGCGCCCAGCGCCAGCACCGAGGCGGTCACGCCGGAGCCGCAGGAGCCGACCAGCGGCGTCCCCGGCTCGATACCCGCCTCGCGGAAACGCTCCCGCAGGATATCGGGCGAACGATAGAAGCCATTGTCCAGCAGCCGGTCGAAGGGAAGATTCAAGGCGCCCGGCATATGGCCGGCTCGCAACCCCGGGCGCGGTTCGGGCTGTTCGCCGCTGAAGCGTGCCGCCGAGCGGGCATCCACCACGTGTGCCGTGCGCTTCTCGAGATGCGCGCCAACTGCGTCGGCGTCGGCGAGGCGCTCGGGGTTCAGGCGTGCCTCGAAATCGCCCGGGGTGGCGGCGGACGGCGGACCGCTGTCGAGCGCGAGTCCGGCGGCCTTCCAGGCCGGCAGTCCGCCATCGAGGACCGCGACGTCTTGATGGCCCATGACCTTGAACATCCACCAGGCCCGCGGTGCGGCGAAGATGCCCTGGCCGTCGTAGACCACCACGCGGCTGTCGGCATTGACGCCGAGTGCTCGCACGGCGGCGCCGAATGCCGACGGGGCGGGCAGCATGTGCGGCAGCGACGACGAGGGATCCTTGATTTCTCCATCGAAATCGAAACGTCTGGCGCCGGGGATGTGGCCGTCGCGATATTCGGCCTCCGGATCCCGAGAGGCGGTCGGTAGATACCAACTGGCGTCCAGGATCACGATCTCCGGCAGATCGAGGTTGTCGCGGAGCCAGTCGACGGTGACGAGATCAGACATTGCCATTTTGCGATTCCTTGGTGTGAAGACGTTGCGCCGCCAGTTTCTTCCGCCATCCGAAGAAAGACGGCAGTACCAGTGACAACAGTGCAACGAGCAGGATAAGACCGGAAATGGCGCGTGTCAGAAATGGCTGGGTGGGCCCCCGGCCGCGAGCAGGCCCGGGGCAGGCATGCCATCGCCGGGCCGCGTGCGTGTCGAGGTTGAGTGGATCGGCCGGGTAGCGATCTAGACGGCGTCGAAGTCCGCCGTGCGTGCCCGCCAGGCTTCGGCCTCGGCGCGCAGCGTGCTGGCGAACAGGGCGATGTCGTTGGGGCCGGCGACGAAGCGGTAGCCGCTGTCGCTGAGCGTGGCGACATCGCGACCGGGACCGGTGATGGTGCCCATCCAGCGGCCGCCGGCGACGATGCGCCGCTCCAGGTCGCCGATCAGTTCGCGAACCTCGGCATCCTCGAGACGCTCCAGCTTGCCCAGCGAGCCGGCCAGGTCGTTGGGGCCGATGAACAGCATGTCGAGGCCGTCGACGGCGGCGATCGCTTCCACGTCACGGGCGGCGTCGACGTGTTCGATCTGGCCGATCAGCAACAGCTCGTCGTTGGCGTGACGGGCATAGTCGTCGATTGCCCCGTAGCCCGAGGCGCGGACGATCGGTGCCGCGTAGCCGCGATTGCCCTGCGGCGGATAGCGGCAGGCGGCGACGAATGCCCGGGCCTGATCGGCGTCGTTGATCATCGGCACCATGATCGAGCGCACCCCCATGTCGAGGATCTTCTTCAGGTAGGCCGGGTCGTTGGCGGGGATGCGCAGGACCACCTCGCCGCCGGCCGCCTCGATGGCGCGTACCAGGTGCGCGGTGTGCTCGAGGCTGGAGACACCGTGCTCGTTGTCGACCAGCACGGTCTTCCAGCCGGCGCCGACGGCGGCCTCGGCGAGCTCCGGGCTGGCGCTTTCCAGCCATAGTGCGCTGACGGTGCGACCCTCGCGCAGGGCGGCCTTGGTCGGGTTGTGTCGTTTCATGAGCGGGATTCCTTTTATGAAGCGGGCGAGCGGCGGCGCAGCGCGTCGCGGGCGGCGCGCCAGAGCAGCAGGGCCCAGACGAGCAGGGTCAGGGTGCCGAGTGCCGCCGCCCAGGGGCGTTCGAAGAAGGCCAGCAGGTCGCCCTGGGCCTTGAGCATCGAGGTCATGAAGTTGTCCTCGACGATGCCGCCCAGCACGATGCCGAGAATCGCCGGCGCCAGCGGAAAGCCGTTGGCTTCCATCGCGTAGCCCAGCGCGCCCAGCGCCAGCACGATCCAGATGGCGATCGCGGAGTTGGTGATGGCGTAGGCACCCACCAGCGAGAACAGCAGCACGATCGGCATCAGCACGCGGCGCGGAATGCGCAGCAGCCAGCTGGCGACGAGAATCACCAGTAGCCCGGCGGGGATCATGATCAGGTTGGTCAGCGCGAAGGCCCCGTAGAGGGTGTGCACCAGTTCCGGCGAGTCGGTGAAGATGCGCGGGCCGGGCGTCAGGCCGTTGAGCAGCAGGATGCCGATGGCGATGGCGGTGACGCTGTCGCCGGGGATGCCGAAGACCAGCGCCGGCGTCCAGGCGCCGCCGATCGCCGCGTTGTTGGCACTGCCGCCGTCGACGATGCCCTCCACGTGGCCCTGTCCGTAACGCTCGGGCTGTCGCGAGAAGCGCCGCGACACGGCATAGCAGATCCAGGCGGCGATGTCCGCGCCGGCCCCGGGCAGGGCGCCGATCAGGGTACCCAGCACACTCGAACGGGCCACGTTGCGCTTGTAGCGGCGCAGCGTGGCCAGTGCCTCGCGCAGGGCCGCCGGCAAGGGCTCCTGGTCGGCGGTGACGCGGGTGCCGGTCTCGCCCGAGCGGGCGCTGCGCAGGATTTCGCTGAGCGCGAACAGGCCGATGATGGCCGGGATGAAACTGATGCCGTCGTAGAGCTCGAAGTTGCCGAAGGTGAAACGCGGGTAGCCCACCGCGACATCGATGCCGATCGAGGCGATGAACAGGCCCAGGAACAGGCTGGCGAAGCTCTTCGCCACGTCGGCATTGCTGGTCATGACGGCACAGCTCAGGCCCAGGCAGGCCAGCCAGAAGGTCTCGTAGCTGGAGAACTGCATGGCCACCCGGGCCAGTTGCGGGGCGATCAGCGCCAGCATGGCGACGCCCACCAGTCCGCCGATGGCCGCCGCGAACAGCGATACGCACAGGGTCGAGCGGGCCCGCCCGGCGCGCGACAGGCGGTGGGCGTCCTCGACATAGGCCGCCGAGGCCGGCGTGCCCGGGATGCGCATCAGGGCCCCGGGGATGTCGCCGGCGAAGATCGCCGTCGAGGTCGTGGCGACGATCGCGCTGATCGCCATCAGCGGATCCATGAAGTAGGTGAAGGGCACCAGCAGCGCCACCGCCATGGTCGCGGTCAGGCCGGGCATGGCGCCGACGACGGTGCCATACAGGGTGCAGGCGGCGATCACCGCCAGGTGTTCGGGGGTGAACAGGTTGGCAAGCGTCTCGACGAGCATGATGTCACCAGGCCACGGGAGTCAGCACGCCCCACGGCAGCGGGACGTGCAGCAGCGAATAGAACAGCGCGTGTACCGCCACCACCAGGGGCACCGCCAGCAGCAGGCAACGCCCCCAGGGCAGGCCGAAGATCCGCGCCGCGGCGACGACCAGCAACAGCGAGGCGACATGGAAGCCGAGCGGTTCGAGCAGCAGGGCGTAGCCGAGCACGACACCGAGCAGGCTCGCCATGCGGGCGTTGGCGCGCCGCCGCGAGGTGCCTGTCGTCGACTCGCTGCGGGACGTGTCCCGCGAGGCGGGGCGACGCGCCCCCAGCGCGATGATGGCGCCGCAGCCGATCAGGCCGATGGCGGCGATCGACGGGAACAGGCCGGGCCCGTAGGCGAGCCCGGCCATGCTCGGGAAGCCGGAGGCGCGCCACAGGACCAGCGCGCCGAAGAGGATCAGCAGGCAGCCCGCCAGGCGGTCATGCTGTGCCATGGGCGTCTCCGTGTTGTCCGGGGGCAGGCGTCACTGGGCCAGGCCGATGGACTGGATGACGTCGCCCAGCTTGTCGTCGGCCTCGGCCAGGGTCTGTCGGGTCTGCTGGCGATCCTCGAAGACCACCGGCGCGCCACGGCTCTGCTTGAACTCGGCCCAGGCGTCGCTGTGCACGGCCTGATCGACAGCCTGTTCGTAGGCGCAGGCGATCTCGTCGGGCAGCCCCTTGGGGCCGCTGATGGTGACGAAGGCGCCCAGTGTCCAGCCGCTGTCGAGGGCCTCGCCGGTCGCCGGCACGTCGGGCAGCTGTTCCATCGGCGTGTCGCTCATGTAACCCAGCGCCTTGATCTCGCCCTGCTCGACCAGCGGCAGTGCCTCGGAGAGCGCCGGCGTGGCGACATCGACGCCGCCGGCCATCAGTTCCTTGAGCGCCGGGCCGGCGCCCTTGCTGGGAATCCAGCGGATGGCATCCGGGGCCAGCCCCTCGGCCTTGAGCATGCCGGCCAGCGCCAGGTGCCAGATGCCGCCCTGGGCGGTACCCGACGCGGTCAGCTCGCCGGGGTTGTCCCTAGCGGCGTCGAGCAGGTCGTCGAGCGACGCATAGGGCGAGTCCTTGGCGACCAGGACGCCGGCCGAGGTACGGTCGATCAGCGCGATGGGCGTGATGTCCCGGTAGGTCAGCGGCGTCAGGCCGATCCAGTGCATGGTGTCGATCTCGACCGTGGCGGCGCCGATGGTGTAGCCGTCGGGCTTGCCGCGGGCGAGCATGGTGTGCCCGACGACGCCGTTGCCGCCGGTGCGGTTGACCACGTTGAAGGGCACGCCCATCTCGTCTTCCAGCAGGCTGGCCAGGCGCCGGGCGTTGGCGTCGGTGCCGCCGCCGGTGCCCCAGGGGACGATGACGGTCACGGCGCGGTCGGGTTGCCAGCCACACTGGTCGGACGTGTCGGCCACCGCCGTCGATGACATCGCCGCCGCGGCGATGCCGAAGGCCAGTGTAGTGGCGGTCGATAGGGTCGAGCGTACCTGTTTCATGATGGGCTCCCGCGAGTGTCGCCTGGCAAACCTCCGATGGCCGGTTTGCGTTCCCGACCACCGCCTCATGCGTCGTTTTACGTAATTCAATCGATTGAACCAATGCGACCTTGGTCGGTATTCTCGGGGGCTGAAAGCCTCCGAGTGGTGGCATACCATCGCCGAAGCCCCGCGCGAGGATCGCGCGCAGCGTAGCGACCTTCACGCCGACAGGCTTCGACAACGGCCCCTGGGGTGCCGCCGGAACAGGACTCTTGCATGACGCGTCGACCGACTCTCAAGACCATCGCCGACCGGGTGGGCGTGACCGTCTCCGCGGCATCGCTGGCGCTGCGCGACGATCCGCGCATCTCCACGGCGACGCGTTCCCGGATCCAGGAGGCCGCTGAGGCAGTGGGTTACGTCTACAATCGGCATGCGGCGGGGTTGCGGCGTGGTGACAGCGGCACCGTGGCGGTGTGCCTCAACGACCTGAGCAATCCCTTCTTCACCGAGTTCCTCGGCCACATGGAGACCCGCTTCCGCGAGGCGGGGCGCATGATGCTGTTCTGTCACGCCCACGAGACGCCCTCGATCCAGGCCCGCTTCATCCGCCAGATGGCCGAGCACGGCGCAGCAGGGCTGATCCTGGTGCCGGTGGCGGGCACGTCGCGCGAGGATCTCGACGGCCCCCGGGTGCGCCACCTGCAAGATTTTCCACTGGTGCTGATCTCGCGCGACGTCGCCGACACGGCGTTCGACCGGGTGATCAACGACGACGAACACGGCGTGCGGCTGTTGTTCGACCACCTGCATGCCCTGGGCCACCGCCGCTTCGCCTGGCTGGGCGGGGGTGGCGATACCTCCACGGCCCATGATCGCGAGCGCTCCTTTCGCCGCGAGATGGATGCCGCTGGGCTGCCGGTCGATGAGACGACGATCCATCACGGCCCGACATCGCTGGCCTTCGGCGATCGCATGCTCGACGAACTGATGGCGCTGCCGACACCGCCCACGGCCATCGTCTGCTTTTCCGACGTGATCGCCTTCGGGGTGCTGGCGGCCTGCTACCGCCGGGGGCTGCGTCCGGGCATCGACCTCTCGGTGACCGGTTTCGACGACATGGGTGCCGCCGCCTATTCGGCACCGGCCCTGACCAGTGTCCGCGTGCGCACCGACCTGATCGGCAATCGCGCCAGCGAGCTGCTGCTGGCGCGCATCGCCGGGGACCGCCAGCCGGCGGTGCGGGAAATGATGCCGCCCGAGCTGGTGGTCCGCGAGACCACCGGCCCGCCGCCCGAGGACAGCGAGCGCCCGTCACGAGGGTGAAACGAGCGGCTGGACAAAAAACAACGCGAGACCGCTATCGGCCTCGCGTCGTCTTGGGTGGGAGAGCAGCGCCTGGTCAGTTCGCGCTCGTCGCGCGGGCGGCGGCGACGCCGGGGTCGCGCATCATCAGCACGCCGTAGCTGAGCGCGCCGAGCCCGGCGCCGAGCAGCCAGGCGAAGCCGCCTAGTGCCTGCAGGGCCGGCACGAAGACCGAGGCCAGCGAGAACGTGGCGCCGATCGCGAAGGCGGCCAGGCCGCGTGGGTTCCAGCCGTTACGGTAGAAGTACGGTCCGTTCGGATCGGTCGAGAACAGTGCCTGGACGTCCAGCCGGCGCCGGCGAATCACGTAGAAGTCGATGACGATGATGCCGAAGAAGGGCGCGATCACCGCACCGATGGCGTTGACGAAGCCACTGATGCCGATCTGGCTGATCACGGCCACCCACAGCGCGCCGATCACCAGGGCGATCAGGGCGGTGATCAGGCCGCCGAGCCGGAAGCTGATGCGTTCCGGGAAGAGGTTGGCCAGGTCGTAGGCCGGCGGGATGAAGTTGGCGACCAGGTTGATGCCCACCGTGGCGGCGAAGAAGGTCAGCGCGGCGATCAGCGTCAGCGGCAGGCTGTCGACCCGGGCGACGATGTCGGACGGGTTGGTCAGGGCATCGCCGAACAGGGCCAGGGTTCCGGCGGTGATGATCAGTGCGATGAACGAGAAGAACGCCACGTTCAAGGGCAGGCCGAGCAGGTTGCCCAGGCGCATGGCGCGTTCGTCCTTCACGAAGCGCGCGAAGTCGCCGAAGTTGATCACCACGGCGGCGAAGTAGGCAATCATCGTGCCGACGATGGTCAGGAAGGCGCCGATCGCGCTGCCCGAGGTGGTGTCGTCGGCGGAGAAGATGCTGCCCACGGCCGGCAGCAGCGTGTCGCCCGCCTGATACCAGATGATGCCCATGAGCGCGACCATCACCACATAGACCAGCGGGCCGGCCCAGTTGAGAAACTTCTTGATGCGCTCGATGCCGGCCCAGAACATCGCCAGCTGGAAGAACCAGACGATCAGGAAGGAGATCCAGGCCACACCCGACAGGCCGAGGATGGGCGTGCCTTCCTCGATGCCCAGGCTGGCGGTGATCAGCAGGGTCACTGCGGTGGAGGCGAAGTAGGTCTGGACCCCGTACCAGAAGATGCCGATCACCGCGCGCAGCATCGCCGGCAGGTTGGCGCCGTGGACCCCCATGCTGGCACGCACGATCACGGGAAACGGCAGGCCGTAGGTCACGCTGGGACGGCCGGTGAGGTTGACCAGGCCCATGACGATCAGCCCGGCGACAATGATGGCCGCCATGACCGCCCAGCCGTTCAGGCCGTAACCGATGAACAGCGAGGCGGCCAGGGTATAGCCGAACAGGCTCTGGATGTCGTTGGACCAGACGTTGAAGATCTCGAAGGCGCCCCAGCGGCGCTCGCGGCGCGGCACCGGGGCCAGGTCGGCATTGTAGAGACGCGGCGAGGGCGCCTGGATGCGTAGGTCGTTGTCGTTCATGGGAACGCCCCTTGTTGTCGTTGTCGGTGATGACCGCTCAGGAGAGGAAGCGCCGGCAAGCGGGCCAGTGACGCATCAGTAGATAGTAGCTGAGCCCCGCTGGAATCAGGCTGGCGTACCACGACACCGCCGAGACGCTGAACGCGACCAGCACACCGAGCACCGTGGCGATCAGCGCCGCGGGGTTGGTGCCGCGGTACGGGCCCTGCTCGTCGTAGAGGGCGTCGAGATCCAGGGTGCGCTTGCGGATCAGGAAGTAGTCCACCGCCATGATCGCGAAGATCGGGCCCAGGAAGGCCGAATAGGTCTGGACGAAGATCTGCAGGCCGGTGGCGGAGTCGTCCTTGACCAGTTCCCAGGGGAAGGTGGCGAAGGCCAGCAGGCCGACGATCACCGCCGCGACGCGGTACTTCAGCTTGAACACGTCCATCAGCACATAGGTCGGCGGCACCACGTTGTTGAGCACGTTGGTGGTGACCTGGGCGAAGGCGATGAAAAGCAGCGTGGTGACCAGCAGCGGGGTGTTGTCCACGGCATTGGCGAACACGTCGATGGGGTCGGCGACGCCGGTGGCGCCGGAGACCATCAGTCCGATCAGCCCCATGAACAGCGTGCAGGGCAGGATCGACATGGCGTAGAGCGTGGTCAGAAAGCCCGGGCCGGCGCCGTGCTTGAGCTCGCGGGAGTAGTCGCTGGCGTTGAGGATCATGGTGCTGTAGATGCCCAGGAAGAGCATCGTCGCGCCCCAGAACGGCAGGCCCCAGGTGCCGTCGATGTCGATCAGTTGCGCGCCGATCACGTCGCCATACTTGTTGATCACGCTGATGAACATGTACAGCAGCGAGGCCAGGATGAAGCCGCTGCCGATGTTCTCCAGCCACTTGATGCCCTGGAAGCCGAACACCGACAGGGCGATCTGCAACAACTGGAAGGCGATGAAGTAGAACACCAGGTTGTCGAAGCCGAGCAGTGTCGACGACACGGCGTTCAGCGCCCCGGCGCCGATCCAGCTCTGGAAGCCGAACCAGACCACCGCCGGGACCGCGCGCACCAGGCCGGGCAGGCGCGTGCCGGTGAAGCCGAAGGCGCTGCGCGCCTGGACCATGAAGGGGATGCCGTACTTGTAGCCGGCGGCGCCGTTGATGGTCAGCGCCACGCCGATCACGAAGCAGCCGATGGCGATCGCCAGCGATGCCTGCAGCAGATTGAGGGTACCGACGATGCTCGAGCCCATGGCGAAGGTGCCGATCGACACGCAGCCGCCGAACCAGGCCAGCAGGTAGGAGAGCCGCCCCATGATGCGGGTCTTCTGGGGGGCCAGCGATTCATCGCCGGCGGCCTTGGTCGAGCCCTCGACGAGCGCGTCGGACGCGGCGCCGGGCTGGGAGGAGGAAGTGGACATTGTTGTGCCTCGCGGAGTTACCGGTTTGTTGTTGGCGCGCGTGGCGCCTTTGTGAACGTGGCGTACCGGGCAGGTCGTTAGCGGTTGTCGTGATTATCGTGCGGTGGGTGCCTCACTCGAAACGGGTGTCGGACAGCTCCGAGAACCGACCGGTGAAGGGCTTGGGCCGCGGAAAGGCCAGGTCGCCGTGCTTGCTGGTCTGAAGGCCCAGGCCGACCAGCGCCTCGGCCAGCTTGACCGCGGCGGTGACGCCCTCGATCACCGGCAGGCCCACGGCATCGCTGATTCGCGCCGTCAGGTCGGCCATGCCGCCACAGCCCAGCACGATGGCGCCGATGCCGTCCTCGTCGCGGGCGCGGCGACACTCGGTGACGATCCGCTGATAGGCGGCATCGCCGTCTTCTTCCAGGTCGAGCACCGGGATCTCCGCGGCGCGCACCCGCCGGCAGTGGCCGGCGAAGCCATAGCTGGCCAGCAGATGCTCGGCGATGATCCCGGTGCGCCCCAGGGTGGTGACGATCGAGAAACGGGTGCTGATCAGGGTCGCCATGTGAAAGGCGGCCTCGGCGATGCCGATCACCGGCGCTCGGGTCAGCTCACGGGCGGCCATCAATCCGGGATCCCCGAAGCAGGCGACGATATAGGCGTCGGCGCCCTCGGCCTCGCCGCGGCGGACCTCCTCGGTGACACCCACGGCGCTGATCGCCTCGTCGAAGTGGCTTTCGATCGACACCGGGCCGCTGGCGGGATTCACCGCGCTGATGCGGGTGCCGGGCGCGGCGATACGCTCGGCGGCCTCGCCGATCTTGGCCGTCATGGCGGCGGTGGTGTTGGGGTTGATGACGCGGATGTGCATGGGAGCCTCGCTGGGTGCTCGTGAATCGTCTTGTTCACGATGCTTGTTGTCTTTGTACACAAAATAGTCTTGCCAGTCTGCGAGGGCAAGCGTCAAGCACGTTTCCCGAACAATTAATCGCAACCCCTTGTCAGGTAATCATTTTATGAAGCCGGCCGCGCGTCGGGCGGGTGTCTCGGGGGCCGCGGAAGGGTTGTCGGTATCGCATATGCTGGCGTTTTTGAGCACAATATATGTATACATTGCCTGTGCTCAATAGGCCGGACCAGCGGTGATATCAACGTCCTACCATGCGGATGTGGCGTCGAATGCCGCTCGATAACGGCTTGTCAGACATGGGCTTCTGGATGAGGCTCAACGGCGGAGGGCGTCAGGACAACGAAAGTCGCCTTGATTTATTGTATACAAAGGTCAAGGCTTCGGGATGAAGGTTCCGCTTGCCTGTGCGGCGCTTGCGCGCCGGGCCGGCGGTCGACGACAACCCCCAGTGGCGAGCTGATCGCGCAGGACCCGAACGATGCGCGGCGGTGATCGCTTCGGCCTGGGTGGCAGTGGGCGGGGCTTGCACTCCGGGTGCATACAGCCTAGCTTTTTATTGTATACATTTATGGCGTGCCAAGCTGGCGGGCCTGTGCTCGCCGACCTGGCGGACGCGACCAACAACAAGGATACCGGCAGATGATCACCCGACGCGATCCCGACTACCCCCGCGACCTGATCGGTTATGGCCGCAACCCGCCCCAGGCCGACTGGCCGGGCAAGGCGCGCATCGCCGTGCAGTTCGTGCTCAACTACGAGGAGGGGGGCGAGAACTGCGTGTTGCACGGCGACACCCACTCCGAGAAGTTTCTCTCCGAGATCGTCGGCGCCGAGGCGTATCCCGAGCGCCACCTGAGCATGGAGTCGATCTACGAGTACGGTTCGCGGGCCGGGGTATGGCGGGTGCTGCGCGAGTTCGAACGCCGCGGCCTGCCGCTCACGGTGTTCGGCGTGGCCATGGCGCTCGAGCGCAATCCCGAGGTCGCCCAGGCCTTCAAGGAGCTGGGCCACGAGATCGCCTGTCACGGCTGGCGCTGGCTGCACTACCAAGGCATGCCGGAGGCGATCGAGCGCGAGCACATGCAGCGGGCCATCGAGATCTTCCAGACACTCTACGGCGAGAAGCCGCTGGGCTGGTACACCGGCCGCGACAGCCCCAACACCCGGCGGCTGGTGCTCGACGAGGGCTCGTTCCTCTACGACAGCGACTACTATGGCGACGATCTGCCGTTCTGGACCCGCGAGGCGGACAGCCGGGGCGAGCTCCACGACCACCTCATCGTGCCCTACACCCTCGACAGCAACGACATGCGCTTCGCCACGCCGCAGGGCTTCAATACCGCCGATCACTTCTTCGGTTACCTGCGCGACGCCTTCGACGTGCTCTATGCCGAAGGCGAGGAAACGCCCAAGATGCTCTCCGTGGGCCTGCACTGCCGGCTGATCGGCCGCCCCGGCCGCTTCCGCGCCCTGCAGCGCTTCCTCGATCACATCGAGGCTCACGACCGGGTGTGGGTCACGCGGCGCGTCGACATCGCCCGCCACTGGGCCGAGCGGCACCCGGCCGGCCACTGAGCCCGGTCGCCGGTTCGCCAACGTTCATCAGCAAGGTACATTCATGGCCAATACCTACTACGCCCCCAGGGGCGGGCTACCGCCACAGACCCAGTTGCTCTCGGATCGTGCGGTGTTCACCGAAGCCTATGCGGTGATCCCCAAGGGCGTGATGCGCGACATCGTCACCAGCTTCCTGCCGTTCTGGGAGAAGACCCGGCTGTGGGTGCTGTCGCGCCCGCTGTCCGGCTTCGCCGAGACCTTCTCCCAGTACATCATGGAGGTCGGACCCGGCGGCGGCAGCGACCGGCCGGAAATCGACCCCGGCGCCGAGGGCGTGCTGTTCGTGGTCGAGGGCGAGCTGGCCCTGACCCTGGCCGGCGAGCGGCATACCCTGGGGCCGGGTGGCTATGCCTTCATCCCCCCGGGCTGTGACTGGCAGGTGCGCAACACGGCGGACGGGACGCTGCGCTTCCACTGGATCCGCAAGGCGTACGAGTTCGTCGAGGGGCTCGGGGTGCCCGAGCCGTTCGTCACCAACGAGAACGACATCGAACCGACGCCGATGCCGGATACCCAGGGCGTCTGGGCGACGACCCGCTTCGTCGACCCGGCGGACCTGCGCCATGACATGCACGTGACCATCGTCACCTTCCAGCCCGGCGGGGTGATCCCCTTCGACGAGACCCACGTCATGGAGCACGGTCTGTACGTGCTCGAGGGCAAGGCCGTCTATCACCTCAACCAGGACTGGGTCGAGGTCGAGGCCGGCGATTTCATGTGGTTGCGTGCCTTCTGCCCGCAGGCCTGCTATGCCGGCGGGCCGGGGCCGTTCCGTTATCTGCTGTACAAGGACGTCAACCGTCACCCGAAACTGCGTCCGTAAAAACTGTCTGCGCTCGGTCATGCGGCGTTGAAGATCGGCTGGAGCGCCAGCCCGGTCAAAATGCTCATTTACGGCTTGTAAACTGGATCGCCAGCCCGGTTCGCTTTCTCGCCGATCTTCGCCTTGCCTGACCTTCGCTCGTCGAGTTTTTCCGAGACGCAGAATTGATTTGTGAGGGCGTATGAACATATTGGAACTCAAGGCCGAGCCGCTGACCCCCGAGGCGTTCGCGCCGTTCGGCGACGTCATCGATACGCGCATCAGCGACTCCTTTCCGATCAACGCCGGGCGTACCCGGCGCTATCACGATCTGGCGCGGGTCGAGACCCTCGGCGAGGAGGCGCGGACACTGGTCAGCATCTTCGTCAGCCAGCCGGTCGAGGTACCGCTGACCATCGACTTCCTCGAGCGCCATCCGCTGGGCAGCCAGGCCTTCATGCCGCTGCACGAGGAGCGCTTTTTGATCGTCGTGGCGCCGCCGGGCGACGAGATCGACCCTGCCGAGGTGCGGGCCTTCGTCACCGACGGGCGCCAGGGCGTCAACTACCGGGCCGGCACCTGGCACGCCATCCAGTCGGTACTCGACCGCGAGGGCGAATTCCTGGTCGTCGATCGCGGTGGCAAGGGCGAAAACTGCGACGAACACCCCCTCGCCGCGCGGATTCGCCTGGCTTGATTGCTATTTCATAATATTGGAAATTATTTCTGAATAATGGGCCGGGCGCTGTGCGTCGGGCCCTTTTTTCATGTGGATTACCATATTTCATGCAATATCCAGGCGACATTTTCTGGTCTGCGTTCGCTAATTCCATTTAATGGAAAATGTTTCCAATAAATATTGACAGCCGTTGCGGTGCTGCCTAACTTGGAGTCAACAACAATGATCACGTCTCCCAGGAGGACCGCTCGTGACCAGGATGACCGCCGCAGAAGCCGCCGTTCACGTGCTCCGGAAGGAAGGCATCGACGTTGCCTTCGGCCTGCCCGGCGCCGCCATCAATCCCTTCTATGCCGCCATGCGCCAGGTCGGCGGCATCGATCATGTGCTCGCCCGTCACGTCGAGGGTGCCTCGCACATGGCCGAGGGTTACACCCGCGCCCGGGCCGGTAACATCGGGGTGTGCATCGGCACCTCCGGTCCGGCCGGGACCGACATGATCACCGGGCTCTACTCGGCCTCGGGGGATTCCATTCCGATGTTGTGCATCACCGGCCAGGCGCCGCGCGCCAGGTTGCACAAGGAGGATTTCCAGGCGGTGGACATCCAGGCGATCGCCGGTCCGGTGACCAAGTGGGCGGTCACCGTGCTCGAACCGGCCCAGGTGCCGCGCGCCTTCCAGCAGGCCTTCCAGTTGATGCGCAGCTCGCGCCCCGGCCCGGTGCTGATCGATCTGCCGCTCGACGTGCAGATGAGCGAGATCGAATTCGATCCCGATACCTACGAGCCGCTGCCGGTCTACAAGCCGAGCGCCTCGCGGGCCCAGATCGAGAAGGCGATCGGCATGCTCAACGCCGCCGAACGGCCGTTGCTGGTCGCCGGTGGCGGGGTGATCAACGCCGATGCCGCCGACAAGCTGGTCGAGTTCGCCGAGCTCACCGGGGTGCCGGTGATTCCCACCCTGATGGGCTGGGGCACGATCCCCGACGATCACCCGCTGATGGCTGGCATGGCCGGGCTGCAGACCTCGCATCGCTACGGCAATGCCACGCTGCTTGCCGCGGACTTCGTGATGGGCATCGGCAACCGCTGGGCCAACCGCCATACCGGCGACGTGGCCAGCTACACCGAGGGGCGGACCTTCGTTCACGTCGACATCGAACCGACCCAGCTCGGCCGGGTGTTCGGGCCCGACTACGGCATCGTCTCCGACGCCGGGGCCGCTCTGGAGCTGTTCATCGAGGTGGCCCGCGACCTCGAGGCGGCCGGCCGGCTCAAGGATCGCAGCGCCTGGGCCGAGGAATGTCGCGAGCGCAAGCGCACGATGTTGCGCAAGACCCACTTCGACGACGTGCCGATCAAGCCGCAGCGCGTCTACGAGGAGATGAATCGCGCCTTCGGCAGGAACACCCGCTATGTCAGTACCATCGGGCTGTCGCAGATCGCCGGTGCGCAGTTCCTGCACGTCTACCGGCCGCGTCACTGGATCAACTGTGGCCAGGCCGGGCCGCTGGGCTGGACGATCCCCGCGGCGCTGGGGGTGTGTCGCGCCGATCCGGATGCCGAGGTCGTGGCGCTGTCGGGCGACTACGATTTCCAGTTCATGATCGAGGAGCTGGCGGTGGGGGCGCAGTTCAACCTGCCCTACATCCACGTGCTGGTGAACAACTCCTACCTGGGACTGATCCGCCAGGCGCAGCGCAACTTCGACATGGATTACTGCGTGCAGCTGTCGTTCGAGAACATCAACTGCCCGGAGATCAACGGCTACGGCGTCGACCACGTGTCGGTCGTCGAGGGGCTGGGCTGCAAGGCACTGCGCGTCACCCGCCCGGACGACATCGCCCCGGCCTTCGCGCGGGCCCGTGAGCTGATGCACGAGCATCGCGTGCCGGTGGTGGTCGAGGTGATCCTCGAGCGGGTCACCAACATCGCCATGAGCGGCAAGGACCTGAGCGGCGTCACCGAGTTCGAGGCGCTGGCCGAGACCGCCGAGGATGCGCCGACGTCGATCGCGTCGCGGATGTGATAGAGGCCTGTCACCGTATCAGCCACAAGACACACTGTACGATCCAGAGGAATCCGAGATGCCCAGATTCGCCGCCAACCTCAGCATGCTGTTCACCGAGGAGGAGTTTCTCGACCGCTTCGAGGCCGCCGCGGACGCCGGCTTCAAGGGCGTCGAGTACCTCTTTCCCTACGACTACCCGGCCGCCGACATCAAGCAGCGGCTCGACGATCATGGCCTGACCCAGGTGCTGTTCAACCTGCCGGCCGGTGACTGGGCCGCCGGCGAGCGCGGCATCGCCTGCCACCCGGATCGCATCGAGGAGTTCCGCGCCGGCGTCGACCGGGCGATCGAGTACGCCAAGGTGCTGGGCAACACCCAGGTCAACTGCCTGGCGGGCATCCGGCCCGAGGGCGTCAGCGACGCCGACGCCCGCCGCACCCTGGTGGAGAACCTGCGCTTCGCCGCCGGCAAGCTCGCGGATGCCGGCATCCGGCTGATCGCCGAGCCGATCAATACCCGCGACATCCCGGGCTTCTTCCTCAACCGCACCGAGCAGGCGCTGGCGATCTTCGACGAGGTGGGTAGCCGAAACCTCAAGCTGCAGTACGACATCTACCACATGCAGATCATGGAAGGGGATCTGGCGCCGACCATCGAGAAACATCTCGATCGCATCGCCCATGTGCAATTGGCCGACAACCCGGGCCGCCACGAGCCGGGTACCGGCGAGATCAACTATCCGTTCCTGTTCGCCCACCTCGACCGGCTGGGTTACGACGGCTGGATCGGTTGCGAGTACAAGCCGGCGACCACCACCCGCGAGGGGCTGGGCTGGCTGGACGCCGTACGCTGAAACGCTACTGCGCTCGGCATCTCGATCGCCGGCGGTGCTCGGAGTCCTCATGTACTGGAGTACATTCCGGCTCCTCCGCGCCGGCGGCGACCGACCTGCCATCGCTCGTAACGCGCTTCATGCCAGGAAAGATCAAGAGACGTTGCGACTCATCATGCTAGTAACAGGAGAAGGAACATGAGCAAGATCGGTTTTATCGGCCTGGGCATCATGGGTCGTCCCATGGCGGGTCATCTGCTCGACGCCGGCCACGAGCTGGTCACCGTCAAGCGCGACAAGCCGCTGCCCAGCGAACTCGCCGACAAGGGCATGCAGGAACTGGCCGACCCCAAGGCGGTCGCCGAGGCCTCCGAGGTGATCATCACCATCGTGCCGGACACCCCCGACGTCGAAGAAGTGCTGTCCGGCGAGGGCGGGGTGATCGAGGGTCTCAAGCCGGGCACGCTGGTCATCGACATGAGCTCGATCGCCCCGCTGGCGACCCAGGACTTCGCCAAGCGTATCGAGGCGGCCGGCGGCGAATACGTCGATGCCCCGGTCTCCGGCGGCGAGGGTGGCGCGATCAACGCCGCGCTGACGATCATGGTCGGCGCCACCCAGGAAGGCTTCACTCGCGCCAACCCGCTGCTCGAACTCATGGGCAAGACCATCACCCACATCGGTGGCCACGGCGCCGGCCAGACCTGCAAGGTGGCCAACCAGATCGTTGTCGCGCTGACCATCGAAGCGGTCTCCGAGGGGCTGCTGTTCGCCTCGAAGGCCGGGGCCGACGTCGCCAAGGTGCGCGAGTCGCTGCTCGGCGGCCTGGCCCAGTCGAAGATCCTCGACGTCCACGGCGAGCGCATGATCAAGCGCACCTTCGACCCGGGCTTCAAGATCAAGCTGCACCAGAAGGACCTCAACCTGGCGCTGGAAGGGGCGCGCAGCCTGAACCTGGCGCTGCCCGGCACCGCCAACGCCCAGCAGCTGTTCCAGGCCTGCGCCGCCCATGACGGCGCCGACTGGGACCACGCCGGCATGGTCCGCGCCCTCGAGGCACTGGCCAACCACGAGATCGAGTGACCCTCGCGCGGGCCGCACGGCCCGCGCCCCTTTCATGCGGCAGGCTCCCGCCGCCGGGGCGTGACGCGATCCGCTCGGGTGGGCTTTCTGCCCGTGCGCCGGGTCCCGAGACAGGGCGGTTCGGCGCCTTTCCTGCGGCGAGACCGGCGACACTATTTATGGGTGCGCTCACTGTGCCGAGGGAGCCGCCGACACCGCCGCCGCGGGGGCGTTCTCCATGCGCTCGCGTTCGTGGTCGAGCTTGGCCAGCGCCTCGGCCTCGCTGACGCGCGAGGCGGGCGTGAGCAGGCTCACCACCACGCCGGCGAACGTCGCCACCAGCACGGCGGGGATGCTGGGATTACCCCAGAAGGCGCTCCAGTCAGCATGGGCGATCACCGCCAGCGAGGTCACCGAGGCACCGATCAGCGTGGCCACTGCGCCCTGCCAGTTGTAGCGCGGCCAGAAGCGACCCAGAATCCCGCACACGAACATCCCGGCGAGCACCGTCGAGATCATCTTGGTGATGTAACTGATGACGTTGTCGGAGCTCAGCGCCAAGACCAGCGCCAGGCCGATGGTGGCGACCAGCGCGATACGCGAGTAGAGCACCACGTGGCGTGCCGAGGGGGTGTGGCCGGTGGCCAGCACGTAGAGGTCGCGCATCAGCGTCGAGACCCCGGCGATGGCGTCCGAACTGGCGCTCGACATGGTCGCCGAGAGCCCGGCGACCAGCAGCAGCAGGCCCAGGCCCAGCGGCAGCACCTCGGTGGCCAGGAACGGGAAGGCGTAGTTGCTGTTGTCGAGATCGGGGTTGAGCACATGAGTGGCCATGCCGATGATCGCCGGCACGATCGAGAAGGCCAGGTAGAGCGCGCCGGTGATGAAGAAGGAGCGGCGCACCGAGCCCACCGACTTGCCCGAATAGATGCGCTGGCGGAACGACGGTGTGGCCAGCACGCCGACGGCGATAACCGTGGCCAGTGACAGCGCCGGCAGGCCGCCGATCTTGGCGATGCCCAGGAAGCTGCTCGCTGCCGGTTCGACGCCCGCGCTCAGGCCGTCGAAGCCGCCGACGTCGATCAGCGCCATGCCGGCCATCAGGAAGAAGCCCACGAACAGCACGATGGCCTGAATGGTATCGGTCCAGACCACCGCCATGTAGCCGCCGATCACGCAGTAGACGCCGAAGCCCAGCGCCACGATCACCTTGGCCAGGCTGGGGTCGATGTCGGCCATCCAGGCCAGATAGAGTCCGCCACCGAGGATATGCGCGCCCAGCCAGCCGATGCAGGCGACATAGATCAACAGCGCGACGATGTTGCGTACCAGTCGGCTGGCGCCGACGTAGTAGGACAGCTCCTCGCTCATGGTCATGAAGCGGAATTTACGCACCGGCGCGAAACATATCGCCAGCAACAGCACGCCGATTGCGCCGCCGATGCCGTAGAGCGCGCCGGCCCAGCCGTTGGTGTAGCCGAAGCCCACCGCGCCCATGCTCGAGCCGGTGCCGACCATGGTCGCCACGGTGGTCCCCACGGTCAGGAACAGCGGCACGCTGCGCCCGCCGAGCAGGAAGTCGTCGCCGGTGCCGCGGCTCTTGCGGGACACCCACCAGCCGAAGCCGATCATCGCCACGATGTAGGCGAAGAAGGTGCCGAGAAAGATATGACTGTTCATACGTGCCTCTTATACTTGTTGGCTCGGTCGTTGCCGCGACCGAGGCAGTGATGGGAAACGCGACCTATTGCTGTGGCTGCGGCGCCGGGGCCTTGCCGGGCTCCGGCGCCCTTTTCGTCATTGGCAGGTCGCTCGCGTGATCAGGCGCGGTCGGCGCGGTAGCACTTGACGTCGACCTCGACCTTGCAGTCGACCACCAGGTCCTGGACGCTGCAGATCCGCGCCGGCGGATGCTCGCCGAACACCTCCTTGAACACCTTGTTGAACGAACTGAAGTAGCGGGCGTCGGTGAGCACGGCGGTGACGTGCACCACGTCCTCCACGCCGTAGCCGGCCTCACGCATGATCGTCAGGCAGTTGTCGAAGGCCAGACGCGACTGCTCGACGATGCTGCCCTCGACGACCTCGCCGTCGCGCATCGGGGTCTGCCCCGAGACGAACAGCCAGCCGCCGGCCTCGGTGGCGCGGGCGAAGGGCAGCTTCTGCCCGCCGGTGCCGACGCCGCCTTCGACGCCGTAACGCTGAATACTCATGAATGCATCTCCGTGGTGGGGGTGGAAATCGGGGTCGCCGAAAGACGCGTGCGACGTCGCAGCAGGCGCCCGCCGCGGGCGTCGGTGGCCTGGCCGTCGCGGTAGCCGATCGCGCCGTTGACCATCACCAGCGCGATACCGCGGGCGGCGGCGATTGGCCGGGCATAGTCGGCGACATCCTCGAGGGTGGCGAGATCGAACAGCGTCAGGTCGGCGTAGGCGCCCTCGCGGATCACGCCGCGATCGACCAGGCCGAACTGCGCCGCCGACAGGCCGGTCATCTTGCGCACCGCCTCGGTGAGCGGCAGCAATTCCAGGTCGCGGCTGTAGTGCGCCAGAACTCTGGGAAAGGCGCCCCACAGCCGCGGATGCGGATGCGGGTCGTTGGGCAGGCCGTCGGAGCCGATCATCGCCAGCGGGTGGGCGAGCACCCGGCGCATGTCGTCCTCGCTCATGTTGTGGTAGACCGCGCCGGCCGGTTGCATGCGGCGCGCGGCGTCGAGCAGCGAGACGCCCCACGCCTCGGCGATGTCGCTCAGCCAGCGCTGGGCCTGGTCGGGATGCGGGTCCGACCAGGTGATGAAGATCGCGATCTCGTCGGTGACCTGGCCGAGGTCCAGCGTCGACGAGCCGGCGGTATAGGGGTAGCAGTCGCAGTGCACGCGCTGGTCGCGGGCAGCCGTCTCGAGCTTGCCGAGTGCCCGCGGCGCGCCGCCCCAGTTGCCGGCGCCGGCGCACTTGAGATGCGAGATCACCAGGGGCGCACGGCCGTGGCGGGCGGTGGCGAAGGCCTCGTCCATCGCCTCGGGAAGGCCGGCGAACTCGTCGCGCAGATGGGTGGTATAGACGCCGCCGGCGGCACCCACCTCGGCGACCAGCGCCTCGATCTCGGCGGCGGGGGCGTGGAAGGCGTTGCGGTAGGCGAGCCCGGTGCTCAGCCCCAGCGCGCCGGCGTCGAGCGCCTCGCGCAACGCCTCGCGCATGGCCGCGATCTCGGCCGGGCCGGCGGGGCGGGCGAAGTCGTCCATCACCTGGCTGCGCAGGCTGGTGTGGCCGATCAGCGCGGCGACGTTGACCGCCGGCCGCGCGGCATCCACCGCCTCGGCGTAGGCCTCGAACGTCGGGTAGCGAAAGTCCTCGGCGCGGCCCAGCAGGTTCATCGGGTCGGGGACCTCGCCGGCGAGCGTCACCGGACTGGCGCTGATGCCGCAGTTGCCGACCACCACCGTTGTGACCCCCTGGGAGAGCTTGGGCAGCATCGCCGGGGCGCGGATCACGTTGGTGTCGTCGTGGGTGTGGACGTCGATGAAGCCGGGCGTCAGGCACAGGCCCTCGGCGTCGATAACGCTGTCGGCGCGGGCCGCGTCGAGCGTGCCTGTCTCATCCACGGCGGCGATGCGCTCGCCGCGGATCGCCACGTCGGCGGTGAAAGCGGCACCGCCGGTGCCGTCGATCACGGTGGCGCGGCGGAACAGGATGTCGTAGTGCATGTCAGTCTCCCAGCGGCTGGCGGTCGCCGCCGCCGCGATGGGCGTCGAGGGTGATCTTGAGCCGACGCAGCTTGTCGCGGGAGCGGTCCTGGTGGCGCAGTGCTAGTTCCAGCGCCAGCACGTCGATGGCGGCGAGCATGGCGTAACGCGACGCCGAGGGGTGATAGATGAAGTCGGTCTCGCGGGCGGCCACCGGCAGCACCACGTCGGCGGCCTCGGCGAGCGGCGAGCCGTGGGCGGTGATCGCCACCACGCGGGCGCCATACTGGCGGGCGATGCGCGCGGCATCGACGGTCTCCGGGGTGTGGCCGCTCACCGACAGGGCGACCACCACGTCGTCGGGTTCCAGCGTCGAGGCCACCATGCGTGGCAGCAGCGAGTGCGGGTAGGCGCTGATCGCGTAGCCCAGCCGCACCAGGCGGAACTGCAGCTCCTGGGCGAGCATGGTCGAACCGCCGCCGGCGCCGAAGGCGAGGATCTGGCGGGCGTCGTCGAGCAGGCGTACCGCGCCGGCGACATCGGCCTGCTCCATCAGCTCGCGGTTGACCGCCAGGGTCTGGGCGGCGATGTCGTAGACGGCGGCCAGGCCGTTGGCCTCGCCGGCGTCCTGGATGAAGCGCCGGCCGGCGGCCAGCGACCGGGCCAGCCGCAGCTTGAGATCGCGGACGTTGCCGCAGCCCACGGCGCGGGCGAAGCGCGTCACGCTGGCGTCGCTGACGTTGGCGCGCTCGGCGATGGCGCCGATGCTGGCTTCACTGACGAAATCGATGTCGGCGAAGATCAGCTCGGCGACCTTCTTCTCGGCGTCGCGCAGGCCGGCGAAATCGCTGGTGATGCGCGACAGGATGTCGATGTCCTGGGTCACCACTGTCTCCTGGGGTGAGCGGGTGGCTTGTCTATCGATCAGGCTATGTTATTTTCTAACAGTAAATCAATATTCGTGAAAGTTGCTTTCATGGGCCGCCAGGGAGCACCGGCCCGCGAACGCGTCGATCGCGTCATGAACGAACAGGGCACAAGGCCCGGGAGGAAGGACACGTGAGCACCCCGACGACGGCGGCGGGCGACAAGGGCACTCCCGAGACGGGCGGATCGCTGCTGGCGGGCGTCAGTCTGCCGGCAGCGGCGATCTTCGAGGCGCCGCTGGCGCACAACCTGGCGTGGATGCAGCGCTTCGCCGACGCCCATGGCGCCCGTCTCGCGCCGCACGGCAAGACCACCATGGCTCCGGCGCTGTTCCGGCGGCAGCTCGCCGCCGGCGCCTGGGGCATCACCCTGGCCACCGCGGTGCAGTGCCGGGCGGCCTTCGATGCCGGGGTCGAGCGGCTGCTGCTCGCCAACCAGCTGGTCGGCGAGCCCAACATGGCGATCGTCGCCGAGCTGATCGATGCCGGTGCCGAGTTCCATTGCGTGGTCGACGGGGCGGACAACGTCGCCGCGCTGGGGCGCTATTTCGCCGCCCGCGGGCAGACGCTCAACGTGCTGATCGAACTGGGCGTGCCGGGCGGGCGCTGCGGCTGTCGCGATGCCGACCAGGTTGCAGCGCTGGTGGCGGCGATCGCCGAGCAGCCGGCCCTGGCGCTGGCCGGCATCGAGGGCTACGAGGGCATGATCGCCGGTGGCGACGAGGTGGCCGCGGTGCGCGCCTATGGCGAACGGCTGGTGGAGGCCGTCAGGGCGCTGCGGGCCAGCGGGGAGCTCCAGCGCGAGGCGCCGATCGTCACCGCCTCCGGGTCGAAGTGGTTCGACCTGATCGCCGAGGCGTTCGACCGTGCGGAATTGCGCGAGCACTACACGCCGGTGCTGCGCCCGGGCTGCTACGTGGTCCACGATCACCGCCTCTACGCCGGCGCCATGGCCGCGGTAAAGGCGCGTCATCCCCGGCTCGAGGGCGAGCTCCAGCCGGCGCTGGAAGTGTTCGCCCACGTCCAGTCGCTGCCCGAACCGGGGCTGGCGATCGTCGCCCTGGGCAAGCGTGACATCGGCTTCGAACCGGACCTGCCGTTGCCGCTGCGGCTGTATCCGCTGGCCTCGACGCCGTCGGCGGCCGAGATGCCACGGGACGTGAGTGCCTGGCGCACCACGCACATCATGGATCAGCACGTCTTCCTGGCGATTCCCGACGATGCCGAGGTGGCGGTCGGCGACGTGATCGCCTTCGGCACCTCGCATCCCTGCCTGACCTTCGACAAGTGGCGGCGGGTGCTGCTGGTCGATGACGCCCTCGAGGTGCGCGAGGTGATGGAAACCCGATTCTGAGCGTCGGCGGCACGGCGGGCTGGAGACGGCGACGCTGGCACGCTAGGCTGTGCCGCGATCGCGCCGGGAGGGCGCTGTCTTGACTCGCCGTTTACAGGGAACCGTCATGTCTCATCGTCTCTTCATCCGCGTGCTCGGCCTGGGCGCCTGCGGCCTGGTCAGCGTACCGTTGACGGCCGCCGGAGCGCCGGCCGCCGGAACGCCGGCCGCCGGAACGCCGGCCGCCAATACCACGGCCGACACGGACGTCATCACCGTCACCGCGCCGCGCCTGGCGCGGGAGCTCTACGCCACCCCCGCCGCCGTGTCGGTGGTCGATCGCCAGACGATCGCCCAAGGCCAGCAGCGCGTGCGCCTCGACGAGTCGCTGGCCGGCGTGCCCGGGCTCTACCTGCAGAACCGCTACAACTTCGCCCAGGGCGAGCGACTGTCGATTCGCGGCTTCGGCGCGCGCACGCCGTGGGGCGTGCGCGGCGTCACCGTGATGGTCGACGGCATTCCCTACACCCTGCCGGACGGCCAGGCGCAGCTCGACGCCATCGATCTCGACAGCGCCGAGACCATCGAGGTGATCCGCGGCCCGGCGGCGGTGGCCTACGGCAACGCCGCCGGCGGGGCGCTCGACGTCACCACCGCCAGCGGCGAGAGCGATCCGGGCAGCGCGGTCCGCGTCGAGGCGGGCAGCGACGGCTATCGCAAGCTGTCGGTGCAGAACGGCGGTGTCGAGGGCCCCTGGTCGCACCACGTCAGCGCCTCGGCGATGGACTACGACGGCTATCGCGAGCACAGCGCCGCCCGCAAGTATCTGCTCAACGCCAAGCTGAGCCGCGAGCTGGGCGAGGACCGCAAGATCACCGCCATCCTCAACCTGCTCGACAGCCCCTTCGCCGAGGACCCCGGCGGCAAGACGCGGGAATCCGTCGAGGAGGATCGCTTCGCCGCCATGGATACGCGGGGTTACTACGACTACTCGCCGGTCGACATCGACTCGGGGCAGGAGGTCGACCAGCAGGTCATCGGCCTGCAGTACGAGGATCTGTCCGCCGGGGCGGGGGCGCTCACCCTCAAGGGGTTCTACCTGCATCGCGACTATCAGCAGCAACTGGCCTTCGCCGGTGGGCGTCGTGGCATCACGGACGTGCAGAACTACATCGCCTACGACCGCGACTACTACGGCGGCAGTGCCGAATATCGCCAGTCGCTGACGCTTGGCGGGCTGCCGTTGCGTTACATGACCGGGGTCGACGTGGCGCGCCAGGTGGACGACCGCCACAGCGACGACGTGCTGATCGACGGCGAGCACCTGCGCCGCTCCCAGGACGAGACCCAGCGGGCGACCTCCATGGGCGTCTTCGCCCAGGGCGACCTGGACCTGACCGAGCGCTGGACGCTGTCGCTGGGCACGCGCTACGACCGGGTGAACTTCGACATCGACGATCATCACCTCAGCGACGGCGACGACAGCGGCGATCGCACTCTCGATCAGTGGAGCGGCAGCGCCGGGCTGAGTTTCCAGTACCTGCCCGACCACCAGCTCTATCTGGCCACCGGTACCGCCTACGAGACGCCGACCTTCTCGGAGTTCGCCAACCCCGCCGGGGGTGGCTTCAACCCGGCCATCGAACCGCAGACGGCGTGGAATCGCGAAGTCGGGCTGCGCGGCACCTTCGACAACGGGCTGGACTACGACCTCGCGGTGTTCTCGACCCGGGTCAAGGACTCCCTGGTGGCCTACGAGAACGCCGCCGGCAAGAGCTACTACCGCAACGCCGGCGAGAGTACCCAGGCGGGCATCGAGACCCAGCTGGGCTGGCAGTTCACGCCGAGCTGGCGGCTCGACAGCGCCCTGACCCTGGCGCGCTACGAATTCGACGACTATCGCGTCGACGGACAGGACTACGACGGCAAGCGCATCCCCGGCCTGCCGGAGCGGACCTGGGTCAACCGGCTGTCGTGGCAGGGGCTCGACCGGCGCTTCGCGACCCTGGAGACCCAGTACATCGGCTCGATGGTCGCCGACGATGCCAACGAGGTGACCATCGACGACGTCTGGCTGGTCAACCTGCGCGCCGGCGACGGCTGGCGGCTGGGCGGCGACACCGTGCTCGAGGCCTACGCCGGAGTGCGCAATCTGTTCGATCGCGAGCACTATGCCAACGTGATCATCAACGCCAGCAATGCCCGCTACTTCGACCCGGCGCCGGGGCGCACGGTGTATGCCGGGTTGGGCGTCACCTTCTGACGAGGCGCGCCGGCGGGTGTCTCGTTCAGGCGGGACGACAGGCCAGCGTGATGGCCTTGGGCACCACCATGCCGCCGAAGTAGGCGTCTTGCTGGGCATCGTCGAGCCTGGCACGGCATCGCTCGGCCGACGGGCCGCGCAGCACGACCGGCTGATCGTCGGTCAACTCGGCATAGATGAAGAAGGTCGGGTCCTTGATCTCGATCTTCAGTGACCGAGGGGCCTGTGGCGCAGGCAGTTGCAGGCCGATCAGCAGGGTCACGGTCTCGCCGTCGACGCTGGCGCGAAAGTCGAAGGGTTTCAGCGGGGCGAGGCGTTCGCCGCCGGCCCATACATAGGTGAAGAAGTTCGACTCGGCGAGGTTGGCGAGCAGCGCCTTGCGCATCCTCGCCAGCTCGGCGCTGTCGAAGACGCCGTCGTGGTCGTCGTCGTAGTCGTCGAGCAGTTGCTGGCTGAAACCCGCATCGAAGCTCCAGGACTCGCCCAGCTGTGCCACCTTGCCCTGCTCGAACTGGATCAGCAGGCGTGTCTTCATGATGCTGTTGGGGTGAGCCAGGGCCGGTGTCGCGGCCAGCACGGCCAGCAGCAGGAGGATGCCGCGCCAGCCTCGGCGAGCGCGGGCGGGGGAAGTGTCATGGTGCATGGGGCGTGCCCTGTTCGGGGACAGTGGGTGGCGTCGGCGTGCCGAAGTCGGCGAAGGCGTCCCGGGCATCGGGCACCGCGATGCCTGAGGCGTTCGGCGCCGGCCCGGTCGATGCCGTCGGGTCGACGACCAGCCCTGCCGCGGTGTAGAGCAGGCCGATGGCGATCAGCCAGGCGCCGACGATCGGCGTGGCGATGGTGCTCCAGCGGCCTTGTCGGGGCTGCAGGGTGAGTGTCAGGCCCAGCAGCAGCCACAGCGCCGAGCCGATGCCGAGCCACCAGGCGGCCTGGGCGTGGAAGCCGGGGACGGTGAGCCGGGTGGCCACGCCGCCCAGGGCGCCGATGAACGCCGCCAGTACAAGTGCCGGCCAACGGCCGTGGCGCGTTCCGGCGATGAGCAGTAACCCCAGGGGCAGGCAGGCCAGCGGGAAGATGTAGAACTCATGGGCGGCGGCATGCGGGGCGAAGTGCAGCCAGTACAGGAGGGTTTCATGGGCACCGCCGCCGATCAGCGCCCCGGCCAACCACAAGAGCAGGGCGCCTCCGGCCAGGGGCCCGGGCAACCGGACGCACAGCAGCCCGAGGCCGATCACCGGCAGCAGCCGGGCGGGCAGCAACCCGGGGCCCAGCAGCCAGTCGATCGCCGGCGTGTCGCCCCAGCGCCAGGCGACACCGAGCAGCATCAGGCCCGACACCAGCAATGCCGGCCCCGCCCAGCGGGCGATGAGCGGGTGGTCGGGCAGGTGACGAACGTTCCGGGTCAGGGGCATGTCTGGCGAGGGCGGCGGTAATGTCTTTTCATGGACGTTGTCAGTGCGCGTGAGTTCACTAGCCGGGTCAAGACAGCAGGAAGTAGACGCCGCCGAGCATGATCGCTGCGCCGAGCGCCTGCATCAGTCGCCCGTGGAAGGGGCGGTCGAGCGCCAGGCCGACACCGATCCCGACCAGATGGATCAGCCCGGTGGCCAGCACGAAGCCGATGGCGAAGTCGGCCGGATCGGCGGCGGCCGGCAGCTCGGCGCCGTGGGCATGGCCGTGACAGATGGCGAACACCGAGACGAACAGCAGTGCCAGGCTCTCGGGAGGGTGCCAGCGCCCGACGATGGCTGCCCCCAGCAGCAAGATCGACAGGGCGATGCCGATTTCCACCCCCGGCAGGGGGACGCCGAGAATCCCCAGGACGCCGCCCACCACCATGACCAGGGGGAAGGTCACCGGCAGCGTCCAGACTGATCGACCGCCCATCTGCGCGCCCCACAGGCCGACGGCGAACATGGCCAGGAAGTGGTCGAGGCCGGTCAGCGGGTGGAGGAAACCGCTGGTGAAGCCGGCTGCACCGTTCTGGATGATGTGAGCGGAGGCGACCCGTGGGGCCAGACCGAGGGCGAGGATCGCGAGTGCGGTGACGAGGCGATTAGGTGATCGGTGGAACATGGTGACTTCCAGGGCTTGCGAATCGAGAGACGGTCGGCACGAGGATGTAATGTTATATAGTAACTTTATTGGTGTGCAACTGAGCCTTCACTGACAGCCATGTCAGGGTCCGTTGCGGGAAAAGGGGCACACGCCGAGGCGTGCGGGACTGAACGCCGCTTCAGCCCCGACCCAACGGCCCCGGCGCTGGGCTTGCCGGACGTTCCGCTGACGCCCCGCCGAGCAGGGGCGGCGTGTCGGTGGCGGTGCTGCGCCACTGAGCCAGCGTCAGCGTGAGCCCCAGGACCAGGATCACTGCGCCGCCGGCCAGGCCGATCCAGGCTTGCCAGGGGTGGTGCCCGGTCGGGCGGCGTAGACGACGAGCGACCCAGTCGCGGGCGACCACGCTCACCAGCGCCAGCGTGGCGACCGTCAGCGCCGTGCCACAGGCCATCGCCATGACCGCGACCACCCCCTTGCCGAACTGATCCAGCAGCGCCGCCGCGCCCAGCAGCAGCACCGCGCCGCTGCAGGGCCGGACGCCGATCGACAGCACCGTGAGCAGCGCCACCCGCCACTCGCCGGCGGTGTCGGGGGCGATATGGCGATCGTGACCGCAGCCGCAATGCGGACCATGGCCCGGTGCCGCGACAGCGGCATGACCGGCGGCCTCGCCCGGCCCGCCGGACGCGGTCATCGCGAGGCGTAATCGTTGCAGCGAGCGCCAGCACAACCACAATCCGACCAGCGTCACCATCAGGAAGCTGGCCAGCTCGGCGTGTGCGACGCTGCCCATCGCCTGGCGTGTCAACCAGCCGAAGCCGAACACCAGTACCGCGATGAGGGCGATGGCCATGAGTCCCTGGAGCAGCGCCGCCAGCACGGAAAGCCCCAGCGCGCGCCGCCAGGCGCCGCCCTGGGAGGCCAGATACGTGCTCAGCACGACCTTGCCGTGGCCCGGCCCCGCCGCGTGAAAGACCCCGTAGCCGAAGCTGACGCCCAGCAGTACGCGCCAGGCGGTGGCATCCGGGGCCTGGTCGAGTGCCGAGATGGCATCGACCAGCGCATGGTAGAGCTTGCCTTGCCAGAAGACGATGTGTACGACGATCTGTTGCCACCAGCCCCCGGCATAGCCGACGATCGCCAGCGCGGTCAGCACGACCGGGGGTATCCAGAGCACGGCCTTCGCGGTCAATCGGGGCATGCAATCTCCCCCGTTTCGGCGAAGAAGCGCCCCAGGTTCGGCTCGCCCTGTTGCGTCTTGTCGAGCATCGCCGCCTCCATCACCTTGTCCGGGTCGGGATCGGCCGCGACGATCCGTGTCGTGCAGCCTGGCGGTGCATCACGGAGCTGCAGGGCGTCGGGCAAGGGAGCGGTCCCCTCGGCATCGGCCTCGTGGAGCATCTCGATGTAATACGTCGGATCGAAGACCCGGTAACGCAGGGTGTGCCCGGCCAAGCCCTGGGGCTCGGCCAGCGGTAGCGTGAAACCGAACACCATGCGTTGATCGCGATACTCGGTATTGATGGCCGTCACGTCGCCCTGGGCGATGGGGCGGCCGTCCAGGGTGATGCGCGTCAGGTTCTGCTGGGTCGCCAGGTTGTCGCGAATCTCGATGGCCAGTGCGTCGAGGCGCTGGGCCAGGGGCGTGTCCCCCGGCGCGCTCGAGATCTCTTCCATCAGGACCTGACTGTAGAGTGGATCCATCCGCCAGCGCTGGCGCAGCGCCGTCAGGTCGCCTTGCGCGTCGAAGACCCCCTCGACGCGGATATCGACCCAACCATGGGGGTGTGCCCCGGCGGTCTGCGGAATGACAAGCCAGGCGGTCAATGCCAGCGACGCGCTCCCCAGGAAGCGGCCGATGCCGATAGCGGTAGGTGTCAAGACGATCCCGATCCCCATGGGTTGCGAACGGCGATGAACGACGCCTCGCGCGGTGGCGCGATGCCTGGCCGGATGATGGCATGAAAGTGCCCGACAATCATGCGTCGCGAGCGACGGGGGGACCGCCCGATGCTCCCGGGCGCGGCTGGTCAGTGCGCCGCGGGAAGCGCCATCACGCCGGGTCGATGCTCAGCATCAGGCGCTTCTGGCCGGGGGCGAGGGCGGGGCTGCGGTGGACCAGCCCGCGCTGTTCGTTGCCGACCCAGCCGCTCCCCTTGAGCAGTGCTAGATCGCCGGCCCGTAGCCGCTCGATGGCCGCGGCATCGGCGACGACGTCCGGTTTGTCGGGGCGTGGGGCGCCCAGTCCGGCCCGCTCGACGGCGTGGTCGGGCAGCCATTCGCTACCCGGGCCCGAGTAGGTGGTGACCAGCCGCACCGGCAGGTTGTCGCAGTGGAAGCGGGGGCACATCGCCGCGTCCAGCAGACGCAGGCGCACTCCCACCGTGTCGGTGGCGAAGAGACAGCCCATCGCCGTGGCCAGGGTCGTGACGTCCTCGACCAGTGCCTCGGCGAGCCTCGGGGCGGGCAGCCGGTCGAACAGCTCCTGGCGCAAGGCGTCTTCGCCGGGGTCGCCCCACCAGGCGATCTGCCAGGCGTGCGCCGTACGGCACTGGGCGTCGATGCCGGCTTGCAGCGTCGTCGACAGTGCCCGCTGCATCACGGCGATGGTGATGCCGTCCTCGAAGATTCTCGGCAGCACGTCGCTTTCCTGATCGATGGCCCAGTGTTCGGCCCCTGACCCGGCGAGATGGGTGGGTCGTTGAGTGCGGGCGTGAGCGGTCATCGGCATGCGAGGTCTCCATGGGTTGCTTAAATGTTATGTTATAACGTATCTTTCATGGCGCTTGAAGTGGCGCCTGGTACGGATCGCGTCCCTCGCGTCATTCCCTGAGGTGATTCGCCATTGGCCGTGGGAGCCCTGGAATGCCGACTGACGATGCAACACGCCTGCTGATGATGCCCGATGACGATTACATGAACGACGAGCAACTGGGTTTCTTCCGCCGCCGCCTGCTCGCCGAGAAAGCCGGTATCGAGAGTCACCTGCGGGAGGTTCGTGAGGTCATGGCCGGCCATGGTCGCGACAGCGACGAACTCGACCAGGCGGCCTTCGAGGAAGAACTGCGCCTGCAGTTGCGCCAGGCCGACCGCGAGACGCGCCTGCTGGCCAATATCGTCGCCGCCCTGAAGCGGATCGAGGCTGGCGACTACGGCTACTGCCAGGAAACCGGCGAGCCCATCGGCCTGCCACGGTTGCTGCTGCGCCCCACCGCGACGCTGTGCCTGGAGGCCAAGGCGCGCCAGGAGCAGCGGGAACATCACTATCGCAAGGCAAGAGGAGAAGGCTGATGGAATCGCGACGGAATGCCCTGCCGGTGACCGTGCTGTCCGGCTTCCTGGGGGCCGGCAAGACCACCTTGCTCAACCACATCCTGGCCAATCGCGAAGGTCGCCGCGTGGCGGTGATCGTCAACGACATGAGCGACATCAACATCGATGCGTCGCTGGTGCGCGGTCTGCCGGGCGAGGACCTCACGGCCGGCGGCGAGGTGGCGCTCAACCGTGCCGAGGAGCGCCTGGTCGAGATGAGCAATGGTTGCATCTGCTGCACCCTGCGCGAGGACCTGCTGGTCGAGGTCAACCGGCTCGCCGGCGAAGGGCGCTTCGACCATCTGGTGATCGAGTTAACGGGCATCTCCGAGCCGCTGCCCGTCGCCGAGACCTTCACCTTTACCGACGATGACGGCCGGAGTCTCTCCCAGGTGGCGCGGCTGGATACGCTGGTCACGGTGGTCGATGGCGCCAATTTCCTGACCCAGTATCACGACGCCCGGTCATTGGCCGAGGCGGGCGAGAGCCTGGGTGAGGACGACGAGCGCAACGTCGCCGACCTGCTGGTCGACCAGATCGAGTTCTGCGATGTGCTGCTGGTCAGCAAGACCGACCTGATCGACGCGCAACGGCTGGACGAACTGCTGGCGGTGCTGCGATCGCTCAACCCGGAGGCCGAGCTGATTCCCATGGCACATGGCCGGGTGGGGCTGGACAAGGTGCTGGATACCGGGCGGTTCAGCTTCGAACGCGCCCAGCAGGCACCGGGCTGGTTGAAGGAGCTGCGCGGCGAGCATGTGCCGGAGACCGAGGAGTACGGGATTTCCAGCTTCGCCTACCATGCGCGACGTCCGTTTCATCCCCGAAAATTCCACGACTTGCTGCATGGCGACTGGTTCGGCGGCAAGCTGCTGCGTTCCAAGGGCTTCTTCTGGCTGGCCACGCGTCCACAGTTCGCCGGGCAGTGGAGCCAGGCCGGCGGCATCGCCCACCACGGTTTCGCCGGCCTGTTCTGGAAGGCCGTGCCCGACACGCATTGGCCGGTCGATCCGGACTATCGGGCCGCCATCCTGGCCAAGTGGCAGGAACCCTTCGGCGACATGCGCCAGGAACTCGTCTTCATCGGCCAGGACCTGGACGAAGCGCGGATTCGCCAGGCCCTCGACGATTGCCTGCTGACCGACGACGAGCTGGCGGCCGGCAACGCCTACTGGCAGACCCTGGACGATCCCTTCCCCGCCTGGGGGTGAGCGGCGACTCGCCGCGTCGCCGGCAGCGATGCCGAGCCATGGCCCCTCCGACACCGATCAAGGAGATCCCTGAATCATGAGTCGAAGTCATCTGGTCGATGTGGCCGGGGGTGTGTCCGCCGTTGCGGGCGCCCTCGCCTGGGTCGGCATGGAACGAATCGCCCTGCCGTTGCGGGTGGCGGATGGCCCCGTCAACGGGCGCGCCTCGGTGGGCGTCAACCTGATCGACCCCGCGGCGCGTGGCATCCACATGTCGCGGCTCTACCTGGCACTGGCCGAGCTGGCCGACCAGGAACTGACGCTGTCGCGGGCGCAGTCGGTACTGGCGTCCTGCCTGGACAGCCATCAGGCGCTTTCCGACGCGGCCTTTCTCGAGCTCGCCGGCGACGCGCTGCTCGAGCGCCCGGCGCTGGTCAGCCCGCTCGCCGGCTGGAAGGCCTACCCGTTCGCCTTGCGTTGCCGGCAAGACGCGCAGGGCGTGCGATTCCTCCTCGACCTGACGGTGGGCTACTCGTCGACCTGCCCCTGCTCGGCCGCGCTGGCACGCCAGTCGATTCAGGAGGCCTTCGACGCGGACTTCACCGATACGCCGCTGACCCGGGACGCCGTCAGGGCCTGGCTGGGCAGCGAGGAGGGCATCGTGGCGACGCCGCACAGCCAGCGCAGCCAGGCCCACCTGTCGGTGCGTCTGGCCGACGGCATCGACGCGCTGCCCCTGCCGGCGCTCGTCGAGTGTGTCGAAGGAGCGCTGGGTACCGCCCTGCAGACGGCGGTGAAGCGCGTCGACGAGCAGGCCTTCGCCCTGGCCAATGGCCGTAACCTGATGTTCTGTGAAGACGCGGCACGCCGTGTGCATGGTGCCCTGGAAGGGCATGATGCCGTGCAGGGCTTCCAGGTGCGTATCGTGCACGCCGAGAGCCTGCACGCCCACGATGCGGTGGCACGCAGCGCGTGGAACTGGGGCCCCGACGAGGCGTGAAGGCGACGCCGCGTGAAGGCGACGCCGCGGCCGGCATGCACACGGCGGGGCATCATCGATAGCGTTCAGCGCTCGGAGGGGAATGCCGGGCGCGTCGGGTCGCTTGCCTCGACCAGGCGGCCAGGCCGAACACGGCGAACAGGGTCGACGCCAGGCTGACGATGGTCGGGCCGGTCGGCGTATCGAGCCAGAACGACACTTGCAGGCCGCCCACGGTCGAGGTGGCCCCGAGCAAGCCGGCCAGCATCACCATGGTCTCCGGTGTGCGGCTGAAGGGGCGTGCGGTGGCGGCTGGAATGATCAGCAGAGCGGCGATCAGCAGCACGCCCACGACCTTCAGAGCCACGGCGACCACCAGCGCCAGCGACAGGGTCAGTACCCACCGCTCGCGCTCCGGGTCGATCCCGTCGGCACGCGCCAGATCGGCGTCGAGGGTGGCGATGAGCAGACGTGACCAGCGCCAGCCCATCAACCCCAGGACGAGCGCGACCCCCGTCCAGATCACCGCGAGGTCGCTCTTGCCGACGCCGAGAATGTCGCCGAAGAGATAGGCCGTCAGATCGATGCGCACCCCGGACACGAAGGACACCGCCACCAGGCCGAAGGCGAGGGCCGAATGCGCCATCACCCCCAGCAGGGTGTCCATGGCATACCCCTTGCCGTTCAACAGCGAGACGAGCGCCGCCATGAGCAGGCAGGCGACCAGGACGCCGGCGAATATCGAGGTCGACAACAGCAGGGACAGCGCCACGCCAAGGATGGCGGCGTGCGCGGTGGCGTCGCCGAAGAAGGCCATGCGCCGCCATACCACGAAGCAGCCCAGGGGGGCCGCGGCCAGGGCCACCCCGAGTCCGGCCAGGGCGGCGCGTATCAGAAAATCGTCGAACATCACGAGGAAGACTCCGGTAGCGTCGAAGTGGTGTCGGCAAGGGGGCGTGGCTCGGGGCCGAACAGGGCCCGATAGGCGGGCGAGGCGGCGACGTGGGCCGGGGTGCCCTGGCAATGGATGGAACGGTTCAGGCACACGACCCGGTCGGAGGCCGCGAGGGCGGCCTGCAGCTCGTGACTGACCATCAGCAGACCGCAGTCGAGCGTCTGGCGTATCGGCTCGAGACGCCGATAGAAGTCGGCGATGCCGCGATGATCGAGGCCCTGTGTCGCCTCGTCGAGCAGCAGCAGATCCGGTGATTTCAGCAAGGCGCGCGCCAGCAGCACCCGCTGCAGCTGACCGCCCGACAGCTCACTCATCTGGGAGCGTTCCAGGCCCTCGGCGCCGGCCTGGGCCAGCGTCTCGCCGATCCGTGGCGAGGCGCGCTGTCCGGGGAGCTGCAGGAACCGGGACACTGTCATCGGCAAGGTCGCATCCAGCGACAGGCGCTGCGGGACATAGCCGATGCGCAGCCCGGGCGGCTTGTGAATGCGCCCCCGGGAGGGCGTCAGGGAACCCAGGATGCTCTTCAGCAAGGTCGATTTTCCCGAACCGTTGGGGCCGATGACGGCAACGATCTCGCCGCGCTCGAGAGTTAGGTCGATCGCTTCCAGAACGCGGTGACCGCCGAGACGGATGTCGCAGTGTTCGAGGGTCAATAGGGCCATGGGGACTTCCAGGGATGGGCCATGTGCAGAGGCCTTCAAGAGGCAAGCGGGTTGACATGAATAGCAATGTTATAACATAACAAAAACGGGATTCAATTCGCCATCAGGCTCTATTTCGGAGGACTTCGTGAGACGACGCGCTCGTTATTGTCTAATCCCGCTGATGCTGACACCGGCTTTCGCCGCTGCCGAGGTGCCCTCGGTCGCGGTGGATATCCCGCCGGTCTACTCGCTGGCCGATCGCGTGATGGGGGAGCTCGGCTCCCCGGAACTGCTGATCCAGCAAGGTGCATCGCCCCATCGCTATTCCATGCGGCCCTCGGAGGCATCCGCGCTCGAGCAGGCGGATCTCGTCTTCTGGATCGGCGAGGACCTGACCCCCTGGCTGGCCCGTTCGATGGACACGCTGGGCGCCGATGCCGAGGGGGTGGCGCTGCTGGACGAGCCCGGCACGCTACGGCTGGCGTATCGCGAGGGAGCGACCTTCGCGCCCCCTGGGCATGATGCTCACGACCACGACCACGACCACGACCACGACCACGACCACGGCAGCGGTGGTCACGACCATGCCCATACCGGCCTCAACCCCCATGCCTGGCTCGACCCGGTGAACGCCGAGGTCTGGCTCGACGCCATCGCCGCGGCACTCGCCGAGGCCGACCCCGAGCACGCGGCCACCTATCGCCGAAATGCGCGTCTCGGCAAGAGCGATCTCGAAACGCTGACCCGCGAGCTGGAAGATCGTCTCGCGGACGACCGCGATACCCGCTTCGTGGTGTTCCACGATGCCTATCAGTATTTCGAGAATCGCTTCGGACTCTCGGCGGTCGGCGCGATCGAGCTGGGTGACGCCTCGGATCCCAGCCCGGCGAGGCTCGATGCGTTACGCCGGCGGGTCAACGAACTGCACGTCGACTGCGTGTTCAGCGAGCCGCAATTCAATCCGGCCCTGGTGGAAAACGTCTTTGCGGGCACCGGGGTCAATACCTCCGTGGTGATCGATCCGCTGGGAACCGACCTGCCGCTCGGGGAGCGGCTCTACCCGCAACTGCTGGGCCAACTGGCGGATGGGGTGAGGCGCTGCGCGACGCGGGGTTGAGCCCCCTGGGGGCCGCATGACACGCCTGCCGACAAGGCGGCCCCGCCCGGGGCCGCCTTGTCGCGTGAGACGCACTCAGTCCTGGTAGTTGGTCTCGGAGTAGAGCACGCGGGTGCGCAGGGTATGCTCGACCTGCTTGAGCGCCTCGAGCGCCTTGGCGCCGTAGGCCTTGTCGACGTCGATCACCACGTAGCCGACCTTCTCGTTGGTCTGCAGGTACTGGCCGGCGATGTTGATGCCTTCCTCGGAGAGCACGCGGTTGATCTCCGACATCACCCCCGGCACGTTGTCGTGGATATGCAGCAGACGGTGCTTGTCCGGGTGCGCCGGCAGCGCCACCTCGGGGAAGTTGACCGAGGTGATGGTGGTGCCGTTGTCGGAGTAGGTGATCAGCTTCTCGGAGACCTCGACGCCGATGTTCTCCTGCGCCTCGAGGGTGGAGCCGCCGATGTGCGGGGTGAGGATCACGTTCTCCAGGCCGCGCAGCGGCGAGACGAACTCCTCGTCGTTGCTCTTGGGCTCGACCGGGAAGACGTCCACCGCCGCACCGAGCAGCTTGCCTTCCTTGAGCGAGGCGGCAAGATCCTCGATGACCACGGTGGACCCGCGCGAGGCGTTGATGAAGATACTGCCCTGCTTCATCAGCGCGAACTGGTTCTTGCCGATCATCCAGCGCGTCGACGGCACATCGGGGACGTGCAGGGTGACCACGTCGGCCCGGGCCAGCAGCTCTTCCAGGCTGCCGACCTGGCGGGCGTTGCCCATGCCCAGCTTGGTGACGACGTCGTAGTAGATGACATCCAGGCCCACCGACTCGGCGAGTACCGAGAGCTGGGCGCCGATGCTGCCGTAGCCGATGATGCCCAGCGTCTTGCCGCGCGCCTCGTGGGCATTCTTGGCCGACTTCAGCCAGCCACCCTGGTGGGCCCGGGCGCTCTTCTCGGGGATCCCGCGCAGCAGCATGATCGTCTCGGCCAGCACCAGCTCGGCGACCGAGCGGGTGTTGGAGTAGGGCGCGTTGAAGACCGGGATACCGCGACTCAGTGCGGCGTTGAGATCGACCTGGTTGGTGCCGATGCAGAAGCAACCCACCGCGGTGAGCTTCTCGGCGGCGGCGAACACGCGCTCGTTGAGCTGGGTGCGGGAACGAATGCCGATGAAGTGGACGTCACGGATCTTCTCGATCAGCGACTCCTCGTCGAGCGAGGTGGAGAGGCGCTCGATGTTGGTGTAACCGGCGTTCAGGAAGTTGTCCACCGCGGACTGGTGAATGCCCTCAAGCAGCAGGATCTTGATCTTGCTCTTGTCCAGGGACGTCTTGGCCATTGTCGATTCAACCCTTTCGTCGACTGACGACGCGCTCGGCGTCTGGAATGTGGATCTGTTGGCGGCGTTTCGAGCGGCGACGGCCCGTGGCAGACGCGGGGAGAGGTGAGGGCCGAGCCGGGCTGTGGGACAGCGCAACAGGGCGCACATCTTAGCACAGCGCCGTCACGGGACGATGAAAATGCCGCGGCTCGGCCATGAGTGAAATCGAAGCGTCGTTTTGTCAGGGCGGCGGGGAGATCGCCGTGCCGGGCAGACGCACCCCGGGGATGAGCGTGTATACTGTGCGCCCAGACCCCTGACACTGGCGGGCCGCGCTGCCGAAGGCGGCCCGTGTCGATGAGCGAGACGCGTCATGGCAGACAAGGAATCCGTAGCGCCGGGCGATGGCGCGCCGACAGGCGAGGACTTCGCGACCACGCTGGAACGCCTGGAACGGCTGGTCGGCCAGCTGGAGTCCGGCGAGCTGTCGCTCGAGGCCTCGCTGGCGGCCTTCGAGCAGGGCGTACGGCTGACCCGCGATGCCCAGCGTCGCCTCGACGCCGCCGAGCTCAAGGTGAGCGCACTGGTCGAACGTCCCGACGGCACCCTCGACGAGACGCCGTTCGCGATGCCCAACCCGCCGGCGGAGAGCGGTAATGATCGATGAAACCATGGAATGGCCCCTGCGTCTGAGTGCCGATCAGGCGCACATCAATGCGCAACTGGATGACCTGTTCGCCCGCCACGATGCCCCGGCCGAGCGTCTCGACGCGGCCATGCGCTACGCCGTGGTGGGCAACGGCAAGCGGCTGCGCGCCGTGCTGGTGTATGCCGCCGGCCGCGCCCTGGGCGGCGATGACGAGGATCTCGACCCGGCGGCGGTGGCGATCGAGCTGATCCATGCCTATTCGCTGGTCCACGACGACCTGCCGGCCATGGACGACGACGACCTGCGCCGCGGCCAGCCCACCGTGCACAAGGCCTTCGACGAGGCGACCGCGATCCTCGCCGGCGATGCCCTGCAGACCCTGGCCTTCGAGACCCTGGCCGAGGCGGCGCCGCCCCGACTGGCGGCGATGATCCGGATTCTCGCCCAGGCCGCCGGTCGCGACGGCATGGCCGGCGGGCAGGCGCTGGATCTGTACGCGGTCGGCGAGTCGCTCGACGTCGCGGCGCTGGCCGAGATCCATCGCTACAAGACCGGCGCGCTGATCCGCGCGGCGGTGCTGCTGGGCGGGCTGACCGCAGTGGCCGAGAGCGACCCGCGGCTGCTGGCGCTGGACCGCTACGCCACGGCGATCGGTCTGGCCTTCCAGATCCACGACGACGTGCTCGACGTCATCGGCGACACTCACACACTGGGCAAGGCCGCCGGCGCCGATGCCGCCCGCGACAAGCCCACCTATCCCGCCCTGCTGGGTCTCGACGGTGCCCAGGACCGGGCCCGGGCGCTGCTCGACGAGGCCCTCGAGGCGCTCGCCCCGCTGGGCGAAGCCGCCGCGCCGCTGGCCGGTCTGGCCCGCTACATGATCGAGCGCGAGTACTAAAGAGCCCTTATGAAGCTGTTCGACGAGATTCCTGCCGAGCGTCCGCTGACGCCGCTGCTCGATACCATCGATGTGCCGGCGGACCTGCGCGCCCTGAATGCCACGCAACTCGATCAACTGGCCGATGAACTGCGCGCCTACCTGCTCTACAGCGTGGGTTGCACCGGCGGCCACTTCGGCGCCGGCCTGGGCGTGGTCGAGCTGACCCTGGCGCTGCACCATGTCTTCGAGACGCCCCACGACCGGCTGGTGTGGGATGTCGGTCACCAGGCCTATCCGCACAAGATCCTCACCGGCCGTCGCGAGCGGATGCACACCATCCGTCAGCTGCACGGGCTGGCGGCGTTCCCCAAGCGCGACGAATCGGACTACGACACCTTCGGCGTCGGTCATTCCAGCACCTCGATCAGCGCCGCGCTGGGCATGGCGCTGGCCGCCCGCACCAAGGACGAGAAGCGCCGCGTGTGCGCGGTGATCGGCGACGGCGCGCTGTCGGCGGGCATGGCCTTCGAGGCGCTGGCGCACGCCGGGCACGTCGACGCCAACCTGCTGGTGGTGCTCAACGACAACGAGATGTCGATCTCCGAGAACGTCGGCGGCATGGCCAGCTATCTGGCCAAGGTCTTCGCCAGCAACACCTACCTCAACGTCCGCGAGGGCGGCAAGAAGGTGCTCTCGCGCCTGCCCGGCGCCCTGGAACTGGCGCGGCGCACCGAGGAGCACATGAAGGGCATGGTCAGCCCGGCGACGCTGTTCGAGGAGATGGGCTTCAACTACATCGGCCCCATCGACGGTCACGACCTCAGCGGCCTGGTGCACACGCTGCGCAACCTGCGCGATCTCGACGGTCCGCAGTTCCTGCACATCAAGACCCGCAAGGGCAAGGGCTTCCGCCCGGCGGAGGCCGACCCGATCGGCTATCACGCCATCACCAAGCTGGAGAAGGAGCCCGCGCCGCCGCCCCGGGTCGAGACCCAGGCGCCCGAGAGCCAGGGGGCCGAACTTCCGGCCGCCAAGCCGCGCAAGTACTGCAACGTGTTCGGCGACTGGCTGTGCGACATGGCCGCCGCCGATACCCGGCTGATCGGCATCACCCCGGCGATGCGCGAGGGCTCCGACCTGGTGCGCTTCTCGAAGGAGTACCCCGAGCGCTACTACGACGTGGCGATCGCCGAGCAGCACGCGGTGACGCTCGCCGCCGGCATGGCCTGCGAGGCCATGAAGCCGGTGGTGGCGATCTACTCGACCTTTCTGCAGCGCGGCTACGATCAGTTGATCCACGACGTCGCGGTACAGAACCTCGACGTCACCTTCGCCATCGACCGCGCCGGGCTGGTCGGCGAGGACGGCCCGACCCACCACGGGGCGCTGGATCTCTCCTACCTGCGCTGCGTGCCGGGGCTGGTGATCCTCACGCCGGCCGACGAGGCCGAGTGCCGGGCGATGCTCAGCGCCGCCTATCACCACCCGGGGCCGGCCGCGGTCCGCTACCCGCGCGGCAAGGGGCCCGGCACGCCGATCCCCGAGGATCTCGCGCCGCTGGCGATCGGTCGCGCCGAGCGGCGTCGCGACGGCGGCAGCGGCATCGCCCTGCTCGCCTTCGGCAGCCTCAACGGCCCCGCCGGGGAGGTCGCCGAGCGCCTCGACGCCACGCATCTCAACATGCGCACGGTCAAGCCGCTGGACCGCGACGCGGTGCTCGCCGCCGCCCGCGATCACGCCTTGCTGGTCACCCTCGAGGAGAGCGTGGTCGCCGGCGGTGCCGGCAGTGGCGTCAACGAGCTGCTGGCCGCTGCGGGCGTGTCGGTCGCGGTGCTCAACCTGGGCATCCCCGACCGTTTCATCGAGCACGGCAAGCCCGCCGAGCTGCTCGCCGATTGCGGGCTCGACGTCGATGGCATCGAGGCCGCGATCCGCCAGCGCCTGGCGGACTGACCCTACACGACTCCTGACGACGAGGACGGCATGCTTACAGCGATACTGATCGGCGCGGTACTCGGCTACTGGATCGGCGGGCTCGTCGGTCTGCTGGTCGGGGCGATCGCCGCGGGCTGGCTCGCCCGGCGTCTGGTCGGCGGCCTGGGCATCGCCCGGGTGGCGCAGTTGCAGAACCAGTTTCTCGACTCGACCTTCGCGGTGATGGGCTGTCTGTGCAAGGCGGATGGCCACGTCAGCGCCGACGAGGAGCGTGTCGCCGAACGCCTCTACGACCGCCTGCACCTGAGCGGCGCCCTGCGCGAGCAGGCGCGGGCCGCCTTCGAGCGCGGCAAGGCCGACGACTTCGACCTCGACGCCGAGCTGACCACGGTGCGTCGCCTGACCCGCGGCCAGCGGGCGCTGCTGCAGGTCTTCCTGCAGGTTCAGCTGTCGGCGATCGTCGCCGACGGTCGGATCGACCCGGCCGAGCACGAGATGCTGCTGCGCGTGGCACGCGGCCTGGGTTGCAGCGAGGCCGAGATCGCCCAGATCGAGGCGATGCTGCGTGGCGGTGCGGGGCAGCAGCCGGGCGGCGCGCCCTCGGAGCAGGCGCTCGAGGATGCCTATCGGGTGCTCGGCGTCGAGCGTGACGCCAGCGATGCCGAGATCAAGCGCGCCTATCGCCGGCTGATGAGCCAGAACCATCCGGACAAGCTGGCCGGCAAGGGCCTGCCCGAGAGCATGCGCGAGATGGCCGAAGCCCGCACCCGCGAGATCACCCACGCCTACGATCAGATCAAGCAGGCGCGCGGCAGCGCCTGATTCCGCCTCTTTCGATACGCCTCTTACCATTGATTTCGCCCGCCGGCGTGGTTCGTCGCGTGGGTGGGTGTATATGATAGCTTTAGACTATTTATCCGGGTTCCTTGATAGTTAGACTTTAGTTCAAATAACATTAGCATGTTAATAAAATGCCTCCTAAGAAATGACGCCAAGGAGGTATTGATCATGAAACGCCAACTCACCCTCATCGCTCTCGTCGCCGCCGCTGTCCTGCCGGTCGCGGCCCAGGCCAGTGTCGCTTCCCGCGAGGCCATGAACGTCAACCACGAGCCGCTGGCTCCGATGTCCGCCGAGCACGCTGCGTCCTCGCAGGCCGATGCCCTGGTCATCGACGTCAGTGGCGTCAGCGATGCCATGGCCCAGACCCAGCGCACCATCGCCCGGAATACCGCACACAAGACGAGCCTGCCGCAGCAGGCGCATCTGCCCAGTGAAGATCAGCCGCGGCTGGGCCACGGCAGCGACTGGTAAGCGGTATGTGACCCGCGCCTCGAATGACGATCGCGCGTCGTGTCCCGAGAGCTCCGGTATTCGCACCGGAGCTTTTTCGTGGGCGGCCCATGGCGGCGGAGTCTGACCGGGGCTGTCGACCGTTCGCCGCAATGGTTGACAAAGTCAACTATGTCGCCAATGATCGTCGACACGCCGGTCGACCCCGGGCCGCTTGCTGCGGCTCGCGCCTCCGTCACTCGTTTCGCAATTTCCCCAGGAGACGGCATGAAACGCTCCCCGCCCCGTTCCTTCACCGTGCTCGGCAAACGCTACGTCACTCCCAACATGCTGCGCATCACCCTGGGTGGTGACGGCTTGCGCACCTTTCCGCCCGACCAGGCCGGCGGCTACGTCAAGCTGCACTGCCCCGCCGCCGATGGGCAGACCGCGGTACGGACCTATACCGTTAGTGCCCAGCGCGACGACGCCCTCGACATCGACTTCGTGGTGCACGACCACGGTGGGCCGGCCTCGCGCTGGGCGCTCGACGCCGAGCCGGGCGATGTCATCGACGTCGGCGGCCCGGGGCCCAGAAAGCGCGTTGCCGCCGGTGCCGACTGGTACCTGCTGGTCGGCGACATGACCGCACTACCGGCGATCGCCGACAACCTCGCGGCCCTGCCCGCCGACGCCCGAGGCCAGGCGGTGATCGAAGTGACGACCGCCGATGACATCCAGTCGCTCGTCAAGCCGGCCGGGGTCGACATCGCGTGGGTGATCGAGCCCCATCCGGGCGCGAACAGCGACCGGCTGCTCGACGCGGTACGCGACCTGCCCTGGCTGCCCGGACGCCCGGCAGTGTGGGCGGCCTGCGAGTTCTCGGGCATGCGCAGGCTGCGTGCCTATTTCAGGAACGAATGCGGCCTGCAGCGCGGCGAGTTCTACATCTCCAGCTACTGGAAGGCGGGTGCCAGCGAGGACGGCCATCGTCTCGAGAAGCGGGCCGATGCCGAGCGCGATGCCTGAGCGGCATGCAGGCACGGAACCGGCCGTCGCGCTAGACTGATCCCCCGACGTCACCGCGAGGATAGCCGCATGCTCACCCTGCACTGCTTTGCCAACAGCCGCTCGCTGCGGGCGGCCTGGACGCTCGAGGAACTGGGCCTCGACTATCGCTGCCGGCACGTGGATCTGGCGGCGGGGGCCGGGCAGCGCGAGGACCATCTCGCCCTGCATCCCGATGGCAAGGTGCCAGTCCTGGTCGACGACGACCTGACCCTGTTCGAATCGCTGGCGATCTGCCGGTATCTCGCCGACCGTTACGGGGCGGGGCGCCTGCTGCCCGAGGACACGGCCGGCCGGGCACAGGTCGATCAATGGCTGAGCTTTACCATCAGCGAGCTGGAACAGCCGCTGTGGACGCTGGGCAAGCATCGCTTCGCCCTGCCCGAGGCGCGGCGGGTGCCGGCGATCCTGCCCACCGCCGAATGGGAGTTCCAGCGCGCACTCGGGGCGTTGGCACGGCGTTTCGACGGCTCGGACTGGCTGGTCCGGGGGGCCTTTTCGCTGGCCGACATCTTCGTCGGCCACACCTTGAGCTGGGCGCAGGCTTTCCAGCAGCCGCTGCCGGCGGCGCTCGATGCCTATCGCGAGCGCTGCATGGCGCGACCGGCCCTGGTCGCCGCCCGGGCGCGCGAGGCCGAACTCACCCCGGCCGAGTGAGGGTCAGGCGCGGTTGATGTCGGGGCGTGCCGCGGCGGTGTCGCGACTGTCGCCGGGTGCCAGGAACCCCCCCGACTGGCGCCGCCAGAGCCGGGCGTAGAGGCCATCGCGGGCGAGCAGCTCGTCGTGGCGCCCCTGCTCGACGATCGCCCCGCGGTCCATGACGATCAGTCGGTCCATGGCGGCGATGGTCGACAGCCGGTGGGCGATGGCGATCACCGTCTTGCCGGCCATCAGCGTCTCGAGGTTCTCCTGGATCGCCGCCTCGACGTCGGAATCCAGCGCCGACGTCGCCTCGTCGAGAATCAGGATCGGCGCGTCCTTGAGCATCACCCGGGCGATGGCGATACGCTGGCGCTGGCCGCCGGAGAGCTTGACCCCGCGCTCGCCGACGTGGGCGTCGAGCCCGCTGCGCCCCTGGCTGTCGCGCAGGCCGTCGAGGAAGGGCGTGACGTGGGCCTGGCGGGCCGCCTCGAGCACGCTCGCCTCGTCGGCGTCCGGGCGGCCGTAGAGCAGGTTGTCGCGCACCGAGCGGTGCAGCAGCGCGGTGTCCTGGGTGACCATGCCGATGGCCGCGCGCAGGCTTTCCTGGGTCACCCCGGCGATGTCCTGATCGTCGATCAGGATGCGGCCGCCCTCCAGGTCGTGAAAGCGCAGCAGCAGGTTGACCAGCGTCGACTTGCCGGCGCCCGAGGGCCCGATCAGGCCGATACGCTCGCCGGGGCGAATGTCGAGCGAGAGATCCTCGATCACTCCGCCACCCTTGCCGTAGTGAAAGCGCACATGCTCGAAGCGCAGCCCGCCGCGCACGACCTGCAGGGCCCGGGCGTCGGGGGCGTCCTCGAGGGCGTGGGGCAGGGCCAGCGTGGTGATGCCGTCCTGCACCGTGCCGACGCTCTCGAACAGTGCCGAGACCTCCCACATGATCCACTGCGACATCCCCCACAGCCGCAGTACCAGGCCGAGGGCGACCGCCACCGCGCCGACGCTCACCGCCGCCTCCCGCCACAGCACGATCGCCAGGGCCGCCACCGAGAACAGCAGCAGCGCATTGAGCACGTAGAGCGCGCCGTAGAACAGCGTCACCAGACGCATCTGGCGGTGCACCGTGCCCAGGAAGCCTCGCATGCCCTCGCGGGCGTAGCTCGCCTCGCGCCGGGCGTGGGAGAACAGCTTGACGGTCTGGATGTTGGTGTAGCTGTCGACGAGGCGCCCGGTCATCCGCGAACGGGCGTCGGCCTGATCCTCGGCGACGTGTCCCAGGCGTGGCACGAACACGCGCAGCAGCACCAGGTAGCCGACCAGCCAGGCCGCCAGCGGCAGGGCCAGGCGCCAGTCGGTGGTGGCGACCAGCAACAAGGTGCCGAGAAAGTAGACGATCACGTAGTTGAGCACGTCGAACAGCTTGATCACGCACTCGCGGACCGCTAGTGAACTCTGCATCAGCTTGGTGGCGATGCGCCCGGCGAACTCCTCCTGATAGAAGCCCAGCGACTGCTCGAGCAGGTAGCGGTGGCCCTGCCAGCGGATGCGCATCGGGTAGTTGCCCATCAGCGTCTGCTGGTTGAGCAGTGAATGGGCGAAGACCATCGCCGGCAGGACGACCAGGACGAGTAGCGCCATGCCCGCGAGCTTGGCGCCCTGATCGGCGAGAAACGTCGCCCGGTCCTGGGCCGAGAGCCAGTCGACGATGTTGCCGAGAAAGCGGAACAGCCATACCTCGCTGACCGCGATCAGCGCCATCAGCACCGCCGAGATCGCCAGGTAGGGCCAGGCGCCGCGGGTGTAGTGCAGGCAGAAGGCGACCAGGGTATCGGGCGGCCGCGCGGGCTTCTCGGCGGGAAAGGGATCGAGTCGGTTTTCGAACCAGCGGAACATGCGGCAACCTCGTCCTTGATGGGCTAGTGGTCGGTGGCCAGGCGGGCCGGTCAGACGCTCGTCGCGGTGTCCCGGCCGACGCTCTCGTAGGGCTCGGCACGACGCGCCGTGCGCAGTGCCCGGGCCCACCAGGCGAGGCGCTCGAGCAGCAGCGCCAGGCGGCGATCCTCGCGCAGTGGAGCGTAGAGGGCGCCACCGGGCCCGAAACGCTCCCAGGCGTGGGCGAAGCTTACCGTGTCACCCAGCGTCACCGCATGCAGCGAGGCGAAAACCAGGCGCAACTGCTCGACCGCCCGCAGCCCGCCGGAGGCGCCGCCATAGGCGACGAAGCCCACCGGCTTGGCCTGCCAGGCGTCGTGCACCGTGTCGAGCAGCGCCTTGAGCGCGGCCGTGTAGCCATGATTGTACTCCGGCGTGACGATCAGGAAGGCATCGGCCGCAGCCAGCCGTTCTTCGAGGTGCCCCCATGCCGCCCGCGGCAGGGGCTGGTCGCGAACCGACAGCGGCAGTTCGGCGGGGTCGATGACATCGACCTCGAAGCCGCCGTGGGCGGCCAGCTGGCGGCACGTCCAGCCGGCGACCCGGTCGCAGAAGCGTCGGTGACGGGCGCTGCCGAGAATCAGGGCGAGCTTGAGCGGTGCGGGCATGGCGAGGCTCCTTTGACGTGACGGGCGACGTCGAGCACTCTAGAACCTCGAGTAAACTTGAGGTCAAGGCCATGGGACGACGGCTCGATCCCCGCAAGCGCGAACTCTCGGTCGGCGAGGTCGCGGCGCGCTGCGGCGTCGCGGTATCGACGTTGCACTTCTACGAGAGCAAGGGGTTGATCGAATCCTGGCGCAACGCCGGCAACCAGCGGCGTTACACCCGTGACGTGCTGCGCCGGGTGGCGATCATCAAGATCGCCCAGCGCACCGGGGTGCCATTGGCCGAGATCGGCGCGGCCCTGGCGACCCTGCCGCCGGGACGCACGCCCACCGCCGATGACTGGCGCCGCCTGTCGGCCGACTGGCGCGAGTCGCTGCAGGCGCGGATCGATGCGCTGAGCAAGCTACGCGATCAACTCGACGGCTGTATCGGCTGCGGTTGTCTGTCGCTGGAGAGCTGCCCGCTGCGCAACCCCGAGGATGTGCTGGGCGCGACGGCGAGCGGGGCGCGGCGGCTCGAGACGTGAGCCGCCGGCGGGAGCCTTACGGGCGATAGCGGATGCCGTCGACGTGGCGGTCGATGCGGGTGCCGGCCCGGCCCTGGACGATGGCCTCGATGTCGGCCAGGGCGCCGATCGTCGCGGGCCGGCCGGTGTGTCTGGCGAAATCGCAGGCGGCCTGGATCTTGGGCGCCATGGAGCCCTCGGCGAATTCGTGGCCATCCAGCGCCTCGGGCGAGGCCTGGGCGATCGCCCGGCGCGACGGGCTCTGCCAGTCGACATAGGCGGCGTCGACATCGGTGGCGATGATCAACAGGTCGGCATCGAGCTGCTCGGCGAGCAGCGCCGAACAACGATCCTTGTCGATCACCGCTTCGATACCCTGCAACTGGCCTGCCGCGTCGTAGGCGGTGGGGATGCCCCCGCCCCCGGCGCAGATCACCACGCTGCCCTTTTCCAGCAGCCAGCGTATCGGCCGGATGGCGAAGATGCGCTGTGGCCGGGGGCTGGCCACGACGCGCCGATAGCGGTCGCCGTCGGCGGCGATGGACCAGTTCTTCTCGCGGGCCAGTCGCTCGGCCTCCTCGCGGGAGTAGACCGGGCCGATCGGCTTGGTGGGGTGATGGAAGGCGGGGTCGTCGGCGTCCACCTCGACCTGGGTGAGCAGGGTGGCCAGCGGGGTCTCGGCGGGCAGCAGGTTGCCCAGTTCCTGCTCGATGACGTAACCGATCATGCCCTCGGTCTCGGCGTCGAGCACGTCCAGGGGGTAGGGCTCGACGGCCTCGTAGGCGGCGCCCTGCAGTGCCAGCAGGCCGACCTGGGGGCCGTTGCCGTGGGCGACGACCAGCTCGTTGCCCGGGGCGATGCGGGCCAGTTGCCGGCAGGCGAGACGAATGTTGTCGCGCTGGGCCTCGGCCGTGAGCGGCTCCCCCCGGCGCAGCAGGGCATTGCCGCCCAGGGCGACGACGATACGCATGGCGTGTCTCCTGTCAGTCGATGGTCGACCGCCGCGACGCTGGCGCCGGGCGGTCCTTGTCCCGCAGCGATCGCCCGCGCTCAGCGCTCGCCGAGCGTCGCGACCAGCACCGCCTTGATGGTGTGCATGCGGTTTTCCGCCTGCTCGAAGGCGATGCAGGCGGGCGACTCGAACACCTCGTCGGTCACTTCCACGCCCTGGGCGAGTTCCGGGCGGCGCTCGGCGAGTCGGGCGCCGACCTTGGTCTCGGCGTTGTGCAGGGCGGGCAGGCAGTGCATGAAGCGCACGCGCGGGTTGTCGGCGGCCTCGAGCAGTGCGCGGTTGACCTGATAGGGCAGCAGTTCGTCGATGCGCTCGTCCCAGGTTTCCAACGGCTCGCCCATCGAGACCCAGACGTCGGTGTGGATGAAGTCGACGTGTTCGACGGCGGCGCGGGGATCCTCGGTCAGTGTCAGGCGCGCCCCGCTGGTCGCGGCGATCGCCCGGCAGGCCTCGAGGTGCTCGGCGGGCGGCCAGAGCGCCTTGGGCGCGGCGATGCGCACGTCCATGCCCAGCTTGGCGCCGATCAGCAGCAGCGAGCGCCCCATGTTGTTGCGGGCATCGCCGAGGTAGGCGTAGCGGATCTCGTGGAGTGGCTTGTCGCTGTGTTCGCGCATGGTCAGCACGTCGGCGAGCATCTGCGTGGGGTGGTAGTCGTCGGTCAGACCGTTGTAGACCGGCACCCCGGCGTAGCGCGCCAGCGTCTCGACGGTCGCCTGGGCGAAGCCGCGGTACTCGATGGCGTCGTACATCCGCCCCAGTACCCGGGCGGTGTCCTTCATGGTTTCCTTGTGACCGATCTGCGACGAGGTGGGGTCGATGTAGGTGACGTTGGCGCCCTGGTCGTAGGCGGCGACCTCGAAGGCGCAGCGCGTGCGGGTCGAGGTCTTCTCGAAGATCAGCGCGATGTTCTTGCCGACGAGATGGCGACGTTCGGTGCCGGCGTAGCGGGCGCGCTTGAGGTCCCGCGACAGGTCGAGCAGGAAATGCAGTTCCCGCTCGCTGTAGTCGATCAGGTTGAGCAGGCTGCGGTTGCGCAGGTTGAAGGCCATGACGGGTCCCTCCTCAGTAGTCGATGGGGTCGCGAACGATCGGGCAGGTCATGCAGTGGCCGCCGCCGCGGCCGCGCCCCAGTTCGCTGGCGTCGATGGTGATGACCTCCACGCCGGCCTTGCGCAACTGCGTGTTGGTGTAGGTGTTGCGGTCGTAGCCAATCACCACGCCGGGCTCCAGGGCGACGACATTGTTGCCGTCGTCCCATTGCTCCCGCTCGGCCTCGAAGCTGTCGCCGCCGGTCTTCACCACGCGCAGGGCGGGCAGGCCGAGGGCCTCGGCGACCACCTCGAGCAGGCCGCGCGTCTCGCGGCGCACGTCGATGCCGCCGGGCTTGCCGGCGTCGGGATACAGGCTGAAGGCGACGATGCCCTCGACCACTTCGGGGAAGATGGTCACCAGGTCGCGGTCGCAGAAGGTGAACACCGTGTCGAGGTGCATCGAGGCGCGCGAGCGCGGCAGGCCGGCGACGATGACCCGTTCCACGGCCTCGTGATCGAACAGCGTCCGGGCGAGCTGGCCGATGGCCTGGCGCGAGCTGCGCTCGCCCATGCCGATCAGCACCACGCCGTTGCCCAGCGGCATGACGTCACCGCCTTCCAGCGAGGCGGGGCCATGGTCGATGTCGGGGTCGCCGTACCAGATCGGGAATTCCTGCTCGGCGAAGAGCGGGTGGAAGCGGTAGATCGCCGCGGCGAGCAGGGTTTCCTGACGACGCGCCGGCCAGAACATCGGGTTCAGGGTCACGCCGCCGTTTATCCAGCAGGTGGTGTCGCGGGTGAACTGGGTGTTGGGCAGGGGCGGCAGGATGAAGCTCGAGTGCCCCAGGTAATCGCGGAACATGCCGAGAATCTCGCCGCCGTGGGTGCCCGCCATGTCGTCGGGCGTGACCCCGCCGATCAGGAACTCGGCCAGCCGCGGCGCCTCGAGTTCTTCCAGCCAGGCGCGCACCTCCTGCTGCAGGCCGAGGCCCACCCGGTCGACCGTCACCTTGCGGTCGAGCAGCCACTGGCGCGCCCGCGCGTCGGCGACGGTCTCGGCCAGCAGATCGTGCATTTCCAGCACTTCCACGTCGCGCTCGCGCATCTTGGTGACGAAGTCGAAGTGATCGCGCTTGGCCTGGCTGACCCAGATGACGTCGTCGAACAGCAGGTCGTCGCAGTTGGCCGGGGTCAAACGCCGGTGAGCGAGTCCCGGCGAGCAGACCATGACCCGGCGCAGCTTGCCGATCTCGGAGTACACGCCGGGGGAAAGCGCGGTAACTGACATGGCGAAGGTCCTCAGTGGCGGTGGAAAGGGGAAACGGGGCGCGTCACAGGCTCAGCAAACCGCTGTAGAGCCCGTAGATGGCCAGCAGGGCGCCGAGCAACACCAGCGCGACGATGCCCTTCTCGACGGTCGTGAAGACCGGCTGGCCCTGTTCGCGGCGGGCCTTGGCGAAGAACAGCGCCCCCGGTGCATAGAGCAGGGCCGAGAGCAGCACGTACTGGATGCCGCCGGCGTAGACCAGCCAGACGGCGTACAGCGTGGCGATCAGGGCGACGACGATGTCGCGGCGACGCTCGCCGGGCGCGTTCTGGTAGGTCTCGCCGCGCAGGCCCAGCAGCAGGGCGTAGGCGGCCGACCAGAAGTAGGGAACCAGGATCATCGACGTCGCCAGGTAGAGCAGGCTCAGGTAGGTCGATTCGTTGAACAGGGTCAGCACCAGGAACAGCTGGATCAGGCCATTGGACAGCCACAGCGCGTTGGCCGGCACCTGGCGGGCGTTCTCGCGCTTGAGGAAGGCCGGCATGGTGTCGTCGCGGGCCGCGGCATGCAGGATCTCGGCACACAATAGCGTCCAGGAGAGCAGCGCCCCGCTCAGCGAGACGATCAGGCCGATGCCGATCAACACCGCGCCCCAGTGACCCACCACGTGTTCCAGCACGCCGGCCATCGAGGGGTTGCCGAGCCCGGCCAGCTCGGGCTGGGACAGCACGCCCATCGACAGCACGTTGACCAGGACCAGCACCAGCAGGACGCCGACGAAGCCGATCACGGTGGCCCGGCCGACGTCGCGACGGCGTTCGGCGCGGGCCGAGTAGACGCTGGCGCCCTCGATGCCGATGAACACCCACACGGTGACCAGCATCATGTTGCGTACCTGGTTCATGACGCCGCCCAGATCGGGGGATTGCAGGCCCCAGAAATCCCGGGTGAAGACGTCCCAGCGGAAGGCGGTGGCGACCAGCACGATGAACAGCAGCAGCGGCACCAGCTTGGCGACGGTGGTGACCAGGTTGACGAAGGCGGCCTCGCGGATGCCGCGCAGCACCAGAAAGTGCACGCCCCAGAGTACCAGCGAGGCGGCGACGATCGCGGGCAGGTTGTTGCCCTCGCCGAAGATCGGGAAGAAGATCCCCAGGGTACTGAACAGCAGCACGAAATAGCTGACGTTGCCGATCCAGGCGCTGATCCAGTAGCCCCACGCCGAGGAGAAGCCCATGTAGGCGCCGAAGCCCGCCCTGGCGTAGGCATAGACGCCGGCGTCGAGTTCCGGCTTGCGGTTGGCCAGGCTCTGGAAGACGAAGGCCAGTGCCAGCATGCCCACCGCGGTGATGGCCCAGCCGATCAGGATGGCCCCGGCGCCGGCGCTGGCCGCCATGTTCTGGGGCAGTGAAAAGATTCCCCCGCCGATCATCGATCCCACGACCAGCGCGATCAGCGCGCCGAGCTTCAGTCGAGGTGGCGTCACGGCCATGACGGCTCTCCCTGCGTTGATGAATGTCAACGCCAGTCTAGAGCGAGCCGGGAGGGGGCGGGCTGATATGGATCAACCCGGATGGATTGAAGCGCCGGTCGGGGCCGTGGTCGTCAGGCGAGCACGGCGTTGTAGACCGCCAGGTAGTGGCAGACGCTGCCGCCCAGCACGAACAGGTGCCAGATGACGTGGTGGAAGGGGATGGCGCGGATCGCGTAGAACAGCACCCCCACGGTGTAGGTGATGCCGCCGGCGATCAGCAGGTCCAGGCTGGTCGCGGAGAGCGCGCGGCCCATTTCGCCCGAGGCGACCACGATCAGCCAGCCCATCAGCAGGTAGACGGCGACCCGCAGCACGCCGAAGCGCTGCGGCCAGATCAGCTTCAGGGCGATGCCGCCGAGGGCCAGCGTCCAGATCACCGCCAGCAGCGTCCAGCCCAGCGGCCCGCGCAGGTTGACCAGCAGGAAGGGCGTGTAGGTGCCGGCGATCAACGCATAGATGGCGCAGTGATCGAGGATCTTGAAGGCGCGCTTGAGGCGCGGATGGCGAAAGCCGTGATAGAGCGTCGAGGCGGTGTAGAGCAGCACCAGGGTGGCGCCGTAGAGACTGACGCCGACGATCTTCCAGGGGTCGACGTGGGCCGCCAGGCTGGCGAGCACGATCAGCACCACCATGCCGGCCAGGCTCAGCGCGGCGCCGATGCCGTGGCTGATGCTGTGCAGGGACTCCTCGAGAAGACTGTAGGTCGTGTCGTCAGTGGGCTCGGAACTCATCGTTGCGCCTCCCGCATGGCAAGCCGGGTGCGCGATCGCAGCGCGCTCAGGGCTTGCGTTCGATATCCACATCGCCGGCCGGGGTGAAGTCGTCGAGTGCCATCATGTGGCCCAGCTTGCCGGCCTTGGTCGACAGGTAGTGCTCGTTGTGGGGGTTTCGACCGGTGGTCAGCGGCACGCGTTCACTGATGGTCACGCCGTCCCGGGTCAGGGCGTCGACCTTGCGCGGATTGTTGGTCATCAGGCGCAGCGACGAGACGCCCAGATGCTCGAGCATCGGCACGCACAGGTCGTAGCGGCGCAGGTCGGCGCCGAAGCCCAGGTGCTCGTTGGCCTCCACCGTATCATAGCCCTGATCCTGCAGATGATAGGCGCGGATCTTGTTGAGCAGGCCGATGCCGCGCCCCTCCTGGCGCAGGTAGAGCAGCACGCCACGGCCTTCCGCGGCGATGCGCTTGAGCGCCTCCTGAAGCTGGTAGCCGCAGTCGCAGCGCATCGAGAACAGCGCGTCGCCGGTCAGGCATTCGGAGTGGACGCGCCCCAGCACGGGCTCGCCGATCGCCACGTCGCCGAGCGTCAGGGCGATGTGGTCCTTGCCGGTGGCCTCGTCCTCGAAGCCGTGCATGGTAAAGGTGGCCCAGGGGGTGGGGAGCCTGGAGGCGGCGATGAAGCGAATCGTCACGGTTACCCTCGACAACGAACCGGCGGGCACCAGCGCCCGGCCGATGAAGCGTCCATGGTAGCAGGATCGCCGATCGAGCTCACCCGTATCGCGTCTTGCCGGCAGGGCGCACACGGCGTTGCACGGCGCTCGCCAATCCCCCCGGCGCATCCGTTACAATGGGTCAAAACCGCGAACAGCGAGACTTTCATGGAACTCAAGAACGACCGCCTTCTGCGTGCCCTGGCCCGTGAGCCGGTGGACCGCACCCCGGTATGGATGATGCGTCAGGCCGGGCGCTATCTGCCCGAATATCGCCGGGTTCGCGGCGAGGCCGGCAGCTTCATGGACCTGTGCCGCGACACCGCCCGGGCCTGCGAGGTGACGCTGCAGCCGCTGGAGCGGTTCCCCCTGGATGCGGCGATCCTGTTCTCCGACATCCTGACCATTCCCGACGCCATGGGGCTGGGGCTGTATTTCGAGACCGGCGAGGGGCCCAAGTTCAGAAAGCCGGTGCGCAGCCAGGCCGACGTCGAAGCGCTGACCCTGCCCGACGCCGAGCGCGACCTGGACTACGTCATGAACGCGGTGCGTGCGATCCGCTGCGAACTCGATGGCCGGGTGCCGCTGATCGGCTTCTCGGGCAGCCCCTGGACGCTGGCCACCTACATGGTCGAGGGAGCGTCGAGCAAGGACTTCCGCCACGTCAAGGGCATGCTCTACGGCAACCCCGAGGCGATGCACCAGTTGCTCGACCTGCTGGCCCACGCCGTGACCGACTACCTCAACGCGCAGATCCGTGCCGGCGCCCAGGTGGTGCAGATCTTCGATACCTGGGGCGGGGCGCTGTCGACGCCGGCCTACCTGGAGTTCTCGCTGCGCTACATGGAGCAGATCGTCGCCGGGCTGCAGCGCGATGGCGACGGTCGGCGGGTGCCGGTGATCCTGTTCACCAAGAACGGCGGCCAGTGGCTCGAACATCTCGCCGCGACCGGGGCCGATGCCCTGGGGCTCGACTGGACCACCGAACTCAGCGATGCCCGCTCGCGGGTCGGCCACCGGGTCGCCCTGCAGGGCAACCTCGACCCCAGCGTGCTATTCGCGCGGCCGGCGGCGATCCGCGCCGAGGTGGCACGCATCCTCGACAGCTACGGCGCCGGCCCGGGGCATGTCTTCAACCTGGGCCACGGCATCAGCCAGCACACCGACCCGCAGCGCGTCAGCGACTTCCTCGAGGCGCTGCACGAGCTGAGCCCGGCCTACCATCCGCTGGGCTGAGGCGATGCCCGGCCATCGGGGGTGGGCCCTGGCGGCGCTGGGCGTCGCCGCGGGCATCGCCTGGGGCAGCCTGACCCCCGCCGACGAATTGCCCGCGCATCTGCCGTGGGACAAGTTCAACCACCTGGCGGCCTACGCCGCGCTCAGCGGTGCGCTGGGGCTGGCAGGCTGGCGTCTGGCGGTCGCCGTTGGGGTCGCCGTCGTCTACGGGATCGTCATCGAGCTGGCTCAGCTCGGCGTGCCCGGGCGGGCCGGCGGCGACCCGCTGGACATCCTCGCCAACACCCTGGGGGCGTTGCTGGCCGGCGGCCTGTTGCTGGCCTGGCGACGTCGGCGCACCGCTGCCTGACGGCGGCCGCCGTCGGCCCCGCACCGAAACGGCGCGTCGAGGCACGCGATCGCACGCTGATGGCGCTCGTGTCGCCGCCGCGGGGTGGCATCGCCGCGGCAAATCCCACGTTGCCATGAGATGAAAGCGACTCACGGGCCAGGTTGGAACGCTCCTTGCAAGCGTTGTTCGGGCCATGCGCCTGCATGCACCGACAATGACAACGACAGGGAGTTGAATCCGACATGCGAATCAAGAACAACAGCCTGATCCTGTTGCCCGCCGCCCTGCTGGCGGCGGCTGTGGCCTCCCAGTCACAGGCCGCGACGCTCGACGACGTCAAGAGCGAAGGCGAGTTTCGCTGCGGGGTGAGCACCGGCCTGCCCGGCTTCTCGGCCCCCGACCAGGACGGCCAGTGGCAGGGGCTCGACGTCGAGTTCTGCCGTGCCGTGGCGGCGGCGGTCTTCGCCGACCCCGAGGCGGTCTCCTTCACCCCGCTGACCGCCAAGGAACGCTTCACCGCGCTGCAGTCCGGCGAGATCGACGTGCTCTCGCGCAACACCACCTGGACCGCGACCCGCGACAACTCCCTGGGGCTCAATTTCGCCGGGGTCGACTTCTACGACGGGCAGGGCTTTTTGATCCGCAAGGATCTGGGCATCGACAGCGCCAGCGAACTCGACGGCGCCTCGATCTGCGTGCAGGCCGGCACCACCACCGAGCTCAACATGGCCGACTACTTCAAGTCCCATGACATGCAGTTCCAGCAGGTCGCCTTCGACACCTCCGACCAGACCGCCCAGGGCTTCGACAGCGGCCGCTGCGACGTGCTGACCTCCGACTCCTCGCAGCTCGCCGCGCTGCGCCTGCAGCTCGCCGATCCGTCCAGCGTCAAGATCCTGCCCGAGCGTATCTCCAAGGAGCCGCTGGGCCCGGTGGTCCGCCAGGGCGACGACCAATGGTTCGACATCGTCAAGTGGACGCTGTTCGCGATGCTCAACGCCGAGGAACTGGGCGTGACCCGCGACAACGTCGACGCGATGCGCGACAACCCGCCCAACCCCGACGTGGCACGTCTGCTGGGCAAGGACGGCACCTTCGGCGAGCAGTTGGGGCTGTCCAACGACTGGGCCTACAACATCGTCAAGCAGGTGGGCAACTACGGCGAGGTCTACGCCCGCAACGTGGGCATGGACTCGCCGCTCGAGGTCGAGCGGGGCATCAACGCGCTGTGGACCGACGGCGGCATCCAGTACGCACCGCCGGTTCGCTGAGCCGCTGGACGTAACGAGCCCCGCGCGCCTCACGAGGGCGCGCGGGTCAGGCTTATCCGCCCCAGTCGAGATCACTCATGCTGCGTCCCACCACGTCCATCCCGCGTCGCGGGCGGGGTCCGCTGTGGCGCGACCCCGCCATGCGCGCCCTGATCGTCCAGGGGTTGCTGTTCGCGTTCCTGGCGGTCTTCATCGGTTTTCTGGTCCACAACACCCTGGCCAATCTCGAGGCCCGCGGCATCCGCACCGGCTTCGACTTCCTCGGCGAGCGTGCCGGCTTTTCCATCCCCCAGACGCTGATCGACTACACCAGCGACGACACCTACGGCCGCACCTTCGTGATCGGCCTGCTCAACACCCTGCTGGTCTCGGTGCTGGGCATCGTCGCGGCGACGATCATCGGCTTCGCGGTGGGCATCGCCCGGCTCTCGCCCAACTGGCTGCTGGCGCGGCCCCTCGCCGCGCCAGAGCCTGTCGCTGTTCGACAGCATCTTCTTCAACGTGCGCGGCCTGGTGGTGCCGGCCCCCGAGGCGTTGCCGGGGTTCGCCGCCACGCCCTGGGCGCTGGCGGTCGCGGTGGTCCTCACCGTGGCGCTGACGATCTTCGCCCGTCGCCGCCAGGCGGCCACCGGCAAGGCGCTGCCGATGTATCGGATCGGTGCCGCCCTGGTCGTCGGTCTGCCGTTGATCGTGTTTCTGGCCAGTGGTTCGCCGCTGGCGTGGTCGATACCCGAGCTCAAGG
>NZ_QWBW01000031.1 GCF_004117855.1 Modicisalibacter coralii
GGCCGGATCATCGGGCCACCTCCACGGCGACGAAGCGCTTCGGGCGATGACGCGGCGGCACCGGCACACCCTGCACCACCAGACGTTGCTCCCAGGCCAGCAACGCCGCCAACGCCAGTTCCTGCTCCTCGGCATACTCGCTCAGCGACAGTTGCCGGGATGAGGCATGAAATAGATGGCCCAGCCAGTAGGCCTGTGTCGAGGTCAGCTCGTTCATGGTGCCCTCCTTCATGATGGGAGGCACCAGTCTGTCGTTGATGAATCGTGCCCGGAAGATGGGGTTTATGGAGCGCTTACCAACTCCCGACAAGCATGGGAGCGATACCGAATCTACGCACAACAAAAAAGCCGCCCTAAAAGGCGGCTTTTAAAATCTGTAAGCGCTTGATTTGGCGGCGCTTAGTTGGTGCTGGCACCAGGAGTCGAACCCGGGACCTACTGATTACAAGTCAGTTGCTCTACCAACTGAGCTATGCCAGCGCCAAATGCGTCGGCGTGGCTGGGGTAGCAGGACTCGAACCTGCGAATGCCGATACCAAAAACCGGTGCCTTACCACTTGGCTATACCCCAGCAGTGTGGTGGCCAGAGACGGAATCGAACCGCCGACACGAGGATTTTCAATCCACTGCTCTACCGACTGAGCTATCTGGCCGCTGCCAACGGGGACGTATTAAACCGTAAAGCCCCGTGCCGGTCAACCCTTTTCAATTCAAAAAGATGCTTTCCCTCCACGACACCGCCAGACATCACTGCGACGGCGGTACATAGCCTTCGGCCTGGTCGGTCTCGCGGTTGTCGAGGAAACGCTCCATCTGCTCCATGAGGTACTCGCGCGACTCGGGCTCGAGCAGATTGAGGTGCTTCTCGTTGATCAGTCGCGTCTGCTGCGCCTGCCACTCGTCCCAGGCCTGCTTGGAAACGGTTCGCTGGATCTCCAGTCCCTTCTCGCCGGGCAGTGGCGGGAACGGCAGGGCTTCGAGCTCCTGCTGGTACTTGCGGCAGAACACGGTCTGGGTCATGGCGTTGTCTCCTCGGCTTGTGTCAGGTTGCCGGCCAACGTCTCCAGCAGCGTCTTGACCGGAGCCGCCAGCCCGACGTTGGCGGGTTGTGCCAGGTCGTACCACAGCCGACCGCTTTCCGCGACAATCCCTGGCTCGCGCGTCAGCCAGACCGGTTGCGGCACGATCTGCAGCCGGAAATGGCTGAAGGTATGCGTGAACGGCGCCCAGGCCTTGCCGCGCCGAGCATGTGCCACATGACAGGCTAACCAGTCATCCAGCGCGGCGTCATCCTCGAACTGAGGAAAGCACCACAATCCCCCCCACAAGCCGCTGGGCGGCCGGCGCTCGAGCAGCACGCGACCCGCGGGGTCGCACAGCAGCAGCATCAGCGTACGCCGCTCGGGCAGCGCCTTGCGCGGCTTGGACTCGGGAAAGCGCCGCTCCTCGCCGCGGGCGTGAGCCACGCAGACGTCCTCGAAGGGACACAGCAGGCAACTGGGCTTGCCCCGGGTACACAGCGTCGCCCCCAGGTCCATCATCGCCTGCGCGTAGTCGGCCACCCGCGAGTCGGGCGTGTAATGCTCGGCCAGCCGCCACAGCTCGCGGCTCACCGCGGTCTTGCCGGGCCAGCCCTGGACCGCGTGCAGCCGCGCCAGCACGCGCTTGACGTTGCCGTCGAGAATCACCGCGCGCCGACCGGTGCTGATGCCGATGATCGCCCCGGCGGTCGACAGACCGATCCCCGGCAGCGCGGCCATGGCCTCGAGGCTGTGCACGGGAAATTCACCGTCGTGCTCGTCGACCACGCACTGCGCCGCCCGGTGCAGGTTGCGCGCCCGTGCGTAGTAGCCCAGCCCGGTCCACAGGTGAAGCACCTCGTCGACCTCGGCGCGGGCCAGCGCCTCGACGTCCGGAAAGCGCGCCATGAAGCGTTCGTAGTAGGGGATCACCGTGGCGACCTGAGTCTGCTGGAGCATGATCTCCGAGACCCAGACTCGATAAGGGGTCTTGTCCTGCTGCCAGGGCAGGCTCTTGCGACCGTGGCGATCGAACCAGTCGAGCAGGCGCGACTGGAAGGCCTGCGGGGTCAGGTCGATGGGCTGGGATGGCGTCATGGGCGCAGCGTCCCATAAAAAAGCGCCGACGCGAAGGTCGGCGCAGGACTGGCTTGCATGATAGTCACTTCAATAGACCACGGATGGCGTTGCGAAGTTCCTCGGAAGATTTGTCACCGAGTTTTTCATTGAGTTTCTCGCCGAGCTTGTCGACGGCCTTCTTCTGGGCCTCGTCCTTGGCGAGGTTGGTCAGCGTCTGCTGGAAGGCCTGGCGATCGAAGGCGCACCACTGCCCCGGCTCGCCGGACAGCTCACCCTCGCAGTGCACGGGCAGCGGCACCTTCTCGAGCCGCGGATTGACCTTGCAGGCGGCATCGGCGGTATCCACGAAACGAGCCCGGGCGTCGTAGTCGAAGCGCTGGGTGGGCAGGTTGACCTGGCCCTTGCCGGTCAGTTCGATGCCGGGGATGCTGATCAGCAGGTCGTCGTTGTGGATGACGCCGTCGACCACCTTGGCACTGCCCTTGATCTGGTCGAAGCGGGTATCCGGACTCCAGTCGCGGCTGGTGGTCTCGCCCTCCAGCATGGCCACCGCGGTGCACAGCTCCCGCGAGACGTTGACCTTGAACACCGCACCGTCACTGACGCGGAAGTCGACCTTGCCGTCGAGATTGCGCAGCAGGGTGTCGGCATGGTTGGTCTGCGAGGTGAAGTCGCCGTTGACGTTGAGCCGGCCACGCAACGGCGAAGGCTTGCCGCTGTAGTCCTCGACCAGCGGCACGAGCTGCACGCCGTCGAGTTTCTCGCTGAACGACCAGCGGATCGGCGACTGACGCACGTCGAGACCGGCCTCGGCATGCAGCGTGCCGTCGTAGAGCCGGCTGTCGAGCCGCTCGAGCGAAAGCCGACCGCCGCTGCCGGCGAGCGCCAGCGACGGCTTGTCGAGAGTCAGGCCCTTGACCGTGAGGCTGTCCAGGGCGAGCTGACCATCGAGGGAAAGATCGCGCAGCGCCGCCGTCGGCACCAGATCGGCCGCTTGCGCCGCCTCGGTCGCCGCATAGGCCGGCGCCACCCCCAGCGTACGCAGCAGCGCGGCGGTGTCATCCTGAGGCGCAGCCTGAGTGCGCGACGGCAGGTAGGCGTCCAGGTCGAGCTTGTCGCCCTGCAGATCGAAACTCAGCGAGCGACCGTCGAGGCCGGCCCCCAGCGAGCCGGTCAGCGTGGTGTCGTCCACGACCAGGGTCAGATTGGAGAGCGTCGCTCTGGACAGGTCGCCCGTCACCGGGCTGGTCAGTGCGACCTCGGAGAGCGCGTCCTCGTCGGCGGTGTCGAGGGCCACGCCGAAGCGCGTCAGCCAGGGGCGCAGCGACAGCGGCGCCAGCTTGACCTGCCCGGAATAGTGCAGTGCGTCGCTCAACTGGCTAACCGTCAGGACGCCGGTCAGCTTGAGCCCATCGTCACCGGTCAGCGACAGGTCACTGAGCCGCGCGGTCTGTTCCTGGGTATTGGCCTCGGCGACGAACGACGACGCCAGCGAGAGCGGCTTGTCGCCGAGCGCGGGGTGCGCCAGTTCGGCATCGACCTGGGCAGCGTCGAGCCGGTAATGCCCGCCCCGGGTGTCGGCGGTGAGCTTGCCGGCCTCGACATCGAGCGTCTGTTCGCGATCCTTGGAGGCGGCCAGGCTGGTGCGAGTCTCCAGCGACGGCCCTTCCAGCACGTAGCGGCCGTCGTTGAGGCCCAGCCGTACCTTGCTCTTGAAGTCCACCTGACTGCTCAGCTCGGGCGCGGTGCTGTCGACGACGAAATGCGTCTGCAGCGGGAAGGCGTTGACCGGATTGACGTCGCGGCCGGTCAACGAGAGATCGCGCACGGTCAGATCCAGGTCGCTGGACCGGTCGACATAATGCACCCGACTGTTGCGCACCTCGATGCTGGCGATGTCGAGGGCCACCGCGGGATCGCTGGACGCCTGCATCGCGGGGCCGGCCGAGGCCGGCGCCAGCGCACTCTCGGCCTTGTCGCCGGAGCCGCCGAGCCGGTCGAGCAACTGCTCCCAGTTGCCATGGCCCTGCTCGTCACGCACCAGGTCGAGACGCATGCCGTCGAGCGTCACCCCGTCGATGGCGATCTCGCCGGACAGCAGCGGCGCGAAGGCCAGGCTGACCTCGCCGCGGTCGATGGCGGCGAACGCCTCGTTCTCGCGAGTCTGTTCGGGCAGCCAGGCACGCGCATCCTCGACGCTGACACCGATACGCGGATAGAAGGACCAGTTGAGAGGGCCGTCCAGCGACAGGGTCAGCCCGGTCTGCTCGTGTACCGCCTCGACCAGACGCGGCTTGAGATCGTTGGGGTCGAAGAAGGTGGTGACATACACCACCGCCGCCACGACCACCAATCCCAGTACGCCAACTGCCGCGAGCAGTATCCGTACCAGCCTCTTCATTGGCTTCCTCCTGGAGCGGATGTCTTGAGTTCGAAAAAGCTGCCGCTCTCCTCGAGCCGGTACCCCATCCGCACCAGCAACAGCTGGCTTTCCAACGGCAGATGGACGATCTCGATGCGCAGCGGGGTGTCGGTGTCGCCGGCAGCGGCGGCCACCAGCGCCATCAGCCGCGAGCCGACGCCGCGGCGGCGCGTGGTCTTGCGCACGCAGAAATGCGACATCCACCAGGCCTCGGGTGTCTTGCGCACGCTCACCGCGCCGAGCAGACGGTCGTTGAACAGCGCGCCGTGAAAGACGCCGCCCTCCTCGAGGTGCTGGCGAATGAAGTCGTCGGCGGGCGCCGGCAGCCAGTCGGGGGCAGCGTCGTGATAGATCCGCGACAGGTCCAGCGCGACCCGGGGCTCGGCTTCCCAGCGCGCGTGATCGACTTCCTCCAATGTGACCGGCATGCCTATTCTCCCGTGGGCGGGATGTCGCTCCCGTCTTGAGCCCCCGCATTGTAGCGGATGGCCAGTGCGATTCTCTATAATGGCAGGCTCGGCAGGGGCACCGGGCCGGATGGCGGCACGCGTCATCGGCAGTGCCCCTGATCATCAGTGCCCGGCGCGCGAGCGCCCGGAGGGAGAGCGGTCCATGCCCGAGCGCATCGCCACGGTGTCGCGAGACACCTCGGAAACCCAGATCACGGTCACCATCAACCTGGACGGCCAGGGGCGCTTCAACGCCGAGACCGGCGTGCCGTTCCTCGATCACATGCTCGACCAGATCGCGCGCCACGGCCTGATCGACCTGGACATCGAGGCCAAGGGCGACCTGCACATCGACGATCATCATACCGTCGAGGACATCGGCATCACCCTGGGCCAGGCCTTCGATCGGGCGATCGGCGACAAGCGCGGCATCCGCCGCTACGGCCATGCCTACGTGCCGCTCGACGAGGCCCTGTCGCGGGTGGTGATCGACTTCTCCGGCCGCCCCGGCCTGGCCATGGACGTCGACTTCACCCGCGCCAGCATCGGCCGCCTGGACACCCAACTGTTCCAGGAATTCTTCCAGGGCTTCGTCAACCACGCCCGGGTGACCCTGCACATCGACAACCTCAAGGGCAGCAACGCCCACCATCAGGCCGAGACGATCTTCAAGGCCTTCGGCCGGGCGCTGCGCATGGCGGTGGAAGCCGACCCGCGCATGGCCGGCCAGATGCCGTCCACCAAGGGCAGCCTTTGATCACCAACCGCGAGGAGCGAGCATGACGATCGCCGTCATCGACTATGGCATGGGCAACCTGCACTCCGTGGCCAAGGCCCTGGAGCACGTCACCCACGAACACGTGGTGATCACCCGCGACGCACGCTCCATTCGCGGTGCCACGCGCATCGTGCTGCCCGGCCAGGGTGCCATGCGCGACTGCATGGGCGAACTGCAGCGCACGGAACTGCAGGGGCTGGTTCAGGAGATGCTCGCCGACCAGGCCAAGCCGCTGCTGGGCATCTGTGTCGGCCAGCAGATGCTCATGGACGCCAGCGAGGAAAACGGTGGCATCGAGTGCCTGCGCTTTCTGCCCGGCAGGGTGCGCCACTTCAGCCAGGCGATGCACGATGCCGAGGGCCGCCGGCTCAAGGTGCCCCACATGGGCTGGAACCAGGTCGTCCAGCGTCACGCGCATCCGCTGTGGGACGGCATCGCCGACGAGACCCGCTTCTACTTCGTGCACGGCTACTATGTCGAGGCCGAGCGCGATGCGGACGTCTTCGGCACCACTCGCTACGGCGACGTCACCGCGCACGTGGCCACCGGCCGCGACACCGTCTTCGCGGTGCAGTTCCACCCCGAGAAGAGTGCCAGTGCCGGCCTGCGGCTGCTGGAAAACTTCGTCAACTGGGCGCCCTAGCCGGTCAATCACCCGCTGGGTCTCGTGACACGGGCCTTCATCTCTCATCATCAAGCTGGACCAATCGCGCCCGGGGCGTGAACGAGGACACGACATGCTGGTTATTCCCGCCATCGATCTCAAGGACGGCCAATGCGTCCGCCTCAAGCAGGGGCGCATGGACGACGCCACCACCTATGGCGACGATCCGGTCGCCATGGCCGAGCGCTGGGTCGAGGCCGGCGCGCGGCGCCTGCATCTGGTCGATCTCAACGGCGCCTTCGAGGGCAAGCCGGTCAATGGCGGGGCGGTGACCGCCATCGCCCGCGCCTATCCGCAACTGCCGATCCAGATCGGCGGCGGGATCCGCTCGGCGGCGACCATCGAGCACTACCTGAACGCCGGCGTCTCCTACGTGATCATCGGCACCCAGGCGGTCAAGCAGCCGGCCTTCGTCAGCGAGATGTGCCGGCTGTTCGAGGGCCACGTGATCGTCGGCCTCGACGCCCGCGACGGCTTCGTCGCCACCGACGGCTGGGCCGAGGTCTCGACGATCAAGGCCACCGAACTGGCCAAGCGCTTCGCCGACGACGGCGTGTCGTCGATCGTCTATACCGACATCGCTCGCGACGGCATGATGCAGGGCGTCAACCTCGACGCCACCGTCGAGCTGGCCCGCGAGGGCGGCCTGCCGGTGATCGCGTCCGGCGGCGTCACCAATCTCGACGACATCCGCGGTCTGGCCGAGGTCGCCGATCAGGGCATTCTCGGTGCCATCACCGGTCGCGCCATCTACGAGGGCAGCCTCGACGTCGCCGAAGCGCAGCGACTGTGCGACGCGATGGACGCCGAACGCGATACCCCCGCAACCCGCAAGGAGTGACGACCATGGGCCTGGCCAAACGCATCATCCCCTGTCTCGACGTCGACGCCGGCCGGGTGGTCAAGGGCGTCAATTTCGTCGGCATCCGCGACGCCGGCGACCCGGTGGAGATCGCCAAACGCTACAACCAGCAGGGCGCCGACGAGATCACCTTCCTCGACATCACCGCCAGCCACGAGGACCGCGAAACCACCGTCGAGATGGTCGAGCGCATCGCCGGCGAGGTGTTCATCCCGCTGACCGTGGGGGGCGGCATCCGCACCTGCGAGGATATCCGCACCATGCTCAACGCCGGCGCGGACAAGGTCTCGATCAACACCGCCGCGGTGAACAACCCCGAGTTCGTGCACGAGGCCGCCGAACGCTTCGGCAGCCAGTGCATCGTGGTGGCGATCGACGCCAAGCGGGTCAGCGCCGACGGCGAACCGCTGCGCTGGGAGATCTTCACCCATGGCGGACGCAAGCCCACCGGCCTCGATGCCATCGACTGGGCGCGCAAGATGGTCAACTACGGTGCCGGCGAACTGCTGCTCACCAGCATGGATCGCGATGGCACCAAGTCGGGCTTCGATCTGGAACTGACCCGGGCGATCTCCGATGCCGTGGCGGTGCCGGTGATCGCCTCCGGCGGGGTCGGCAACCTCGATCACCTGGTGGAAGGCGTGACCCGGGGCGCCGCCGACGCGGTGCTCGCCGCGAGCATCTTCCACTTCGGCGAATACACCATCCCCGACGCCAAGCGCTACATGAGCGAGCACGGCATCGAGATGCGGCTGTAGTCACAGCCAGCCGAGCTTCTCGGCCTGCTCGAGGCCCTCGTCGAGCTGTTGCTCGGCGAGGGCATGCAACTCACCCATCAGCGGGTCGCGGCGTGATGCGTCCAGTGTCGCCTCCGCCTGCAGCCATGCCGCCAGATTGACCAGGTCGTGCTGACGGCCGAGCCGCTTGGCCAGGCGCTTGAGGCGGCGCGGATCGAGCTTGGGCGACTTGCCCTTGACCCCTTCACGCAGTGCCTGCTGATAGGTCAGATACTTCACCCACTTGCGCCAGCGGTGGCAAAGCGCGGGATCCCGGGACTCGGCACAGGTCGCGGCCAGCCGCCGGGCCTTGCGCCGGCTGCGCCGATAGCCGGCCTTGACCTGACGGCCTCTCAGCGGCTCGGCCCGCCAGTTGTCGGCCTCGCGGGCGAATTCGGCGTCGAGCACCCCCCGATCCGCACCGGCGGTCGCGTCGAGCGACGCGACCAGGGTGGCGCGCAGCCGGGCCACCACGGGACGCAGCTCGGGGCTCAGGCGCGGCAGCGCCCAACCCAGCATGGCATGGCGTACCCGGGCCTCGCGCGGGCCCTCCAGGGTCTTGGCGATCGCCCGCGGCGTGGCCTCGCGGGCCTTGATCGCCGCCTTGGGGCGCTCGACGCGCTGCAGCTGGCGGGCGGCTCGCAGCCGCTTGCAGGTCAGACGCAGCTCGTGCACGTCGTCATCGTCGAGCGGCGAGGCCAGCCGGGCACGGGCCTCGTCGATACGCGCCTGGGGCCATTGACGGTACTTCACGCTCGCCTCCCCGGCGCCCCTGGCGGGCGCCGATCAGTCCAGACTCAGCCCGAGGTTGCTGACGCCGTCGTTACGCCCCAGACGGCGCAGCGCCTTGAGCGCCTCGCGATCGAGTCGCTGTTCGGCGGCTTCCAGCACCGCCGCCTGGAAGCCGCGCTCGTCGTCCATCAGCGGATGCTCGCGCAGGCGCGCGGCGGCCTGCTCGGCATCGTCGGCTTCGCTGCCTTCGGTCATTTCGATGTAGGCCTGCACGCCGCTCATCGACAGGCCACTGACCGCCTGGGGCGCGTCGGGCGTCTCGCTCTGCAGGGTATCGAGCAACGTGGCCAGTGCCATCACCGCTTCCACCGCCCGGCGCGCGCCGAAGCTGTCGTCGTCGCCGGGCGGCTCGAGCTCGACGAGTTTCTCGGCCTGGCGGGCGAAATCGATCTTCGCCTCGCGCACCAGCAGCGCCTCCCAGGCCAGGTCGAGGATCACCCGCAGGGCCCGGGGATCGCCGACACCGCTCATCTGTGCATAAAGACCATAGTTGGGCAGCAGGCGTTCGCACAGCGCGGCCATGAAGGCCGCCTGCTGACGCCGATCGAGTTGCTTGAGGCGTGCCTTGAAGCCGCCCGCGGGTTTGCTCATGCCATCTCCTTGAATGTCACGCGCTTCCGGCCCTCAGGGCCAGAGCAGGGCAGCATCGACCCGCCCGCGCTCGTCGAAGACCACCCCCTCGGCGCGCAGCTTGTCGCGCTGGCGGGCCGCGCCGCCATGGTCGGCGACACGTCGCGAGGCATTGATCACGCGATGCCAGGGCAGCTGGTTGCCCGCGGGCAGATGGCGCATGGCACTGCCCACCATGCGGGCGGTCGCGCCGTCGGTCATCGTCGCCACCCGACCGTAGGTGGTCACCCGCCCCACGGGGATCTGGGCGACGATGGTGTAGATCTGTTCGAGCCGTTCACGCGAGGCCATCGCCGGACTCCCTGAGCGAAAGAAAAAACGCCACTGGACGCTATCACGCCGCTTCCGCCATCATGATGCCATCATGCATATCTACTTTCTCCAGCACGCCGCCCATGAGGGCCCCGCCCGACTCGCCGACTGGCTGGCGGGCATGGGGCACAGCCACAACACCTGTCACCTGTACGCCGACGAGGTCCCGCCGCGCCTGGAGGACTGCGACGCCCTGATCCTGCTCGACGGCCCCCAGCGTCACGATGCGCTCGAGGCCCACCCCTGGCTCAAGCGCGAGAAGAAGCTGATCATGCGCGCGCTCAAGAGCGGCAAGCCGCTCTTGGGCATCGGCCTGGGTGCCCAGTTGATCGCCGAGGCGCTCGGCGCCATCGTCTCGCCGGGGATCTACACCGAGGCCGGCTGGCATACCATCACCCTGGCGCCGGAGAGCCCCTTCGACCTGCCCGAGCAGTTCGAGGCCTTCCACTGGCACCGCGACATCTTCGGCCTGCCCGAGGACGCCCTGCCGCTGGGCGCCAGCTCGGCCAGCCCGGTGCAGGGCTTCGCCTGGGACGCCGGCCGGGTCGTCGGCCTGCAGTGCCGTCTGGAAGTCACCGCGTCCAGCGCGGCGCAGCTGCTCGACCACCCGCTTCCGGGCGACACCGAGCGTCCCGCTGGCGACAGCGGGCAGTCCGACGGTGACGCCGCCGACAGCCCCTACGTCCAGAGTCGCGAGAGCATCCTCGCCGATCCCCGACGCTTCGACCGCCTCGCCGCCCTGCTGGATCGGGTGCTGGTGCGCTGGCTCGCCAGCACCGCCTGAGAGAGGGGGGGGGGTTGCACAATACCTGCGCTCGCAGACTTTGTAAGCCCCCTCCGAGAGCGCGCGACTAGGCTGTCTGTCGCGCCAGCCAGTCGCGGGCAAATGCCAGACAGCTCTCCCAGTCACCGACATGCAGGAAGGTCTGGTCGTGCTTGTCGAGCTGATGCCGGTAGAGCGGATCGTAGTATTCGGTGAGCAGCGGCGCCAGCCAGGCCTCGTGGGCCTGGGAATTGCCGCGCTGGTGCTCGCGGAAGGCCAGCTCCTGCAGGCGGATCAGGCGTTCCAGACGCGGCCCGCCCAGGCGCTTTTTCAGGCGCCGCAGGGCGCCGGCGAGCTGCTTGCGCATCAGCGCCCAGCCCAGCCATTCGCCGTACTGGCCGGCGTAGATCGCCCACAGGTCCTCGATGTAGTCCTTGTGGATGCGCGCCAGGCGCCAGTCCAGCGGCATCTCCACGCGCACGCGCGGCGCCTGTTCCATACTCCGCCAGAACGCCAGCGGAATGTTGACGTTGCCGATGTGGCGCGACTCGTCCTCGACCACGCAGGAGCCCTCGATGGCCAGCAGATCGCGACCCATGGCGTGCTCGAAATCGATCTGCGACGGCGCCGGCAGCGGATGGCGACCGAATGCCGAGCCCTTGTGACGGGCACAGGCCTCCAGATCCAGACCATTGCCGGCGCGCTGCACCAGCTCGGTCTTGGCGCAGCCGGTTAGCCCGCCGACCACCAGCATCGGCCGCTCGGCGGCGGCGTCGATGCGTCGGCACAACGCCTGACGCATGGCCTTCCAGCCGCCCTGGATGCGCGGGCGCTCGAGCCCCGCCTCGGCCAGCCACTGCTGGGCGATCTGCGAACGCAAGCCGCCGCGGAAGCAGTAGATCAGGGCATCGGGATGCGCGTCGAGCACCCGCCGCCAGGCGTCCACCCGGGCGCGCTTGATGCCGCCACCGACCAGCCGCTGACCGAGTTCGATCGCCGCCGCCTGACCGTGATGCTTGTAGGCGATACCCACCCGGTGGCGCTCCTCGTCGTCCATCAGCGGCAGGTTGACGGCGCCCGGCAGCGCCCCCTGGGCGAACTCCACGGGGGCACGCACGTCGATCAGGGTGCGCCCCTCGGCGAGCCAGGCCAGATCGGGCGCGACGCTGGGCAGGGTCACCGCCGGACCTCGATCAGCGCCTCGCCCTCGGCCTTCACGCACTCACCGAAGGGCTCCAGGTTCACGCCGTGGGCCCGGCCGACACGCTCGACGTCATCGGCGTAGGAGGGATGCACCGCGAGCAGCAGGCCCCCGGAGGTCTGCGGATCGCAGAGCCACTGCCAGTGCGCCTCGTCCATCGTCGGCAGCCGTCCGCCCAGCGCCTGGCGGTTGCGTTCGCTGCCGCCGGGTACCGCGCCCTGGCGACGATAGGCCTCGGCGTCGGCCAGCCGCGGCAGGCGACGGAAGTCGATGCGCGCCTTGACCCCGCTGGCCTCGCAGACCTCGCTCAGATGCCCGGCGAGGCCGAAGCCGGTGACGTCGGTCATGGCATGCACGCCCGAGATCTTGGCCAGCTCGACGCCCATGTCGTTGGCGGCGAGCATGGTCTCGCGGGCCAGTCCCTGGTGCCCCGGCTCGAGCAGGCCGCGCTTCTCGGCGGTGGTCAGAAGGCCCACGCCCAGGGGCTTGGTGAGATACAGCAGATCGCCCGGCTCGGCGCCCTTGTTGAGCTTGAGATGCTCGAGATCCACCAGGCCGTTGACCGCCAGTCCGAAGATCGGCTCGGGGGCATCGATCGAGTGGCCACCGGCCAGCGCCAGCCCCAGCTCGCGACACACCGCCTGGGCCCCGGCCACCACGTCGCCGGCGATGTCGGCGCCCAGGGTGTCCAGCGGCCAGCCGAGGATGCCCAGCGCCATCACCGGCGAACCGCCCATGGCATAGACGTCGCTGATGGCGTTGGTGGCGGCGATACGGCCGAAGTCGAACGGATCGTCGACGATCGGCATGAAGAAATCGGTGGTGGCGATCAGCCCGCGGCCGTCACCGAGGTCATAGACGGCGGCATCCTCGCGCCCCTGGTTGCCGACGATCAGCCGGCTGTTGCTGGCCCCGGGGCCGGCCTTGGCGAGGATCCCGTCGAGCACGTCGGGGGCGATCTTGCAGCCACAGCCGGCACCGTGGCTGTACTGGGTCAGGCGAATGGCGCTCATGGTCCTCTCCTTGGTTCGGTTTGCGACGATTCTACGTCAAGCGTAGACAGGCGGGGCAACGGCCGGGCCTACAGGGCCTCCAGCGCCTCGGCGAGCTTGTCCACGGCGACCACCGTCATCCCCTCCGGGGCACGCTTGGGGGCGTTGCCGCGTGGCACGATGGCCCGGGTGAAGCCGTGCTTGGCGGCCTCGACGATGCGCTCCTGGCCACTGGGCACCGGACGGATCTCGCCGGACAGGCCCACCTCGCCGAACACCACCAGCTCGCGCGGCAGGCTGCGGTTCTGCAGGCTCGACACCACCGCCAGCAGCACCGCCAGGTCGGCGCTGGTCTCCAGCACCTTGACCCCGCCCACCACGTTGAGGAAGACATCCTGGTCGCCGGTGAACAGCCCGCCGTGCTTGTGCAGCACCGCCAGCAACATCGCCAGCCGGTTGGGGTCGAGCCCCACCGCCACCCGGCGCGGGTTGCCCAGCGCCGAGTCGTCGAGCAGCGCCTGGACCTCGACGAGGATCGGTCGGGTGCCTTCCCAGACCACCATCACCAGGCTGCCCGGCGCCTGCTCCTCGCCGCGCGAGAGAAAGATCGCGCTGGGGTTCTTGACCTCCTTGAGGCCCTGCTCGAGCATCGCGAACACGCCCAGCTCGTTGACCGCCCCGAAGCGGTTCTTCTGGCCGCGCAGGGTGCGGAAGCGCGAGTCGCTGCCGCCCTCGAGCAGCAGCGAGGCATCGATCATGTGCTCGAGCACCTTGGGGCCCGCCAGGGTACCGTCCTTGGTGACGTGACCGACCAGCATCAGCACGGTATTGGAGCCCTTGGCGAAGCGCGTCAGCGCCGCCGCCGACTCGCGCACCTGGGCCACGCCGCCCGGCGCCGAACCGATATCCTCGAGATGCATGGTCTGGATCGAGTCGATGATCAGCACCGCGGGACGCTCGCGCTCGGCGACGCCGAGGATCGTCTCGATGCTGGTCTCGGCGAGCATCTTCAGCCCCTGGGTGGGCAGTTGCAGGCGATGGGCGCGCATCGCCACCTGCGACAGCGACTCCTCGCCGGTGACATAGAGCACGCTGCGCTGCTGGGCGAGCTTGCAGGCCGTCTGCAACAGCAGGGTCGACTTGCCGGCGCCGGGGTGGCCGCCCAGCAGCACCGCCGACCCGGGTACCAGGCCGCCGCCCAGCACCCGGTCGAACTCGCCGAAGGTCGACGAGAAGCGCGGCACCTCGGTGAGATCGACGCTGCCCAGATCGACCACCTCGCGCGACAGCGCGCCGGCATACCCCGCGCGTGCCGCAGGCGCGGCGCCACCGCTGCCCGGGCGGGGGGCGGCCAGGCGCACCTCGCTCAGGGTATTCCACTCGCGGCAGCTCGAGCACTGGCCCTGCCATTTGGTGTATTCGGCACCGCACTCGGTGCATACGAAGGCACTCTTCGCCTTGGCCATGACACGCTTCCCACGCTGTGACGACGATGACGACCCCGTCAACGACAAGGGCGGCCCGCAGGCCGCCCCGTCGTGTGATGGCCGACCGGACTTACTGGGCGGCCTGGCCCTGCTCGCGCGTCAGCCGCAGGGCCTCGCCGTTCTGGAAGCGCCGCTTCTGCGGATCGACCAGCTCCAGGGTATCGGGGTCGAGCTTGAGGAAGTAGTAGACCTGCCCTTCGCCATCCGGGGTCAATTCATAGACGGTGGCGTCGGGATCGGTGGCCGTGCCGCTGAGCACGTCCCACTGCCCCTCGTAGTGCTCGTCCGGCGGGTTCTGCGGGTGTTCGCGGTAGGCGGCGTCCAGTTTGAAGGTGCGCTCGGCATCGCTGGCCTGCTCGTCACCACGCAGGGCCACGGTGATGTCGATCCCTGCGCAGTTGCGACACGGTAGCGTCCCTTCGTAGACGGCCGCCTGTTCGGCGGTCGCCGGCGTCTGGGGCGACGCGGCCTGCTGGGTGCCGGTGGCACAACCCGCCAGCACGGCAAGCATCGCGGAACCGGCCAGCAACGTCCTGATCTGCATGTGAGTCCTCCTAACCAATGGGCTTGGACCGCCCGATACGGCGTCCTGCCTCACAGGATAGCGGCAAGCCAGGCCGCTGGACAGCCCATGGCCTGCCGCGGGCATGGCGAGCATCAGTCCAGGTTCGGGTAATCCGTGTAACCCTCGGCACCGCCACCGTAGAAGGTATCCGGATCGGGCGTGTTGAGCGGCGCGTCGCGACGGAAGCGCTCGACCAGATCGGGATTGGCGATGTAGGGCCGGCCGAACACCACGGCATCGCCCAGGCCATTGTCGATCAGCGCCTCGCCACGCTCGGCGGTGTAATGGCCGCAATACAGCAGCACCCCGCGGAAACGCTCGCGCAGGTCGCGACGGAAAGCGTCGCTGAGTTGCGGGCCTTCGCCGGTCCAGTCCGGTTCGTTGATGTGCAGGTAGCCGATCTTGCGCAGCGACAGCTGCTCGGCCAGATAATGCATCATCGCCTCCGGCTCGTCGTCGGAGAGGCCGAATATCTCGATGAACGGCGACAGGCGCACGCCCACCCGGTCGGCGCCCATCACCTGGCTCACCGCATCGACCACCTCGAGCAGCAACCGCGCCCGGTTGACCACGCTGCCGCCATAGCGATCGGTGCGCCGGTTGGACCCGGTGGCGAGAAACTGCTGCAACAGGTAGGCGTTGGCGGCGTGGACCTCGACCATGTCGAAGCCGGCCCGCTTGGCGCGCCGCGCCGCCTGGCGATAGTCGTCGATCAGCGCCGGGATCTCGTCGAGCGCGAGGGCACGCGGTGTGCTGGCCGGCGCGCGGCCGGCCGAACCGTCCGCGAACTCGATGAAGGCCTGGGCGCCCTCACCGCGTAGCGCGCTCGGCGCCACCGGCGGCTGGCCGCCCGGCTGTACCGAGTCGTGCGATACCCGGCCGACGTGCCACAGCTGCAGCGCCATGCGCCCGCCGGCGTCGTGAACCGCCTTGACCACCTTGCGCCAGCCCGCTTCCTGGGCATCGGTATAGATGCCCGGGGTATAGACGTAACCGCGCGCGGTGGGCGAGATGTTGGTGGCCTCGCTGATGATCAGCCCGGCCCCGGCACGCTGGGCATAGTAGGTCGCCTGCAACTCGCCCGGCACCATGTCCGGCGTACGGGCGCGGGTCAGCGGCGCCATGATCACCCGGTTGGGCAGGCTCAGACGCCCGACCTGCAGCGGGGACAGCAATCTCTGGTATGCCATGGTCTCTCCTTGGCCAGTGAAATCGTCGGCTCGAGAGAGTATATGGTAGCCATTAGAGCGCTAATCAATGGCGGCGACGATGGTTTTTACCGATCAGGGGCATAGGCAACCACCATCACCGCCGAGGCATGTCAGGCCGAGAGCTGACGGGTGGGGCCGAAGGTCTCGAAACGACGCTGTGCCCCGGGCACGCCCAACTCGGCCAGCTGCTCGTCGACGCTGCGCATGAAGCCGTAGGGGCCGACCATGTAGCAGCGGGCCTCGGGGCTCGGCAGGTGGCGCGCCAGCAGCTCGCGATCGAGGCGGCCGACATGATCCGGCGCGTCATCATCCCGCGGCGACTCGTAGAGCGTCACGGTTCTGAGCTGTTGCGGGTAGCGGGCCCGGAGCGCGGCCAGTTCGTCGGCGAAGGCATGTACGCTGCCGTCGCGGGCGGCGTGCACATAGGTCACCTCACGGCCCTGGGCCAGCGCCTCGTTGGCGAGCGACAGCATCGGCGTCTGGCCCACCCCGCCGCTGAGCAGCATCACCGGCTCACGGCCTTCGTCGAGGGTCAGATCACCGGCCGGCGGCAGCAGTTCCAGCGTGGCGCCGACGCCCATGTGGGCGTGGAAGTACTCGCTGACCCGCCCGCCGGGCTCGCGCTTGATCGACAGCCGATAGGTCCGGCCGTTGGGGGCCGCCGACAGGCTGTAGTGACGATAGACCGGTTCGCCGTCGAGTACCAGGCGCACGCCGATGAACTGGCCGCCGCGGAAGTCGGCAACGGGGCCACCGTCCTCGGGCGCGAGCACGAAGGAACGGATCTCGGCGCTCTCGTCGCGGGTCTCGGCGACGCGGAAGACCCGGGTCCCGCTCCAGCCGCCCGGCCGACCGGCGAACTCGGCATAGGCCTCGGCCTCGAGCTCGATCAACAGGCCGGCCAGCTCCTCGTAGACGGCCTGCCAGGCATCGGCGATCTCGGGGGTGACGGCATCGCCCAGCACCTCGCCGATCGCTGCCATGAGGCACTCGCCGACGATCGGATACTGATCGGGACGGATACCCAGCGAGACGTGCTTGCCGACCACCAGGGCCAGCGCCGCCTTGGCCTGTTCACGGTCGCCGCGCAGTTGCACGTAGCGCAGCACCGAGCCGGCCAGGGCCCGCGGCTGGCTGCCGGTGGCCTGGTGGGCGGCGTTGAACAGGGCCTTGACCTCGGGGTAACGCGCGAACATCAGCGGATAGAAACGCGCGGTGATCGCCTCGAGATGCTCGGCGACGACGGGGGCGGTGGCGGCGACCAGCTGTTCCTGTTGCGGGGTCAGCATGGATGATTCTCCTGAAAGATGGCGTGACACCCTGATAGAGCAACCGCCGTGCCAGCGTGCCAGCGCCTTGATCGCCCGCGACACCCTGCCACACCCCGTGTCGCCAGCCCCCGCCACCGGCGGCTTCGAGCCCGCCGGCTCCAACCACCGGCGCGGGCCGTTGGCCACTGCCGGCCACGGAGACTGTACAAACGACAGCCATTTTGCTGTCATTTCGACAAATTCCGCTGAAGAGCGTCTTAATGACACCGTTCTACCGCGCCCTGCGCGAGCTGCTCACCCGGCTCGCCGACGGCGAACCGATCGAGACCCTGCATCCCTGGTGGTCGACCCTGCTCGCCACCCTGGTGGGCGATTCACCGGCCGATGCCAGCACACTGATGGTGACGACCGACGCCGGGTTGCAGCCGGTCGCCGTGCTCGGCCTGCCGGCCGACGTGCGCGGTCGCCATTTCTCGCTCGATGCTCATCCGCGCCTGGCGGCCATCGCCAGCCACGCCGCGGTCTGCCGCTTCCCGCCCGACAGCCCGCTGCCCGATCCCTTCGACGGCCTGATCGACGAGGACCTGAGCGCGGTCCACGACTGCCTGGGCGTGGCACTGCGCGACGGCGAACGGTTGATCGGCGTGCTGACCCTGGACGCCCTCGAGGCCGGTCGGCTCGCCACGCTGGACGACGAGGAGCTGCTGGCCAAGGCCCGCCTGCTGGGCACCTGCCTGCGCCTGGCCAGCCAGCTCAGCCAGACCCGCTCGCGACTCAGCGAGGCGCTCGACCAGGAGCGCCAGCCGCCGGTGACGATGCACTGGAACAGCCCGGCGATGCGGCGGCTCGACGAGACCATTCGCTTGGTCGCGCCCACCGACATGTGCGTGCTGCTGCAGGGCGAGACCGGGGTCGGCAAGGAGCGGGTGGTGCGCGCCCTGCACGCCCGCTCGACGCGCCATCGCGGCCCGCTGGTCCAGGTCAACTGCGCCAGCCTGCCCGAGTCGCTGATCGAGAGCGAGCTGTTCGGCCACCGCCGCGGGGCCTTCTCCGGCGCGATCCAGGACCACCGCGGCCACTTCGCCATGGCCGACGGCGGCACCCTGATGCTCGACGAGATCGGCGAGTTGCCGCTGGCCCTGCAGCCCAAGCTGCTGCGCGCCCTGCAGGAAGGCGAGATCCAGCCGCTGGGCAGCGAGCGCGTCCAGCGTGTCGACGTTCGGGTGATCGCCGTGACCAACCGCGACCTGGCCGCCGAGGCCGCCGCCGGACGCTTCCGCGAGGATCTCTACCACCGCCTTGGCGCCTTCCCGTTGCAGGTGCCGCCGCTGCGCGAGCGCCGCGAAGATATGCCGCTGCTGGTCGGCAGCTTCCTCGCCGACAACCGGGTCCGCCTGGGCGTGAGCAACCTGCGCCTGGCCGCCGAGGCCGAGGCCGCGTTGCTCGCCTGGCACTGGCCCGGCAACGTGCGCGAGCTGGAGCACACCCTGGGCCGGGCGGCCCTGCGCGCCCTCGGCGAACGGCTCGGTGAACGGGTCCGCGACCACGGCGCCGACAGCCGCCGTCAGGCCGTGATCCGCATCGAGCGCCACCATCTCGATCTGCCCACCGACGAGCCGGCTGCGACGACGACGCCGCCCGAGCGCTCTGCCGCGACCGGGTCCGATGGCCCCGCGACCCGGGGCGACTGGCCGGTGCTGCGCCAGGCCACCGAGGACTTTCAGCGCCGCTATATCGACGAGGCACTGGATGCCCACGACGGCAACTGGGCGGCCACCGCTCGCACCCTGGGGCTGGACAGCGGCAACCTGCACCGCCTGGCACGCCGGCTGGGGCTCAAGTAGCCGACGCGTACCCACAAAAAACCCGCCGGTAATGCCGACGGGGCGGGAGCGCGTTAGGACGACCGTGCGCCAGGTACAGTCTGAAAAGTCGACGAGCGAAGACAAGACAAGGCAAAAACCGGCGAAAAAGCGGAATTTACGGGGGTGTAAATGAGCATTTTGAGCCGGTTTTTAACGCCGTATTGTCGAGCGCAGTAATTTTCAGGCAGTACCTAGAACGGGATCTCATCGTCAAAGTCATCAAAGCTGCCGGGCTGCGGGGCGCCATAGTTGCCGCCCTGCTGGCCGCCTTGCTGACCACCCTGGGCCGGCGGCTGCTGCGGAGGACGCTGCTGGGGCGCGTTGTTGCCATAGCCGCCCTGCTGGCCGTAATTGCCGCCCTGCTGGCCGTAACCGCCCTGCTGTCCGCCGGCGTTGCCCGGCTGCTGCTGCGGGGCGAAGTCGCCGCCGCCGCGCGAATCGAGCATCTGCATGTCGTTGCAGACGATCTCCGTCGAATAGCGATCCTGGCCGTTCTGGTCCTGCCACTTGCGGGTCTGCAGCCGGCCTTCGATGTACACCTTGCCGCCCTTCTTGAGGTACTGCTGGGCGATTTCGGCGAGCTTGTTGAACAGCACCACCCGGTGCCACTCGGTCCGCTCCTGGCGCTGACCGCTCTGCCGATCCATCCAGGTATCGGTCGTCGCCACGTTGAGGTTGGCCACCGCCGTTCCCGACGGCGTAAAGCGCACTTCAGGGTCCTGACCCAGATTGCCGATCAGGATGACCTTGTTCACACCACGGGCCATGTTTGACTCCTTGCTGTTGGACGGGCGTTCAGGCGCCCGATGTGTCGTGTCGGGTACCGGCCACGCGGGCCAGGGCATCGGTGTCCAGGCGCTGCCGGTCGACCTTGAGATAGGCCACGCCCTCCTCGGGCACCACCATCACGTCCTCGACCCCGGCCACTGCGGCGAAGCGGGACATCAGCGTGTCGAACGCGTCGTGGCCCTCCTCGAGCGCGACGATCTCGCTGGACAGGTGCCGCGGCGCGGGCATCTTCCAGATCACCGCCAGCCAGACCGCGCCGAGCAGGGCGGCGCCGAGAAATACCGCATCATACCCGAAATGCTGGGACAGCGCCCCGCCCAGCACCCCGCCGAGGAAGGCGCCGAGGAACTGGCTGGTCGAATACACGCCCATGGCGGTGCCCTTGGCGCCGGCCGGGGCCAGCTTGCTGATCATCGACGGCAGGGTGGCCTCGAGCAGGTTGAAGACCACGAAGAAGGCCCACAACAGCCCCAGCAGCACCCAGCGCTGATGGCCGATCTCGCCCAGCGCCAGCAGGATCAGTGTCATGCCGGCCACCGAGCCGAGGAAGGTCGCCTTCATCTGGCGGCGTTTCTCGGCGACGATCACCAGCGGCACCATGCAGACGAAGGCCAGGCCCATCACCGCCAGGTAGAACCAGCCCTGGTGCGAAGCCTGGATGCCCACGTCGACCAGCCGGAACGGCACCGCGACGAAGGCGGCGGTGAGGATCAGGTGCAGGGCGAAGATCGAGAAATCCAGGCGCAGCAGGTTGAGGCTCGCAAGCGTGCTGCGCAGCTGACTGCGATCCATGCCCACATCGCGATGGCGTACCAGGCGCGGCGCGGCGGGCACCAGCTTCCACAACACCAGCAGGCTGGCCAGGGCGAGCAGCGCGGTGAGCCAGAACACGCTGGTCAGCCCGAAGTGGGCGGCGACCAGCGGGCCGACGACCATGGCGATGGCGAAGGCCACGCCGATCGACAAGCCGATGGTGGCCATCGCCGCGGTGCGGGTCTGCTCGCGGGTCTGGTCGGCGAGCAGCGCCATGATCGCGCCGGCCACCGCGCCGCTGCCCTGCAGGCAGCGCCCGGCGATGATCTCGAAGATGGTATCGGCCTCGGCGGCGATCACGCTGCCGAGCATGAACAGCATCAGGCCGCCGGCGATCACCGCCTTGCGTCCCACGCGATCCGAGAGCAGGCCGAAGGGGATCTGGAAGACCGCCTGGGTCAGGCCGTAGGCGCCCAGCGCCAGGCCGACGAGCAGCGGTGTGGCGCCGGCGAGGTCCCTGGCATAGAGCGCCAGGACCGGGAGTACCATGAAGAGGCCGAGCATGCGGGTGGCGTACAGGCCGGCGAGGCCGGTGATGGCACGCCGCTCGGAGGTCAGTAGTCGAGCAGTCATGGGCAGGTTCGCAGTCTGGGTGAACGGGAAGGGGAAACAGCTTGCGAGTCGCAAAGCGCCACCGGGCGACGGCCGGAAGACGGCGCGGGCTCGGCCAGACGGTACCCATCGGCCCATGCCTTGCGTGCATGAGCGCCGGCAGCGGCGTACACCGACGCCTCGTGCCGTGTCTGCCTGATCGGGCTCGCTCGTCATTCGCGACGACGCGCCGGCATGCGGCACCGAGCGCGACTATTCTACCGGTTCGCGCCCATCGGGGGAAAGCCGCGCACGACCGGGCCGACCCGGCCGCTTAACCCGGGTTGCTATGGTCGCAACCGGCCAGGGCGTATAATGGAAATTTTGCGCTGCAATGAGGTGGCAATGGACAGGATCCAGGTCAGGGGGGCTCGCACCCACAACCTCCAGAACATCGACGTCGAACTGCCGCGCGACAAGCTGATCGTGGTCACCGGGCTGTCCGGTTCCGGCAAGTCCTCGCTGGCCTTCGACACGCTGTATGCCGAAGGCCAGCGACGCTACGTCGAGTCGCTGTCCACCTACGCGCGGCAGTTCCTGTCGATGATGGAAAAGCCCGACGTCGACCACATCGAGGGGCTGTCGCCGGCGATCTCCATCGAGCAGAAGTCCACCTCCCACAACCCGCGCTCGACGGTCGGCACCATCACCGAGATCTACGACTACCTGCGCCTGCTGTTCGCGCGGGCCGGCACGCCGCGCTGCCCGGATCACGACATCGATCTCGAGGCACAGACCGTCTCGCAGATGGTCGATCAGGTGCTGGCCCTGCCCGAAGGCAGCCGGCTGATGCTGCTGGCGCCGGTGATCAAGGGCCGCAAGGGGGAGCACCAGCAGTTGATCAGCGAACTGCGTGCCCAGGGTTTCGTGCGCGTCCAGGTCGACGGCCAGGTGCTGGAATTCGACGAGATTCCGCCGCTCGACAAGAACAAGAAGCACGACATCAGCGTGGTGGTCGACCGCATCAAGGTACGCGACGACCTCCAGCAGCGTCTCGCCGAATCCTTCGAGACCGCGCTGAACCTGTCCGACGGGATCGCCGTCGTGCATTTCATGGACGGCGAGCGCGACGACCTGACCTTCTCGGCACGTTTCGCCTGCCCGGTATGCGGCTACTCGATCGCCGAGCTCGAGCCGCGGATGTTCTCGTTCAACAATCCCGCCGGCGCCTGCCCGACCTGCGACGGCCTGGGCAGCCAGCAGTACTTCGACCCCGACAAGCTGATCAGCCACCCGGAACTGTCACTCGCCGAAGGCGTGATCAAGGGCTGGGACCGGCGCAGCGTCTACTACTTCAACCAGTTGCAGGCGGTCGCCGAGCACTATCGCTTCAAGCTCGAGACGCCCTGGAACGAACTGGCCCGCCACGAGCGCGAGATCGTCCTCCACGGCAGCGGGCACGACGCCATCGCCTTCAGCTACGTCAACGACCGCGGCCGCAAGGTGACCCGCGAACATGCCTTCGAGGGCGTGCTGCCCAACATGCAGCGTCGCTATCGCGAGACCGATTCGAGCATGGTCCGCGAGGATCTCGCCAAGTACCTGGCGGTGCAGCCCTGCCCGACCTGCCACGGCTCGCGGCTGCGGCGCGAATCGCGCCACGTCTACGTCGACGACCACACCCTGCCGGAGATCGTGCGCCTGCCGATCGGCGACGCCTGGGACTACTTCAAGGCCCTGGAACTGCCCGGCCGCAAGGGCGAGATCGCCGCCAAGATCGTTCGCGAGATCCATGCCCGGCTGGAGTTCCTGGTCAATGTCGGCCTCGACTATCTCAACCTCGAGCGCAGCGCCGATACCCTCTCCGGCGGCGAGGCCCAGCGCATCCGCCTGGCCAGCCAGATCGGCGCCGGCCTGGTGGGGGTGATGTACATCCTCGACGAGCCCTCGATCGGGCTGCACCAGCGCGACAACGACCGCCTGCTGCGTACGCTGGTCCACCTGCGTGATCTGGGCAATACGGTGATCGTCGTCGAGCACGACGAGGATGCCATCCGCGCCGCCGATCACGTGCTCGACATCGGCCCCGGTGCCGGCGTCCACGGCGGGCGCATCGTCGCCCAGGGCACGCCGGCCGAGGTCGAGGCCAGCCGCGACTCGCTGACCGGGCAGTATCTGGCCGGCACCCGGCGCATCGAGGTGCCGCCGTATCGCATCCCGGGCAACCCCGAGAAGGTCGTGCGGCTGGTCGGCGCGCGCGGCAACAACCTCCAGGACGTCACCCTCGAGCTGCCGCTGGGGCTGTTCGTCTGCGTCACCGGGGTCTCCGGATCGGGCAAGTCGACGCTGATCAACTCGACGCTGATGCCGATCGCCGCGCGCGAGCTCAACCGGGCCTCCACCCTGACACCGCAAACCTACACCGCCATCGAGGGGCTCGATCAACTCGACAAGATCATCGACATCGACCAGAGCCCGATCGGCCGCACGCCGCGCTCCAACCCGGCGACCTACACCGGCATCTTCACGCCGATCCGCGAGCTGTTCGCCGGCACCCAGGAGGCCCGCGCCCGCGGCTACAAGCCCGGCCGCTTCTCCTTCAACGTCAAGGGCGGGCGCTGCGAGGCGTGCCAGGGCGAGGGCATGATCAAGGTCGAGATGCATTTCCTGCCCGACATCTACGTGCCCTGCGACGTCTGCAAGGGCAAGCGCTACAACCGCGAGACCCTGGAGATCACCTACAAGGGCAAGAACATCCACGAAGTCCTCGAGATGACCGTCGAGGAGGCGCTGGAGTTCTTCTCGCCGGTGCCGGCGATCGCCCGACGCCTGCAGACGCTGATGGACGTGGGGCTGTCCTACGTGCGCCTGGGGCAGAGTGCGACCACGCTCTCCGGCGGCGAGGCGCAGCGCGTCAAGCTGGCCCGCGAGCTGGCCAAGCGCGACACCGGCCAGACGCTCTATATCCTCGACGAGCCCACCACCGGGCTGCACTTCGAGGATATCCGCCAGCTGCTGATGGTGCTCCACCGGCTGCGCGACCACGGCAATACCGTGGTGGTGATCGAGCACAACCTGGACGTGATCAAGACCGCCGACTGGCTGATCGACCTGGGCCCCGAGGGCGGCTCGGGCGGCGGACGGATCATCGCCGAGGGCACGCCGGAACACGTGGCGACCCTCGAACACTCGCACACCGGGCGCTTTCTCGAACCGCTGCTCGCCACCGGCAAGTCGCGCAGCGCGAAGGCAACCGGCGAAAAGGTGGAATCCTGACGGCCGACACTCACCCGTGCGCACCGCCTTCATGACGCGCGAGCCCCTTGAAGGTGGTGCCGCTACGAGTTCGGTGAGAGCGTCTTCACGCGCTCGCCGGATAACCGTCTGCCGACCAGGAGAGCACCGGCAAACAAGGCCAGACCAAAGAGTCCCAGCGCCAGCGTGTGTCCCCAGAGATCCGCGACCATACCGATGAGCACCACTGGCAGGCTGAAGCCGGTATACGCCATCAGGAAAAACCCGGCACTGGCACGCTCGGTCTGCTCGCCCGCCAGCTCCAGCACGCCACTCATGCCACCCAGGTAGATGAACCCGTAACAGGCACTGCTGGCGGCCAGGGTACCGATCAAGATCGCACTCATCACGCCCTCGGTCGCGCCCCAGGCAATGGATCCGAACGCCAGTGGCAGTATCGCCAAGCCAAGCCGCGTCGCGCCCCGGGGAGACAGTCGGCGTGCCCAGGGCTGGAACAGCACCCCGCAACTGCAGATACCGAAGGTGGCAAAACCCGACCACTCCGCCAGCCCATGCTTTTCGAGCGCAGAGGGCAGCAAGGCAATGACCAGGCCCACGGTCGCCCAGGCCAGCAGGATGGCCAGGGCGAACGGCAAGCTGCCCGACGGCCAGCTCGGCAGTTTCAGCATCCCACCACCGCCCCGACGGCGCGCATGACGATCCTCGAGTCCCGATACCAGCAGCAACGCCAGGCTGGCCGCTGGCAGATATAACCACAGACTCGGCGGCACCAGTTCGACTCGGTGCAGTAGAAAAAGGCTGGTGATCGCTGCGCCGAGCCCGAAGCCCAGGGAGGTACTGGCGGCGACCCAGTTGGCTGCCTGGCGGCGATCCCCCCTCTGGAGCAGGTCCACCATCCATCCCGGTGCGACCGACGCCATCATCGCCGTCCCCAGACCCATCATCAGGCGGGCGATACCGAGACTCACCAGCCCGGGGGCCACGATCGTCAGGGCCGTCGCTGCCAGCGTCAGACAAAGTGCCCCCACGATCATGCCCTTTCTGCCGATCCGATCCACCAGGCCGTTCAGCATCAGCAGTACCGGAAAGACCCCCAACACGTAACAGGCAAAGGCGACGCTGCTCGCGCCTGTCCCGACGCCGTCCTTGTCCGCCAGCAGCGCGTAGAGCGGGGCCTGTAGATTGACGGCGGTGGTAATCAGGCATAGGGCTACGGCAAGCCGGGTGGCATCGAGGCGGGGCATGGTGCATTCCTGTACATACAGACTGACGGAGCCGTCAGCATGAGGCGCCCATGCCCCCGTGGAGAAGGCACGGCGGCGAGTCGTTCGCTTGAACTGTACAGGCGTTTTCAAGAACGATCGGGACGCCGGACACCATCAAGGCCCCGCAGCACCGTATTCTGGCTCACGGCCCGACAGCCATGATTTGCCCGCCATGATGGCGAGTCGCACAATAATCGCCACAGCCCTCGTCCCTTGCTGGAGCCCTCATGCCCCATGACGCCGACCTCCCTGTTTCCCGTCCCCAGACGACCTACGTCGTCGAGCACCTGCGCACGGGATTCATAGAGAACGGCGCAGGCGCGGGGAGCCGACTGCCGTCCATTCGCCGGCTAACCCGCGAACTCGCTGTCGGCCGCAATACGGTCATCGAAGCCTATGAACACCTCGTCGCGGAAGGCCTGGTTCATTCCAGACCGGGCGCCGGTTTTTTCGTGGCGGAGCGGGCTCGATCCGGGCAGGAAGATACCATCCCCGTGTCCTTGGCCGACGTCACCAGCGAAAACTGGCGCCTCTTCGAACAGGACGATACGCGCCTCAAGCTGGGCTGCGGCTGGTTGCCGGATGACTGGCGGGAAATCGACGACCTCGCCCATGCCATTCGTTCGGTGACACGACAAAGCAGGGCCGGCGTTTTCGACTATAGCCCGCCGCTGGGCACGCCGGCACTGCGGACCTTGATCCAGCAACGCCTTCGTCGGCTCGGTATCGAGACGCACGCCAACCAGATCCTGCTGACCGGCGGCGGCAGCCACGCACTCGACCTGCTGGTGAGGCTGTTGATCCGCCCCGGGGACACCGTCCTGGTCGAATCCCCGGGCTACTACAACTTGCTCGGCCTATTGCGCCTGCAGCGCGCCAACATCATCGCCGTCCCCCGCCGCGCCGACGGTCCCGATATCGAACGCCTCGAGGCCTTGCTGCTCGAGCACCGTCCGAGCCTGATGTTCATCAATAGCGTCTTCCAGAACCCGACCGGCACCAGCCTCTCGGCGCCGATCGCTCATCGCCTTCTGCGGCTCGCCGAACGACACGACGTCCGGATCATCGAGGATGACATCTATGCCGACTTTCAAAACACGCCGTCGGTGCGCTTGTCCGAGCTGGACGGCCTCGACCGGGTGATCTATGTCGGCAGCTTTTCCAAGAGTCTGTCCTGCTCGTTGCGGGTGGGGTTCATCTCGGGCCAGCCGGAACTGATCCGCCGCCTCGTCGACGTGAAAATGCTGACCAGCATCTCCGCGCCTCACTTTGCCGAGCAGGTCCTGGCCACCATGCTTCAGAACGGCAGCTATCGACGCATGATGGAACGACTCAGGGTTCGTCTGGCCAGGCAGATGTCAGCCACACTGGCGCTGCTACGCAAGGCCGGGTGGCAGATCTTCGATGCTCCCGCCGGCGGCCTGTTCGTCTGGACGCGCCACCCCGACATCGAATCCTCTCAGCGTCTGGTCGCCCATGCCGCCACACGCGGCATCGCCTTGTCACCAGGACGGGTCTTCTTGCCCGAGGCACGGGACACACCCTGGCTACGCATCAACGTCGCCTACGCCACCGATGCTCGCGCGCGACGCTTCCTGGCCGACCCCGCCAACGACCGTGCATGAAAAAACCGGCTCCTCCAGGGGAGAAGCCGGTTGTGCGTAGCCAGGACAGATGCGCGGGAGGGGTTTACTCCTCGCCGGCAGCTTCCTCGACGGCCGGACGGTCGATCAGCTCGACGTAGGCCATCGGCGCGTTGTCGCCGGCGCGGTAACCGCACTTCAGGACGCGCACGTAACCGCCGGGGCGGTTGGCGAAACGCGGGCCGAGCTCGTTGAAGAGCTTGCCGACCGCTTCCTTGGAGCGGGTCCGGCTGAAGGCCAGACGACGGTTGGCGACGCTGTCCTGCTTGGCCAGGGTGATCAGCGGCTCGATGTGACGACGCAGCTCCTTGGCCTTGGGCAGGGTTGTCTTGATGACTTCGTGCTCGACCAGCGAGACGCACATGTTCTTGAACATGGCCTGGCGGTGCGAGCTCGTACGATTGAGGTGACGACCACTCTTACGATGACGCATGGTTATGTTCCTTAACTGGGACTCGAGTCGACGCTCACGCGGAGGCCTTGTCGTCCTTCAGGCTAGCCGGCGGCCAGTTCTCCAGCCGCATGCCCAGGGACAGGCCGCGCGCTGCCAGGACGTCCTTGATCTCGTTCAAGGACTTCTTGCCGAGGTTCGGGGTCTTCAACAGCTCCACCTCGGTGCGCTGAATCAGGTCACCGATGTAGTAGATGTTCTCGGCCTTGAGGCAGTTGGCGCTGCGGACGGTCAACTCGAGATCGTCTACGGGGCGCAGCAGGATGGGATCGATGTGATCCTCTTCCTCCTCGACTTCCTGTTCCTTGTCGGCTTCCAGGTCGACGAACGCGCCCAGCTGCTCCTGCAGGATGGTCGCGCTGCGACGGATCGCCTCTTCCGGATCCAGGGTGCCGTCGGTTTCCAGGTCGATGACCAGCTTGTCCAGGTCGGTCCGCTGTTCGACACGCGCCGCTTCGACGGCGTAGGAAACGCGACGCACGGGGCTGAAGGTCGCATCCAGCTGCAGGCGACCGATGGCCCGGGTTTCGTCATCCGCACTGACACGGGTATCCGCGGGCTCATAGCCACGACCGCGAGCGACCTTGAGCTGCATCTGGAGCTCGGCGCCCTCGTTGACGTGGGCAATCACGTGCTCGGGATTGACGATCTCGACGTCGTGGTCGGCGGCGATGTCACCGGCAGTCACGATGCACGGGCCCTGCTTGTTCAGCGAGAGCACGGCCTCGTCGCGACTGTGCATCTTGATGGCCACGTCCTTGAGGTTGAGAAGGATCTCGATGACATCCTCCTGAACCCCTTCGATCGCGCTGTATTCGTGGTCAACACCGGCGATTTCCGCCTCTACCACGGCGCAACCGGGCATGGAAGACAGCAGGATGCGACGCAGAGCATTCCCCAGGGTGTGACCGAAGCCGCGCTCGAACGGCTCGAGCACGATCTTCGCGTGGTGCGCGTTGATCTCTTCGACCTTGATATCGCGAGGACGGAGAAACTCTGTCACTGAACGCTGCATATGAACACCTTTCAGGCTGCCAAACGGATACTCGGTACTCGACACCAGGCCTGCGGCGCAGGCCTGACATCACGCGGGGCGACGTTTACTTCGAGTACAGCTCGACGATCAGGTTTTCGTTGATGTCGGCAGACAGGTCGCCGCGTTCCGGGACAGCCTTGAAAGTGCCTTCCATCTTCTTCGAGTCGACATCGACCCAGGCGACGTCGCCACGCTGGCCGGCCAGTTGCAGGGCGCTCTGGATGCGCACCTGGTTCTTGGCCTTCTCGCGGACGGAGACGACGTCACCGGGACGGACCTGATAGGACGCCACGTTGACGGTCTTGCCGTTGACGGCGATCGCCTTGTGACTCACCAGCTGACGCGCTTCGGCACGCGTCGAGCCGAAGCCCATGCGGTAGACGACGTTGTCCAGTCGGGATTCGAGCAACTGCAGTAGCAACTCACCGGTCGCGCCCTTCAGGCGGGCCGCTTCCTTGTAGTAGTTGCGGAACTGGTTCTCGAGCACGCCGTAGATACGACGTACTTTCTGCTTCTCGCGAAGCTGCAAGCCGTAGTCGGAAAGACGCTGACGGCGCTGGCCGTGCACACCCGGGATCTGCTCGGATTTGCACTTCTTCTCGAAGGGAGTGACACCGCTCTTGAGGAAGAGGTCGGTACCTTCACGACGAGACAGTTTGCACTTCGGTCCAATATAACGAGCCATGAGTCTGTCTCCTTAAACGCGGCGTTTCTTCGGCGGACGGCAGCCGTTGTGGGGAACGGGCGTCGCGTCGGTGATGCTCTGCACGCGGAAACCGGCGGCATTCAGTGCACGCACGGCGGACTCACGGCCCGGACCGGGGCCTTTGACCAGCACGTCGACGTTTTTCACACCATACTCGGCTGCAGCAGTCGCTGCACGTTCACTCGCCACTTGAGCTGCGAACGGGGTGCTCTTGCGAGAACCACGAAAACCCGAACCACCGGCAGTCGCCCAGGAAAGAGCGTTGCCCTGGCGGTCTGTGATCGTCACGATCGTGTTGTTAAAAGAGGCATGGATGTGGGCAACCGCATCCACTACCTGCTTTTTCACCTTTTTACGGTTACTACGCGGGTTAGCCATGTTGATGTCTATTCCTGTCTAAACGCCAGAACGTGTTATTTGCGGATCGGCTTGCGCGGGCCCTTGCGGGTACGCGCATTGGTCTTGGTGCGCTGGCCGCGCAGCGGAAGACCACGACGATGGCGCAGACCACGATAGCAACCCAGGTCCATGAGACGCTTGATGTTCAGCGTCGTATCACGGCGAAGGTCGCCTTCAACGGTATACTTGCCGACTTCTGTGCGCAGGGCATCCACCTGTTCGGCGGACAGCTCCTGCACCTTGGTCGTCGGCTCGATGCCGACCGCGACACAGATGTCCTGTGCGCGAGTGCGGCCAATCCCGAAGATATAGGTCAGCGAGATCGCCGCATGCTTGTTGTCCGGGATATTGACGCCTGCAATACGGGCCATCAGCTTACTCCGAAATTTGAGCGGCTTGCTCGATTGGTATCTACAAAGGGCGCAACAGCTTACACCTTTGTCCCTCTCGGGACAAGGGTGTAAGCCGGCGCCCGCTTTCGATCAGCGCAGGGCTCAGCCCTGGCGCTGCTTGTGCCGCGGCTCGGTGCAGATGACGCGGACCGCGCCATTGCGCCGAATGATCTTGCAGTTGCGGCACATTTTCTTGACGGAAGCTCGAACTTTCATCGTTCTCTCCATTACGCAGCGGACTCGCGCCTCAGCGCATCAGGCCGCCACTTCCGTAGCCTTTCAGGTTGGACTTCTTCATCACCGACTCGTACTGATGCGACATCAGGTGCGACTGGACCTGGGCCATGAAGTCCATGATCACCACCACCACGATCAGCAGCGAGGTACCGCCGAAGAAGAACGGAACGTTCCAGGCGATGATCAGGAACTGCGGCATCAGGGAGACGGCGGTGATGTAGAGGGCGCCGAACAACGTCAGGCGTGTCATCACCTTGTCGACGTAGCGAGCGGTCTGCTCGCCGGGGCGGATACCCGGCAGGAACGCACCTGACTTCTTGAGGTTGTCGGCCACGTCCTTGGGATTGAAGACCAGCGCCGTGTAAAAGAAGCAGAAGAATACCACTGCAGCGGCGAAAAGCAAGATGTACAGCGGCTGCCCCGGGCCCAGCGACTGCGAGATCACCTGCAGCCACTCGAAGCCGTCGGCGGAACCCAGCCACTGGCCGATCGAGGCCGGAAACAGCAGGATGCTCGAGGCGAAGATCGCCGGAATGACCCCGGCCATGTTGACCTTGAGCGGCAGATAGCTGCTCTGCCCCGCATACATCTTGTTGCCCACCTGGCGGCGCGGATAGTTCACCGTGATGCGGCGCTGGCCGCGTTCGATGAACACCACGAAGGCCACGGTGGCGATCGCCAGCAGCGACAGGGCCAGCAGCGGCAGCACGTTCCACGCGCCATCGTTGCGCGCCAGCTCGAAGGACTGGCCGATCGCGCTCGGCAGCCCGGCGACGATGCCGGCGAAGATGATCAGCGAGATGCCGTTGCCGATCCCCTTTTCGGTGATCTGCTCGCCCAGCCACATCAGGAACACCGCACCGGCGACGAACGAGACGATCGCCGTGAAGTAAAAGCTGAGGTCGCCGGTATACGTCACGCCCTGCCCGACCAGACCGACTGCCATGCCGGTCGCCTGGATCAAGGCCAGCAACACCGTGCCGTAGCGGGTGTACTGGCTGATCTTGCGCCGGCCGGCCTCACCTTCCTTCTTCAGCTGCTCCAGCTGGGGCGAGACCGCCGTCAGAAGCTGCATGATGATCGACGCGGAGATGTAGGGCATGATGCCCAGCGCGAAGATGCTCATGCGCTGCAGCGCACCGCCCGAGAACATGTTGAACATGCCCAGGATGGTGCCCTGGTTTTCCCTGAACAAGGCAGCGAGCTGGTCAGGATCGATACCGGGAACGGGGATGTGGGCACCGATGCGGTACACCACGATGGCGATGAACACGAAGCGCAACCGCGCCCAGAGTTCACTCAAGCCGCTACCACCCATCGCCGGCATGTTTCCTGACTTAGCCATTTAGTCCTCGACCTTGCCGCCGGCGGCTTCGATCGCGGCCCGGGCACCCTGGGTGACCTTGAGACCGCGGACGGTGACCGCCTTGTTCAGTTCGCCGGAGAGGATCACCTTCGCGTAACGCGTGGCATCCTTGAGCACGTTGGCCTTCTTCAGCGTGTCCAGATCGGCGACGTCACCCTCGACCTTGGCCAGTTCGGCGAGGCGAACTTCCTCGGACTGAAGCGACTTGGCGGACGTGAAGCCGAACTTGGGCAGACGACGCTGCAACGGCATCTGACCACCCTCGAAACCGGGCTTGACGCCGCCGCCGTTACGAGACTTCTGGCCCTTGTGGCCGCGGCCGCCGGTCTTGCCCAGACCGGAGCCGATGCCGCGGCCGACACGCTTCTCGGCGTGCTTGGAACCCGGAGCCGGGCTCAGGCTATTGAGTTTCATGGATTACTCTCCCTCAACACGCACAAGGTAGTTAACCTTGTTGACCATACCGCGTACGGCAGGGGTGTCTTCCAACTCGACGGTGTGTCCGATCCGGCGCAGGCCAAGACCGCGCATGGTGGCCTTGTGCTTTTCCAGGACGCCGATGGTGCTGCGGACCTGTGTAACCTTGATCTTCGCTGCCATGGTGCCTTACCCCGCGATCTCTTCGACGGACAGGCCGCGCTTGGCGGCGATGTCGTCCGGTGATTGCATGGAGGACAGACCGTTGATGGTCGCGCGCACCACGTTGACCGGGTTGGTGGAACCGTAGCACTTGGCCAGGACGTCGTGGACGCCGGCCAGCTCGAGCACGGAACGCATGGCACCGCCGGCGATGATGCCGGTACCTTCGGAGGCCGGCTGCATGAACACCTTGGAGGCGCCATGACGGGCCTTCACCGGGTACTGCAGCGTGCTGCCACGCAGGCTGACCTTGACCATGTTGCGACGAGCCTGGTCCATCGCCTTCTGGATCGCGACCGGCACCTCGCGGGCCTTGCCGCGGCCGAAGCCGACACGGCCGTTGCCGTCACCGACGACGGTCAGCGCGGTGAAACCGAAGATGCGGCCGCCCTTGACCACCTTGGCGACACGATTGACCTGCACCAGCTTTTCCTGCAGGTCGCCGCCTTTCTGTTCGATATTCGCCATCGTAAAACCCTTTAGAATTCCAGACCGCCTTCACGTGCGGCATCGGCCAGGGCCTTGACGCGGCCGTGGTACTTGAACCCGGCACGGTCGAAGGCAACCTGGGTGATACCCGCTTCCTTGGCGCGCGCGGCAATCAGCTCGCCCACCTTGGCGGCGGCGGCGGCGTTGCCGGTGCTCTCCTCGCGCAGGCTCTTGTCGAGCGTGGACGCGCTGGCCAGGACCTGGCCGCCGTCCGGCGAGATGATCTGCGCGTAGATGTGGCGCGGAGTACGGTTGACGCACAGGCGATACACGCCCAGCTCGCGGATCTTGGCGCGAGCGCGGCGGGCACGACGGAGACGAGATTCTTTCTTCGCGTTCATAACCCTGCCTTACTTCTTCTTGGCTTCTTTGCGGCGGACTTGTTCGTCGCCGTACCGGATACCCTTGCCCTTGTAGGGCTCGGGCGGACGGAAGGCGCGAATTTCCGCGGCAACCTGGCCGAGCTGCTGCTTGCTCGCGCTCTTCAGCACGATGGTGGTGTTCTTGGGCGTTTCCGCCGTGACACCCTCGGGCAGCGTGTATTCGACCGGGTGGGAGAAGCCGAGTGTCAGGTTCAGCGTCTTGCCACTTGCCTGGGCACGGTAGCCGACGCCATTGATCTCGAGGGACTTGGTGAAGCCCTCGGTAACACCGGTGACCATGTTCTGGACCAGTGCACGAGTGGTACCGGCCATCGCCCAGCTCTTGGCGGACTCGCTCGGCGCGAAGGTCAGCTGACCCTCTTCCTGGCCGATCACCACGTCAGGGTGAACGGTCGTGCTCAGCGCGCCCTGGCTGCCCTTGACGGACAGCTGGTCGCCGTCGAACTTGACCTCGACGCCGCTCGGCAGTTTAACCGGATATTTGGCTATGCGGGACATTCGTCACTCCTAGAATACGGTGCAGATGACTTCACCGCCGATGCCGGCTTGACGCGCGGCACGGTCGGTCATCACGCCCCGGGAGGTGGAGACGATAGCGACCCCCAGGCCATCCGCGACTTTCGGCAGCTCGTCCTTGCCCTTGTAGATCCGCAGGGACGGCTTGGAAACGCGCTGGATGTGCTCGATGACCGGCTTGCCCTCGAAGTACTTGAGGGTCACCGCCAGCTCCGGCTTGGCGCCTTCGGCCACGGCGAAGTCGTTGATGTAACCCTCTTCCTTCAATACGCGGGCCACCTCGACCTTGAGCTTGGAAGACGGCATGGAGACCGCTTCCTTGGTGGCCATCTGCGCATTGCGGATACGGGTGAACATATCCGCCAGCGTATCTTGCATGCTCATTACGTTGCGCTCCTGATTCTCGACGTGACGTTACCAGCTGGACTTCTTGAGTCCGGGCACATCGCCACGCATGGCGGCTTCACGCAGCTTGTTGCGACCCAAGCCGAACTTGTTGTAGAAGCCGTGCGGACGACCGGTCACGCGGCAGCGGTTACGCTGACGGACCGGACTGGAGTCGCGCGGCAACGACTGCAGCTTGAGCTGGGCGTCGAAGCGCTCTTCGTCAGAAGCGTTGACGTCGTAGATGACAGCCTTGAGCTCGGCACGCTTGGCGGCGTATTTGTCGACCAGCTTCGCGCGCTTCTGCTCACGCTCAATCATGCTTTTCTTTGCCATGATCCCACCCTTATTTCTTGAACGGGAAGTTCAGCGCGCTCAGCAGCGCACGGCCTTCTTCATCGCTGTTGGCAGTGGTGGTGATGGTGACATCGAGACCACGGATCCGGTCGATCTTATCATATTCGATCTCCGGGAAGATGATCTGCTCACGCACACCCATCGAGTAGTTGCCACGCCCGTCGAACGACTTGGGGTTCAGGCCCCGGAAGTCGCGAACACGGGGAATCGCGATGTTAACCAGGCGATCCAGGAAGTCCCACATGCGCTCGCGGCGCAGGGTGACCTTGATCCCGATCGGCCAGCCTTCACGGACCTTGAAGCCCGCGATGGACTTGCGTGCCTTGGTGATCACCGGCTTCTGACCGGAGAGCTTCTCCAGGTCGCCGACGGCGTTGTCGATCAGCTTCTTGTCGCTGGTCGCGTCGCCGATACCCATGTTCAGGGTAACCTTGGTGATCCGCGGCACCTGCATCACGTTGGCGTAGCTGAACTGCTCTCGGAGTTGAGCCACCACCTCGTTCTGATAACGTTCTTTCAAGTTCGCCATTTTGCTATCCGACTCGCGTTAGGCGTCGATCTGCTTCTGCGTCGACTTGTAGATACGTACCTTGGTACCGTCTTCCTGGATCTGGAAGCCGACGCGATCCGCTTTGCCGGTCTCCGAATTGAAGATGGCCACGTTGGACGCGTGAATCGGAGCCTCGCGCTCGACGATACCCCCCTGGTTGCCCAGCATGGGGTTGGGCTTGGTGTGACGCTTGATCATGTTCACACCCGAGACCACGTAGCGGCCGTCCTTGAGGACGCGCTTGATCGTGCCCCGCTTGCCCTTGTCCTTGCCGGCGATGACGATCACTTCATCGTCACGTTTGATCTTTTGCATATCCGCCTCGCTCCTTACAGCACTTCAGGCGCCAAGGAAATGATCTTCATGAACTTCTCGGTACGGAGTTCACGAGTGACCGGCCCGAAAATACGGGTGCCGACCGGCTGTTCGTTGGTGTTGTTCAACAGAACCGCCGCATTTCCATCGAAGCGGATCAGCGAACCGTCGGAACGACGGACGCCACTACGGGTGCGGACCACGACCGCCTTCATGACCTGGCCTTTCTTGACCTTGCCACGCGGAATCGCTTCCTTCACCGTTACCTTGATGATGTCACCAACGCGGGCGTAGCGACGGTGAGAACCGCCCAACACCTTGATGCACTGCACCCGGCGCGCCCCGCTGTTGTCGGCGACATCCAGCATTGTCTGAGTCTGAATCATCGGTTTTCTCCAAACCTAATCTGACTGCACTGGTTTCAGGCGCGAGCCGTTCAGCCCTTGGCCTGCTCGACGACCTCGACCAGGGTCCAGGACTTGCGCTTCGACAGCGGACGGCACTCCTCGATGGAGACCGTATCGCCCAGCTTCGCCTGGTTCGCCTCGTCATGGGCGTGCAGCTTGGTGGAGCGCTTCATGTACTTGCCGTAGATCGGATGGCGCACACGGCGCTCGATCACCACGACAATCGACTTGTCCATCTTGTCGCTCACCACCTTGCCGGTGAGCGTACGGGCTTTCTTCTCTTCGGCCATCTCAGTCACCTGCCTTCTCGTTGAGCACCGTCTTCACGCGGGCGATATCCCGACGTACCTGCTTGAGCAGATGGGTCTGGCTCAACTGGCCGGTGGCCTTCTGCATGCGCAGGTTGAACTGCTCACGGAGGAGTTCGAAAAGCTGCTCCTGCAGCGCTTCGACCGATTTCTCACGAATTTCCTGGGCTTTCATCACATCACCGTCCGTTTCACAAAGGTGGTCGAGACCGGGAATTTCTGGGCGGCCAGCGCAAAGGCTTCACGCGCCAGCTCTTCCGGAACCCCTTCGATCTCATAGAGCACCTTGCCGGGCTGGATCTGCGCGACCCAGTACTCGACGGAGCCCTTGCCCTTACCCATACGGACTTCCAGCGGCTTGTTGGTCACCGGCTTGTCCGGGAAGACACGGATCCAGATCTTGCCGCCACGCTTGACGTGACGAGTGATGGCACGACGACCGGCCTCGATCTGACGAGCGGTGACGCGACCCCGGCCGGTGGCCTTGAGGCCATACTCGCCGAAGCTCACCTTGCTGCCGCGATGCGCCAGGCCACGGTTGCGGCCCTTCTGCTGCTTGCGGAACTTCGTACGCTTGGGTTGTAACATCGATTACATCTCCCCTTACTTGGAACCTTTCTTCTTGGGTGCGGCCTGCGCCTGCTGCTTCTGCTTGGCGCGCACCTCTTCGATGCCCCCGAGGATTTCACCCTTGAAGATCCACACCTTGACGCCGATGACGCCATAGGTGGTGTGCGCTTCGTAGGTGGCGTAATCGATGTCCGCACGCAGGGTGTGCAGCGGCACACGGCCTTCGCGATACCATTCGGTACGGGCGATCTCGGCACCGCCGAGGCGACCGGACAACTGGATCTTGATGCCGCCGGCGCCCAGGCGCATGGCGTTCTGCACGGCACGCTTCATGGCGCGACGGAACATCACGCGACGCTCGAGCTGGCCGCAGACGTTCTGCGCGACGAGCTGGGCATCGAGTTCCGGCTTGCGGACTTCTTCGATGTTGACGTGCACCGGCACGCCCATCATCTCGGAGACCTCGCGACGCAGACGATCGACGTCCTCGCCCTTCTTGCCGATCACGATGCCCGGACGGGCGGTGTGAATAGTGATACGGGCGTTGTTCGCCGGACGCTCGATGGTGATGCGGCTCACGGAGGCGTTCTTGAGACGCTGCTCCAGGAAGCTGCGAACGGCGAGGTCGTTGTTCAGCTTGTCGGCATAGGCACCGCGCTCGGCGTACCAGACAGAGGTGTGATCCTTGACGATACCCAGCCGAATGCCTGTCGGATTTACTTTCTGACCCATCTGGTCGACTCCTACTTCTCGGCTACCTTGACGGTGATGTGGCAGGTGCGCTTCAAGATACGATCCGCACGGCCCTTGGCGCGCGGCTGGATGCGCTTGAGCGTCATGCCCTCATCGACACAGATGGTCGAGACACGCAGCTCGTCGATGTCCATGCCGTTGTTTTCTTCCGCGTTCGCGATGGCGGACTGCAGCACCTTCTTGACCAGCTTGGCGGCCTTCTTCGGCGAGAAGGCCAGCAGGTCGAGTGCTTCGGCGACCGGCTTACCGCGCACCTGGTCAGCCACCAAACGGGCCTTCTGGGCGGATAAGCTAGCGCCACGCAGCTTTGCTGTGACTTCCATCTCTAATCCTCTCTCGGCTTACCGTTTGGCTTTCTTGTCCGCCGCGTGGCCGCGATAGGTGCGGGTAGCAGCGAACTCGCCCAGCTTGTGGCCGACCATTTCCTCGGAGACGTGCACCGGGACATGCTGGCGACCGTTGTGGACCGCGATGGTGAGCCCGACCATGTTGGGCAGGATCATCGAACGACGCGACCAGGTCTTGATCGGTTTGCGGTCGTTCTTTTCCGCGGCGACTTCGACCTTCTTCAACAGATGAAGGTCGATAAAGGGACCTTTCTTCAGTGAACGTGGCACAGCCGTTACCTCTTAATGTCTGTTACTTGGCCTTGCGGCGACGAACGATCAGCTTGTCGGTGCGCTTGTTCTTGCGGGTCTTGTGGCCCTTGGTGGGGATACCCCACGGAGACACCGGATGACGACCGCCACTGGTGCGGCCTTCACCGCCGCCGTGAGGGTGATCCACCGGGTTCATGGCCACGCCGCGAACGGTCGGACGCACACCGCGCCAGCGTTTGGCACCGGCCTTGCCGAGTTGACGCAGGCTGTGCTCGGAGTTGCTCACCTCGCCCAGGGTCGCGCGGCATTCCGCCAGCACCTTGCGCATCTCGCCGGAGCGCAGACGCAGGGTGGCGTAGTTGCCTTCGCGGGCCACCAGCTGAGCGCTGGCACCGGCGCTACGCGCGATCTGGGCGCCCTTGCCGGGCTTGAGCTCGATGCAATGGACGGTGGAACCCAGCGGAATGTTGCGCAGCGGCAGCGCGTTGCCGCGCTTGATCGGTGCGTTGACGCCGGATTCCAGCTGGTCGCCGGCACTCACGCCCTTGGGCGCGATGATGTAGCGACGCTCGCCGTCCAGGTACTTCAGCAGCGCGATGTGGGCGCTGCGATTGGGATCGTACTCCAGGCGCTCGACGGTGGCGGGAACGCCATCCTTGGTGCGCTTGAAGTCGATCAGGCGATAGTGATGCCGATGGCCGCCGCCCACGTGACGCGTGGTGATGCGGCCATGATTGTTACGCCCGCCGGACTTCGAGTTCTTCTCGAGCAGCGGCGCGTAGGGCCGGCCCTTGTAGAGCGCTTCGCCGACGATCTTGACGACGTGGCGACGACCGGCGGATGTGGGTTTCGTCTTGACTACTGCCATGATCCGTACTCCTGCCTTACTCGGCGCCAGAGAAGTCTTCGAGGGTCTCGCCCGCGGCCAGCGTGACGTAGGCCTTGCGGTAGCCCTTGCGCAGGCCCGTGCCATGCAGGGTGCGCTTGGTCTTGCCCTTCACGTTGAGGACCTGGACGCTATCGACCTTCTTGCCGAACAGCGTCTGCACGGCCGCCTTGATCTCCGGCTTGGTCGCGTCACTGGCCACCTTGAACACGTACTGGTTGTTCTCGGCGGCGAAAGCGGCCTTCTCGGTCACGTGCGGTCCGAGCAGAACCTTGAATAGGCGTTCCTGGTTCATGCCAGCTTCTCCTCGAATTTGCGCAGAGCGGAGACGGTGACCAGCACCTTGTCGAAGGCAACCAGGCTCACCGGATCGGCAGCGGGGACGTCGACGACATCCACGTTGGGGATGTTGCGCGCGGCCAGGTAGAGCTTCTCGTCGACCTCGTCGGTGACGATCAGCGCCTTCTCGAGGCCCAGCTCACCGAGCTTGGCGACCAGCTGCTTGGTCTTGGGCGTCTCGACGGCGAACTCCTCGACCACCACCAGACGCTCCTGGCGGATCAGCTCGGAGAGGATCGAACGCATCGCCGCACGGTACATCTTGCGGTTGACTTTCTGCGTGTAGTCCTGGGGACGCGCGGCGAAGGTCACGCCACCGCTACGCCACAGCGGCGAACGGATGGTGCCGGCGCGGGCGCGACCGGTGCCCTTCTGGCGCCACGGCTTCTTGCCGCCGCCACGCACGTCGGAACGGTTCTTCTGGGCGCGGGTACCCTGGCGACCGGCCGCGAGATAGGCGGTGACGACCTGGTGGACCAGCGCTTCGTTGAACTCTTTGCCAAAGGTAGCGTCGGCGACTTCGACGGTGCCGCCAGCACCTGCAAGATTCAGATTCATCGGTCTTTACCCCTCAGCGAGCTTTCACGGCACGGCGAACGATCACATCGCTGCCCGGCGCGCCGGGAACGGCACCCTTGATCAGCAGCAGATTGCGTTCGGCATCGACGCGGACGATTTCCAGGCTCTGCACGGTGACGCGCTCGTTGCCCAGCTGACCGGCCATTTTCTTGCCCTTGAAGACACGCCCCGGGGTCTGACACTGACCGATGGAGCCGGGTGCCCGGTGGGACAGGGAGTTGCCGTGGCTGTTGTCCTGGGTGCGGAAGTTCCAGCGCTTAACGGCGCCCTGGTAACCCTTACCCTTGGAGGTGCCGGTCACGTCGACCTTCTGACCAGCTTCGAAGAGGGATACGGAAAGTTCGCCGCCCACTTCCGGAGCCTCGTCGCCTTCGTTGAGGCGGAACTCCATCAGTTTGCGACCGGCCTCGATCCCCGCCTTGGCGTACTGACCGGCAGTCGCCTTGGTGAGATGCTTGGCCTTGCGGGAGCCGGTTGTCACCTGAACCGCGCTGTAGCCGTCGCTTTCGACGCTCTTGACGCGAGTCACGCGGTTGGGCTCAACCTCGATCACGGTTACGGGCACGGAAGTGCCGTCTTCGACAAAGATGCGGGTCATGCCGCTTTTCTTGCCGACCAAACCGATAGTCATGCTTAGTCTCCTTTAGTGTACGGGGCTATCACCCGCTATGGCTGCCCTTTCCAGAGCATTCCACTAGCACGTTGTATGACGCCATCCCGGCGTGGCGGCTGCTGCTGGCGTCGGCCAGCGCGGTGCCGCGAGTGTCTAGTGTGGTATCAGTCGAGCTTGATCTGAACGTCCACGCCGGCGGCGAGGTCGAGCTTCATCAGCGCATCGACGGTCTTTTCCGTCGGCTCGACGATGTCGAGCACGCGCTTGTGAGTGCGAATCTCGTACTGGTCGCGCGCGTCCTTGTTGACGTGCGGCGAGATCAGCACTGTATAGCGCTCACGATTGGTCGGCAGAGGGATCGGCCCACGCACCTGTGCACCGGTCCGCTTCGCGGTGTCCACGATTTCCTGAGCGGACTGGTCGATCAGGCGGTGATCGAACGCCTTCAGCCGAATGCGAATCTTCTGGTTCTGCATTAGCCCTAAACTCCAATGGATGTCGACGGCGCTCGCCGCCTACCCACGCATTTAAAGGATGCGCATTATAGGCATGCAGACGCCCAGAGTCAAACGGGCGCCGACATGCGCAGAAAGGGGGCCCCTTGCAGGGCCCCCTTCGATCATCAGAAAGTCGCGCTTACTGGATGATCTTGGCGACGACGCCGGCGCCGACGGTACGACCGCCTTCGCGAACCGCGAAGCGCAGGCCGTCTTCCATGGCGATCGGCGCGATCAGGGTGACGGTCATCTGGACGTTGTCGCCCGGCATGACCATCTCGACGCCTTCCGGCAGCTCACAGGTGCCGGTCACGTCGGTGGTACGGAAGTAGAACTGCGGACGATAGCCCTTGAAGAACGGGGTGTGACGACCGCCTTCTTCCTTGGACAGCACGTAGACTTCCGCTTCGAACACGGTGTGCGGCGTGATGGTGCCCGGCTTGGCCAGGACCTGGCCACGCTCGACGTCGTCACGCTTGGTACCGCGCAGCAGGGCACCGATGTTCTCGCCGGCACGACCTTCGTCGAGCAGCTTGCGGAACATCTCGACACCGGTAACGGTGGTCTTGGTGGTGTCCTTGAGACCGACGATCTCGACTTCGTCGCCGGTCTTGACGATGCCGCGCTCGACGCGACCGGTAACCACGGTGCCGCGACCGGAGATCGAGAACACGTCCTCGATCGGCATCAGGAACGGCTGGTCGATGGCGCGCTCCGGCTCCGGGATGTACTCGTCCAGGGCCTTGATCAGGTTGGCAACGGCGGTGGTACCCATGCCGTTGTCATCCTTGCCTTCCAGCGCCATCAGCGCAGAGCCGATGATGATCGGGGTGTCGTCACCCGGGAAGTCGTACTCGTTGAGGAGTTCGCGAACTTCCATTTCGACCAGCTCGAGCAGCTCTTCGTCGTCGACCATGTCGGCCTTGTTCAGGAACACGACGATGTACGGCACGCCGACCTGACGCGACAGCAGGATGTGCTCGCGAGTCTGCGGCATGGGGCCGTCGGCCGCGCTGCAGACCAGGATGGCGCCGTCCATCTGGGCAGCACCGGTGATCATGTTCTTGACGTAGTCGGCGTGCCCCGGGCAGTCGACGTGCGCGTAGTGGCGCGTTTCGGACTGGTACTCGACGTGAGCGGTGGCGATGGTGATACCGCGCTCACGCTCTTCCGGAGCGTTGTCGATGGTATCGAAGGCACGCCAGTCACCACCGAAGACCTCGGCGGAAACACGTGTCAGAGCCGCCGTCAGCGTGGTCTTGCCGTGGTCGACGTGACCGATGGTGCCGACGTTGATGTGCGGTTTGGAGCGTTCAAATTTTTCCTTAGCCACTGCTATAACCTCTTTACGTTAGCTAACGGTTAACCGTTCTGGTTGATGACGGCTTCAACGACGCTGGAGGGCGCCTCTTCGTAATCCGCAAACTCCATGGTGTAGCTTGCGCGGCCCTGGGTCTGAGAACGCAGATCGGTCGCGTAACCGAACATCTCAGCCAACGGAACCGTGGCGCGAATGATCTTACCGGAAGAAGAGTCATCCATGCCCTGTACAAGGCCACGGCGGCGGTTAAGGTCACCCATGACATCACCCATGAACTCCTCGGGGGTCACGACCTCGACCTTCATCACCGGCTCGAGCAGCACGGCCTTAGCCTTGCGAGCACCTTCCTTGATCGCCATCGAGGAGGCGATCTTGAACGCGGTCTCGTTAGAGTCCACGTCGTGGTAGGAACCGTCGAACAGCGTGACCTTGACGTCAATCATCGGATAGCCCGCGATGACGCCGTTCTGGAGCTGCTCGTAGGCCCCTTTCTCGACGGCCGGCACGTACTCCTTGGGTACGACACCGCCAACGATCTCGGACGCGAACTTGAAGTGCAGGTCTTCGTCCTCGCCCTTGTCTTCGGCCGTCAGCGGCTCGATGCGCAGGTGTACGTGACCGTACTGACCGCGACCGCCCGACTGACGAACGAACTTGCCTTCCTGCTCGACCGAACTGCGAATGGTCTCGCGATAGGCAACCTGCGGCTTGCCGATGTTGGCCTCGACCTTGAACTCGCGACGCATGCGGTCGACGATGATGTCGAGGTGCAGCTCGCCCATGCCGGAGATGATCGTCTGCCCGGTTTCCTCGTCGGTCTTGACGCGGAACGACGGGTCTTCCTGGGCCAGCTTGCCCAGGGCGACGCCCATCTTCTCCTGGTCGGCCTTGGACTTCGGCTCGACGGCCACCGAGATCACCGGATCCGGGAACTCCATGCGCTCGAGGACGATCTTGTCGTTCAAGTCACACAGGGTATCACCGGTGGTGACATCCTTGAGACCGATGCACGCGGCGATGTCGCCGGCATAGACTTCCTTGATCTCCTCGCGGGAGTTGGAGTGCATCTGGACGATACGACCGACGCGCTCCTTCTTCTGCTTGACGGAGTTGAAGACGCTGTCGCCTGACTTCAGCACGCCGGAATAGACGCGGATGAAGGTCAGGGTGCCGACGAACGGGTCGGTGGCGATCTTGAACGCCAGCGCCGCGAACGGCGCATTGTCGTCCGCCTCGCGCGTGGCGATGGTGCCGTCCTTGTCGTCCAGCTCACCCTCGATGGCCTTGACCTCGGTGGGTGACGGCATGTACTCGATGACGCCGTCGAGCACCGCCTGCACGCCCTTGTTCTTGAACGCGGAGCCGCAGGTTACCAGGACGATCTCGTTGTCGAGGGTACGACGACGCAGGCCGGCCTTGATGTCGGCCTCGGACAGCTCGCCCTCCTCGAGGTACTTGTCCATCAGCTCTTCGGAAGCCTCGGCGGCCGCCTCGACCATCTCCTCGCGGTACTTCTCGGCGGTTTCCTGGAGCTCGGCCGGAATATCGACGAGCTCGTAGTTCATGCCGAAGTTGTCCTCGTCCCAGAGGATGGCCTTCATCTGGATCAGGTCGACGACGCCCTTGAAGCCGTCTTCCGCGCCCCAGTTGATCTGGATCGGCACGGTGTTGGCGCCCAGCCGGCTCTTGAGCTGATCGACGACCATGAAGAAGTCGGCGCCGGCGCGGTCCATCTTGTTGACGAACACCATGCGCGGCACTTCGTACTTGTTGGCCTGACGCCAGACGGTCTCGGTCTGCGGCTGCACACCGGAGCTACCGCACAGCACGACCACGGCGCCGTCGAGGACGCGCAGCGAACGCTCGACCTCGATGGTGAAGTCGACGTGCCCCGGGGTATCGATGATGTTGATACGGTGCTCGTCGAACTGCTTGTTCATGCCCTGCCAGAAGCAGGTGGTCGCGGCGGAGGTGATGGTGATACCACGCTCCTGCTCCTGCTCCATCCAGTCCATGGTGGCAGCGCCCTCATGGACCTCGCCGACCTTGTGCGAAAGGCCGGTGTAGAACAGGACACGCTCGGTGGTGGTGGTCTTCCCGGCGTCGACGTGGGCCACGATACCGATATTGCGGTAACGCTTGAGCGGAGTCTTGCGTGCCACGGTGGAAACCCCCGTTAATTAGAAGCGGTAATGAGAGAAGGCCTTGTTGGCTTCTGCCATGCGATGCACGTCTTCACGCTTCTTCACGGCAGCGCCCTTGCCTTCGGCGGCGTCCAGCATTTCGCCGGCAAGACGCTGCACCATGGTCTTTTCGCCACGGTTACGGGCAGCATCGACCAGCCAGCGCATGGCCAGCGCCTGACGACGCGAGGGGCGAACCTCGACGGGCACCTGATAGGTCGCGCCGCCGACACGGCGGGACTTGACCTCGACCATCGGCTGGATCGCTTCCAGCGCCTTGTCGAAGACTTCCAGCGGTGCTTCCTGGGCACGCTCGGCAACCCTGTCCAGCGCACCGTAGACGATGCGCTCAGCTACGGACTTCTTGCCGCTGATCATCAGATGGTTCATGAACTTGGCCAGGCGTTCACTTCCGAACTTCGGATCCGGCAGGATCTCGCGCTTGGCCGCAACTCTTCTTCTAGGCATGATAAGCCCTCAATTGAAGGGTCCTTCAGGTAAACCCGAGACTCCCGGCACGGCACGAAAGTCCGCACGCGGCGCTCGACCTTACTCTTATCTGACCGTTGTTACGTATCGATAAAGGTTATGCGAGTGTCTCGCGCGCCCCGTGGCCTCAGGCCTTGGGACGCTTGGTGCCGTACTTGGAACGGCCCTGCTTGCGGTTCTGCACGCCGGAAGTGTCCAGGGCCCCGCGCACGGTGTGATAACGCACACCCGGCAAGTCCTTGACACGGCCGCCGCGAATCAGGACCACGGAGTGTTCCTGAAGGTTGTGGCCTTCACCGCCGATATAGGAAGTGACCTCGTAGCCGTTGGTCAGGCGCACGCGGCAGACCTTACGCAGGGCCGAGTTCGGCTTCTTCGGGGTGGTGGTGTAGACGCGGGTGCAGACCCCGCGGCGCTGCGGGCAGGCCTGCAGCGCCGGCACGTCGCTCTTGGCGACCGGGCGCTTGCGCGGCTTGCGCACGAGCTGGTTGATCGTTGCCATAGTCTGTAGCTGTCTCCAGTGATTGCCTCGTCTCAACAGCGGGCACGGGCGCACCCACCCCACTGTTAAAGGCTGGGCATTCTAAAGTCTCATACCGAGTGACGTCAAGACCGGCGCCCCGCGGGGCGCCGGCCATGCTTACAGGTCGTCGTCATCGGCATCCAGCGCGGTGAGCTGGGCGCCCAGTTCCTGCTCGACCTCGAAGGCCGACGGGTGCAGGGTACGCTCGGCTTCCTCGCGCTTGCGGCGACGCTCGGCGTGATGCGTCAGGCCGGTACCGGCCGGGATCAGACGACCCACCACGACGTTCTCCTTCAGGCCGCGCAGGTAGTCGCGCTTGCCGGTCACCGCCGCTTCGGTCAGCACGCGGGTGGTCTCCTGGAAGGAGGCCGCGGAGATGAACGATTCGGTGGCCAGCGAGGCCTTGGTGATACCCAGCAGCACGCGGCCGAACTTGGCGGGGAACTTGTCCTCGCCGGCCAACCGCGCGTTCTCCTCCAGCACCCGCACCAGCTCGACCTGATCGCCGGGGATGAAGTCGGCATCGCCGGCGTCGGTGATCTCCACCTTGCGCAGCATCTGACGCACGATCACCTCGATGTGCTTGTCGTTGATGCCCACGCCCTGGAGGCGATAGACCTCCTGGATCTCGGCGGTGATGTACTTGGCCAGCTCCGCCACGCCGAGCAGCCGCAGGATGTCGTGCGGGTTGCTCGGGCCGTCGGAGATCACTTCGCCCTTCTCGACGGTCTCGCCCTCGAAGACGCTGATCTGACGCCACTTCGGGATCAGCATCTCGAACGGATCGCCGGATTCCGGGGTGATCGTCAGGCGACGCTTGCCCTTGGTCTCCTTGCCGAAGCTGACCACGCCGCTGATCTCGGCGAGGATCGACGGTTCCTTGGGCTTGCGGGCCTCGAACAGGTCGGCGACGCGCGGCAGACCCCCGGTGATGTCCTTGTTGCCGGACGCTTCCACCGGGATACGCGCGATCACTTCACCCACCCCGATCTGCGCGCCGTTCTCGGCGGAGACCACCGCCTTGCCGGGCAGCAGGTACTGCACGGGCGTGTTGGAGCCCGGCAGGGTGACGTACTCGCCCGCCTCGTCGGTGAGCATGATCATCGGGCGCTTGTCGCGACCCGCCGCCGGGCGCGAGGCCGACTCGATCACCTCGATCGACGACAGACCGGTCATCTCGTCCACGCTGCGGTGGATGGTGATGCCCTCGTCCATGTCGATGTACTGGGCCTTGCCCTGCACCTCGGCGACGACCGGGTGGGTGTGCGGGTCCCACTTGGCGACCACCTGACCGCCTTCGACCGCGTCGCCGTCCTTGACCGACAGCTCGGCGCCGTAGGGCAGCTTGTAGTACTCACGCTCGCGGCCGTGCTCGTCGGCCACCGCCAGGGCACTGGAGCGGGAGACCACCACCAGCTTGCCGTCGGCACGCTCGACGTGCTTGATGTTGTGCAGGCGCACCTTGCCGCCGTGCTTGACCTGCACGCTGTCCACCGCCGAGGCCCGCGAGGCGGCACCGCCGATGTGGAAGGTGCGCATGGTCAGCTGGGTACCCGGCTCGCCGATCGACTGGGCGGCGATGACGCCCACCGCTTCGCCGATGTTGACCTGATGCCCGCGGGCCAGGTCGCGGCCGTAACAGGCCGAGCACACACCGTGCGGGGTCTCGCAGGAGATGGTCGAGCGCACCACGATCTCGTCGACGCCCATGGTGTCGAGATCCTCGCACCAGGCTTCGTCGAGCAGCGTGCCGCGCGGAATCAGCACCTCCTCGGTGGACGGATCGATGACGTCCTGGGCGACCACGCGGCCGAGCACGCGCTGGGCCAGCGAGACGATGATGTCGCCACCCTCGATCACCGGATGCAGCGTCAGGCCTTCCTCGGTGCCGCAATCGGTCTCGGTGACCACCAGGTCCTGGGCCACGTCGACCAGGCGACGGGTCAGGTAACCGGAGTTGGCGGTCTTGAGTGCCGTATCCGCCAGACCCTTGCGCGCGCCGTGGGTCGAGATGAAGTACTGGAGGACGTTCAGGCCTTCACGGAAGTTGGCGACGATCGGGGTCTCGATGATCGAGCCGTCCGGCTTGGCCATCAGGCCGCGCATGCCGGCGAGCTGACGGATCTGCGCGGCGCTACCACGGGCGCCCGAGTCGGCCATGATGAACACGCTGTTGAACGAGTCCTGCTCGACCTGGTTGCCGTCGCGATCGGTGACGGTCTCCTTCGAGATACCCGCCATCATCGCCTTGGCCACCTTGTCGTTGGCCTTGGACCAGATGTCGATGACCTTGTTGTACTTCTCGCCGGCGGTGACGAGACCCGAGGAGAACTGATCCTCGATCTCCTTCACCTCGTCCTCGGCACCGTCGACGATTTCCTTCTTCTCGTCGGGGATGACGAAGTCGTTGACGCCGATCGAGGCGCCGGACCAGGTCGCCAGACGGAAGCCGGTGTACATCAGCTGGTCGGCGAAGATCACCGCTTCCTTGAGGCCCGCGCTGCGATAGACCTCGTTGATCAGCCGGGAAATCGCCTTCTTCTTCATCGGCTGGTCGACCAGCTCGAACGGCGCCCCCTTCGGCAGGATGCGGAACAGCATCGCCCGGCCCACGGTGGTGTCGTACAGCGCGGTCTTCGGGGTCAGCTCGCCGCTTTCCTCGTCGCGCTGGTACTCGGTCATGCGCACCTTGACGCGGGCATGCAGCGACACGCTCTGGGTGCCGAAGGCACGGTCGACCTCGTTGAGGTTGGCGAACACCATGCCCTCGCCCTTGGCGCCGATACGTTCACGGGTCATGTAGTAGAGACCCAGCACCACGTCCTGGGACGGCACGATGATCGGCTCGCCGTTGGCCGGCGACAGCACGTTGTTGGTGGCCATCATCAGCGCCCGCGCCTCGAGCTGGGCTTCCAGCGTCAGCGGCACGTGGACCGCCATCTGGTCACCGTCGAAGTCGGCGTTGTAGGCGGCGCACACCAGCGGGTGCAGCTGGATCGCCTTGCCCTCGATCAGCAGCGGCTCGAAGGCCTGGATGCCCAGACGGTGCAGGGTCGGCGCGCGGTTGAGCAGTACCGGGTGCTCGCGGATGACGTCGGCGAGGATGTCCCACACTTCCGGCAGCTCGCGCTCGACCATCTTCTTGGCGGCCTTGATCGTGGACGCCTGGCCGCTGGACTGCAGCTTGGAGTAGATGAACGGCTTGAACAGCTCCAGCGCCATCTTCTTGGGCAGACCGCACTGGTGCAGGCGCAGGGTCGGGCCCACGGTGATCACCGAACGGCCGGAGTAGTCGACACGCTTGCCCAGCAGGTTCTGACGGAAACGCCCCTGCTTGCCCTTGATCATGTCGGCCAGGGATTTCAGCGGGCGCTTGTTGGAACCGGTGATGGCTCGGCCGCGGCGACCGTTGTCGAGCAGCGCATCGACCGACTCCTGCAGCATGCGCTTCTCGTTGCGCACGATGATGTCGGGCGCGTTGAGGTCGAGCAGCCGCTTGAGGCGGTTGTTGCGGTTGATCACGCGACGATAGAGGTCGTTGAGATCCGAGGTCGCGAAGCGGCCGCCGTCCAGCGGCACCAGCGGACGCAGGTCCGGCGGCAGCACCGGCAGCACTTCCATGACCATCCACGCCGGGGCGTTGCCGGACTTGTGGAAGGCCTCGAGCAGCTTGAGGCGCTTGGAAAGCTTCTTGATCTTGGTCTCGGAGTTGGTCTGCGGGATCTCCTCGCGCAGACGCTCGACCTCCTCCTCGAGATCGATGTCCTTGAGCAGCGCCTGGACCGCCTCGGCGCCCATGCGCGCGTCGAAGTCGTCGCCGAACTCTTCCAGCGCCTCGAAGTACTGCTCGTCGTTGAGCAGCTGGCCACGCTCGAGGGTGGTCATGCCCGGATCGATGACCACGAAGCTCTCGAAGTAGAGCACGCGCTCGATGTCGCGCAGGGTCATGTCCAGGAACATGCCGATGCGCGACGGCAGCGACTTGAGGAACCAGATGTGCGCGACCGGCGAGGCCAGCTCGATGTGGCCCATGCGCTCGCGGCGCACCACCGCCTTGGTCACCTCGACGCCGCACTTCTCGCAGATGATGCCGCGATGCTTCATGCGCTTGTACTTGCCGCACAGGCACTCGTAGTCCTTCACCGGACCGAAGATCTTGGCGCAGAACAGGCCGTCACGCTCGGGCTTGAACGTCCGGTAGTTGATGGTCTCCGGCTTCTTGACTTCGCCGTAAGACCAGGAGCGAATCATGTCCGGCGAGGCCAGCGAGATCTTGATCGCATCGAACTCGTCGGACTGTGACTGCGATTTGAGGACTTTCACCAAATCTTTCATGGGGTCGCTCCGTTGCGGAGTTGTCATGAGCGGGGCCCGGATCTAGGGGGCCCCGCGGACCGTCATTGGCAAGCGTCGGGCGTTTCAGCCTTCCAGCTCGATATCGATGCCCAGCGAGCGGATCTCCTTCACCAGCACGTTGAAGGATTCCGGCATGCCGGCCTGCATGCTGTGATCGCCGTCGACGATGTTCTTGTACATCTTGGTACGCCCTTCCACGTCGTCGGACTTGACCGTGAGCATCTCCTGGAGGGTGTAGGCGGCACCGTAGGCCTCGAGCGCCCACACCTCCATCTCGCCGAAGCGCTGACCACCGAACTGCGCCTTGCCGCCCAGCGGCTGCTGGGTGACCAGGGAGTAGGAGCCGGTGGAGCGCGCATGCATCTTGTCATCCACCAGGTGGTTGAGCTTGAGCATGTACATGTAGCCCACCGTCACCGGACGGTCGAACTGCTCGCCGGTACGGCCATCGTAGAGGTCCATCTGGCCGGAATCCGGCAGATCGGCCAGCCGCAGCAGGCCCTTGATCTCGTGCTCCTGGGCACCGTCGAACACCGGTGACGACATCGGCACGCCGCCACGCAGGTTCTTGGCCAGCGCGATCACCTCGTCGTCGGACAGCGAGTCGATGTCTTCCTGACGGGTGTCCAGGGTGTTGTAGACCTTGCCCAGGAACTCGCGGATCTCGGCGACCTGCTGCTCGCGGGCATCGCGCAGCATGGCTTCGATCTTGACGCCCAGTCCGCGGGCGGCCATCCCCAGGTGAGTCTCGAGAATCTGCCCCACGTTCATGCGCGACGGTACGCCCAGCGGGTTGAGGACCACGTCGACCGGTTCGCCCTGATCGTCGAACGGCATGTCCTCGATCGGCATGATCGCCGAGATGACACCCTTGTTGCCGTGACGGCCGGCCATCTTGTCGCCCGGCTGGATGCGGCGCTTCACCGCCAGGTAGACCTTGACGATCTTGAGCACGCCCGGTGCCAGGTCGTCGCCCTGGGTGAGCTTGCGCTTCTTGTCCTCGAAACGCTCGTCCATCTCCTTGCGACGGTTCTCGAGCTGCTCGTCGGCCTGGGCGAGCAGTTCGTTGAGCGACTCGTCCTGCAGGCGCAGCTTGAACCACTGCTGACGCGGCAGTTCCTCGAGATACTCCTCGCTGAGCACGTCGTCCTTCTTGAGCTTGGGCCCGCCGTTGACAGGCTGGCCGGACAGCTGACGCTTGAGGCGCTCGAAGGTGGCGTCCTCGGCGATGCGGTAGGTCTCCTGCAGGTCCTTGCGCACCTCGTCGAGCTGCATCTGCTCGATGGACAGCGCACGCGAGTCCTTCTCGACGCCGTCGCGGGTGAACACCTGGACGTCGATGACCGTGCCCTTCATGCCGGTGGGCGCACGCAGCGAGGTGTCCTTCACGTCACTGGCCTTCTCGCCGAAGATCGCGCGCAGCAGTTTCTCTTCCGGGGTCAGCTGGGTTTCGCCCTTGGGCGTCACCTTGCCGACCAGGATGTCGCCGGCACCGACCTCGGCGCCGATATAGACGATGCCCGCCTCGTCGAGCTTGGACAGCGCCGACTCACCGACGTTGGGAATGTCCGAGGAGATCTCCTCGGCACCCAGCTTGGTGTCGCGGGACACGCAGGTCAGTTCCTGGATGTGGATGGTGGTGAAGCGATCCTCCTGCACCACGCGCTCCGAGACCAGGATCGAGTCCTCGAAGTTGTAGCCGTTCCAGGGCATGAAGGCGATGCGCATGTTCTGGCCCAGCGCCAGGTCGCCCATGTCGACGGACGGGCCATCGGCGAGGATGTCGCCGCGTGCCACGACGTCGCCCGGACGCACGATCGGCCGCTGGTTCATGCAGGTGTTCTGGTTGGAACGCACGTACTTGGTGAGGTTGTAGATGTCGACGCCGGCCTCGCCGCCGATGATCTCGTCCTCGTTGATCCGCACCACGATGCGCTTGGCGTCCACCGAGTCGATCACCCCGCCGCGACGCGCCACGGCGCAGACGCCGGAGTCACGGGCGACGAAGCGCTCCATGCCGGTGCCCACCAGCGGCTTGTCGGCGCGCAGGGTCGGCACCGCCTGGCGCTGCATGTTCGCCCCCATCAGGGCGCGGTTGGCATCGTCGTGCTCGAGGAACGGGATCAGTGCCGCGGCCACGGACACCACCTGGCGCGGCGACACGTCCATCAGGGTCACCTTGTCCGGCGCCATGAAGGTGGTCTCGCCGCGGTGACGGACCTGCACCAGGTCGTCGACCAGCTTGCCGCCCTCGTCGACGGTCGCCGAGGCCTGGGCGATGACGAAGTCGCCCTCCTCGATCGCCGACAACCGCACCACGTCGTCGGTCACCTGACCGTCGACGACCTTGCGGTACGGCGTCTCGAGGAAGCCGTAGCTGTTGGCGTGACTGTAGGTGGCCAGCGAGTTGATCAGGCCGATGTTCGGACCTTCCGGGGTCTCGATCGGGCACAGACGGCCGTAGTGCGTGGCGTGAACGTCGCGCACCTCGAAGCCGGCCCGCTCACGGGTCAGGCCGCCCGGGCCGAGCGCCGAGACGCGACGCTTGTGGGTGACCTCGGAGAGCGGGTTGTTCTGGTCCATGAACTGCGAGAGCTGGCTGGAACCGAAGAACTCCTTGACCGCCGCCGCCACCGGCTTGGCGTTGATCAGGTCCTGCGGCATCAGGCCTTCGCTCTCGGCCATGGAGAGGCGTTCCTTGACCGCGCGCTCGACACGCACCAGACCCACGCGGAACTGGTTCTCGGCCATCTCGCCGACGCAGCGAATGCGGCGGTTGCCCAGGTGGTCGATGTCGTCGACGTCGCCGAAACCGTTACGAATGGCGATCAGTTCCTTGAGCACGGCAACGATGTCATCGTTGTCGAGCACGCCGGGGCCGGTGTCGGACTCGCGACGCAGGCGGCGGTTGAACTTCATCCGGCCGACGCCCGACAGGTCGTAGCGGTCCTCGGTGAAGAACAGGTTGTGGAACAGCGTCTCGGCCGCTTCCTTGGTGGGCGGCTCGCCGGGACGCATCATGCGGTAGATCTCGACCAGCGCCTCGAGCGCCGAACGGGTGGTGTCCAGCTTGAGGGTGTCGGAGATGAACGGCCCGCAGTCGAGGTCGTTGGTGTAGAGCGTCTCGAGCGTAGTGACCCCCGCCTGACCCAGCTTCTCGAGCAGATCCGGGGTGATCTCGCTATTGCACTCGCAGACCAACTCGCCGGTGTTGGGATCGACCTGATCCTTGGCCAGCGTCTTGCCCAGCAGGTACTCCATCGGCACCTCGAGACGCTCGAGGCCCGACTTTTCCATCTGCCGGATGTGTTTCTGGGTGATGCGACGGCCTTCCTCGACGATCACGCTGCCATCGGCATCCTTGATGTCGAAGGTCGCGGTCTCGCCGCGCAGGCGCGACGGCACCAGATCCACCGAGAAGCCGTTCTTCTCGATGTGGAAGGTGCTGGTGTCGAAGAAGATATCGAGGATCTGCTCGGCGCTCATGCCCAGCGCGCGCAGCAGAACGGTCGCCGGCAGCTTGCGGCGACGGTCGATGCGCACGAAGACGTTGTCCTTGGGATCGAACTCGAAATCCAGCCAGGAACCGCGGTAGGGAATCACCCGCGCGGAGTACAGGAGCTTGCCGGACGAGTGGCTCTTGCCCTTGTCGTGGTCGAAGAACACGCCCGGCGAGCGGTGGAGCTGGGAAACGATGACCCGCTCGGTGCCGTTGACCACGAAGGTGCCGTTCTCGGTCATCAGGGGGATTTCCCCCATGTAGACTTCCTGCTCCTTGATGTCCTTGATCGCCTTGTTCGAGGAGTCCTTGTCGTAGATGATAAGGCGAACCTTGACCCGCAGCGGTGCCGAGTAGGTGACGCCGCGCAGCTGACACTCCTTGACGTCGAACGCCGGGGTGCCGAAACGATAGCTGACGTACTCGAGCGCGGCGTTGCCGGAGAAGCTCTCGATCGGGAACACGGACTTGAAGGCGGCGTGGAGACCGACCTCGAGGCGCTCCTGGGGCGCCCGGTCCTGCTGGAGGAAGTCGTAGTAGGAATCAAGCTGGATGGCCAGCAGGTAGGGCACATCCATCACTTGGGGCAGTTTGCCGAAATCCTTGCGGATGCGTTTTTTCTCAGTGTATGAGTAAGCCATCTGTATTCCCCAGCTTGTTCACCATGGGTGACCGATGCGTGGTCGGCGCCACCTGACGGGAGCCGCCCCGTCAGGCGCTGACGGCAAGCCCCGGTAGGTGGCTCGCCGTCGGAATTCGCCTAGCGTTCGAATCGTCAGTGATGGATACACGATAGGACGCTAGTGACAACAGAAAAAGGCCGGCAGCGGGTGTCCCGCCACCAGCCGTGGAAGCTTACGCAGCGCGTGAAGCCTCGGGGCCCAAGAGTTACTTGAGCTCCACGGAAGCGCCCGCTTCTTCCAGCTTCTTCTTGGCTTCTTCGGCGTCGTCCTTGGACATGCCTTCCTTGATGGTCGCCGGTGCGCCGTCGACGGCACCCTTGGCTTCCTTCAGGCCCAGGCCGGTGATCTCGCGAACCACCTTGATCACGTTGACCTTCTTGTCGCCGGCGGCGGTCAGGACCAGGTCGAACTCGGTCTGCTCTTCGGCAGCAGCGGCTTCGCCACCGCCACCCGGGCCAGCGACGACGGCCGCGGCGGCGGAAACGCCGAACTTCTCTTCCATCGCCTCGATCAGATCGACGACTTCCATCACGGACATGTCGGCGACGGCGTTGATGATGTCTTCTTTGGTCAGTGCCATGTTTGCATTCCTAAACTTTGCGGAGCGCCCGATCGGTCAATGGCGCTCGATAACGGGGTAGACGGTTCCGGCTGCGGGAAGCAGGCGCCTCAGGCGGCTTCTTCCTGCTTCTGATCACGCAGCGCGGCGAGAGTCCGCACCAGCTTGCCGGCAGAAGCTTCCTTCATGACCGACATCAGCTTGGCGATCGCTTCGTCGTACGTCGGCAGCGTTGCCAGACGATCCAGATCGGAAGCCGGGATGAACTCGCCCTCATAGGCCAGCGCCTTGACTTCGAAGTCCTTCTGATCCTTGCCGAACTCCTTGAACAGACGGGCGGCAGCGCCCGGGTGCTCGTAGGAGAAGGCCAGCATGGTCGGACCCACGAAAGTCTCGTTCAGGCACTCCCAGGAAGTGCCCGACAGCGCGCGGCGTGCCAGGGTGTTGCGAACAACACGAATCTGCACGCCGTTCTCGCGAGCCTGTTTACGCAGGGTGGTCATGGCACCCACGTCAACGCCGCGAGAATCGGCAACTACGACGGAAAGAGCGTCCTTGGCTGCCTCACTGACCTCTGCAACAATTGCTTTCTTGTCTTCGAGACCTAGTGGCACAGTGTTCACTCCTTCATGCCGAGGCGCTTGCGAACAAGTCGGCCTCGGAGGTTACCTTCTCGATCCGCCGACAGGCGGCGGATCGCGGAATGATGGTGCTCACCAGCGAACTGGCGGGCCGCACCATCTGCGCAGGCGACCCGGTGGGTCATTAAGTCACCGCGAGGTGACGCCTGCGGTCTTTGACGGCGCCCCGCCCGCTTGGATCGGGGACCGCAAAGTTACTGCCCGTTGCCCGCCGCTCACACGTAGGCGCTGTGATCGACGGTCAGACCCGGGCCCATGGTGGTGGACAGGGTCATTTTCTTGAAATAGATGCCCTTGGAGGTGCTGGGCTTGAGACGCTTGAGGTCGTTGACCAGCGCTTCCAGGTTGCCGCGGATGGCATCCGCCGGGAAGTCGACCTTGCCCAGCGTGGTGTGGATGATGCCGTTCTTGTCGGTACGGAAACGTACCTGACCCGCCTTGGCGTTCTTGACCGCGGTGGCGACGTCGGGCGTCACGGTGCCGACCTTGGGGTTCGGCATCAGGCCGCGCGGGCCGAGGATCTGACCCAGCTGACCGACCACGCGCATCGCATCCGGAGAAGCGATGACCACGTCGAAGTCGAGCTGGCCTTTCTTGACCTGCTCGGCCAGGTCGTCCATGCCGACGATGTCGGCACCGGCTTCCTTGGCGGCTTCTTCGTTGGCACCCTGGGTGAAGACGGCGACACGCACGTCCTTGCCGGTACCGTTGGGCATGACGGTGGCGCCACGCACGACCTGGTCGGATTTACGCGGATCGACGCCCAGGTTGATGGCGACGTCCAGGGACTCCTTGAAGTTGACCTTGGACAGCTCACCGAGCAGGGCCACGGCTTCGTCGACGGTGTAGACCTTGGAGGCGTCGACTTTCTCGCGGATCATCTGTGCGCGCTTGGACAGTTTCGCCATGATCAGAGACCCTCCACGTTGAGGCCCATGCTACGGGCGCTGCCGGCGATGGTACGCACGGCGGCATCGAGATCGGCAGCCGTCAGATCCGGCTCCTTGGTCTTGGCGATCTCCTCGAGCTGCTCGCGAGTCACCGTGCCGACCTTGGTCTTGTTCGGCTCGCCGGAGCCGGACTTGATGCCAGCGGCCTTCTTCAGCAGGACGGCGGCGGGCGGCGTCTTGGTGACGAAGGTGAAGCTGCGGTCGGAGTAGACGGTGATCACGACAGGCGTCGGCAGACCCGGCTCGATGTCCTGGGTCTCGGCGTTGAACGCCTTGCAGAACTCCATGATGTTGACGCCGTGCTGGCCCAGCGCGGGGCCCACGGGGGGACTCGGATTGGCCTTGCCAGCTGCGACCTGCAGCTTGATGTAGGCCTGGACTTTCTTAGCCATGTTGCACTCCAGTTGGGTAGTAGCGCCTTGCGGCTCCCCGGGTTAACGGGCCGCCCGAGCGGCCCGATGATGATTCAGTCCTTCTCGACCTGGGCGAACTCGAGCTCGACGGGCGTGGCACGACCGAAGATCAGCACACTGACCTGCAGCCGGCTCTTCTCGTAGTTGACCTCTTCGACGACACCATTGAAGTCGGCGAAGGGACCGTCGACGACGCGCACGGTCTCGCCCGGCTCGAACAGCGTCTTGGGGCGCGGCTTGTCGGTGCCGTCCTGCACGCGACGCAGGATGCCGTCGGCTTCCTTCTGGGTGATCGGCGCCGGCTTTTCGGGCGTGCCGCCGATGAACCCCATGACGCGCGGGGTCTCGTTGACCAGGTGCCAGGTCTGGTCGTTCATTTCCATCTCGACCAGGACATAGCCGGGATAGAACTTGCGCTCGCTCTTGCGCCGCTTGCCGTCGCGCATCTCGACGACTTCTTCGGTGGGGACCAGTATCTCGCCGAACTGATCCTCCATCTCGTAGAGCTTCACGCGCTCGATCAGCGAGCGCATGACATGCTTCTCGAAGCCGGAGTAGGCGTGAACGACGTACCAACGCTTGGACATGGAAACTCCTAACCGATGATGCCGGACATGATCCAGCCCAACAGGGTGTCGATCAGCCACAGCATCAGGCCCACCACCAGCACGGCCACCAGCACGATGGCCGTGGTCTGGACGGTCTCCTGACGGGTCGGCCAGACCACGCGCTGAATCTCCTTGCGCGAGCTGCGAGCCAGCTCGAGGAGGCTGCGACCCTTGGCGGTGGTCAAGGCTACGGCGGCGGCACCGAGCCCCAGGGCCACGACGCCGAGCACGCGATAGAGCAGCGCCTGGTCGGCGAAATAGCTGTTGCCGACGACGGCAAGCGCGACGAGGATGAGGACAACCGCCCACTTGAGCCCGTCGTGGCGCGACTCCTGCACCTCGGCGTTTTGCTTCATGACCATGGAACTCCTCAAGGTGCGGCGATCGAAAAGACGGAAGTATATGAGATAACGCCAGCCTGGGGAAGACTGGCAGGCCAGGAGGGAATCGAACCCCCAACCTGCGGTTTTGGAGACCGCTGCTCTGCCAATTGAGCTACTGGCCTGCATTGATGACGCCACAACCTGTTGCAGGCAGCGACGCGACAGCGGGCAAGATGATATCGGAATCGATCCGCCCTGACAACCCCGACCGATCATGCCGGGCCTTGCAGAAAGACAAAAGGCGAGCCAATGCTCGCCTTTTGCAATGTGGAGCTCATGGACGGATTTGAACCGTCGACCTCACCCTTACCAAGGGTGTGCTCTACCCCTGAGCTACATGAGCCAAACTACCATCAAGCGCCTGGAGCGGGCAGCGGGGATCGAACCCGCATCATCAGCTTGGAAGGCTGAGGTTCTACCATTGAACTATGCCCGCCTGCCCGCTCGACTCATCGACGAAACCAGGCGTCGACGCAAAACTGGTGGAGGGGGAAGGATTCGAACCTTCGAAGCTTTCGCGGCAGATTTACAGTCTGCTCCCTTTGGCCACTCGGGAACCCCTCCAACGTGGCGGCAAATTTTACCGCTTGAGGCGACATTGTCAAGCACTTATTTTTCAGTGACTTGAGCGACCCGCGGGCCGTTGCCTCAGAACGCCGCGCATTGTGTCAAAGCATCATGGAGATTGCAAGGCTCGCCCGAATCTTTTCCAGTGCCACCGGCGCCGGCACCCGCGGAGCGCCCGACAGACGCCCGGCCCGCTCGGCCGCGGTCAGGGGAAAGCAGGCCTCGAGCCCGGCATAGACCATGTCCGGCCAGATCGCGTGGGGAATGCGCAGTCCCCGCGACACCACGCGGGCGTCACCGCCGGTCAGCAGCAACGGCAAGGCCACCCCCTCGCGATCGCAGACCTCGCTGTAGATGCGATTGACGGCACTCACCGCCGCCATGAAGATGCCGTGATTGACCGCCTCGGCGGTGTTCTTGCCGGGCAGCAGCAGGGCGTCGGGCTCGCTGTCGGGGTCGATCGCCACGTTGCGCGTGCCCAGCTTGAGGCTTTCCTTCATCAGGCGCAGGCCGGGGACGATGTAACCGCCCAGGTGACGGCCGCCGGGGAGCACGAAGTCGATGGTGATGGCGCTGCCACAGTCCACCGTGCAGCAACCGCCGGTCAGGTGATACCCGGCGAGCACGCCCATCCAGCGATCGACGCCCAGTCGTTCGGGCTCCTGGTAACCGCAGGCGACGCCCAGCGCCTCGGCCGTGGAGCGCGCCACGTGAACCACGCTGACCCCCCGGCGCAACAGCGCCACGGTATCGTCGAGTACCGCCCGGCGGGCCACACTCGAGATACGCACCGTACTGACCACATCGAGATCGGGGATGTCGGCTCGCGGCCGCCACTCCTCGCGCGTCCACACCGCCCCGCGGGAGCGAATCTCGCTGCTGGCGACATCCTTGAGCCGCCACTTGGACAGCGTATTGCCGATATCCAGATCGAGGATCATGAGCCCCCACGCACGCTGATCTCCCCGCCGAACAGGCGCTCCTCGGCCCCGTCGTGCTCGACGAGCAGGCAACCGGTCGCATCGACGCCCGAGGCGACGGCCGCATAGCGCGTGTTGCCGCGAACGACATCGACCGTCGCGCCGGCATGCACATGCCGACGGTTCCATTCCTCCTGCCAGGCAGCGAACCCCTCGCTCTCGAAGTCCGCCAGCAGATCCAGCAGGTCGGCGATGATCTGCGTAGCGAGCGCGTTGCGCGTCACCCCGGGCGCACGGTCATTCAGGGCGGCCACCGGCTGGTCGATACGCTCGCGTACCGCCTGGGGGAGATTGACGTTGAGACCGATACCGATCACTACCTCGCAGGGCCCCTCGGCGTCGCCGCTGAGCTCCAGCAGGATGCCCGCCAGCTTGCCCGGGGCCATGCCCTCGCCGACGCGCATCAGCACATCATTGGGCCACTTCAGGGCGATCTCGGCACCATGGCGCTCCAGGATCCGGGCCAGGACCACACCGACGGCCAGGCTCAGCCCCTCGAGCACGGCCGCGCCGCCTTCGAACCGCCAGCCGATCGACATCAACAGATTGCGGCCCCAGGGGCTCTCCCACCCGCGCCCGCGACGTCCCCGCCCGGCACTCTGAGCCTCGGCGAGACAGACTTCGGCGTGCCCCGCCCCCTGGGCGAAGCGCTCGCGCAGGAACTGATTGGTCGACACCAGGCTCTCCTCGACGAACAGCCTCGCCAGGCGCCGCCGCGGGTCACGCGGCAGTTCGGCGATGATCGTCTGCCCATCGAGCAGGTCGAGCGGCTCGGCCACCCGGTAGCCACGCCCCTTGACCGCCTCGAGCGCGATATCCATGGCCTCGAGTTTCTTGAGCTGCTTCCAGATGGCCGTGCGTGAAACACCCAGACGCTCGCCGAGCTGCTCGCCGGAGTGGTAGTCCCCGTCGCTCAACAGCCGGATCAGATCGCCGATGGTCATGTCCTTCGTCCCGCCGGAAAAACCGCCATTCTAGCGGAACCTGACCGGCCCCGGGAACGTTGGCGACCAAAGTGCATGGCCGGAGACCCCGAGTCGCTCCCCGGGGCCTTGCATCGCGGCCCGCTAGTAGGACTTGGACCAGGTCAGCGTGTAGGTCCGCCCGCGCCCCTGGAAGTCGTAGAGGTATTCCGGACCGTAGTAGGGGGAGTAGAACATCGCCGCACGCTGGCCCCAGACCGTCGAGTACTGCTTGTCCAGCAGGTTCGTCACCCCCAGGCTGACCTTGCCGAAGCCGGTCTGCTGACTGGCGCTGACGTCCAGGGTCGTGTAGCCCTCGATCTCGCGACCGTCGTCATCCTCCAGGTCACGGTAGTGATTCGCCTGCAGCCGAGCCGAGGTATCGTGGTCCGACCAGCCGACGAAGGCCGTCGCCGACGACAGTGACGCGTAGCGGGCATCACGCTTCTGCCAGTCACCCTCCTCGTCCTTCTGCTCCGAGCGCACCAGGTGCAGGGTGCCCCCGAGCTGCCACTGCTGGCCGAGATAGCGGGTCACGGCTGCCTCGAGCCCGTAATCCCGTTTCTTCTGATCGATCACGCTGACGCTGAGATCGTCGGCGTTCTCGATCGCCTTGTCGGACCAGGCGTAATAGATCGCCGTCTGTGTCGACCAGTCGCCGCCCCGATACCGCCAGCCCAGTTCGACCTGGTCGGTCTCGATACCGCTCAGCGGGTTCGCCGAGACGCTGATATCCGCACTCTTGCCGTAGTATTTCGCCGGGTCGGGCAGCTCGAAGCCTTCGCTGTAGTTGGTCCAGACCTGATGCCCGTTGTGGAAGTCGTAGAGCGCCCCGGCGTTGATCAGCGTGACATCGTAGTCATTGCTGCCTCCCGGAATGCCCTTGAAGTCATCGACCTCGACATCCATGTGCTGACGCCGCACCCCGCCCGAGAGTTTCAGCCCCTCGGTGACCTGCCAATCCGCCTGGGTGAAGGCCGACACACCATCGACCCGGTAGCCCGGATAGCGCGGCTCGACGGCGCGCTCGTCCTGTCGCAGGCCCCCCGTGGCGTCCGACGTCGCCTTGTCGAAGATCATCTGGCTGGCGTCGAAATCCTCGCGATCCAGGTCGACGCCGTAGGTGATGCTGAGCGCGTCCCCCGGCTCGGCAGCGAAGAGCGCCTTGATGCCACTGAGGTCGGTATTCTGCCGCGAGGCACGAAACTCGTAGCCTCCGGACACCGGATAGGGAAACGCCTGGAAGTTGGCCCGCTCTTCGCGATGGTAGGCCTGCAGGTAGAAATCCTGACCGAGCAGGTCGCCGTGATGGTAGTTGACGTTGAGCAGCTTGCGGTCGGTTTCCGGCTCACGGTCGGCACCGAAGCCGTCACGGATCTCGGCCGCCCCCAGGTCCGCGTCCGCCCGGTCGAGATGCGGAAAGTAGATCCCGCGGTCGCCTTCGTAACCGGAGTCGTAGAGCTGGCCCATGACCTCCAGCGTCTGCTGCTCGGCGAGCTGGAAGTGCAGACTGCCCATGACATCGATACTGCGATTGTCCTGCAGGTCAGTCTGGGACAGATCGGGAAAGATCTCGTCGCCCCCGCCATCGTAATAACGCCCGTTCTGCTGGTAGGCGACGCCGATACGACCGTGCACCCGCTCGGTGCCACCGCTGGCCGACTGGGCGATTCGCCGGTCGAGGTCGTCACCGGCATTCAAGCCACTGCTGACACCGATCTCGGTCTCGAACGCGGGCGGGCCGGCCTCCCCGGTCTTGGTGATGATGTTGATCAGACCGCCGGTGGCACCGCCCCCGTAGAGGCTGCTGGCGCCCGACAGCACCTCGACGCGCTCGACATTGAAGGGGTCGATGGCATCGAACTGCCGCGACAGCGAGCGTGAGCCGTTCATCGACACACCATCGATGAGCACCTGCACGCTGCGGCCGCGCATATTCTGGCCGTAGTTGGTCCGGCCCTGAGGGGCGAAATCCAGGCTGGGTATGAGCTTGCCCAGGGCCGTCTTGAGATCGGCGCCCGAGTCCAGCTGCTCGCGCAACTCCTCGTTCTCCACGACCCAGACCGTGCCGGGGATCTGGCTGATCGCCGTCGGCGTACGCGAGCCGACGACCACCATGGTTTCCGACGACTCGGCCGCCTGCAGTGAAGAGGCGCCCAACCCGAAAGTGGTAGCGATGCAAAGTGTTCTGACTCTCATGAATTCCCCTGAATATCCAGACTCGGCCGCTCCAGGCGACCTGGATACACAGGATAAGGAAGCCGTTCTCGCTACTCAATGAGAACAATTGTTTTTTGCACCAGCACCAATACTGCTACTGCCTTGCCTTGGAGTTTCCGGCATGATCGAGCAGATGCGGGAATGACGGCGCCCGCGCGACGGTTTTTCGGCCCCCTGAAACGCAAAAACCCCAGCCGGCTGGCTGGGGTTTTCGAAAAGATGCCTGACGATGACCTACTCTCGCATGGGGAGACCCCACACTACCATCGGCGCTGAGCGGTTTCACTGCTGAGTTCGGCATGGGGTCAGGTGGGACCCGCTCGCTATGGTCGTCAGGCGTAACCGTGGCGTGCTGCAGAGCCTGCAGCACCCAACTACCTGGTGCGCTTCAACAACATGATCAAGCTGATCGAGTCGACTCTCGCGACGTATCCGTCGTGTCTCGCCCACAGGGCCACTCAGGCCCCTTGGGTGTTATATGGTCAAGCCTCACGGACCATTAGTACGCGTTAGCTCAACGCCTCGCAGCGCTTCCACATCGCGCCTATCAACCTCGTCGTCTTCGAGGGTCCTTCAGGGGGCGCGAGGCCCCAGGGAAGTCTCATCTTGAAGGGGGCTTCCCGCTTAGATGCTTTCAGCGGTTATCCCGTCCGTACATAGCTACCCGGCAGTGCGATTGGCATCACAACCG
>NZ_QWBW01000032.1 GCF_004117855.1 Modicisalibacter coralii
CCGCCGTGGCCGGGGCGCTGGCCGGCCTGGCGGGGGCGATCCTGCCGGGCTGGATCCTCCGCGGCAGCCTGGGCGATGCCCTGCTGGCGGCGAGCTTTCCCGGCGGCGCGCCGACCCTGGCGCCCTTCGTCGGGGCCCTGGCGGCGTCGGCGCTGGTGGCGCTGCTGGTCGCCGCGCTTCGCCCGCGTCGGGTCTGGCAAGTGGAGTGAGCCGCTTGCGGTGGGCGTGGCGTTTGCGTGGCACCCGGCGGGCTTTCAGACTGGACGCACTATGCTGACACCACAACGAACAGCCCCGAAGGAGATCCCATGAGCGATCAGCACAACCCGGACAAGCGCCGTCGCCATTCCGCGCCGGTGGTGGACGGCCCCGGCAAGGCCGCCAGTCGTGCCATGCTGCGGGCGGTGGGCTTTTCCGACGAGGACTTCACCCGGCCGCAGGTGGGCGTCGCCTCGACCTGGAGCCAGGTGACGCCGTGCAACAGCCATATCGGCGGTCTCGCCGACGAGGCGCGCGCCGGGGCCGACGCGGCGGGCGGCAAGGGCGTGATCTTCAATACCATCACCATCTCGGACGGCATCGCCAACGGCACCGAGGGCATGAAGTACTCGCTGGTCTCGCGCGAGATCATCGCCGACTCGATCGAGGCGGTGGCGGGCTGCGAGGGCTTCGACGGCGTGGTGGCGATCGGCGGCTGCGACAAGAACATGCCGGGCTGCATGATCGGCCTGGCACGCCTCGACCGGCCCGGGGTGTTCGTCTACGGCGGCACCATCCTGCCGGGCGAGAATCATACCGACATCGTCTCGGTGTTCGAGGCGATGGGCGCGCACTCCCGCGGTGACATCGATCGCATCGAACTCAAGCAGATCGAGGAAACGGCGATCCCCGGGCCGGGTTCCTGTGGCGGCATGTACACCGCCAACACCATGGCCTCGGCGATCGAGGCGCTGGGCATGAGCCTGCCGGGCAGTTCGGCGCAGAACGCCGTGTCGCAGACCAAGCGCGACGACAGCCGCGCCGCCGGCGCCGCGGTGCTCGAGCTCCTCGAGCGTGACATCCGCCCCCGCGACATCATGACCTTCGAGGCGTTCGAGAACGCCATCACCTTGGTCATCGCCCTGGGCGGTTCGACCAACGCGGTGCTGCACCTGATCGCCATGGCCAGCGCGATCGGCGTCGAGGTATCGCTGGAGGATTTCACGCGCATCGGCAAGCGCGTTCCGGTACTCGCCGACCTGCGCCCGAGCGGCCACTACATGATGAGCGAACTGGTGGCGATCGGCGGCATCCAGCCGCTGATGAAGACGCTGCTCGATGCCGGCCTGCTGCACGGCGACTGCCTGACCGTGACCGGGCGTACGCTGGCCGAGAATCTCGCCGACGTCGCGCCCTACCCGAGCGATCAGCGGATCATTCAGCCGCTCGACGCCCCCGTGAAGGCACAGAGCCATCTGCGCATCCTGCGCGGCAACCTGGCGCCGGAAGGGGCGGTGGCCAAGATCACCGGCAAGGAGGGCACGCGCTTCACCGGTCGCGCACGGGTGTTCGGTTCCGAGGAGGAGGCCCAGGCGCGCATCAACGATGGCAGCGTGGTGGCCGGCGACGTGGTGGTGATCCGCTACGAGGGGCCGCGCGGCGGGCCGGGAATGCGCGAGATGCTGACGCCGACCTCGGCGATCATGGGGCGCGGCCTCGGCGACGCGGTGGCGTTGATCACCGATGGGCGCTTTTCCGGCGGCAGTCACGGCTTCGTGGTCGGCCACGTCACCCCCGAGGCGTTCAACGGTGGCCCCATTGCGCTGATCGAGGACGGCGACGAGATCACCATCGACGCCGAGGCCGATACCATCGATGTCGCCCTGAGCGCGGAGGCGTTGGAGCGTCGCCGCGCCGCCTGGCGACAGCCCGAACCGCGCTACCGGCGCGGGGTGCTGGCCAAGTACGCACGCACGGTGTCCTCGGCCTCGCTGGGGGCGGTCAGCGACCTGCCGGAGTGAACGCCGTGACCACGCTGCACATCGCCACGCCGCTGGGCGTGATCGCCGACACGCACGGTCAGTTGCGCCCCGAGGCGCTGACCGTGCTGGCGGACTGCGAGGCGATCGTGCACCTCGGCGATGTCGGGGCGCGCGAGGAGGACCGGACGATCCTCGCGCGGCTTGAGGATCGGGCGCGGGTATTCGCGGTCCGCGGCAACATCGACACCGCCGGCTGGGCCGAGTCGCTGCCGGCGCATCTCGATCTCAACGTCAACGGCCGCCGGCTGCATCTGGTGCACGACATCGCCGACGTCGATGCCGCGACCGCCGCCGAGGTCATCCTTCACGGGCATTCCCACAAGCCGCGCAACGAATGGCGCGACGGCCGGCTGCTGTTCAATCCCGGCGCGGCCGGCCGTCGGCGCTTTCGCCTGCCGATCTGCGTCGGCAAGCTGTGGCTCGATGCCTCGGCGGTACGCGGGGCGATCGTCCACCTGCCGGTCTAGCCACGGACTTTTGCGCTTGGTTGGTTTTTCTTCGTCGTTATTCGTCGTGACGGCTAGGGTGGCGTGATTCGCGAGGAGGGCCCCTCCTGATCGACCACGCCGGCCACACTGTCGTGAATGGCTTCGAGATCGTCGGCGGAGAAGTGTTCCAGGCGTCCGGCGAGCAGGTCGCTGATGCGCTGGGTAGGGATGCCGGCGCGCCGGGCGATTTCCCGGTTGCCGAGTTCGGAGAGGGCGATGCGACGGGTCAGTACGCGCATCAGTCGGGTGCGACGTTCCATGTCTCTGACATCGAAATCGCGCTGCAGTGGGGTCGACTGCGCCGGTCTGGCACAGTCACTGCGTCTTCGTACCGGGTCCATGAGGCTCCATCGTCTGGCTATCGGACTGCCTCAGCATGCGAAATTTTTGCGGCTTAGGCCAGAGGAAATTGTCGCTTTTCGGGGTTTTTTCTTGTCGCCCGTCAAGCGCTCCCGCGAGAGTCGGTCGAGACGTCAGTCGCGCGGCGGCGTGGGTCGCACGAGAATCTCGTTGACGTCGACGTGGGCCGGCTGATCGACGGCATACATCACCGCATTGGCGATGTCGCGCGCCTCCAGGGCATTCTCGGGGACCTGATCGAAGAAGGGCGTATCGACCATGCCCGGTTCGATCAGGGTGACGCGGATCCCGCTGCCGCGCAGCTCCTCGCGCAGGTTGTAGCCGATGCCGCTCACCGCCCACTTGCTGGCGCTGTACATCGAGCCGGGTATGGTGGCGCGGCCGGCGGCGGAGCCGGTGAGCAGGATGTGCCCGTGGCTGCGTCGCAATTCGGGCAGCGTGGCCTGGATGGTCAGCCCCACCCCGTAGACGTTGGTCAGCAGCATGTCGCGCCAGGCGTGATGGTCTGCCTCGCTGAAGCCACCGGGTGAACCGCCACGGCCGGCATTGGCGAAGACCACGTCGAGGCGTCCGAAGCGTTCGACGGCCTGCTCGACCATGGCGCGCTGATCCTCCATGGACGTCACGTCGCAACTGACGGTCAGCACCTTTTCGGGGCCGAACTCCCGGGCGAGGGCCTCGAGCTTGTCCGCCGAGCGGGCGGCCAGCACCAGTTGGTAGTCGTGGCGATGGGCGGCGCGGGCGGTGGCGGCGCCAATGCCGCTGGAAGCGCCGGTGATCAGGAATACACGGTCGTTCATGGTCGTCTCCTCGGGCCAGTGTTTCCAGCATGGTAAGCCGCGAGGAGGATTGCAATGTCAGCCCCGGCACGTCGGGGATTGCGGCCGGGCTGGGGGAGCCGGCACGCCCGTGGCGGGCGCGCCGGTGCGGGCGGGGTTACAGCACGCGATCGGTGCGCAGGACGCTGGCCTCGCTATCGTCGAGGGTGTCCTCCTCGCCGTAGCGTGTCGCCCCGGAGCGCAGGGTGGCGCGCATGTCGAGATGCTGGGCCTCGGTCTCGTCGGGGAGCAGATGCTCGACGGCGGCCTTCTCCTCGAGGAGTTCCTTCTCGGTGGCGTCGATACGTTTCTGTCCCGCGTCGTCGATGGGCAGGCCCTGGACGATCTCGTAGCGGCCGTAGCGACAACGCACCGGGAAGGAGAACACGATGCCCTTGGTCACGCCGTAGCTGCCGTCGGAGACCACGCACATGCTGACGAAGTCGTCGTCCGGCGTGCCCTGGTACCAGTCGCGCATCTGGTCGATGGCGCCCTGGGCCGCGGAGGCGGCGCTCGACTGACCGCGGGCGGTGATGATCTCGGCGCCACGCTTCTGGACCCGCGGGATGAATTCGTCATCCACCCACTTGGGATCCAGCTCCGGCCAGATCGCCTGGCCCATGGCCTCGGCGTGATGCAGATCGGGGTACTGGCTGGCGCTGTGGTTGCCCCAGATGGCGACCTTCTTGATGTCGGCGCTGTTGAAGCCCAGCCGGTTGGCGATCATGCCCTTGGCCCGATTGTGATCGAGTCGGCTCATGGCGGTGAACTGGGCGGGTGACAGGTCCGGCGCGTTGCGGCTGGCGATCAGCGCGTTGGTGTTGGCCGGGTTGCCGACCACCAGCACCCGCACGTCGGGATTGGCGTGGTCGTTGAGCGCGCGGCCCTGGGCGCTGAAGATCTCGGCGTTGGCGGCGAGCAGGTCGGCGCGCTCCATGCCGGGTCCGCGCGGCTTGGCGCCGATCAAGAACGCGAAGTCGACGTTGCGGAAACCCTCCTCGGCGTTGTCGTGCAGACGAACGTTGTGCAGCAACGGGAAGGCACAGTCCTCGAGCTCCATCGCCATGCCGCGCAGCGCTTCCATGGCCTCCGGCCGCTCGATCAGTTGCAGGATCAGGGGCTGGTCGTTGCCGAACACCTCCCCGGCGGCAAGGCGGAAAAGCAGCGAGTTGCTGATACTACCGGCAGCACCGGTGACGGCAATGCGAAACGGGCGTTTCATACGGTCTTCCTAGGCTCGTTGAACGGTAGTGCGGACCAGCGGCTGGCTTCCCGCCGCCGGTCGCGCGATGACTCAATGATCGATGGTAGGTCTTTCGAGGTGAAACTTACCACCCTGGCAAGCATAGCAGGACTGAGCGCGATGCAACCGCACGCGTCCAACCCTGGCCGCTGCAAAGGATAGGCGCCTCGCCCCGAGAGTGTTGCCGGGTATACGGCACCCGGCGAAGGGGCGAGCGGGGCGTTGATTCATGTTTTCGCCATCCTTGCCGAAAAACCGGGTAGGGGAGGTCGGGGCGTTCGGCTCGCTAGGCATTTTCTGACGCGAATTCGCCCTATTGCGGGTTGCTTAATTCGTCCGGCGGGTGTTCGCTAAACAAGAGAAAACAAACATGCAAAGTCTGTAAACAGACCCGGCGCGAGGAGCGAAGTGATGTCGTGCGCTCCGGAGATCATCGGGCGTCTAGGTCTATCACCAGGGAACACAGCGGGGGCGTCGGCCTTGCCGAGCAGAGACCAGGACAGCGAACCAACGTGCCACCGAATACGCAGCGAGCAGGTCCGCATGCTCTACGAGGGTGTGTGGCAGCCGGTCGTCGCGAGCCTGTTGGTCGCCGCGTTGCTGGTCGGGGTACTCTGGCCGGTGGTCGCCCACGCCGAGTTGCTGGCGTGGTTCATCGCCATGCTCGTCGTCTCGCTGATCCGCCTGGACTGTGGCCGGCGTTACCGCCGTCTGCCGCCTGACGAACAGGCTCGGCCATGCTGGTTGCGCCTCGCCGCCGTCGGTGCTCTGGTGTCCGGCGCCCTGTGGGGGGCGGCGAGTCTCGCGCTGTTTCCCCATCAGTATCTGCAATACCAGTTGGCCCTGGTGCTCACCATTGCCGGCGTCGGTGCCGCCGGCGTGACGACGCTGGCGTCCGTCTGGTGGGTGGCGGCGCTGTTTCTGGTACCTCTCATCGCACCCTTGGCCCTCCAGTATGCCTGGGTCGGCAGCGGGCCGGCCTGGAAGCTCGCGACGATGGTCGCGTTGTTTCTGGCCTTCGTGCTGGTGGCCAGTTACCGCTTGAGTCGCGTGTTGCACGAGAACATCCGGCTCAAGGTCGAGATGGGGGCCCGCGAACGCGACCTGCGCGAAAGCGAGAGTCGCTATCGGGCGATCTTTCACGCCTCGCCGCTGGGGGTCTTTCATTTCGACCGGGATGGCCGGCTGATCGATTGCAACGACAAGCTGCTCGAGTTCATGGGTGCCACGCGAGAGCGAGTGATCGGTCTGGACCTGTTCGGCACGCTCGAGGATGCCCGCTTCATCCGCGGGATCAGCCAGGCGCTGTCGGTCGGCCAGGGCTATTTCGAAGGCGACTACACGTCGGTCCTGACCCGGGTCTCGCGGCCGTTGCGTGTGCTGTTCAGCGGCATCCGCGATTCCCGTGGCGAGATCACCGGCGGGGTGGCGGTGGTCGAGGATCTGACCGAGCACCGTCAGGCCGAGGCGACCATCCATCGCCAGGCCTTCTACGATCCGCTGACGGCGCTGCCCAACCGGCGTCTGCTGCTCGACCGGATCGACCAGACCCGGGTACGCTGTCGGGCGCGAGGCGAGCGCGGTGCCTTGCTGTTCGTCGATCTCGACCGCTTCAAGAAGGTCAATGAATCGCTGGGTCATGCGGCGGGCGACCAGATACTCACCGTCGCGGCCCAGCGTCTGGTCGCGCTGCTGCGCGACGACGACCTCGCCGCCCGGGTCAGCGGCGACGAATTCGTGGTGATGATCCCCTCGCTCAGGCATGACGACGACCAGGCCGGTGCTGCCGTCAGGCGTGTCGCCGAGCGCATCATGCAGGCCCTGTCGGTGCCCTACCGGATCGCCGAGCGGAGTCTCAAGATCACCCCGAGCATCGGTTTCGTGCTGTTCGGCGATGACGAGACAAGCGCCGTCGATCTGATCAAGCAGGCCGAGACGGCGATGTACCAGGCCAAGGCGGAAGGACGCGCCAGGGCCTGTCATTACCTGCCGAGCATGCATGTGGTCGCCCTGCAGCGCCTGACCCTCGAACAGGACCTGCGCCAGGCGCTCGAGAACCCGGGGCAACTGGAGCTGCATTACCAGCCGCAGGTGGACAGCGACGGGCATATCATCGGCGCCGAGGCGCTGCTGCGCTGGCACCATCCCAAGCGCGGCATGGTCTCGCCGGCCGAGTTCATTCCGGTGGCGGAAGAGAGCGGCCTGATCCTCGAACTCGGCGACTGGGTGCTGGTTCGGGCCTGCGAGACCCTGCAGCGGCTGGATGCCCGTTGCCTGCCGCGGCTGTCGATCAACATCAGTCCGCGTCAGTTCGGTCAGGCGAACTTCATCGAGGCCGTCGAGTCCTGCGTGAGTCGTTCGGGCATCGATCCGGCGCGTTTGCAGCTCGAGATAACCGAAGGGGTGCTGATCGACGACCTGTTCGAGACCATCGAGACGATGCGCATTCTCAAGGGGATCGGCGTGGGACTGGCGATCGACGATTTCGGGGTGGGCTATTCGTCGCTGTCCTATCTCAAGCGACTGCCACTCGACGAGCTGAAGATCGATCGCAGCTTCATTCAGGAACTCGACGACAGCAACGACGCGGCGATCGTCCAGGCCATCATCGCCGTGGCCGGGCATCTGCACCTGAGCGTGGTCGCCGAGGGTATCGAGACCGCGGAGCAGCAGGCCTTTCTCGAGACCCATGGTTGTCACTGCTTCCAGGGCTTCCGGTTCTTTCGGCCGATGCCGTACGCGGCGCTGCTCGAGGTCTTCGAGGAGCGCCGTCACGCCCACTCGAATCGTTGAGGTCCGGCCGACGTTCAGCGAGCGAGATCCGGTACGAGGTACAAAAGCATGGCGATAGCGGCGAAATGCGCCGGATACCAGGCCAGCCAGAGACGGCGCGGCATACGATAGCCGATCGCGGGGATTCGCTGTGAGGCGCCGATGGCCATCAGCAGGACGACCGTGGCGGTGGCGACCGTGAACGACTTGGCCATTGAGGAATGATTCATCAGCCCCGCCGTCAGCAGCAGTGGGAGGCTCGCGGCCAGGGACGATAGGCGTTCCAGCGGTGTCTCACTGGCGCGGTGCAGCGCGTGGATCGCCAGCATGTAGGCGGGGACCAGCAATAGCCCTTGATGCCCGTACTCCATCCAAGGACCCAGCCATAGCCAGACCAGCAGCGAACCGACCAGAACCGGAAGGGTGATGCGCCAGGTCGTGGTGGCGTCGCGGCGGGTGAGTTTGCGCAGCCAGCTGCCCCAGTACAGACCCAGTGTCAGGGTGAAGCAGATGTTCCACTGGAAGCCGTCGCGCGGCATGGTCAGATAGGGCAGTTGGGCGATCAGGCCGATGATCAGGATGCGTCGCGCGTAGCGCATTGGATCGCGGGTGTTGAACAGGGCGTGCCAGGCGACCATGCCGGCGAACAGCGGAAAGGCGATGCGGCCCAGCGACGAGCCGACCCAGTCGGCGTGCCAGGCCTCGGGCAATAGATAGCGCGTGACGTGGTCGAGGGTCATGGTGATCAGGGCGATCCACTGCCCCCAGCCAATCCAGGCCGAGGAGGGGCGGGCGAGTGCCCCGGGACGTGAAGAAACGGTGGTGCGCATAGCGGGCTCCATGGCATGCGACGCGCTACGATAGCGGGAGACTCCGCCGCTTGCCAGTGCCGGCGTGGTATCTGCGAGGGGCCGAAGAGCGGTGTCGATGCCAGGGAGCGGTCAGGATGCGTGGCGGTTTCGGATTCGATCTACGCAGCATGGAGATCTTCGTCGAAGTGCTCGAGCGCGGCAGCCAGACCGCGGCGGCACAGAGCCTGGGCGTGCGTCAGTCGACGGTCTCGCAGAGCCTGGCCAATCTCGAGGAGGCGATGGGTACGCCGCTGTTCAAGCGCCACTCACGGCCCCTGGAGGCCACCTCGGCGGGGCGCTTCTTCTACGACCGGGCGCGCAAGATGCTCGACGATGCCCAGGCGGTGCGCCGCGAGCTGCAGGGGCGTACCTACCGTCAGCTCCATCAGGTCCGGCTGGCGCTGGTCGATTCGCTGGCCACCGCGGTGGGCGCGCCGCTGATCGAGGCGATCAAGCGGCACACCAGCGGCTACACCCTGACCACCGGGCTGTCGCATCTGCATGGTCATGCGCTGTTGACCCGTCACGTCGACATCATCATTTCCGACGATCGCCTCGAGAACTACGACGGCCTGGAGCGCCACTCCCTGTTGCAGGAACCCTTCGTGCTGGTGTTGCCCGCTCACTGGTCGGGCCCGGTGGATAACCTGCGCTGGCTGTCGCGACGGCTCGACTTCGCCCGCTATACCCCGCAGTCGCTGATCGGCCAGGCCATCGAGCGTCACCTGCGCCTCAACCAGCTGGAGCTGCCGGCCCGGCTGCATCTCGACAACACCTTCGCGTTGCTGCGGATGGTCGACGCCGGCATCGGCTGGACCATCAGCACGCCGCTGTGTCTCTATCAGGCCGGGCTGGAGCGCCTGTCGCTGCGTGTCGCGCCGCTCCCCACCAGCGGGCTCGAGCGTGAACTGACCCTGGTCGCCCGTCGCGACGAACTGGCCGATCTGCCCGCCCAGCTCGCCCGCGATGCCCGCCGCCTGCTCGAGGCGCGCTTTCGCCACGAGCTGGCGGAGCATCTGCCGTGGCTCGCCGAACGGGTGCGGGTGCGCTGAGCCGGTGCTGGTCGCCCCATGCTGACGCCACTGACGCGGGTGTATGGCGCATCAGCGGGCATTATCGATTTTTCCGATAGTCGCCGCCACGCCCCGGTTGATGGAAGTTGCCGGTTTCCCGCGACCCTGACCAGACTCGCTCGTGGTATCGGTCGTTTCGCCGTTTTCGGCTTCGTGCCGCGTCTTCAGCGTTCCGGCGAGAGGACCGTCGTCATGGATCAGGCGGTGGAGCGGAACAATGACAAACAAGACGTCGAGCAGCATCCACTACAAGCAGGAAGATGCGAGCTATTTCGAGAAGCGTGGCCTGCGCCGTCACGCCGGGCCCTGGTCGCTGTGGGCACTGGGCGTCGGGGCGGTGATATCGGGGCACTATTCGGGCTGGAACCTGGGACTGGCCTCGGGCGGCTGGGGCGGCATGCTGGTCGCGACGCTCCTGATCGCGATCATGTACCTGGGTCTGACCTTCTGCATCGCCGAGATGTCGCCGGCCTTGCCGCACACCGGCGCCGCCTACTCCTTCGCGCGTTCGTCGATGGGGCCCTGGGGCGGCTTCGTCACCGGGCTTTGCGAGAACGTCGAATACATCCTCACCCCGGCGGTGATCGTGTTCTTCATCGGCGCCTACCTGACCGGCATCTTCGAGACGAGTCCCGACTTCCAGCCGGTCTGGTGGCTGGTCGGCTACCTCGTCTTCGTGGGGCTCAACATCGTCGGGGTCGAGCTCTCCTTCAAGGTCACCCTCAGCGTGACGCTGCTGGCGCTGGCGGTGCTGCTGGTGTTCTGGTTCAGCGCCTTCCCGCACATCGATTTCACGACCTGGGCCCTCGACATCGCTCCCGGCGGCGGCAAGCTGGAGGGCGGCCACGGCCCCTTCCTGCCCATGGGCATCGGTGGGGCGCTGGCGGCGATGCCTTTCGCGGTGTGGCTGTTCCTGGCCATCGAGCAACTGCCGCTGGCGGCGGAGGAATCGGTGGACCCCAAGCGCGACATGCCCAAGGGAATCATCCTGGGCATGATCACGCTGATCGTCTCGGCGTTCATGATCCTCTTTCTCAATCCGTCGCTGGTCGGTGTCGGCGCCTATGCCCTGGGGCAATCCGGCGAACCGCTGCTCGATGGCTTCAAGGCGATCTACGGCGCCGGCACGGCGAAGATCCTCGCCCTGGTGGCGATCATCGGCCTGATCTCGAGCTTCCACACCATCATCTTCGCCCAGGGGCGGCAGATCTATTCGCTGTCGCGGGCCGGTTACTTCCCGACCTTCCTGTCGGTGACCCATGGCACGCGCAAGACCCCGCACGTGGCGATGATCGTCGGCGCGGCGGTCGGCATGGTGATCATGCTGCTGTGCTTCTTCAGCCTGGGCGCGGCGCAGGGCTCGGCGGTGATCGGCGGCACGCTGCTCAACATGGCGGTGTTCGGCGCGATGTGCTCCTACATCGCCCAGGCGGCCTCGTTCATTCTGCTGCGCCGGAACCACGCCTACATGGAGCGCCCCTACCGCAGCCCGTTCGGCAATGCCGGCGCCTGGGCGACCATCGCCATCGCTCTGGTAACCATCTATTTTCAACTCAGTGACGGGACGTATCGCGTCGGGGTGGTCGGCGTGGCCGCCTGGTTCGCGGTGGGCATCCTCTACTTCGCCCTGATCGGCCGTCATCGTCTGATCCTGTCGCCCGAGGAGGAGTTCGCCGTCGAGCACGGCGAGCGGGCCTCCCAGGCCAAGGGGGCGGGCGCCAAGCCCTGACCCGTGCGCAAGACAACGACAAGGAAAGCGACAATGAGTGAAGGTCAAGCGAGGGCGGTGCGTACCGTCGAGGATGCCCGGCGAATCGTCGAGCAGCGCGGGCTCAGCCACGTCAAGGTAGGGATGTTCGACATCGATGGCGTGCTGCTGGGCAAGTACATGAGTCGCAAGAAGTTCTTCAGTGCGCTGGAGTCGGGTTTCGCCTTCTGCGACGTGGTCCTGGGCTGGGACAGCAAGGACGAACTCTACGACAACGTGCGCTTCACCGGCTGGCACACCGGCTACCCCGACGCGGCGTTGCGCATCGTTCCCGAGAGTTGTCGCGAGGTGCCTTTCGAGGGCGACATGCTGCTGTTTCTCGCCGAATTCGACGGCCCGGCCGGCGAACTCTGCCCGCGCGGTCTGCTCGAGCGGGTCCTTGCCCGGGCCGAGGGGCTGGGCTACGAGGCCTTCGGTTCGCTGGAGTACGAGTTCTTCCTGTTCCAGGAGACCCCCGAGTCGATCCGCGAGAAGGGCTTTCGCCACCTCAAGCCGTTGACGCCGGACATGATGGGCTACTCGATGCTGCGCAGTTCGGTGCACGGCGAGCTCTATCACGACCTGCTGGCGCTGGCCGAGAGCATGGACTTTCCCATCGAGGGCCTGCATACCGAGACCGGGCCGGGGGTTCTCGAGGCGGCGATCGGCGTCGACACGGCGCTCGCCGCCGGCGACAAGGGCGCGCTGTTCAAGACCTTCACCAAGGTCTGGGCACAGCGCCGCGGGCTGATGGCGACCTTCATGGCCAAGTGGTCGCCCGACTACCCCGGCCAGAGCGGGCACATCCATCTGTCGCTGCGCGAGCGCGACTCGGGGCGCTCGGCGTTCTTCGACGCCGACCAGCCGCACTGCATGAGCGACGTGCAGCGTCACTTCGTCGCCGGTCAGCAGCGCTTGATGCCGGAGTTCCTGGCGATGTTCGCGCCGACCATCAACAGCTACACACGACTGATTCCCGGCTTCTGGGCGCCCACCGAGGCGACCTGGGGCATCGAGAACCGTACCTGCGCGTTGCGGGTGATTCCCGGCTCGGACGTCTCGCAGCGCGTCGAATACCGCCTAGGCAGTGCCGACGCCAACCCCTACCTGGCGCTGGCCGCGGCGATCGGTGCCGGCCTCTACGGCATCGAGCAACGCCTAGAACCCGACGAGCCGGTCACGGGCAATGCCTACGAACAGCAGCACCCCGCCCATCAGGCGCTGCCGCGCACGCTGTGGGACGCGGCCCAGCGGCTTCGGGCCTCGCGGCCGGCGCGCGAGCTGTTCGGCGATGCCTTCGTCGAGCACTTCGCGGCGACCCGCGAATGGGAGGAGCGGGAGTTCCGCAAGCACATCACGGATTGGGAGCTGGATCGATATTTCGAAATCATCTGAGGAAACGATGAATACGCTATTGCGCTCCACATCTCGCACGCGGGCGGTGCTCGGATTCCTCACCTACTGGAGTAGGCTCCGGATCCTGCGCTCCGGCCGCGTACGACCTGCGTTCGCTCATAACGCGTCTTCAAGGTTTCCTGCGCGACTTCACTGAGAGAGAAAGTTGGATCATGACCCTACAACAAACGATTTCCCCGGTGGACGGCAGCGTCTACGTCGAGCGCGAACAGGCAACGCCGGCGCGCATCGAGATGGCGCTCGCCCAGGCCGTCGAGGCGCAGCGCCGCTGGCGCGAGGTGTCGCTGGACGAGCGGGCGCGGATCTGCCTGGCGATGGTCGATGCCTTCGTGGCGATGCGCGACAGGCTCTGCGAGGAACTGACCTGGCAGATGGGCCGGCCGATCGCCGCGGCGGGCGGCGAGATCGGTGGCTTCGAGGAGCGCGCCCGCGGCATGATCGCCCTCGCCGAGGAGGCGCTGGCACCGATCCGCCTGGCCGACAAGCCGGGTTTCACGCGCTACATCACCCGCGAGCCGCTGGGGGTGTCGCTGATCGTCGCGCCCTGGAACTTCCCTTTCATGACCGCGGTGAACGCCGTGGTGCCGGCGATCATGGCCGGCAATACGGTGATCCTCAAGCATTCCGCCCAGACGCCGTTGTGTGCCGAGCGTATGCAGGCGGCCTTCGACGCCGCGGGGCTGCCCGAGGGGGTGTTCCAGTTCCTGCACCTGTCCCACGAGGCGGTCGAGGCGGTGATTCGCGATCGGCGCGTGCGTCATGTGTCCTTCACCGGCTCGGTGGCCGGCGGGGCGATGGTCGAGCGCAATGCCGCCGGGCGCTTCATCGCCACCGGGCTGGAACTGGGCGGCAAGGACCCGGCCTACATCCGCGCCGATGTCGATCTGGATGCCGCGGTACCGGGGGTGCTGGACGGCGCCTTCTTCAATTCGGGGCAGAGCTGCTGCGCCATCGAGCGCCTCTACGTCCATCGCGAGATATTCGATGCCTTTCTCGAGCGGGCGGTGGCCTGGGTGCGCCAGTTGCGGCTCGGCAACCCCACCGATCCGCAGACCACGCTGGGGCCGCTGGTGCGCCCTTCGGCTGCCGATTTCGTGCGCCGACAGATCGAGGCGGCGGTGGCCGCCGGCGCCAGGGCGTGGATCGATCCCGGTGATTACCCGTTGTCGGCGCCGGGCAGTGCCTATCTGGCGCCGCAACTGCTCACCGGGGTCGACCACTCGATGGCGGTGATGCACGAGGAGAGCTTCGGCCCGGTGCTCGGCATCATGCCGGTGGACTCCGACGACGAGGCGGTACGGTTGATGAACGACAGCGACTTCGGCCTGACCGCGGCGGTGTTCACCCGCGACATCGACGCCGGCGAGGCGATCGCCCGGCGCCTCGAGGCCGGCACGGTGTTCACCAACCGCTGCGACTACCTCGACCCCGAGCTGGCCTGGACCGGCGTCAAGCAGTCGGGGCGCGGCTGCTCGCTGTCGCGGGTGGGGTACGAGACGTTGACGAGGCCCAAGTCCTTTCATCTCAAACATGCTTGAAGCCGTAAGCCGTAAGCCGTAAGCCGTAAGCCGTAAGCTGAATGGGGGTACTTAACGCTTACAGCTTCAGGCTCATGGCTCTAACGAAACGAGGTCCTTATGAGCCACCACGCTACCAGCCCGTTCACCACCACCTGGAACTATCCCGCCGAGATCCGCACCGGGGCGGGGCGCATTCGCGAGCTTGCCGAGGCGTGCCGGGCGCTGGGCATGACCGCGCCGCTGCTGGTCACCGACCCGGGGCTTGCCGAGCTGCCGATGGTCGCGTCGGCCGTCGAGCGCTGTCGCGAAGCGGGGCTCGCCTGTGCGGTGTTCAGCGCCATCAAGGGCAATCCCACCGGGCGTAACGTCGCCGACGGTGTCGCGGCCTTCCGCGATGGCGGCCATGACGGGGTGATCGCCTTCGGCGGTGGTTCCGGGCTCGATGCCGCCAAGGCGGTGGCGCTGATGGCCAAGCAGGCCGACGGGGTGTCGCTGTGGTCGCTGGAGGATATCGGCGACAACTGGAAGAACGCCGATGGCCGGGCGGTCGTCCCGGTGGTCGCCGTGCCCACCACGGCCGGCACCGGCTCCGAGGTGGGGCGCGCGTCGGTGATCACCGACGAGCAGGCCGAGGTCAAGCGGATCATCTTTCATCCCGGCATGATGCCCAAGACGGTGATCCTCGATCCCGAGCTCACCGTGGGGCTGCCGCCGGCGATCACCGCCGCCACCGGCATGGACGCGCTGTCGCACTGCATGGAGGCATGGTGTTCACCCAACTACCATCCCATGGCCGAGGGTATCGCGGTCGAGGGCATGCGCCGGATCCGCGACTTCCTGCCGGCCGCCCATGCCGACGGCGAGGATCGGGTGGCACGCCAGCAGATGCTGGTGGCCTCGATGATGGGCGCCACCGCCTTCCAGCGTGGCCTGGGAGCGATGCACGCCCTGGCGCACCCCCTGGGCGCGCTCTACGACGCCCACCACGGCACGCTCAACGCGGTGCTGATGCCCTATGTACTGCGGGCCAACGAATGCGCGATCGGCGAGCCCATGGTGCGCCTGGGGCGCTATCTCGATCTGCGCCAGCCGGGCACGACGGCGGTGATCGACTGGGTCCTCGAGTTGCGCGAGCGTCTGGGCATTCCACACAGCCTGACCGAGCTGGGCATCGATGGCGCCCGCGCCGAGCGGGTGGGGCGGATGGCCGTGGCGGATCCGTCGTCGGCTTCCAACCCGATCGCCTTCGATGCGCAACGCTACCAGGCGGTGTTCCTGTCGGCGGTGGAGGGACGCCTTTAGACTATTGGCGAAACCGCCACTTTCGCCAACCGAGGAGTCTGCGATATGCGAATCGGCCTGCTGCAGTGCGACGACGTCGACGAGGCGCTGCAGCCTCGTCACGGCAACTATCCCGAGATGTTCGAGCGGCTGTTCAGTGCCGTCGATCCGACCCTGGAATTTCGCGTCTGGCGCTGTCTCGACGGCGAGATTCCCGGGGATGTCGATGCCGTTGATGCCTGGCTGACCACCGGGTCCAAGTACGGCGTCAACGACGGCGATGCGTGGATCGAGTCGCTGTGTGCGTTCATCCGCGAGCTGTGGGCCGCCGACAAGCCGCTGGTGGGGATCTGCTTCGGTCATCAACTGATCGCCAAGGCGCTGGGCGGCGAGGTGGTCAAGAGCGAACGCGGCTGGGGCGTGGGGATGTCGTTCAACCGTCTCACCGAACGCGCCGAGTGGATGCAGCCGTGGCAGGAGGGGCTGGACCTGGTGGTCAGTCATCAGGATCAGGTGAGCCGACTGCCCGCCGGTGCCTGTGTGCTCGCCGAGAGCGACTTCTGCCCGATCTACGTGATGCAGGTCGGCGAGATCTTCCTCGGCGTGCAGGGCCATCCGGAATTCGCCAAGGATTATTCGGCGGATCTGATGACGCGGCGCCGTGACAAGATCCCCGGCAACCGGGTACGCGAAGGGTTGGCTTCGCTCAATGCGCCGGTCGACGACCAGTTGATGGTGCGCTGGATCCTCAACTTCATGCGCGAGGCGATCGAACGGCGCGCGGCGTGACGCTGCGAGCGGATAAAACGAGCGGCGGCACCCGCGAGGGATACCGCCGCTGAGGCGATGCACGGAAGATAAAGCAGTTTCCGTGCCAATCCGCCGAGGCCCGCGGCGGATGCGCCGGCAGCACGCAAGGGCGGGCAAGAGCGAGGGAGGTCGCCCGTCCGCGGTGCGGCTCGGGCTGGGTTCGCCCCGCAACGGTGCGCGGTCAGCGTTCGCTGGTCAGCCGCTGCATGTGCCAGGCATCGCGGCCGTCGATGGCCAGGTAGAGCAGCGGCGTTCGACGGTACCGCCAGAAGCGTATCAGGGCGCGCTGCTGGTGCTGGCGTCGGGTCTTCTCGCGGGCGAAGGCGTTGCCGTGCAGCACCACCAGATCGGCGTCGAGCAGCCAGCCGGGGGGATGGTAGGGCCAGCTGCGATGAATGGTCTCCAGCCAGGGTGCCGTCTCGCCCGAGACCTCGGGCTGCCAGTACCAGTGCTCGCGGGCGTTGCGAATGCCCCGGGCATCCCACCACAGGGCGCTCGCCGGCAGGCCGGACCGCCGCAACCGGCGGCGACGGGCGTCGCTGGGCAACAGGATGACGTTCTCGCGATGACGCACGCGCCAGGTCGTTCCGTCCCCCAGCCGTAGTGTGGTATAGGGCGCCATGAGGTGGGGATCGATGCGTGCCGCTTCCAGTCCGTAGTTCAACATGTCGCCTCCGGGTCGGTGTGGTGATGCCGTGCATCAAGCAATTTCATGGCCAACCGCGGCCTGTGGCTGTCTGTTCAGGGGCTTGGCCGACCCTTGCAACGGCGATTCGCGGTGACGCCGTATGCGCGTGATCGGCCGGCCGTTGTTGGCTGGTGTTGCGGGGACAGGCATTTCCCGAGTTGAGCCTCGGAGCTTGAGAACGTAGCCAGCGCTGAGGTGGTATCCGTCGGTTATCGCGGAGAGATATCAAAAGGACTGCATCGCCTCATGATGGCGTGGGGGAAATGGTTTGGTCATGATTCGTTGGGCTTGTCAATAGTCTGGTTCGGGGTGCCGCATTTGGAGCCTGATTGGTCGCATATAGTGTCGGAAGTTACGGGCTTTTGTGAGAATTTAAAGAAAGACAATCGACAATAACGAGGGCTGAAAATGACAAGAAAAAAACTTCTGATGGGCGTGTCTTCCCTGGTGCTGATGACTGCCGCCGCCAACGCCTGGTCGGATGCCAAGACATTGAAGTTTCATAGCGGGCTGGCGGAGTCGCGTCCCGAGGCGGCCTATCTGGAACGTTTTTCCGATCTGGTCGAGGCATATTCCGATGGCCAGTTGCAGGTCGAGGTTTACCATGCCGGTTCGCTGGGATTGAAAGAAGCCGACATGCTACGCATCATGCAGCGGGGCATGGTCGATATGGCCCTGATGTATGGCGAATACTACAACCGCGATGCGCCGGAAATGGCCTCGATCTATGCCCAGGGCGCCATCACCGAGGCGGAACAGCACCTCGACATCCTACCGACTCTGCGAGAACTGTATCGCGAGGGCTATGCCGACTGGGGCATCCATACTGTCGGCGGCGTCGTCGCGCCGGTCTTCGATGTGGGCCTGCACTGCAAGGAGCCGATCAACACTCTTGAGGGGCTGCGCGACAAGAAGGTCAGGGTGTGGTCCGGGCATCTCGTCGACACCTTTGAGCGGCTGGGGATTTCGGCTCAGGTCATTCCGCAGAATGACATGTACTTGGCATTGCAAACCGGTGTCGTGGATTGTGCCTACTATCTATCGACTGTGGCCAAGACCGTTTCCCTGCAGGAAGTGACCGACTACGAAGCGTATCTGCACCCTTGGGCAGCGTCACCCTGGATGTTTGGGGTCAGTGACAAAACCTGGAATAACCTGGACGAACAGCAGCAGCAGGCCTTGACCCGAGCCGGTGAGGAGATCTGGGAGGAGACCCGTGAAAGCGCGGTGGATCCGGAGCGCGAAGCTCAGGCCCGTAAGGAGCGCGAGGCCATGGGTATCACCATGCTGCCGGCGTTCTCGGATGAGGATGTGAAAACCTTCGTCGATGCGGCTTGGGCGGCTTGGCACGACATGGCCAGTGAGGCTGGAGACGATGGTATCCGCTACTACGAAACGGTGACCAACGAGCTTCAGGATGATGCCACGTAGGTCGTTCGCGAGAGGGGCGCTGGGATGAAAGTCTTGTCTGTGGGGTTGGACAGACTGGTATATGGGATATTCCTGATAGGCGTGTGTGGTGGGGTGTTCATGACGGGCCTGGTGCTCGTCAGCACCCTGATGCGATACCTCGCCGGGAGCCCCATCGGATTTTCCGATGAGCTTTCCGGTCTGCTGTTTCTCTCGCTCTCGTTCCTGTCATTACCCCATGTGCTCAACACCAGTCAGCACATTCGGATCGACCTGCTGGTGCGCACCTTTTCCGAAAGAATGGCCGTGGCAGCGGATATCATTGCCAATGCGATTCTGGTCATCTTCGCCGGCATCTTCGCCTACCAGTCTTGGGATTTCATGATGTTCTCCTTCCAGATCGAGTCACGTTCCGAGATCAGTGGCGTTCTGCTGTGGCCTTGGATGGCGCTGATGCCCGCCTCGATGCTGCTGTGTATTCTGATCGTCGTGAGGAATGGTCTGCGTAGCCCTGCTCGAAACGAAGGTACGGCATCCGGAGATCACTCGTCATGAGTTGGGCGATCCTCAGTGTCAGTCTGCTGGTCTTCCTCGGCAGTGGTGCCGTGCTTGGCGCTGCCCTCGGTCTGACCGGGTTCATTCTGCTGCATTTCCAGGCCGGCGGTGCATCGGCCTTGGCGATAAATTCGGCCTGGAATCTACTGACCGAATTCACGCTCAGTGCCGTACCGCTGTTCATCTTTCTCGGAGACATCCTGCTGGCCAGTGGCGTTTCCACGCGGGTCTACAATGGTCTCACCCCGCTCTTTCGGCGAGTGCCGGGCCAGCTACTGCATACCAATATCGCGGTTTGCACGCTGTTCGGGGCGGTGAGTGGCTCGAGCACCTCTACGGCGGCGGCCATTGGCTCGGTCGGTTACCCCGAACTGAGCCGTCGTGGCTATTCGCCCAGCATGATCGTGGGGACTCTGGCGGCCGGTGGGACGCTGGGATTGCTGATCCCGCCCAGCTTGGCCCTGCTGATCTACGGCGCGACCCAGAATGTCTCGATCGGCAAGTTGTTCCTGGCGGGTATGTTGCCTGGCCTGATGATCGCCTTGGCGTTCTTTGCCTGGATCATGATTCGGTCGAGTATCGGCAGTTCCGTCGCACCGACACGCGATGGTGAAATGGATTGGCGGGCAGTCAGGCGAGGTCTGCTGGAAGTCTGGCCATTGCCTATCCTGATCTTCTTCGTGCTGGGCACCATCTATATGGGCATTGCAACCCCCACCGAGGCGGCCGCGCTGGGGGTGTCGGCCAGTATCGTGCTCGGTATGACGTGGGGCGATCTCACGACCAGGAAACTGTGGGAAGCCTTCAAGCACGCATCGATGATGTTTGGCGCCATCGCCATGATCCTGATAGGAACCGTGATCTTGTCACAGGCAGTGAGCCTGCTTGGCTTGCCCAGGGCCGCCGTCGACTCGATCGCTGGTCTGGGGCTGGGTCGCTACGGCATCTTGCTGATGATCGTGCTCGTATACCTGGTGCTTGGGTGTTTCTTTGACGGGATATCCCTGCTCCTGATGACTCTGCCCATCACATTCCCCATGGTTACCAGTCTGGGCTTCGATCCTGTCTGGTTCGGTGTCATCGTGACGCTGCTGATGGAAATCGGCATGATCACACCGCCCGTGGGCCTCAATCTTTTTGTACTTTGCTCGATAACCCGCAATGAGGTGGCGCTCCCCGAGGCTGCCATGGCCTCGCTACCCTATTGGATGATTCTGCTGGCGGCCGTTGGCTTGTTCACCGCATTACCCGATCTGGTTCTCTGGTTACCTAATCTTTTTTAGGTGGCCCTCGGTAGATGCCTTGAATATTTTCGTCTATTCTTGAGGCGCGCAGATTTTCGTTTCCGCTGATGTTGCCCGAGTGAATTTCGCGGCATTTCCGTCGACTGCCAGACTTGATCTGGCGTTGGCCGAGTTTTTAATATTTTTTGTTTGGTGGGTCCGGATTTAAATGACAATAACTTCCGGTAAAAAAGTATGGTGATTCGCTCGCGATTCGAGAGTCCTTTAGTTGATAAGAATAGGGCTTTTATCAATGAGGGGGAGGCTGGAAAACGTCGCGTCGTCAGGCGTCGATTTGCTTTCTTGCTATTTGATAATTTTTCCCTGATGGCTTTGACAGGCGCACTGGACGTTCTTGTTACGGCTGAACTCGTGAAATCCGATATCGATTATGATTTTGTCGTCGTGAGCCTCGATGGCAACAAGGTTGTCAGTGATCTGGGGCTTGAAATTACCGCTGATTTACCCTTGGACTCCCTGTCGGAGAAAGATTTTGATTATATATTCCTGTGTGGCGGGTTTCGTCTCGAGTTGCGCTCTTCTTCCACTCTCAGAAACAAGCTTAAAGCGGCGGATCATGCAGGCTGTATTCTGGGTGGGTTGTGGAATGGTGCGTATTTTATCGCCGAGGCCGGGTTGTTGAATGGCTACGAGTGTGCTTTCCATCCCGATGGCCGGGCCATGATGGCGGAAGAGTTTCCGGATGTCGGTATTTCGCAGAGAAACCATGTGATTGATAGGGATCGGGTAAGTTGTGCAGGCGCGAACAGTTCCCTGGACATGATGCTGTCGATTATCAATGCAGACTGTGAAAAAGGGGTCGTCAGTGCCGTCGAAGAGATCTTGAGCTGTGACAAGATGGCAGAAGTGGTCGACGTGTCGGCCATGGGTATAGACCGGGACATGACGCTCCCCCAATCGTTGAAGAGTGCGCTGGAGCTGATGCGCCACAATATCGATGAACCCTTGACGATTGAAGATCTGGCCGCCTTCGTGAATATTTCAAGGCGTCAACTGGAGCGCCTGTTCTTCAAGCACCTCGACGCCACGCCCTCACGCTATTACCTTGAACTGCGATTGACTCGGGCTCGTCAACTCTTGCAACAAACCAACAAATCGCTGACCGACATCGCCGTGGCCACCGGGTTCGTCAGTATTTCTCATTTCAGGCGCTGTTTCGGTCGGTTGTTCGGTATCTCTCCGGGGCGCTTCCGCAAGGGGCATCGCGAGGTCCGATGAGAACCGACTGGTGAGGTGGTGTAGCTTACCGTTGTGGCGGCCCGGAGCCGTTGTGGTTCGGCAAGAGGCCCATTTCCCGACTGTATGCTGTGCCGCACCATGCGTTGACTGTCGGCCAGGATGTGATGCCATGGAAAGGACTCGGGCTTTTTCCGCCCAGGGTAATAAAGGGCCGTGGTGTAGAATTTACGGCTTACGGGGTTCTGTCCTCGGGTTCTTGGCAAGCGGGATGGCATGGGACGGTATCTAAAGGAGGCTGTGATGAAGATCGGCGAACTGGCGCGTCAGACCGCCTGCCAGGTGGAGACGATTCGCTACTACGAGAGAGAGGGCCTGCTGCCCGAGCCGTCACGCAGTGCCGGTAACTACCGGCTCTACGACGCCACACACGTGGAACGCCTGACCTTCATCCGCCACTGCCGGGCGCTCGACATGACCCTCGGCGAGATCCGTACCCTCTTGATGCATCGCGATCATCCCGAACGCGACTGTGCCGAGGTCAACGCACTGATCGATGAGCACATCGGCCACGTGGAGACGCGCCTGGCCCAGCTCGCGAGCCTGCGCCAGGCGCTCGTCGATCTGCGGGCGCGCTGTCGCGGCGATGGCGAGACCGGCGCCTGTGGCATCCTGCGTGAGCTCGCTCAGCCCGCCGACGAGGAGAACACCGATACGCCGCCCACCACGGCGGTGGAGCATATCGGCGGTACCCACGCTCATTGAGACGGGCGGTAGGTGGCGGGCTAGAGCCAGTTCTTGTGCTTGAAGTACAGATACGGTGACACCCCGGCGGCGACCATCAGCCCCAGCGCGAAGGGGTAGCCGAACGGCCAGGAGAGTTCCGGCATGTACTCGAAGTTCATGCCGTAGATGCTGGCCACCAGGGTCGGCGGCAGGAAGACCACCGCGGCGATCGAGAAGATCTTGATGATCTGGTTCTGCTGGATGTTGATGAAGCCCTGGGTCGAGTCCATCAGGAAGTTGATCTTGTCGAACAGAAAGGCGGTGTGGCTCATCAGCGTCTCGACGTCGCGCATCACCTCGCGGGCGGTTTCCTGAATGTCGCCGTGGCCGCGCAGGTGGCGAATCAGGAACGACACCGAACGCTGGGTATCCATCAGACACAGACGGATCTTGCCGTTGCTGTCCTCGAGCTTGGCGAGCTGGTCGATGGCATCCTCGAGGTCCGAGTCCTCTTCCTCGAGCACCAGGTGGCTGACGTCCTCGAGCTTGCGATGGATGTCCTCGAGGGTGTCGGCGAGATTCTCCACCTTCTGCTCGAAGATCGTCATCATCAGGTTCTGGGCCGAGTCGGCCTCGACCTGGCCGCTGCGCGCGCGCAGCCGTAGAAGGCGAAAATCGGCGAGTTCGCAATCGCGGAAGGTGATCAGTCGTTCCGGCTGCAGGATGAAGGCCACCGTGGTGGTGCCATGGCGCCCCTCGCTCTGCGACAGGAACAGCGAGTGCACGTGAATGCCGTCGGCATCGACGAAGTAGCGTGCCGAGGACTCGATCTCCTCGACCTCGTCGGTGGCGGGCAATTCGTCGGCGAGAAAGGCATTGAGCCGTTCGCGCTCGGCGTCGTCGGGTTCGTGGGCGTCGATCCAGGTGGCCTGCCCCAGGCGGCTGGCCAGGGGCTGGGTCTCTTCGGTGACTTCCTTGATGGTCTGGCGCTGCAGCTGAAAGGTGCGAATCATCGACGGCCCTGAGTGATTGCGTGGATGCGCACAGAGTAGGCGTTCGAGCCCGTCAAGCCAACCGAGCTGGCAGGCGGGAAGGGGAAATGGAAGTCCGGGAGGAAAGGGAGCGGGGAGGCGGGCGCCCCGGCATGGCCGGGGCGGGTCGGCTTACTGCTGGTTCTCGAAATACTTGTTGTAGATCTCTTCGTAGGTGCCGTTTTCCTTGAGGGTGGCGAGTGCCTCGTTGAACTGCTTGGCGAGATCCTCGTCACGCTGGCGGAAGGCGATGCCGAAACCGTCGCCGAAGTATTTCTTGGGCTTGGTGATCATGCTGCCGACCACCTTGTAGTTGCCATCCTCGCTGTCGAGCAGGGTCGACTTGCCCACCGGGAAGTCGAGGAAGACGATGTCCAGGCGCCCGGCTTCCATGTCCAGCACGATGTCGTCGGCGGTGGAGTAGCGATTGATGTCGGCGACGCTGCCGTACATGTCGGTGGCGTAGTTGTCCTGCAGGGTGCCACGTTGCACGCCGATGGTCTTGCCCTCGAGGGTCTCCTTGGCGGGGACCTGGATGTCACTGTCGGCCGGCACGAACCAGGCGGACGGCGGGGTGAAGTACGGATCGGAGAACAGCACCTGCTTGCGACGCTGATCGTTGATGGTCATCGAGGACATGATGGCGTCGTACTTGCGCGCCTTGAGCCCGGGGATGATGCCGTCCCAGCCCTGGACGGTCCAGGTGCACTCGATGCCGATCTCCTGGCACAGGGCGTTGCCCAGATCGATGTCGAAACCGGTCAGTTCGCCGTTGGGCAGACGATATTCCATCGGCTCATAGGGGACGTCGACACCGAAGCGCACGGTGTCGTAGTCGCGGGCCTGGGCGGTGCCGGCGACGATCGCGGCACCCAGCAGTGTGACGGTGAGCAGTTTTTTCATCGGAAACATAACCCCTGTTTCTTGTAGTGAACGACCCCGGGCAAGCCCCGCCGGGTCGATGACCCGTTCACGGTATATCACCTGCTTACGGGTCGGAAGAGGAAAAAGTGTCGCGGGCGACAGTTTTCCAACGCGCGTTTGATCTCGTGATTCAGGATTGCGGCTTGAGATGCGCCAGCAGCCGGCCCTCCAGGAAGCGGAACAGATAGAGGATGGCGAACGTCAGGCACAGATAGATGGCCGCGACGAACAGGAAGGCATCGAAGGGCGCGTAGAAGCGGGCATACACGAAGCGCGCCGCGCCGGTGAGGTCCATGATGGTCACCACGCTGGCGATGGCGCTGGCGTGGAGCATGAAGATCACCTCGTTGCCGTAGGCCGGCAGCGCGCGACGGAAGGCGCTGGGCAGCACGATGCGCCGCATCATCTTGGCCCGGGACATGCCGTAGGCCCGGGCGGCCTCGATCTCGCCGCGGGGCGTGGCCTTGATCGCGCCGCGGAAGATCTCGGTGGTGTAGGCCGCGGTGTTCAGCGTGAAGGCGATCAGCGCCGGGTAGAAGGGCTTGTCGAGGATGACCCACAGCCAGGTGTCCTGGATGCCCTCCACGAAGACCACGCCGTAGTAGATGATGTAGAGCTGGATCAGCAGCGGCGTGCCGCGRAACACGTAGGTGTAGGCGAAGATCGGCCACTTCAGCCAGGGCCGGGACGAGCTGCGGCCGATGGCCAGCGGCACGGCCAGGACCAGGCCGATCAGCAGCGACAGCAGCACCAGCTGGGCGGTATTGGCCAGGCCGTGCAGGTAGTAGCCCAGCGTCTGCGCCGTGAAGATCTCGTTGCCGGCGAGCAGCTCGGTGAACCAGGCGTCGAGTCGTTCCATCATGCGCTCGTCTCCCCGAAGCCGACGTTGTAGCGTTTCTGCAGTCGCGCGAAGGCCCACTCCGAGACGCTGGCGATCAGCAGGTAGATCACCGCCACCGGGATCAGGAAGGTGAACGGCTCGTGGGTGGCCTTGGCCGCCTCCTCGGCGACGCGGACCATGTCGGTCAGGCCGATCACCGAGACCAGCGCGGTGGTCTTGAGCAGCACCATCCAGTTGTTGGACAGCCCCGGCAGGGCGTGACGCATCATCTGCGGGAAGCGGATGCGGCGGAACATCAGCGACTCGGACATGCCATAGGCGCGGGCCGCCTCGATCTGGCCGCCSTCCACGGCCATGAAGGCSCCGCGGAAGGTCTCGCCCATGTAGGCGCCGAAGATCAGGCCGATGGTCACCACCCCGGCGACGAACTCGTTGATGTTGATGAAGATGTCGATGTCGAACTGGTCGTAGAGCCAGTCGGTGATCAGGTTGACGCCGATCTGGCCGCCGAAGAACAGCAGCATCATCAGCACCAGGTCCGGCACCCCGCGGATCAGGGTGGTGTAGAGCGTGCCGATGCGATGGAGGAGCCAGTTGCGCGACATCTTGGCGGTGGCGGTCGCCAGCCCCAGGACGATGGACAGCAGCAGCGACAGCAGGCCCAGCTCGAGGGTGACCAGGGCGCCCTGGAACAGGCGCGGCCCGTAACCTTGCAGGTCGATCATGAGACGTGTCTCCGGTGGGCTCAGAACTTGGGCGCCAGGAACTGCTTGAGACGCTCCGAACGCGGATTGCCCAGCACCTCGGCGGGGGGCCCGGCTTCCTCGACGCGCCCCTGGTGCAGGTAGATGACCTGGCTCGARACGTCGCGGGCGAAGGCCATCTCGTGGGTCACCACGATCATCGTGCGGCCCTCGTCGGCCAGATCGCGCATGACCTTGAGCACGTCGCCGACCAGCTCCGGGTCGAGCGCCGAGGTGGGCTCGTCGAACAGCATCACCTCCGGCTCCATGGCCAGGGCCCGGGCGATCGCCCCGCGCTGCTGCTGGCCGCCGGAGAGCTGGGCGGGGTAGTAGTCGGCGCGCTCGGCCAGGCCGACCCGCTCGAGCAGGTCGCGGGCATGCGCGAGGGCCTCCTTCTTGGGCTTGCCGAGGACGTGGACGGGGGCCTCGATGACGTTCTCGATCAGCGTCATGTGGGCCCACAGGTTGAAGCCCTGGAAGACCATCGCCAGCTTGGCGCGGATGCGCTCGACCTGTTTCCAGTCGGCGGGCTCGCGACCGTGGCGGGTCTCCTTGAAGCGGATTGCCTCGCCGTGGACGATCAGCTCGCCCTCGTTGGGCATCTCGAGCAGGTTCATGCAGCGCAGGAAGGTGCTCTTGCCGGAGCCGGAGGCCCCGATGAGGGAGATCACGTCGCCCTGGTGGGCCTCGAGGGACAGGCCCTTGAGGACCTCGTTGTCGCCGAAGCGCTTCTTGAGGTTGCGCACGTCGAGCGGAAGGGGTGTGTCGGCCATTGTCGGGCTCCAGTGACGGGTCTCGCCGCGGTGCGGCGCATTCGAAACGAGGCTAGCGTGGCTGGCGCGAAAAAAGCAGCGATTCTAACAGGCGCGCCGGCGAGCACCAGAACCTGTCGGGAAAACCCGGTTGCGACTTTGGTCGATCATTTTAGTCGGGATCATGGGAAAAACCTCTGCCTTGTTGTTGTATTCCGTGATATCGCCCCAGGAACGACCTGGTGGCTGGAAGAAAATTTGGTCAGCCGGTCTCGGGTGGCTCGGTCGGACGCACCAGGAGTGCCGCCCGCGCGCCGAGTTCGACCTCGGCGTTGGGAAAGACCACGGCCAGCGGCGTGCCCTCGACGATGAAATCGCCGGCCTCGGCATCCTCGGCCAGACGGGTACCCACGGCGAACTCGGTGAAGTTCGGCGTATCGTCGGCGAAACATAGCCGGAACGCCCGGGCATGGCGTATCAGCTCGGCGGCGACGCGGAAGAAGGCCATGGTCCCGGGCGAAGCGCCGCCGGGCGGCTCGCGCCCCTCGACGAGGGCCTCGAGCAGTGTCAGCAGGGGCCTCAGGGCGTGCAGGTCGTTGGTACCGAATGGCCGCACCTTGCCGAGCTCCAGGGTGAAGGCCTGAGCGGCGTGGTAGTGCTTGGAATAGTGCGAGAAGGTCCAGCTGTGCCGGTGCTGATGCAGCACCGCCTGGATACCCGCCGCGGCCAGCCAGCGCCACTGTTCGTCGGCGGTCGCGGCCGCTTCGTCGAACGGCTCGACGGCGAAGCGTGGGTAGCGGCTGTCGCGAATCGCGGTATGCAGGTCGTAGTGCAGGCGCGGTCCGGGGTGGCGGGCGAAGAAATCGTCGACCGTGGCCATCAGGGTGGCGGCGCGCGCGCCCTCGTCGTTGTCGGGGAGCACGACATCGCGCTGGAACAGGCGGTTGAGATTGGTCGCGCAGTAGCGCGTGCCGGCACGGATCGCCGGCAGGTTGCCGAGCAGTACGAGCACCGGGGCGCCCGGCCGCAACTGGCCGCTCTCGATCCGGGCGAGCAGCTCGCCGACGAGCTCGATGGGCGCGGTCTCGTCGCCATGGATGCCCGCCGAGATCACCATCGTCCGCGCGCTGGGCCTAGCCGCGGCGGGCTGCAACTCGAGCATGCCGGGACCGTGCAGGACGTAGCGTCCGCCCGGCAGCCGGCCCTCGCGTTCGCCGGTGACGTCGCCGTCGAGGGTCAGGTTCAGCCAGTCACCCAGCATGTCGGGTGCCCTGACTGCGGTTGCCGGTGGACGCGAAGACCCTGACGTCACTGGCGGCGACGACGCCTTCATGGCGCTTGCCGTCGTCGAGGATACGCCGTGTCGGCGGGGTCATGGCGGTATCGCCGTCCCACTGATAGGCGACGACGGTATCGAAAGTCAGCATCAAAGGCGCCTGTCTGTTGTTGTATCCGTTGGCGAGCGGCGGCGAGCACCGAATCGCCGGCAAGTAGCCTGGCGAATACCCGATTAGCCCTCGCGATGCCCTCACCATCCGGGGCCGTTGGGGCCTCGGCAAGGGACCACGTCGGGCTGATGAAAATGGCGGGTGCGATAATGAAAACCGCCCGAACGCTGGGCATTCGGGCGGCGGCATGGCTCAGGCGATGCCCTTGGCACCGGTATAGAGCGTGTAGATCGACTGGCTGGCGGTCATCAGCAGGCGGTTACGGTCCGCGCCCACGAAGCACAGGTTGGCACAGACTTCCGGCAGCAGGATCCGCCCCAGCAGCACGCCCTCGGGATCGAACACCGCGACCCCATCGATGCCCTCGCCGCCCGAGGCGGCGGCCCAGACGTTGCCCTGTTCGTCGCAGGTGAGCCCGTCGTAGACCTCCTTGGGGTTGCTGGCGAGCTGTCGCTTGTTGTCGAGCTTGCGTCCGTCGGGAGCGAGCGACCAGCGGGTGATGGTCGCCGGCTGATCGGGATGATGGGAAGGGGCGGTGTCGCTGATGTAGAGGGTGTCGCCCTTGGGCCCGAGGGTGATGCCGTTGGGTTTGTAGAGTTCCCGGGTGAGCAGGATCGGCTCGTCGAGACTGTCGTCGACATAGTAGACCGCCGGCTGCAGCTCGAGCGGGCGCTTGTGACCTTCGTAGTCGACGTGAGCGCCGTAGCCGGGGTCGGTGAAGATGATCCCGTCGGAGGGGAGTGCCACCAGGTCGTTGGGCGCGTTGAGCCGCTTGCCCTGGTAACTCTCGGCGAGCACCGTGGTCGAGCCGTCCCACTCGTAGCGCACCACGCGGGCCGGCGAGTGCTCGCAGGCGACCAGCCGGCCGCGATGGTCGAAGGTGTTGCCGTTGGAGTGGCCGACCTCGTAGCGCAGCACGCTGACCTCCCCGGTGGCCTCGTCCCAGCGCATCTGCCGGGCGCGAGGGATGTCGCTGAACACCGCATAGCGGCCGACGGCATTCCAGGCCGGGCCCTCCAGCCAGAGCCCCTCGCTCCAGTGGCGCTGCAGCGGGGTGTTGAAGAGAAAGAACTCCTTGAAGCGATCGTCGACCACCTGCCAGACATCCGCCGGGTAGCGGGCGGGTGGGGCGCCGGAGGGTTGTGCGAAGACGTTGGGGATCGTCGAGGCCGCGGCCAGCGCGGCCGACGCGGTAAGGAACTGACGGCGTCCGAGCGTCATGAGAGCACCTTGCTTGTTGTGTCAGTGGGTCGTCGAAAAGAGAGGCAAAGCCGTGAATCGGGCAGACCTCTCCGTCAAATGTAGAAGCTGAAAATTCGTAAGTGGAACATTTGAGGGCTATTTACGACCAAAGACGACCCTGCAAGGGGACATTGCATGACGTGAGAGGCCCGATGACGATGCCGGGTCTCTAAAGTGCCTGACAAGCCGGCCGATATAGCCCCGTTATTGACGAACAGAACAATGGCTGGGGACGCTGACGATGACGGCAATGCAGGGGATGGTGGTGGCGGGGCGGCAGGGGAGCGGTAGCGACGCCACGAGACGCCACAAGAGCGGACCAGGACGGTCCGGCTGGACGCTAAAGCGCAAGCTGTGGGCAACCCTGGGTCTGATGTGGCTGGTGATGATCGGCATCGTGGTCGGCATGGCCTGGCAGGGGCGTGGCACGATGATCGAGGATCGGCGCCAGTCGCTTTTCAACACCGTGGGCATGGTGACGACACTGCTCGACGGTTATGCCGAGGGGGTCGATGCCGGAGAGTTCAATACTGACGAGGCCCAACGGCGGGCGGCGGCAGCTCTGGATGCCATGCGCTTTGGTCGCGACCGCAGCAACTACTTGTTCGTCTTCGATAAGAATGCCGACATCGTCTATCATCCGCGCCGCGAGCCGGGCAGCGACATGAGCGACTACCGCGATCCCAACGGCGTGGCAGTCTATGGTGAACTGGCGCGCATCGCCGGCCAGGGTGGGGGGTATCTGGCCTATCATTCCATGCGCGGCTCGGCCAGCGACAAGACGCGTTATCCCAAGCTCAGTTACGTGGAACGTTTCGCGCCCTGGGGCTGGAACGTGGCGGCCGGGGTCTACGTCGATGATATCCAGCGTGTCTTTTTCGGCAAGTTGTGGCGCTATGCGGTGATTCTGTTGATCGCCGGTGGTGCCCTGACGGCGGTGTTCCTTTTGCTGATTCGCAACGTCTACAACAGCCTCGGCGGCGAGCCCAGCGTGGCGGCCGGCGTGGTCGGGCGTGTCGCCGATGGCGACCTGACCCATGTGACGCCGCTGCGCGACGGCGATCAGAGCAGCCTGATGGCCGCCATCGAGCGCATGCGTCGTGAGCTGGCGAGTACCATCGCGCGGCTGCGTCATGCCAGCGAGTCGATCGATACCGGCGCCCGCGAGATCGCCGCCGGCAACAACGACCTGTCGTCGCGCACCGAGCAGCAGGCGGCCTCCCTGGCGGAGACCGCCGCGAGCATGGAGCAGCTCACTTCCACGGTGAGCCAGAATGCCGACAACGCCGCTCAGGCCAACCGGTTGGCTTCGCAGACCACCGAGTCGGTCGTCAAGGGGCAGGAAGTGATCGCCCGGGTCGTCAGCACCATGGGCGATATCCGCGAGAGTTCCGGTCAGATCGCCGATATCATCAGCCTGATCGACGGCATTGCCTTCCAGACCAATCTGCTGGCGCTCAATGCCTCGGTGGAGGCCGCCCGAGCCGGCGAGCAGGGGCGCGGGTTCGCCGTGGTCGCCGGCGAGGTGCGCAATCTCGCCAGCCGCTCGGCGCAGGCGGCCAGCGACATCAAGACCCTGATCGAACGCTCGGTGGGCCAGGTCACCAGTGGTGCGGACCTGGTCAACCAGGCCGATGGCGCCATGAACGAGATTCGCGAGAGTGCCCAGCGAGTGAGCGATCTGATGGGTGAGATCTCGGCGGCGTCGAACGAGCAGTCGTCGGGTATCGAGCAGGTCAATCAGGCGGTCGCGCAGATGGATCAGGTAACGCAACAGAATGCGGCGCTGGTTCAGCAGGCGGCATCGGCGGCAGAATCGCTGGAAGACCAGGCCAGTCAACTCCATCAGACGGTAAGCCGCTTCCGGGTCAATCCATCGGCCTGAAGGGCGTCTGCGCGCCGTTCCCGCGACGTCATGCACGTCCCGATAGCACCTCGGGGCGTGTTTGTCGTGCGTTGTTATCGGTCGCCCTTCTCTGGGATAGGCGGACGGGCGGAAAGTTGTCAGGCGCTCGCCCGCCTTATGACCGGGATGCGCATGCCGTCAGGCGGCGGGCGTCGCCCGCTCAGCCGCGCTGTTCGGCCATGGTGTTGCGGTAGGTCTCGGCCAGCTGCTGTTTGTGGTCGTCATCGAGGGCGCGACCGGCCAGCTGGAAGACCTCCTGTTCCTCCTCGTCGAGGTGATGGCTCACCAGTTCCTGGAGGTTCCTGGCCTGGGCGAGCCAGCCCGGCGAACTGAAGCGGGTTTCTTCCAGCGTCTCGATCAGCTCGTCGATCTCGTGGTGTTCGGCGACACTGTGACGGGCCTTCTCCTGGGTCAGGTCGTATTCCATCATCGGCACATAGAGCGCGCGTTCCTCGGCCGCGGCGTGGTATTGCAGCTCCGCCTTGACCTTGCGGAACAGTTCCTCGCGGCCTTCGCTGTCCCCTTCGGTCTTGACGAGCAGCTCGAGCAGGGTGCGTTGGGTCTGGTGGTCCTCGCGCAGGGCTTCGAACAGGGTCACGGTCATCTCCTTATGGTCGTTTTGACATCCTGACAGCGACGACGGGGCCGTCGCCATCCCATCCTAGCGCCTGTATGCCGCTTTCGGCGAATCTGCCGCCGTTCAACCCTTGGCGACCACCTCGGCGATCGCCCGGCCCAGGTCTTCGGTGCTGCCCTTGCCCTTGAGGTCCGGGGTCAGCGGTGCCCGATCGGGGCCGTCGCGCAGCACCGTCTCGATGGCATCGACGATTGCCTTGCCGGCATCTTCGTGGCCCAGGTGGTCGAGCATCATCGCGCCGCTCCAGATCTGGCCGATGGGGTTGGCGATGCCCTGGCCGGCGATGTCCGGTGCGCTGCCGTGCACCGGCTCGAACAGGCTGGGGAACTTGCCTTCGGGGTTGATGTTCGCCGAGGGGGCGACGCCGATGGTGCCGGTGCAGGCCGGTCCCAGGTCGGAGAGGATGTCGCCGAACAGGTTGCTGCCCACCACCACGTCGAACCAGTCCGGATGCAGCACGAAGTTGGCGGTGAGGATGTCGATATGGAACTTGTCGACGGTGACGTCGGGGTAGTTCCTGGCCATCGCCTGCACCCGCTCGTCCCAATAGGGCATGGTGATCGAGATGCCGTTGGACTTGGTCGCCGAGGTCAGCTTGCGGCGCGGGCGTCTGGCGGCCAGCGCGAAGGCGTACTCGAGCACCCGGTCGACGCCGGTGCGGGTCATCACGGTTTCCTGGATCACCACCTCGCGCTCGGTGCCCTCGAACATCTTGCCGCCGATGCTCGAATATTCGCCCTCGGTGTTCTCGCGCACCACGTAGAAGTCGATGTCGCCGGGGCCGCGATCGACCAGCGGGCTCTGGATGCCGGGCATCGAGCGACACGGGCGCAGGTTGATGTACTGATCGAAGCCCCGGCGGAACTGCAGCAACGAGCCCCACAGCGAGACATGGTCGGGCACCTTGTCGGGCCAGCCCACCGCGCCGTAGAAGAGGGCGTCGAAGGGGGCGAGGGTCTCGCGCCAGTCGTCGGGCAGCATCTTGCCGTGCGCGAGATAGTAGTCGCAGCAGGCGAAGTCGAAGTGCTCGAAGTCCAGCGCGATGCCGAAGCGCTCGGCGGTGGCTTCGAGGACGCGCAGGCCTTCGGGCATCACTTCGGTGCCGATGCCGTCGCCGGCCAGCACGGCGATCTTGTGACTCATGCGGGGTCTCCTTTCCTGAAATGCTCGGTCGCCCCTGCAGTCTAGCGGCTGTGCACGATGAAATAATCGGGGTAGAGTGCAAGCCATTGTTGCCTGTAAGTGGAGAATCGCGCCGCGTGGACACGCTCAACGACCTGGCCTTCTTTCAACGCCTCGCCCAGTGCGGCAGTCTCACCGCCACGGCGCGAGAGCTGGGGCTGTCGCTGTCGGCGGTTAGCAAGCGGCTGATGCAGCTCGAGGCCCGGCTCGGCGTACCGCTGGCGCAGCGCACCACCCGGCGCTTGACGCTGACCGCCGAGGGCGAGCTCTATCGCCGGCGTGGCGCGGCGATCCTCGACGAGCTTCGCGATCTGGAGGGTGACCTGTGCGACCGCCAGCGCGATCTGACCGGGCGGCTGCGGGTCAACGCCACCTTCGGTTTCGGTCGGCGCCACGTCGCGCCGCTGGTGTCGCGCTTCACCGCCGCCCATCCGCGCCTCGAGGTGCTGCTCGAGTTGACCAATTTCCCGCTCAACCTGGCCGATCACGGTTTCGACGTGGGTATCCGGGTCGGCAGGCCGCCGGATTCGCGGCTGGTGGCGCGACGGGTCCTGCACAACCGGCGTATTCTGTGCGCCTCGCCCGACTACCTGGCGACGATGCCGGCGCTGACACGTCCCCAGGATCTGGCCGCCCACCCCTGCCTGGTGGTGCGCGAGAACGACAGCGACTACGCCGTGTGGCGTTTCGACCGCGACGGCGAGACGCTATCGGTCAAGGTGGGCGGCCGGCTGGCCAGCAACGACGGCGAGGTGATCACCCGGCTGGCGCTCGACGGCCACGGCATCATGCTGCGCTCCTGGTGGGACGTGCATGCCGATCTCGAGGCCGGCCGCCTGTGCGAGTTGCTGCCGGCCTGGCGCGGCGTGGCGGCGGATTTCTACGCCGTCTATGCGCCGCAGCGTCACCTGCCCGCGCGGCTGGGGGCTTTCATCGCCTATCTTGAAGACAGTCTGCCGGGCCGTGTCCCGGCGCCGGGTTGAGCGTATCCTGGCAGGCAAGCGTGGCCTGTCCTGCTATGATGTGCCCCCCGCGGATGGGGGTCCGGTTGCCAAGGGAGTCGCTGGCTTGAATATTCTCATGTTTACCAATACCTATCGGCCGATCGTCGGGGGCGTGAGCGAATCCGTCCAGCGTCTCAAGGGGCGCCTGCAGGCCGAGGGACATCGGGTATTGGTGGTGGCGCCGAAGCTGGAGGGGCAGCCGCGCCACGAACCCGACGTGATCCGGGTGGCGGCGGTGCAGCACTTCAATGGCAGCGACTTCTCGCTGCCGGTGCCGATCCCCGGCCAGCTCTATGAAGCCATCGAGGCCTTCGAGCCCGACATCGTCCACTCCCATCACCCCTTCCTGCTCGGCGATACTGCCGCCCGCGCCGCCGAGACCTACGGCCTGCCGCTGGTCTTCACCCATCACACCCTCTACGAGCACTACACCCACTACGTGCCGGGCGATTCGCCGCGCATGCAGCGTTTCGCGGTGGCGCTGTCCACCGAGTACACCCACCTCTGCGATGCGGTGATCGCGCCCAGCGAGAGCATCCGCGACATGCTGTTGCTGCGTGGTGCCAACCGGGCGATCTGCGTGGTGCCCAGCGGGGTCGATACCCGGCGTTTCGCGAGTGGCAACGGAGCGAGCCTGCGTCGGCGGCTGAATATCCCGGAGTCGGCCTATGTGGTGGGGCACGTGGGGCGCCTGGCCCAGGAGAAGAACCTGCCGTTTCTGGCGCGTACCGTGGCGCAGTGGCTGGCGAACCGGCCCGGAGCGCGCTTCCTGGTGGTCGGTGACGGCGATGCGCGTACCGCGATGCACGATGCCGCGGTACGCCTCGGCGTCGCCGATCGCTTTCACTTCACCGGCAAGCTGCGCGACCAGGAACTGATCGACGCCTATCACGCCATGGACGTGTTCGCCTTCGCCTCGCACAGCGAGACCCAGGGGATGGTGCTGGTCGAAGCGATGGCCGCCGGGTTGCCGGTGGTGGCGATCAATGCCACCGGGGTTCGCGAGGTGATCGCGCACGGCGGCAATGGCCTGTTGCTGGCCGCCGACGACAGTGCCGGGTTCGCCGCGGCGCTCGATCAGCTCGACGATCGCGAGCGCCGCGAGACCCTGCGACGTGGCGCGCTGGCGACCGCCGAAAACTTCGACGAGGCCTGCTGCGCCGAGCGTTGCATCAAGCTCTACCGCAAGGTGATCGCCGCCGGGGGGCCGGTCAGCCACGCCGACGACGGGGCCTGGGAGCGGGTGCGCGGACGTCTCGAGGCGGAATGGCAACTGCTGCGCCACCGCGGCCGGGTGCTGCGCTCGGTGCTGCAGGACGAGCCGATGTTCGGCCTGCCGCTGGTCAAGCCCGACGAGTCCGAAGCTTCCCAGGAGTGACGCTCGGCGCGAGGCGTCAGGAGCGGTGCCGGTTGCGCTGCTTGCGGTCGGCGTAGCGCTTGAGCCCCACCAGTACCAGGACCGCCAGGGTGATGCCGCCCAGCGACCACAGCAGTTCGCCACGGTTCTCGGCGGTGACCAGCTCCCCCAGTTGGCTGCCCAGCAGGGCGACCCCCACCAGGCCGGGAATGATCCCGATCAGCGAGCCGATCATGTAGTCGCGAAAGCGCAGGTGGAAGGCGCCGGCCATCATGTTGGTCAGCGTGAAGGGCGCCAGCGGCAGCAGATTGACCAGTGTCATGGTACGCACGCCGCGTCCGGCGAGATGGCGGGCCAGGCCGTTCAGGCGCTTGCCGCCGTGGCGCAGCAGGGCGTCGCGGCCCAGCTTGTGGCCGATCCAGTAGGTGATCACCGAGGCCAGCAGGGTGCCGACGAGCGAATAGACAAAGCCCCACACCGGCCCGAACATCAGGCCGGTCACGGCAACCAGGATGCTCAGCGGGAACATCAGCAGCGAGGCGCCGACGAAGATGGCGATGACGATCGGAATCGCCCAGGGCGAATCGCGCCAGCCGAAGGCATGATGCGCCATCTCGAGCAGGCGCTGCGGGGAGAGGGCATCGTTCATGGCCAGCCACTGCCAGAGCAGCCCGAAGGCGGCGAGCACGGCCACCAGCACGATGACGAGTCCGAGAGAACGACTCATGGGGGCGAGGATCCCCGTCGATGAATTCGCGCACAGCATACTGGCATCCGCGACGCCGGCCAAACGCGAAGACGCGCCGGCCCCTCGGGACCGGCGCGTCTTCGCGCACGGGTGTGCCCGTCGTTACAGCGACAGTGCCTGCTTGACCGCCGGCCAGGCGGGCTCGCCGTCGGCGGTGGTCACGCCCTGGAGCATCGTCTCGACGCGATCCGGGTGGTCGTGGATCCACTGACTGGCGACCGACTCGGCACTTTTCTCCTCGAGCCCGAAGCCGCGGATCATCCAGCTCTGCTCCTCGGCGCTGAAGGCGAACTGGTTGAAGAAGGTCTTCAGGTTGGGGTGAGCGTCGGCGAAGTCGCTGCGCATCAGCGTCAGCACCTGGCTCTTGCCGTTGTCGGGGCCGAACAGGTCCTTGGAGTCGCTCAGGTAGCGCATCGGCAGTTCGAGGTTCATCCAGTGCGGTGTCCAGCCCACCCAGACGATCGGCTTCTCGTGCTTGATGGCGTCCTTGGCGGCGCTGAGCATGCCCACCGTGCTGGTGTCGACGATCTGCCAGTCGCCCAGTCCCCAGGTATCCGCGTCGATCGCCTTGTGCAGGATTTCGCTGGCCGCCGAGCCGGCGCCGAAGCCGTAGATCTTGCCGTCGAACTCGTCGCGATGGGCATCGAGGTCGGCGAAGCGCTGGATGCCGGACGCGTAGACGTAGTCGGGCACCGCCAGGGTCATCTGCGCGCCGTCGACGTTGTTGGCCAGACGCACGATGTCGCCGCTTTCCTCGCGCGGCTTCAGCATGTCCTGCTGGGCCGGCAGCCAGCCGCCGAGGAAAACGTCGAGGTCACCGGACGACAGGGCCTGGTAGATCACCTGCAGGCCGAGGTCCTGGCTACGGCTGTCGTACCCCAGCGGCGCGAGCAACTGCTCGGCGATCTGGGTCTTGACGGTGATCCCCGGCCAGGCGGGCACGCCGAACTCGACCGTCTCGGCGGCGTGGGCGCCCAGGCTAAGGCCCAGGGCAAGCGGGACTGCGTACCATGCATTGCGGGATTTCATGCGATCTCCTTGTCATCGGGAAGTAAAGCCGCCACGCCTGTTCTGGTTGTGTGCCGGCGCGGCGGTATCGGGCGTCGCGTGGCTGACCGCTTCAGCGGGCCAGCACGCGCAACCGGGATTCCAGCAGATCCAGATCGAGGTAGGTGCCCTGCAAGTGGCGCTTGCCGGTGTTGGGATCGAACGCCTTGCGACCGTGCAGCACGCGACGGTTGTCGAAGGCGACCATCTCGCCCGGCGCCAGGGCGAACTCGAGCTGGTAGCGCGGGTCATGCAGCAGTTGCCAGAAGCGGCGGTAGGCAGCGTACCAGGCGTCGACCTGATCCAGCGGCAGCCGCAGGGTGTCGCGGATCCAGTTGTTGAAGCGGATCTCCAGGGGACGGCCGGCCGCGTCCAACTGGATGATCGGCGCGCGCACCGCGATGTCGTGATCCTCGTCCTGGAAGCGGAAATCGATCGGTGTCTCGGCGAGCCGCCGGAACGCCTCGGGGTCGCTTTCGCGCAGTGCTTCGGCCACGGCGAAGCCGTCGGCGAAGGTCGACTCGCCGCCCTCGGCCTCGTTCTGCAGGCAGTAGAGCAACTGGATATCCGGCGGCTGACGCCAGTTGGGCAGGTCGGTGTGCAGTGCCAGGCCGATCGACGTATAGGCGGCATTGTTGGGATTGGGCTTGGAGCGGACGTCGAAGCGGGCCCCGAAGTTGGTGGCACGCAGCGGGCCGATGCGCCCCGCCAGGCGGCTGACCTCCTCGTCGGCCAGCGGGCCGTCCTCGAGCAGCACCAGGCCGTCGCGCAGCAACGCCTCGAGCCACTCGCGTTCGCCCCGGGTGCGCATGAAATCGTGGTGGGCGATGCGGGCCGGGCGGAAGTCATCGGCCCAGGCCCGCCGCTGCGGGAGCGGATCGGGCGTCGAGTCGGGCGCATCGAGGCGGCGCTGGCGCAGCCATACCGGATCGAAGCGGCTCTCGTGGCCGTCGACCCAGTCGATGCGCAACACGCCATCGTCGATGGCCACGGCGGGGGCGGCATCGATCTCCTGGAGCGGCACGAACAGGCGCTCGCGGGTCAGCGGATGGCGACAAACCGCGCAGGCGCAATGGTCGCGTAGCCAGAGCAGGGGAAAGTGGCTGCGTACGCCATCCGCCCAGTCCACGGTGATGCGGGCGCCGGTCGCCACCGCCTCGACGAGGGCCGGGCCATCGTCGTGGGCCGAGAGTTCGCCCATGGCCTGGCGCGGCTGACGCGTGTCCGGCTGGGTTTGGGGCGACGATGCGGTGACGCTCATGCATGACCTCCTGCGAAGCGATCGGTGATTCGAAAACGTCTACGAGGATGACGGCTGGGAAACAGAGCGACAAACGATTAATCTACGGTCTAAGGCCAAGTTGAACTTATAGGTGCCTTTTTCATGAACCCCTTGCCCCCGTTGCTCTGGTTGCAGGCCTTCGAAGTCGCCGCGCGAACCCTGAGCTTCACCGAAGCCGGCCAGGAACTGGCGATCACCCAGTCGGCCGTCAGTCAGCGGATCCGTCTGCTCGAGGATCGCCTGGGCCAGAAGCTGTTCGTCCGCCACCCGCGCAGCCTGACGCTCACGCCGGCGGGACAGGCCTGGCTGCCGAGCATCCAGGAAGCCTTCGCCCGGCTTTCCGAAGGCACTGCCGAGGTGTTCGGACCGCGCAGCGAGGCGCCGGTGACGCTGCGTGCCACGCCGGTGATGCAGCAGACCTGGCTGGCACCGTTGCTGCTCGACTTCCACCGCGCCAATCCGACGATCGTGGTGCGTCTGGTCAGCGCGATCTGGCGTGACGATTTCGGGCCCGAGGGCGCGGACATCGAGATTCGCTACGGACGCGGCGACTGGGAGGCGGTGGAGGCCGTGTCACTGGGCCGCGAGTCGATGCTGCCGGCCTGTTCACCGCGCGTCGCCGAGCGACTCGCGACGCCCGCCGATCTGGCCGGCGAGACGCTGTTGCATGCGGTGGGCTTCGCCGTGGGCTGGCCGGCCTGGCTGGAGAGCGCCGGCGTGCCCGAGCTGGACCAGCGCTGCGGTTCGCTGCTCTGCGACAGCCAGGTGATGACCCTGTCGCTGGCGGCTCGCGGCGGGGGCGTGGCCCTGACCCATCGCAGCCTGCTAGACAAGCGCGACGACCTGGTGGCGCCCTTCGCGTTGAGCGTCGACAGCGACGAAGGGTTCTGGATGGTACGCCCCGCGCGGCGTGCGCTGCATCCCGAATCGCGACGGCTCTGGGCGTGGCTGGTCGAGCACGGCGCCGGGCCGGGCGAGACGCTAGACTGAGAGAGTCGGCTTGAAAGGATCGCAACGCTTCAGGAGGCGCACCATGCACGGACGACGCGAGACCCGGATCGCCGGCCTGCTGGCCGGCGTGGTAATGGCCTGGATGGGGGCTGGCCCGTTGGCGGCCCAGGCTGGCGAGGGCGGCGCCTATCTGCTCGGCGATGGCCAGGGTGGCTGGACCGTCCAGCCGCTGGACGCCGACGGTCTGGCGCCGCCGCGCGCGCTACGCCACGACGAGTACTGGCGGGGTGTCCCCCGCAACGACGCCCGGTGGTGGCGCCACGACGACCGCTGGCGTGACGGCGGCTATCGCCACTGGCGCGGCGAGCGTCATCCGCCGTGGCCGCCGCGCCATGATCACTGGCCCGGCGGTGACCGCTGGGGCGGGCACTGGCCCCACGGCCCTTACCCACGCTGGCCGGCCCCCGAGATCGAGGTTCACGTCGATGGGCTGTCGGGCGGGGTCAACCCGCCGCGGGCCGAGGATACCGGGCCCGATCAGTGTCATCAGTCGCGTCGCGACACCTGGTCCACCGACGCGCTCGACTGCCCGCAGCCCGACCCGTCGGAGCGGGGCCAGAGCTGGTCGACCTCACCGTAGAGCGGGCTCAGCCGTTGCCGGCCCCGTCGGGTGGCGAGGCGTGGCCGGCCAGCGTGGTCGGCGCCACGTAGAGCGGGGCGGCATCGGCATCGCCGTGACACTCGCCGAAGGCGGTACCCGGGATCAGCAGCCAGTGGTCGTTGTTCTGCAGGCCCAGGTCGCGCGCCTGGGAGAGGTCGGCACACGGCATCTCCTCGGTCATGCCCTGATCGACGAACATCCAGCGTGTCGCCGGGGCCGCGTCGAGCCAGGCGAAAGCCCGCTCGAGCTGGGCCGGCTCGGGCGTCTTGAAGCCGAAATGCACCGTTGGTTGGCGTGCCTGCAGCAGGAACTCCTCGTCGAAGGCGGGCATGGCCAGCCAGGCGTCGTTGCCGGTCAGTTGGACGACGTGCTGCATCATGTCGCGCGGCGAGCGGGTGCCGTCGAGCTGCTGGTAGCCCCAGGTCGACCACAGCCCCCAGAACACCATCAGCCAGCCGGCCAGGGCGAGCATGCCGCGGCGCGGCCGCAGCCCGTAGAGCAGGGCGGCGGCGGCCAGGCCCAGGACGATCCACCACAGCCACGGCGAGACACTGTACTTGGCGGCCAGATCGGCCAGTGCCGGCAGCCCGGCGGCGCCGAGGATGCCGGCGACCAGGAAGATCCCGCCCAGCACCGCCACCAGGCCGGCGCCCAGCCAGTGCAGCCAGCGCTTGCAGAGCAGGCCCGGGAGCAGCGGCGCCATGGCCAGTACCAGCAGGGGCACGCCCGGCAGCATGTAGACACCGCGCTTGCCCGGCGACAGCGAGAAGAAGCCCACCAGCAGGATCACCCCGCTGAGCGGCAGCAGCACCCGCGCATCCAGTCGGCGCGTGCGATGCCACCAGGCCGGCACCAGCCACGGCAGCCCGAGGATTAGCGGCAGCCAGGCCCAGGGGATCACCTCGACCAGGTAGTAGTACCAGGGCTTCAGGTGGTGCCAGGACTCGGCGTAGCGTTGGCCGGTCTGCTTGAAGAGGATGTTATCGCGATAGGCGGCGAGCGTCGGGTCGTCGCTGAAGGTGGTGATCAGGGCCATGGGCACCGCCCACAGGGCGATGGTGCCGACCAGGGTGGCCAGGCCCAGTGCCAGGTCCTTCCAGGCCAGCCGGGTGGCCTGGCCGCGCCACGCCAGCAGCCCCCAGGCCGGCAGCATCAGCAGCGGCAGAAAGCCCACGCCCTTGGTGATCACGCCAAGCCCCATGGAGGCGCAGCCGATGAACCACCAGCGTCGGGCGGGGCCCAGCAGGGCGTGACGCAGCATGCCGTAGGCCCCCAGCGTGATCCACAGGGTCACCAGCATGTCGATCTGGGCGGTCTTGGCCTGGAGCACGAACTGCAGGGTGCTGAGCAGCGCGGCGCCGGCCAGGAAGGCCACCCGGCGGCCATACAGGCGCCGGGAGAGGTCCATGACCAGTGCCAGCGATCCCAGGGCGCCGATCAGCGAGGGGATCAGAAAGCCCAGGCGGACCGAGCCGGTCAGGGCGATCGACGCCGCCGAGGCCCACATGAAGACCGGTGGCTTGTCCGGGTAGGGTTCGCCGCCGCGATGGGGGATCCAGAAGTGGCCGGTATCGAGCATCTCCAGCGCGTTGAGCGCGAAGCGCGGTTCGTCGGCGGGCCAGGGATCGCGCAGGCCGATACCCAGTGCCAGCAGGGCCGTGGCGACGAGCAGCAGCAGTAGCCAGGCCAGGCGCTGCTTGCCGTGGAGATAGGCGGGACGTTGCATGGGACCACTCACCAGTCGGGGATGAAGATCGGGCTCAGCGGGAGGGCTCCTGCTCCCGGCGGGACTCCCGGCGAATCAGGACCATGTTGCGCACGTAGATGAACAGCCCGGCGCCCTGGCCGGCGATGAATACCGGATCGCGGCGATAGAGGGCATAGGCGAACAGCGTGGCGCCACCGGCCAGACTGAAGATCCAGAAAGCCTTGGGGACGATGCTTCGCTTGGCCCGTTCGCTGGCGATCCACTGAACCAGGAAGCGGGCCGAGAACATGGCCTGGCCGACGAAGCCGATGGCCACCCAGATCCATTCCGCGCTCATCGTGGGCTGCCCTCCGGTGGCGTGGCGGGGTGGGGTGCGCTTTGCGGGGCGCTGTCGCCGAGCCCCGGCAGGTCGCGCAGGCCCTCGACCGGTGCCGGCAGGCGCGAGCGCTTGCGCAGCCACATCACGCCGAGCATGTCGACGAGTCCCGCCCAGAGCCGGTTGTTGAGCCCGTAGTGGGATTTTCCGGTGCCGCGCGGGCGGTGATTGACCGGCACCGAGACGCAGCGACCGCCCTGCATCTGGATCAGTGCCGGCAGGAAGCGGTGCATGTGATCGAAGTAGGGCAGAGTGAGGAAGGCGCGGCGCTGGATGACCTTGATGCCGCAGCCGGTGTCGGGAGTGTCGTCGGCGAGCAGCGCAGCGCGCACCCGGTTGGCGACCCGTGACGACAGCCGCTTGAGCCAGTCGTCGCGCCGGTTGACGCGCTGCCCGGCGACCAGCGTGACGTCGCCCTGGCGGGCACGGGCCAGGAGGCTGGGCAGGTCGGCGGGGTCGTTCTGGCCGTCGCCGTCGAGTGTCGCCAGCCAGGTGCCGCGGGCGGCGTGGGCGGCCTGCCAGACCGAGGTGCTCTGCCCGGCGCTGTGGGCATGGTGCAGCGGTCGCAGGCGCGGATCCTGCCGGGCCCGCCGGGTGAGCAGGTCCCAGGAGTCGTCTCGCGAGGCATCGTCCACCACCAGCACCTCGTAATCGGTATCCGGCAGCGCGGTGCTGATTTCATCGAGCAGGGCGGGGAGGTTGCCGGCTTCGTCATGGGCGGGTATGACAATCGATAACAGCGGTGTCGTCACGGTGGTGAACTCTTTTCCTGTCGATGGCGAGGCAGTCTGCCCGGCGCGTCTTAAGATAGCCTTAAGGCAGCCGGCGAGACGCCGCGTCGACCGAGGGTGCAAGGGCAAGTGGCCGGCGCCGGTCTCTGGTGTGCCGCCGCGGGCCGGGCGTTTCCCTAGGATAGCCACAATGGCAGGCGAGCCGGGCGAGCGTTGGCGCGACGTCAAAATCGGCAATGATGCCACTCAACGCCCGGCGGGTATAGAGTGGCGGCCCGAGCCCCGACACCTTAAGCGAGCGTTAAGGAAACCCGCGGATCATTGGCGCTCCGGTAGCCGAGACGCACAACGACGGGACAGCATGCGATTACTCCTGGTGGAAGACGATCCCCTGCTCGGGGACGGCATCAAGACGGCCCTGCAGCGCGAGGGTTACGTGGTCGAGTGGCTCGACAACGGGACCGATGCCATGGCCGCGCTGCGTTTCGACGATTTCTCGGTGGTGGTGCTCGACCTCGGTCTGCCGGACGTCGACGGCATGCAGGTGCTGCGCCATCTGCGCCGCAAGAGCGCCTTGCCGGTGCTGATCCTCACTGCCCGCGACGATGTCGAGGATCGCATCGCCGGGCTCGACGGCGGGGCCGACGACTACGTGCTCAAGCCCTTCGATCTCCAGGAACTGCTGGCGCGCCTGCGGGTGGTGATGCGGCGTGCCGAGGGGCGCGCCTCGCAGGTGCTGGAAGTGGGGCCGCTGCGCATCGACGAGGCGCGCCATCAGGTTACCTGGCGCGGCGAGGCGATCTCGCTGGCGCGGCGCGAGTACGCCCTGCTGCTCGAGCTGGCGCGCCACCCCGACAAGGTGATGACCCGGCCGCGGCTGGAAAGTCTGCTCTACGGCTGGGACGAGGAGGTGGCGTCCAATGCCGTGGAAGTGCATATTCATCACCTGCGCAAGAAACTCGACAAGAGCCTGATCGCCACCGTGCGTGGCATCGGCTACCGCCTGGACCCCCGTATCGAATGATCTCGATTCGCCGCTATCTGACCCGCACGCTGGCGCTGGTCCTGGCGGCGGTGACCGCGCTGGCGATCACCGCCGCCTATCTGATCACCGGCCACGAGATGGAAGAGATTCTCGATGCCCAGCTCAGCCTGCAGAGTCGGGTGGTGGCGGGGCTGATCGAGCCGGACACCTCGCCGGCGACCTACCGGCGGATCGCCGAGCGGCTCAGCCAGCCCGAGCACTTCGCGCACCTCTATCGGGCCGGCGAGGCCCTGCCCGTCGACGCCTCGCAGGCGGCGCGCTACCACCACGAGGAGCGCAAGCTGTCGGTCGGCTTCTGGAATCGCGACGGAACCCCGCGCCTGCTGGGGGCGGTCTGGAACGATGCCGGCCCGTTCCCGGCGCCCCACGAGGAAGGTTACGCCTGGGTCGACTACGACGGCGCGCGCTGGCGGGTCTTCTCGCTCTACGACGAGGCCAGCCGAACCTGGATTCGCTCGGGCATCCACGAGGCGTTCATGCAGGAACTCGAGGGCAAGGTGGCCCTGGGCAACCTGATTCCCATGCTGCTGGCCGTGGTGTTGCTGCTGTGGGCGATGGGCGTGATCATCCGCCGCGGGCTGGGGCCCATCGACGCGCTGTCGCGGCAGGTCGCCGGGCGCAACGATCGCGATCTGAGCTTTCTCGATGTCGAGGTGCCGCGCGAGCTGGGCGGGCTGCGTCAGGCGATCAACGATTTCATCGCCCGTCTGCGCGAGACCCTCGAGCGCGAGCGACGCTTCACCGCCGACGCCGCCCATGAGCTGCGCACGCCGCTGGCGGGCCTGAAGATCCATCTCGACAATGCCCGTGCCGGCGAGTCGGCCTCGCTGGACAAGGCCTACAGCGGTGTCGAACGACTCCAGCGGGTGGTCGAGCAGTTGCTGGTACTGGCGCGACTGGACCGTCAGGACGCCCGCCACGTCGCCGACGTCGACGTCTATCCGCTGGTGCTCGATCTGGTCGCCGAACTCTGGCCCTGGGCCCAGGCGCGCCACCAGCAGATCGAGCTCACCGGCCTCGAATCGCTGTGGGTGCGTGCCGATCCGGTCGAGCTGGGCATCCTGATCCGCAATCTGCTCGACAACGCCCTGCGCTACACGCCGGAATCCGGCACCGTGGAGATCGAGCTGGCGCTGGGCGACGGTCTGGCGCGTCTGATCGTGCGCGACAGCGGGCCGGGCATTCCTGAGGAGTTGATCGACAAGGTCACCGAGCGCTTCCGGCGCGCCGCCGACCAGCGCACCACCGGCAGCGGCCTGGGGCTGTCCATCGTCCTCGAACTCGCCAAGCGCCAGGCGGCCAGGCTGGAACTGCGCAATCGTGATCCCCACGGGCTGGAAGTCAGCCTCGCCTGGCGTTCCCTGGCGCAGGGCACTGTCCCGAGACCACGTCCGGCACCGACTCGCCAGTAGTCGCGCCGACCGTCATGCGTCGGCGGGCCCCCTCATCCATCGCCGGCGGCTTGACGCCTCTGCGAGCCCTGCCTAGCTTGCAGGGAGCGGCGATGCCGACGGCTCCTCTCGGTAAGTTTTTGAAACCATGAGGATTTCGTGGATGGTCGCTATGTGCAAGGTGCTCTGGGACGTTAGGATTTTTACGAAAAGTCGACGAGCGAAGGAAAGACAAGGCAAAAATCGGCGAAAAAGCGGAGTTTACGAGGTGTAAATGAGCATTTTGAGCCGATTTTTAACGCCGTATTGCCGAGCGCAGACAGTTTTCGTACAGAGCCTAGGGCACGCAAGGATCGGGTGACAGGGTGTCACCCTCGCGACTAAGGAGACGGTCATGAAAGCACTCACCTGGCACGGCACGCACGACGTGCGTGTCGACAACGTTGCCGATCCCAGGATCCAGGAACCGCGCGACGCCATCCTCAAGGTCACGGCCACGGCGATCTGCGGCTCGGATCTTCACCTCTACAACGGCTTGATGGCCGGCATGCAGGCCGGCGACGTGCTCGGGCACGAGTTCATGGGCGAGGTCGTCGAGACCGGTTCGGCGGTGAACAACCTGAAAAAGGGCGATCGCGTGGTGGTGCCCTTCACCATTTCCTGCGGCGATTGTTTCTTCTGCAACAAGCACCTGTACTCGCTGTGCGACGAGTCCAATCCCAACGCCGACCAGGCGGCGGGCGCCATGGGCCACTCGCCGGCGGCACTGTTCGGCTATTCGCACCTGCTCGGCGGGATCCCTGGCGGTCAGGCCGAATATGTGCGCGTACCCTACGCCGACGTGGGGCCGATCAAGGTCGAGTCCGACCTGCGCGACGACCAGTTGCTGTTTCTCTCGGACATCTATCCGACCGGCTATCAGGCCGTCGACAACTGTGACATGGAGCCTGGCGACACGGTGGCCATCTGGGGCTGCGGCCCGGTCGGGCAGTTCGCCATCCGCAGCGCCTGGATGCGCGGCGCCGGTCGGGTGATCGCCATCGATCGGGTCCCCGAGCGTCTCGAGCTGGCCAGCGCCCAGGCCGGTGCCGAAGTCATCGATTTCGAGAAGGATGACGTCTATACCCGGCTGCTGGAGATGACCGGCGGGCGCGGCCCCGACTGTGCCATCGACTGCGTGGGCGCCGAGGCCCATGGCCAGGGTGACCCCGAGGCCGAACGGCGCGCGGCGGATTCCGGCGAGGAAAACCACCCGAATGCCATCAACGAGATGGTGCTCTCGGTGCGCAAGGGCGGCCGCCTGTCGCTGCCCGGGGTCTATACCGACAAGGTCGACGGCTTCGCGCTCAACGCATTGATGAACAAGTCGCTGTCGGTCAAGAGCGGCCAGACCCACATGCAGCAGTATCTCAAGCCGCTGCTGAAGACCGTGGAGCAGGGCTTGATCGACCCGTCCTTCATCATCACCCACCGTTACGCGCTGGGCGACGCGGCCGATGCCTACGCCAACTTCAACGCCAAGCAGGATGGCTGCATCAAGGTGGTGATGACGCCCTGACCTCGCGGCAGGTCGACAGCACCTCGAACAGACCTCGTCCGGGCGGGCGGGGTCTTTTTCATGCCGGGAGGCGGCGCAGCGGGTCCTGGGCGAAGTAGCGGCCGAGCAGGGCGTAAAGTTCGGGGTAGACGCCGTGAAGCTGGTCGGGGGCGCTGAAGAAGAGTTCGCAGCACACCGCGAAGCACTCGCCGGGGTGGGACGCGGCGTAGTCGTCGATCGGCGTGGGCCTGCCGTGGGCCAGGTGAGCCTGCAGGTCGTCCCATACCGCGGTGAAGATCCGGTGCCATTCGCGCGGGTCGATGTCGCGCGGCAGCGGCGGAAAGCCGTCGGCGTCCAGCGAGTTGCTCATGTCGAGCTTGTGGGCGAACTCGTGGATCACCACGTTGAAGCCGTTCCAGTCGCCGCTCTCGGCGAGATCGACGAGCGAGATCACCACCGGCCCCTGGAACCAGGTCTCGCCGACCCGTTCGTCCTCGTATTCGTGAACCACGCCGGCCTCGTCCATCTCGCTCACGTGACGGCGGAAGGCGTCGGGCACCACCAGCACCTCGTGGACGTTATCGAATGCCTCATTGGCCTCCGTATCCGACCAGCCGAGGGTCAGCAGGCAGGCCTGGGCGGCCAGCCCCAGCCGCGCCGGCAGGTCGAAGGCCTCGTCGTCCGGCAGGGTGAGGCGCTTGCGACGCACGAAGGCCCAGGCGCGCTCGCCCAGCCGCTCGGCGTCCTCGGTAGAAAGGGCGGCAAGCAGCGGCAGGCGCCGGCAGGCTTGCTGCCAGGCCTCGCGCGGCAACGGGTGCCGGCTGGCCTCGTGCCGCCGGTGCCAGGCCTTGATGGCCTTCCACCACTTCATTGGCGTGGCCTCAGGGGGTGTCCTCCTGACGACTGCCGGACTTCCAGCTCCAGTCGCGCAGGCGCAGGTCGAACAGGTCCTGACGGCGGTCCTTGAGGTTGGTCACCGTGCCTTCGCTGCGCACCACCTTCAGTCGGGTGAGGTCGAGGTCCGAGAACATCACCATCTCGGTGTTGGGGGTGGTCTCGGAGAGCACCGCGTCGTGGGGGAAGGCGAAGTCCGACGGCGAGAACACCGACGACTGGGCGTACTGGATGTCGAGGTTCTCGATCGACGGCACGTTGCCGACGCTACCGCACACCACCACGTAGCACTCGTTCTCGATGGCGCGGGCCTGGGCGCAGTGACGCACCCGCAGGTAGCTGTTCTTGGTGTCGGTCCAGAACGGCACGAAGAGGATGTCCATGTCCTGGTCGGCGAGCAGGCGCGGCAGTTCCGGGAACTCCACGTCGTAGCAGATCAAAATGCCCACGCGCCCGGCGTCGGTGTCGAACACGCGCAGTTCGTCGCCGCCTTCCACCACCCAGTCGCGGCGCTCCTGCGGGGTGATGTGCAGCTTGGCCTGGCGGTCGATCTCGCCGTCCCGCCGGCACAGGTAGGAGACGTTGTAGAGCTTGCCGTCCTCACCCTCCTCGACCATCGAGCCGGCGATGATGTTGATGTTGTAGGACACCGCCATGCGCGAGATCTCGGTCTTGAAGCGCTCGGTGAAGCCGGCCAGGAAGTGGATCGCGGCCAGCTGGTCGGACTGGTCGGTGAGCCCCATCAGCGGCGTGTTGAACAGCTCCGGCAGCACCACGAAGTCGCTCTGGTAGTCGGCGACGGCGTCGACGAAGTATTCGACCTGCTGGAGCACCGCCTCCACCGAGGCGAATTCGCGCATCTGCCACTGCACGGCGCCCACGCGGACCTGGGTCTTGCGCGTCTCGAGGACCCGCTCGGCGGGCTCGAAGAGGATGTTGTTCCACTCCAGCAGCGTCGCGTAGCCCTGCGACTTCTCGTCCTCGGGCAGGTACTTGCGCAGCAGGCGCTTGACCTGGAAGTCGTTGGCCAGCTGGAACGACAGGATCGGATCGTGGATCTCCTTGCGCGCCACCCGTTCCAGATACTCGGTGGGCGACATCTCCTCGGCGTACTGGTGATAGTTGGGGATGCGCCCGCCGGCGAGGATCGCCTGCAGATTCTTCGAGCGGCACAGCTCCTTGCGTGCCTCGTAGAGGCGCCGGCCCAGCCGATAGCCGCGGTAGGCGGGATCGATCAGCACGTCGAGCCCGTAGAGGGCGTCGCCGTCGGGGTCGTTGAGAATGATCTCGCGTTGGCCGATCAGGTCGTCGTACTGGTGCGGGTTGGAGAACTCGTCGTAGTCGACCAGCGCGGTCAGCGCCACGCCGACGATGCGGTCGCCGTCCTCGATGAGGATCTGGCCGTCGGGAAACTCCTGGATCAGCTTGTCGATGGTGTGCTTGGGCCAGGCCCCGCCGATGTCGTGGTAGACGGCATCCATCAGCGTCTTGAGCTGCGGATAGTCGTCGGAAGCCAGGTTGCGCAGATTGAGGTGCAGATCGTCGAGCGACATGGGTGTCGGGAATCCTGAGATGGCGGACTATCGCGCCAGCCTAACATGTTGTGCCGCGCATGCGGACGGCGCTCACGGGGTGCGAGCGCGGCGATCCTCGATTACCCGCCGGCCGCGAATGCAGTCGGCCTCGTGGGGTTCGTCGATCCAGGGTTCGGCGATGCCCTGGGTGATCCAGGCGGCGACGGCCGGGTGCTCGAGCAGGCGTCGGGCATAGGCGGCGGCCATGTCGCCGAGCGTGATGCCGTAGCCGCGCACGCGGATGGCGACCGGTGCGAACATGGCATCGGCAATGGTGAAGGTCTCGCCCGCCAGCCAGGGGCCGCCGAAGCGCTCGAGTCCTTCCGTCCACAGGGCGTCGAGCCGCGCAATGTCCTTTGCCAGGGCTGGACTCGGCGTGCCCAGTTCGATGGTCAGCGCACAGTTCATCGAGCACTCGTCGCGCAGGGCGGGGAAACCCGCATGCATCTCGGCACTGGCACCGCGTGCCCAGGCCCGGGCGTCGCGTTCGCCCGGCCAGGCGGCGGGGTGCTCCTCGGCGAGGTCGTCGAGGATCGCCAATGACTCCCAGATCACCCGGTCGTCGTGGTGCAGGCACGGCACCTTGGCGGTGGGCGAGAAGACCTCGAAGGCCTGCTGTTTGCCGGCACCCTCGAACGGGGTCAGCACCTCCTCGAAGGGGATATCGAGCGCCTTCATCAATACCCAGGGGCGCATCGACCAGGAGGAGTAGTTCTTGTTGGCGATGTAAAGGCGATAGGCCATCGTACGGGGCTCCGCGTGGACGAACAGGATCATGAAACCCGCCCAGGAGCTTTCGGGGCGGGCAGTGGGGGCAGGCGCGTTCGCGCGTCAGGTGCGTTCGAGCATTTAAGTATGTTCGAGAAAGGTCAGCGCGTGGCCGTGAGAGAGCGCCGCGGCGTGGCGGTGATAGGCGCTACGCGCCCAGCAGTTGAAGCCGTGGTCGGCGCCGTCGTAGACGTGGATCTCGACGTCGCCGCGGTCGGCGAAGGCCTGACGGGTCTGTTCGATGTGTTCGTCGGTGATGTGGCCGTCGTTGCCGGCGAAATGGAACTGTGTCGGCACCGTCAGCTCGGCGGCCTTGTCGAGATGCTTGTGGATGCCGCCGGGGTAGAAGCACACGGCCCGGTCGACGCCGGATTCGATCCCCGCCAGATAGGCCAGGATACCGCCCATGCAGTAACCCAGCGATGCCACTTCGCCCTCGCACTCGGGGCGCTGGCGCAGCGCCTGGACGGTGCTGGCCAGGTCCTTGACCGCCACCGTGAAGTCGATCTCGCCGACCAGCTTGAAGGCCTTGTCCATGTCGTCGCCGTCATAGGCGAGTTCCACGCCGGGTTCCTGGCGCCAGAACACGTCCGGGGCGAGCACCACGTAGCCATCCAGCGCATACTGCTCGGCGACGCTGCGGATGTGAGGGTTGACGCCGAAGATCTCCTGGATCAGCACGATGCCCGGCCCCTTGCCGGCCGGCGGCAGGGCCAGGTAACCCTTGAACGACTGCCCGTCGTGGCTGGCGATATCGATCCACTGGGTCGTGACGGCTTGCTGGGTCATGCCTTCCTCCATGGTGCGGTGTCGCGTCGATCCCGCGACACGGTAATGGTTCGTCGGCTAAGCGTAGGCGCTGACACCCAGCGGAACAACTGAAGCGGCGAGCGTTCAACCGATGCGCAAGGCGGCATGGCGACTCAGCGCAACTGGCTGTCCTTGCTGCCGCGGCGATTGTAGCCACTGAATGCCGACTGGCGCTTGTCGGCCTCGCTCTGGCAGGCGACGCACAGGCGCACGCCGGGGACCGCCTCGCGGCGCGCCTGGGGGATCGGCGCGTCGCACTCCTCGCAGTGGGTCAGGCTCTCGCCGCGCGGCAGCTGGCTGCGCGAGCGTTCGACGGCATCCTCGATGGTGCTGTCGATCTGATCCTGTACCGCGCCATCTCTTGACCATCCTCCGGCCATGACGACCTCCTGGCTCCCGTCGCTGTTTCAACTCCAGTCTAGCCGGAACGATCGACGACGAGCTACGAGCTACGAGCTACGAGCTACGAGCTACGAGCTACGAGCTACGAGCATCAGACTAGCCCAAAGCCAGGGTTACCCCGCGGAAAGCGCTGGATAAATCGCCGAGCGGGGCGTAGCGCAAGGCGCACAACACGCAGGAACCGGAGCCTATACGTCATAGGTGAGGATTCCGAGTATTGTGCAACGCCGCGCTACCCCCGCGCAGGCATTTAGGCAGTGCGTTCCTTGGCCTTGTGCACCGCCCGCCAATGATGCAGCAACGGCTCGGTGTAGCCCGCCGGCTGTTCGCGGCCCTTGAAGATCAGGTCCGAGGCGGCCTGGAAGGCGCTGGAGTCGGCCAGGTGCGCGGTCATCGGCGTGTAGCCCGGATCGTGCGCGTTCTGGTCGTCGACGACTTTCGCCATGCGCGCGAGCGTCTCCTTGACCTGGGCCTCGCTGACCACGCCGTGATACAGCCAGTTGGCGATGTGCTGGCTGGAGATGCGCAGCGTGGCGCGGTCTTCCATCAGCCCCACGTCGTGGATGTCGGGGACCTTGGAACAGCCCACGCCGTGCTCGACCCAGCGCACCACGTAGCCGAGGATGCCCTGGCAGTTGTTGTCGAGCTCCTGCTGGATCTCCTCGGCCGACCAGTCCGGGCGCTCGACCACCGGCACGCTGAGCAGGTCGTCGAGGTAGTCGGTGGCCGGGCGCGATTCCAGCGTCTGCTGCACGGCGGCGACGTCGACCTGGTGGTAGTGCAGGGCGTGGAGCACCGCGGCGGTGGGCGAGGGCACCCAGGCGGTGTTGGCGCCGGCCTTGGGGTGGCCGATCTTCTGCTCGAGC
>NZ_QWBW01000033.1 GCF_004117855.1 Modicisalibacter coralii
CGCCGGCGAGGCGGTCGGTTTCGCGGCTGGCGGTACCGTTGCCGATGGCGATCAGCGTCACACTGTGCTTGTCGACCAGCCTGCCGAGCACCGCCAGCGCCTCGTCCCAGCGGTTCTGCGGTGCATGGGGGTAGATCACCGCCTGCTCCAGGAACTGCCCGGTGGCGTCGACCACCGCCACCTTGCAGCCGGTGCGCAGCCCCGGGTCGATGGCCAGGGTGGCGTGCGGGCCGGCCGGCGCGGCGAGCAGCAGATCCTTGAGGTTGGCGGCGAAGACATCGATCGCCTCGCCCTCGGCGCGCTCGCGCAGCCGCCCCATCAATTCGGTCTCGAGATGGGTGTAGAGCTTGACCCGCCAGGTCCAGCGCACCACCTCGCGCAGCCAGCGATCGGCGCCTCGCCCCGCGCTCTCGCCGGCCAGGTCGATGCCGGCGTGGCGGGCGATCGCCACCTCCGCCGGGTGCACCGCCGCCTCGTCCTCGCCCGGCAGCTTGAGGGTCAGGCTCAGCACGCCCTCGTTGCGGCCGCGGAACATCGCCAGTGCGCGGTGCGACGGCACCCTGGCGAGGCGCTCGTCATGTTCGAAGTAGTCGGCGAACTTGGCGCCCTCGCGCTGCTTGCCATCGACCACCCGGGCACACAGCTCGCCCTCCTCCCAGAGCCGGTCGCGCAGCCGGCCGACCAGCTCGGCATCCTCGGCGAAGCGCTCCATGAGAATCTGCTTGGCGCCATCGAGCGCCGCCTTGGTGTCCTCGACGCCGGGCATGTCGCCTTCCGCCGGGCGCAGATAGGCCTGCGCCTCGCTTTCGGGATCGCGGGTCGGATCGGCCAGCAGGGTATCGGCGAGCGGCTCGAGCCCCGCCTCGCGGGCGATCTGTGCCTTGGTACGCCGCTTCTTCTTGTAGGGCAGGTAGAGATCCTCGAGGCGCTGCTTGGTGTCGGCCTCGCGGATCTGGGCGGCGAGCGCGTCGCTCAGCTTGCCCTGTTCGTTGATGCTCGCCAGCACCGCCGCGCGGCGCTCCTCGAGCTCGCGCAGGTAACGCAGGCGCTCCTCGAGCTGACGCAACTGGCTGTCGTCGAGGCCGCCGGTGACCTCCTTGCGGTAACGGGCGATGAAGGGCACCGTGGCGCCGCCATCGAGCAGCTCGACGGTGGCGGCGATCTGGGCGGGACGTACGGCGAGTTCCTCGGCGAGGCGAGCGGTGATCGTGGTCTGGGCGTCCATGGGATCCTTGCGTCATGTCTCCAACCGGCGGCCCGAACGGGGCCGCCATCGGTCGCGCCCGCCGCGTCGGCCGGGCCGGTGCCCGCTCCGTAGCGTCTGTCGAGAGAGGGGGCGCGACAAATGGCGACAAGGTACCACAAAGCCATCCGGCGACGCAGGTCGACGAACGCCGCCGACTTACCAGCGAGTGCCGTCGTCGTCCCAGAAGGGGCGACTCGCCTCGCGCTCGACGTCGTCACGGGTCAGGCCGATGTCGCGCAGCATGGCATCGCTGAGATGACGCAGTTGCTGACGCTCGTGGCGCAACCGCGACCAGCGCGCGAGCCGGCGGCGCCAGCGCGCGAGCCTGTCACGACGTGCGGGAGCCCGATCCGGCCAGCCGGCGACGGACGACGCATTGCACAACCAGGTACCGATAAGCGTTTTCATGATCGCCTCCACAGGATGTCTCGAGGGTGTGGAAGCAGTCTCGCCGGCGGCGCATAATCAATCCAACGAATGTTATTGATTCAAGACATCACGCAATTTGATGGAGAACACCACCATGTTGCAGACCATCGATCACGAACTGCTGCGCACCTTCGTGGCCATCGTCGATCACGGCGGCTTTACCCGTGCCGCGGAGGCGGTCAACCGCACCCAGTCGGCGGTCAGCATGCAGGTCAAGCGTCTCGAGGAGGACGTGATACGCCGCCCGCTGTTCGTCCGCGAGGGGCGCAGCATGCGCCTGACCAGCGAAGGCAACACCCTGCTCGGCTACGCCCGGCGGATTCTCGACCTGCACGGCGAAGCGCTCAACGTGCTGCGCCAGCCGGACATGGTCGGCCGCGTGCGACTCGGGGTGCCCGACGACTACGTGATGCGCTTTCTGCCGGGGATCCTCAAGTCGTTCTCGCAGAGCTGGCCACTGGTCGACGTGGAGGTCGATTGCGCGCCCTCGACCACCCTGCTCAGCCGCCAGCAGGGCAGTCTCGATCTCAGCATCGTCACCCGCGAGGTGGGTCACGAGATCGGCGAGATCCTGCGCCAGGACGAGACGGTGTGGGTCACTGCCGAGCACCACGCCCCGCACCGGCAGAGCCCGATGCCACTGGCGCTGTTCGAGGAGCCCTGCTTCTGCCGGAGCCATGCCTGCAACGCCCTGGCCCTGGCCGGCCACGCCTATCGCGTCGCCTACTCGAGCCCCAGCCTGGCCACCCTGCAGGCGGTGGTCGGCGCCGGGCTGGCGGTATCGGCGTGGATGAAGAGCCTGGTCACCCCGGGCCTGCGCATCCTCGGCGAGACGGATGGCTTCCCGCCGTTGCCGGCCGCCTCGATCGTGCTGCTGCGGGCCCCGGAGGCGAACTCGCCGGTGGTCGCCGAACTCGCCCAGCACATCGTCGAGGGATTCAGGCACTGACGCATTGAACGTGAACAACTGTGACACTCCCGGCCCAAACGTCGACGCCCTCCCCGAAGCTCATTAATGTTCGAACCACAACACTCATAAAAAAGACTCACCAACCCAGACTCCAGACACAGGGCTTCCGAGGGCCAAGACCATGCTCAAGAACATGCACCGCATCAGCGTCAAGTACGCCAGCGCCTTCATCGGCGTGGCGCTGTCACTGCTCGTCGTCGTCGTCGCCGACTTCTTCCTCGTCGAATCGCTCAAGGGGCGAATGAGCGAATTCAGTTCGACCTTCAACAAGGCGGTCTCGGAAGTGCTCAACGCCGACCGCGACCTCTACCAGGCTCGCGTGGCCGAGATGGAGATGCTGGACGCCACCCCGGGTAGCGAGGCGTCGCAGAGCGCCCGCAGCGACTATCGGGAAAACGCTCAGCAGGCCTTCGATCGCATGCAGCAGTTCAAGACGCTGCTGGCCGGCTACCCGGACGTGATCGACAAGCTCACCGCCTTCGACACGCTTTACAAGACCTGGGCGCAGCAGTCGTCACGGGTGTTCGAGTTGCAGGCGGCGGGCGACACCAGGGCGGCGGCGGCGCTTTCCAACGGCGACTCGCTGGCGGCCTTCGGCACCCTGCGCGATGTCTACAACATCGCCGGCGAGGCAGCCGACAAAAAAATCACCGAACTCCACGACGCCTCGGTCGCCATGGCCAATACCAAGACCTGGATCATCGGGGTGTTCTCGCTGGTCGTGTTCGTCGCCGCCATGACGATCGCGCTGGTCGGTCCACTGATGATGTCGCGGGCGATCCGCAACGTCACCGCACGCATCAAGGAGATCGCCGAGGGCGACGGCGACCTGACCGCGCGCATCGAGTCGACCCGCCGCGACGAGATCGGCGAGCTGGCCGATCAGTTCGACGGCTTCATCGCCTACATCGACACGACCCTGCAGTCGGTCCGCGCCAGTACCCTGGGGGTGACCACCGCCTCCGACGAGATCGCCAAGGGCAGCGTGGATCTCGCCTCGCGTACCGAACAGGCGGCATCCAATCTGCAGGAGACCTCGGCGTCGATGGAGCAGATCTCGGCGACCGTGAGCAACACCTCGGATGCCGCCCAGCAGGCCAACAAGCTGGTCCACTCGACGTCCGACATCGCCCGTGAGGGCCGCGAGGCCATGCAGCAGGTCGAGCGCACCATGGACGAGATCAATTCCTCGGCCACGCAGATCAGCGAGATCATCGGCATGATCGACGGCATTGCCTTCCAGACCAACATCCTGGCGCTCAACGCCTCGGTGGAGGCGGCCCGCGCCGGCGAACACGGCCGCGGCTTCGCCGTCGTCGCCCAGGAGGTCCGCACCCTGGCCAGCCGCTCCGGCGAGGCGGCCAAGAGCATCCGCGAGCTGATCGACACCTCGGTGAGCCGCACCCAGTCCGGCAACGAGCTGGTCAAGCGCACCGGCCGCACCATGGGCGAGATCGTCGCGAGCATCGAGCAGGTCACCGACGTGATCGGCGAGATCAGCGCCGGCGCCAAGGAGCAGAGTCAGGGCATCGGCCAGGTCAATACCGCGGTCAGCGAACTCGACAACATGACCCAGCACAACGCGGCAATGGTCGAGCAGTTCAGCGCGGCCTCCGGCGAGATGCGCGAACAGGCCGAGCGCCTCAATGCCCTGATCGCCTCGTTCCGCCTGAGCGGCGAAGTGCCCGAGGCGTCATCGGCCCCGCGCCTGAACGCCCCGCAGACCGCGGCCACCGGGCAAGCCCGCCCGGTGGCACGGCGCGGTGCTGACGAGAGCACCGACGAGGAGTGGGCGACCTTCTAGATGCGTCGCTAAGCGCCATCCGGCACGAAGCGCAACGCCACCCCGTTGTTGCACCAGCGCAGCCCGGTGGGCTCGGGGCCATCATCGAAGACATGGCCCTGATGCCCACCGCAGCGCGCGCAGTGGTACTCGGTGCGTGGAATCAACAGCACGAAATCACGCTGGGTCAGCAGGTGTCCCTTCACATGGTCGAAGAAGCTCGGCCAGCCGGTCCCCGACTCGTATTTCATGTCGCTGGTGAACAGCGTCAGGCCGCAACCGGCGCAACGGTACTCGCCGCGGCGCTTCTCATCGTTCAGGGGGCTGCTCCCCGCCGGCTCGGTATCCGCCTCGCGCAGCACCTTGAACTGGGCCTCGCTGAGCCGCTCACGCCACGCCGACTCGCTGAGCTCGAGCGGCTCGACGTCGGCACCCCGCGACAGATCCAGCTGGGGACGTGCCAGCGCCCAGACCGGGAGCAACCCCATCAGACCGCCGGCACCTAGCAGTCCCAGAAATCGGCGTCGTTGCATGACCTGCCCTCCCCTCGCGCATTGTGGGTATCCTCGCCTCGAGCATACGTCAGGTATGGCGTTGCGGATGCAGCGAGCCGCCCAAAAACACCGAGGGCGCGTCCAGTGACGCGCCCTCGGCGATCGGCAATGCCCGGTGGGCGGCTCAGTTGAACGATGGCCCCGCCGCGACGATCGCCTCGTCGACGCCGGCGAACTTCTTGAAGTTCTCGACGAACTTGGCGATCAGTTCCTGACGCTGACGGTCGTAGGCCGCCTTGTCGTCCCAGGTCTCGCGCGGGTCGAGCAGGCGCGAATCGACACCGGGCACGGCCGTGGGCACCGCCAGGTTGAGACCATCGATGCGCTGGGTCTCGGCATCCTTGAGAACGCCGGCCTGGATGGCGCCGATGATGCTGCGGGTGGTGGGAATGCTGAAGCGACTGCCACCGTGGCCGTAACTGCCCCCGGTCCAGCCGGTGTTGACCAGATAGACGCGCGAGCCGAAGGCCTCGATGCGCTTGATCAGCAGGTCAGCGTACTCGCGGGCCGGACGCGGGAAGAACGGCGCCCCGAAACAGGTCGAGAACGTCGCCTCGAGTCCCGACGAGGAACCCATCTCGGTGGAGCCCACCTTGGCGGTATACCCGGACAGGAAGTGGTAGGCCGCGGCTTCCTTGGAAAGGATCGATACCGGCGGCAGGACGCCGCTCATGTCGCAGGTAAGGAAGATGATCGCGTTGGGCTCGCCGGCGCGATTCTCCTCGACCCGCTTCTCGACGTGCTCGAGCGGATAGGCGGCGCGGGAATTCTGGGTCAGACTGTCGTCGGCATAGTCGGGGGTACGGCGATCGTCGAGCACCACGTTCTCGAGCACCGTGCCGAATCGGATCGCCTGCCAGATCACCGGCTCGTTCTTCTCGGAAAGGTCGATGCACTTGGCGTAGCAGCCACCCTCGATGTTGAACACCGTGCCCTCGCCCCAGCCGTGCTCGTCGTCACCGATCAGATAGCGCGCCGGGTCGGCGGAGAGCGTGGTCTTGCCGGTGCCGGAGAGACCGAAGAACAGCGTGGTCTCGCCGTCCTCGCCAACGTTGGCGCTGCAGTGCATGGGCAGCACGTCCTTCTCGGGGAGCAGGAAGTTCTGCACCGAGAACATCGCCTTCTTCATTTCGCCGGCATAGCGCATGCCGGCGATCAGCACCCGGCGACGGGCGAAGTTGATGATCACCGTGCCCTCGGAGCGGGTGCCGTCACGCGCCGGCTCGCAGGTGAAGTGCGGCGCGTTGAGGATCGTCCACTCGTTCTTGCCCTTGGCATTGAAGGTCTCGGGGCGCACGAAAAGCGTCCGTGCGAACAGGTTGTGCCAGGCGGTCTCGGTGGTCACGCGGATCGGCAGATAGTACTCGGGGTCGGCCCCCACATGCAGCTCGGCGACGTAGCAGTCCCCTTCCGCGAGATAGTCCTCGACCCGCTCCCACAAGGCATCGAAGCGCTCGCCGTCGAAGGGCCGATTGACGCTACCCCAGTCGATCAATTCGGACGTGGACGGCTCGTCAACGATGAAGCGATCGGCCGGCGAGCGACCGGTGCGCTCGCCGGTGTTCACCACCAGCGCGCCATTGTCGGCGAGGCGACCCTCACCGGCGGCAATGGCCCGCTCGATCAGTTCGGCGGCACTCAGGTTGGTGTGGGTACGGGCGCGACGTTCCGTCGTCGCCCGGGGGGCTGCTTGATTCATGGTCATTGGGGTGTCCTGGGCCCGGGGGGCCATTTCTCTCTCGTTAGCCAAAAAAGCTTCCGGCGCATCGTCCGGACGGTGTGCCGTCTCTTTGTGTCGAAACGATGCGGGCGGAAACATTATGGCAAAAACCCCCGGGGGGCAAAACGCCGGCTTCCTCGACGTGTTGATATGACGCGCTTCATACCACGGTAGCCGACGCTCCCCTTTTGCCGGCCTCAGTGCACGGTCGGCGAGCCGGCCTCTGGCGAATCGATCAACGACTCGATGTCGGCCGCCGAGAAGTGATAGCGGGTGTGACAGAAGTGACACTGGGTGTCCACGGCCTGCTGCTCGCGGAGGATGTCGCGCAGTTCGTCGGCTCCCAGGCTGAGCAGCGCCTGGGCGATGCGCTCCCGCGAACAGGTGCAGCCGAAGCGCAGCGGCTTGGGGTCGAAGACCCGGGCCGTTTCCTCGTGATAGAGGCGATACAGCAGGTCGCGCTGGGAAAGATTGAGCAGCTCGTCGTCGCTCACGGTGCTCGCCAGATGCACGACCCGGTCCCAGGCGTCGGCGTCCTGGTTGCTGGCGTCGTCGGGCAGTTGCTGAAGCAACAGGCCACCGGCACGCTCGCCATCGGCCGCCAGCCACAGGCGCGTGGCCAACTGTTCGGAACGGGCGAAGTACTCTTCCAGGCAGGCGGCGAGATCATCGCCGTCGGTGGCGACGATGCCCTGGTAACGATTGCCTTCGCGCGGGTCGAGGGTGATAACGATCTGGCCGTCACCGACCAGGCTCCGGAAGGAGGCGCCTTCCGCCGGCAGCGGCGCTTCGTCGTCGACCCGGGCGATGGCCCGCAGCTCGCCGCCCGGGTTGGATTCGGCCATCAGCAGGCTCAGCGCGCCACGGCCGCGCACTTCCAGGCTCAGGGTGCCATCGAGCTTGACGGTCTCGGTGAGCAGTGCCACCGCGGCCAGCATTTCCCCCAGCAGTTGACTGACCACCGCCGGATAGGCGTGACGTTCGAGAACCTCGGCGTAGGCACTCTCGAGCGAGACGATCTCGCCGCGCACGTTGGTATCGTCGAACAGGAATCGCTGAATCTGATCGGGCATGGGTTCACTCGAAATAAGGGAAAACGGTTGGGAAAGACGAGCTTCGGGGCGGTCCGTCACTCGTCGGGGCGCTGGCGCTGGAAACGCTGGATATCGCGGCGGTCGCGCTTGTCGGGGCGCCCCTTGGGCGCACGCATGGTCTGGTTGGCGAGACGACGCTGTTCGGCTTCACGTTCGCGCCGAGCGAGGCTCTCCGGCGTCTCGCGATAGAGTTCGCGCGCCTCGGGCGCCCCGCGCCGCTGGTTGGAAACGGCCACCACCTCGACCTCCCAGTGATCCCAGCCCTGCGGTACCTTGATCAGGGCGCCGGGCGCGATCATCTTGCTGGTCTTGACGCGGGTCCCGTCGACCTGGACCTTGCCGCCGTCGATGGCCTTCTTGGCCAGGCCGCGGGTCTTGAAAAAGCGCGCCGCCCAGAGCCATTTGTCGATACGTACCGATTGCTGTTCCATGTTCACGAAAATGGGGACTTAGTCGCGTGGAAACAAGGCCGAGAAGCGGTCGAGGGCGACGAATTCCTCGAGCTCACGCTCCGGCCGCCGGCTGTCGGGCTGCTTGATCCCCAGCAGGTGGCGAATGCCGAATTCCCGGGCGCTCTCCAGCACGGCGGGATTGTCATCGATGAACAGCGTGCGCAGCGGGTCGAAGGGCTCGACCTCCTGCAGGGCGAACCAGAATTCCTGATGCTCCTTGGGCACGCCGAGATCCGCCGACGAGACGATCGCATCCAGGTAGTCTTCCAGCCCGGTCAGCGGCAGCTTCAGCGAGAGACTCCCGCGGTCGGCATTGGTCGCCAGTATCACCCGCGGGTGGGCCTGTCTGAGCCAGGTCAGGAAGTCCAGGGCATCGCTGCGCAGGCCGATCAGATGCTGCACCTCGCGCTTCAAGGCGAGAATGTCGACGTTCAGCTCGCGCTGCCAGTAATCGAGGCTGTACCAGTCGAGCGTGCCCTGCTCGCGGACGATCCGCTCACGGATCTCTTCCTGGAACGCTTCGTCGAGGTGATGCAGCTCGACGTAGCGACGTGGCAGGTGCTCGAGCCAGAAGTGACTGTCGAAATGCAGGTCGAGCAGCGTGCCGTCCATGTCGAGCAGGACGGTGTCGATGTCGTGCCAATCGATCATTGGCCAGAAGCTCCACGGCGGTGGTAAAAAAGAACCTGGGTTTGTACGAAAAAGTCGGCGAGCGCAGCAGTTTTCGTAGAGAACCTGGATTGTACGGGATACGCCCGACCCACGCACGGAGGCCCCATGTCGTCCACCACCCCCAGCAAGCCGCAGGTCCTCGATCGCGAGGAGGTCGCGCGCAGCCGCTTGTTCACCATCGAGCGCATGGACCTGCGCTTTTCCAACGGCGAAGAGCGGACCTTCGAGCGCCTCAAGGGCAGCGGCGCCGGGGCGGTGATGATCGTGGCGATGCCCGACCCCGAGCATGTCCTGCTGATTCGCGAGTATGCCGCCGGCTTCGACGACTACGCCCTGACCCTGCCCAAGGGACTGGTCGACCCCGGCGAGGACATCATCACCGCCGCCAACCGCGAGCTCATGGAAGAATGCGGCGTCGGCGCCCACAACATCGAGCCGCTGGTCGAACTGTCGCTGGCGCCCAACTACATGAATCACCGCATGCAGGTGCTGCTCGCCAGCGATCTCTACGCCAAGCGCCTGCCGGGTGACGAACCCGAGCCCCTGATCGTCGAGACGCATGCTCTCGAGGAACTGCCCGCCCTGCTCACCCGCGACGACTTCCACGAAGCCCGCGCCATCGCCGCCCTCTACATCGCCCGCGACAAGCTGCGCGCCGATCGGAGCACCGAGCGCTGGTGGTGAACCGGGCTCGACACCGACGAAAAAAACCGCTCGTCACGGCGTGACGAGCGGCTGAACCATCGTGATATCGGCTGGCGCGTTACTGGGCGGCGCTGCCACCCTGCACCTTGGTGTCTCCGACCTGGGTGTTGGCGGAGCCAGTCTGGGTGCTCAGGTCCGCGTCGGGGCCGGTGGCGGGTTCCCCCACGACGGCGCCCGTCGAGCCTTGGGCGGCGCTGCCACCCTCGGGCTTGACGCTACCCACCTGAGTATTGGCGGACCCGGTTTCGGTACTCAGGTTCGCGTCGGGACCGGAGGTCGTCTCGTCGAGAGTGCTGCCCCCCTGGCGGGCGGCGCCATCGGCAGCAGTACCGCCCTCGGGCTTCATGCTGTCCGCCTCGGTATTGGCCGAACCGATCTTGCCATTCGTCATGGCGCCATCCTCATCGCCAGCGGCCAGGGCGCCGCCTGCCGAAAGGCCCAGCAGGCTTGCCAACAGAACTCCGTAAATTGCCTTCATGCGATCCTCCTGATCATTGATGATTGGCAAGCGACTCTTGCGCGTGCCGTCAATTACATCGTCCAGCCTAGAAAACAGTAAAAGCTCTAACAAATGCTTTGCTAACAATTTTTGTTACAAGATGTCCACAAACGGCATTCACGTCGACTTGCGCCACGCCCCTTCCTTCAGCCGCACCCAGCGCTTCTGGCGGGCGCTGTCGAGCCCCACCTCGAGCAGTTGCATGACGGCCAGGGCATCGTCGAGCGCCACCGGATTGCCTTGCTCGCCGCGCAGGGCATCGCGGACCCCGGCGTAGTAGGCCAGGTAGTCGCCGGGTTGCGTGGGCTGGACACGACTGTCGAGCCCCCCCTGTTCGTCGGCCAGGGTCAGGGTGCCGTCACGCGGATCGCTCCCCCACCGGGGCGACGGTTGCTCGCCGGCCTTGAGCCGCGCCTCCTGGGGATCGAGACCGTATTTCACGTAACTCCCCCGGGTACCGTGGACGACGAAACGCGGCGACTCTGCCGCGACCAGCGCCGCGGCGTGCAGCACCACCCGCATGTCGCCGTAGTCGAGCAGGGCATGGAAGTCGTCGTCGACCTGGGCGCCGTCGCGGCGCATGGCCAGATCGACGAGGATCGCCTGGGGCATGCCGAACAGTTGATGCGCCTGATCGAGCAGATGCGGGCCCAGGTCGTACCAGATGCCGCCACCCGGCTTGGCCTGCTCGCGCCAGCGCGGCCGGACGTCGGGACGAAAACGGTCGAAGTGCGATTCGAAATGCACCACCCGGCCCAGGGTGGCGTCGCGCAACAGATCGCGCACGGTCATGAAGTCGCTGTCCCAGCGCCGATTGTGGAAGACCGAGAGCAGCTTGCCCGCCCGTTCGGCCTGACTGCGCAACTGGCGGGCCTCGCTCAGGGTCACCGTGAACGGCTTGTCGACGACCACGTGCTTGCCGGCCGAGAGCGCCGCCTTGGCCAGCGGAAAGTGACTCTCGTTGGGGGTGGGGATCACCACCAGGTCGATGTCGCTGCGCGCGAACAACGCCTGGGGAGAGGCGTCGACCGTGACCTCGGGCAAGTCGGCCCTCACCTTGTCGGCATCGCTGGAGGATACCGCCGCCAGTTCCAGCCCCGGCGTCGCCTGAATCAACGGTGCGTGGAAGGTCCGGCTGGCGAATCCATAGCCCACCAGGCCGACAGTGAACGATTCCTTCATGTTTCCTCCTTGAAGCCGGCGCTCGCCCATGCCCGGCCATCATCGCGCCGGGTCATGAGTCTGTGATGCGTATCAAAAAACGGTCAAAGAAACGTCATGGCGACTTTCGTCTAATCGACCATACTGGTTCTGTCACGATTGTCACCCACCTGATACCAAAGGAGGAGCGGCGACGATGTGCTATTCGGAAGAGAGCGTGGAGTTTCTGGAATTCTGGTATGTCACCGAGTGCCAACTGGAAGCACTCGAGGAAGAGATCGCCGAGGCCCTGCAGGAAGCGGCCTGAGGTAGAACGTCGGCGAGAGAGCGACCGTCTCGATCATCGAGGCCCGTGCCTGGCACGGGCCTCGACCTTTTTCAGGCGTGTGGAATCAGGCGCGCCGCGCTCAGTCGAGCTTGCTCAGATCGCGCACCGCGCCCTTGTCGGCCGACGTGGCCAGCAGCGCATAGGCCTTGAGCGCCGCCGAGACACGGCGCACGCGCTGGATGCTCGGTTTCCAGGCCTGATCGCCACGCGCCGCCATCGCCTCGCGACGGCGTGCGAGTTCGTCGTCCGAGAGCTGGACATCGATACGCCGGTTGGGAATGTCGATGCGAATGACGTCGCCGCTCTCGACCAGGCCGATCGCGCCGCCCGCCGCCGCCTCCGGCGACACGTGGCCGATCGACAGCCCCGAGGTGCCGCCCGAGAAACGCCCGTCGGTCATCAGTGCACAGGCCTTGCCGAGGCCCTTGGACTTGAGATACGAGGTCGGATAGAGCATCTCCTGCATGCCCGGTCCGCCCTTGGGCCCCTCGTAGGTGATGACGACGACCTCGCCCTCCTTCACCTGACCGCCCAGGATGTGCTCGACCGCCTGATCCTGGGACTCGACCACGTGCGCCGGCCCCTCGAACACCAGGATCGAATCGTCGACGCCCGCGGTCTTCACCACGCAGCCGTCACGGGCGATATTGCCGTAGAGCACCGCCAGCCCCCCCTCGCGGGAGAAGGCGTGCTCGAGATCGCGGATGCAGCCGGCGGCCCGATCGCCGTCGAGACTCGGCCAGCGCGCCGACTGCGAGAAGGCCTGCTGACTGCGTACGCCGCCGGGACCGGCCTTGAAGAACTCGACCACGTCCGGACTCGGCGAGCGCATGATGTCCCAGGCCTCGAGCGCCTCGGCCAGGCTGTCGCCGTAGACCGTCGGCACCGTGGTGTTGAGCACCCCCGCCCGGTCGAGTTCGCCGAGGATGCCCATGATCCCGCCGGCGCGGTGACAGTCCTCGATATGGTACTGCTGGGTATTGGGCGCCAGCTTGCAGAGTTGCGGCACCTCGCGGGACAGCTTGTCGATGTCGGCCATGCCGAAATCGATCTCCGCTTCCTGGGCGGCCGCCAGCAGATGCAGGATGGTGTTGGTGGAGCCGCCCATGGCGATGTCCAGGGTCATGGCATTCTTGAAGGCATCCTTCGAGCCGATCGCCCGCGGCAGCAGGTGCGCCTCGTCACCCTCGTAGTAGCGCTTGGCCAGCCCGACGATACGCTCGCCGGCGGTCTCGAACAGCCGGCGGCGATCGCCGTGGGTCGCCAGCATGGTGCCATTGCCGGGCAGCGCCAGGCCCAGCGCCTCGGTCAGACAGTTCATCGAGTTGGCGGTGAACATCCCCGAGCAACTGCCGCAGGTGGGGCAGGCGCTGCGCTCGATCTCGGCGATCTCCTCGTCGCTGTACTTGTCGTCGGCGGCGGAGACCATGGCATCGATCAGGTCGAGACCGTGATCGAGGAGCTTCGTCTTGCCCGCCTCCATGGGACCGCCGGAGACGAAGATGGTGGGGATGTTGAGACGCATCGCCGCCATCAGCATGCCCGGGGTGATCTTGTCGCAGTTGGAGATGCACACCAGCGCATCGGCGCAGTGGGCGTTGACCATGTACTCGACGCTGTCGGCGATGATGTCGCGACTCGGCAGCGAATAGAGCATGCCGTCGTGACCCATGGCGATGCCGTCGTCCACGGCGATGGTGTTGAACTCCTTGGCCACCCCGCCGGCCTTCTCGATCTCGCGCGCCACCAGCTGGCCCATGTCCTTGAGATGCACGTGACCGGGGACGAACTGGGTGAAGGAGTTGGCGACGGCGACGATCGGCTTGTGGAAGTCGTCGTCGTTCATCCCGGTGGCACGCCACAGGGCGCGGGCGCCGGCCATGTTGCGTCCGGCGGTGGTGGTACGGGAGCGATACTCGGGCATGGTATTCCTCGAAGAAGCTAGCCATCTCGGAGGGGGGACGAACGGCGGTACTCGCGACGTTTGTCATCCCCCTCTTGGACATCGTGAAAAGCCGTCCGAGCCAGACGAACTTAACACGGCGGCGCCGATGGTCTGTTGGGGTCTGTCCAGCGAAGCTGAGATTCTGTCAGATCGCCGTGGCGTCGACCAGTCGCCCGTCGTCCAGTTGGTAGCGGCGGTCGGCCAGGGCCCGAATGTCCTCGCTGTCGTGACTGACCAGCAGCACCGCCACGCCACGCTCGCGCTGCTCCCTGACCTGCCCCCAGAGCGCCCGGCGGTTGTCGGCGTCCAGCCCGCTGAACGGCTCGTCGAGCAGCAGCAACGGCCGCTCGCGCAACAGCGCCCGCAGCAGCGCCACCCGCTGGCGTTGGCCGCCGGAGAGCGCCTCCGGCAGCCGGTCGTGCAGACCGTCGAGGCCGATCGTCGTCAGCCCCGCGCGGATGCGCCGGTGGGCGGCGGCGTCGAGGCGCAGGTCGGGCGCCAGCCCCAGGCCGACGTTGGCCCATACCGGCAGATGCTCGAAGAGATTGTTCTCCTGAAACACCGTGGTCAGCGGCCGCTGCCAGGGCGGCAGGTCGCGCCACGGCTCGCCCGACCAGCCCAGCCAGCCCGCGGCCGGTTCCAGGAAGCCGGCGATCAGGCTGAGCAGCGTGCTCTTGCCGCAGCCCGAGGGCCCCTGCACGGCCAGGCACTCGCCGGGCGCCAGGCGCAACGAGAAATCGAAATCCGGCGTCTCGCCGGGGTCGGCGCGATCGTAATGGAACTGCAGGTCGCGGCATTCAAGCATGGTCGGACTCGGGGTCTTTGCCGGCAGATGTCGGCCAGTAACGGGATTGCGGGTAGCGCGGCCGGCGCCGCGACAGCCGATCGAGCAGCGCGAACACCGCCACCACCACGACCAGCAGCATCAGCGCGGTGGCCGCCGCCCCCTGCCAGCGATAGCCGCCCAACTGCTGATAGAGCAGCATCGGCAGGGTCGGCCGGCTGGGGCTGCCGAACAGCGCGACGACGCCGAAGTCGCCCAGCGACAGGGTCATCGCGTAGGCCAGTGCCAGGCCCAGTGGACGCCGCAGCCGCGGCCAGACCAGCCAGCGCCAGCGTGCCCGGGCGGGAATGCCGAGCTGATCGGCGAGTCGCCGCCGGGTCGGCGAGGCCTCGAGCAGCGCGCCCTGCAGGACCTGCATGGCGAACGGCAACGCCATGAAGGCGTTGACCAGCACGACCAGCGCGTAGCCCTGCCAGCCGCCCCCCAAGCTCGGACGCAACAACAGGAACAACCCGGTGCCCAGCACCATCGCCGGCAGGATCAGGATCACCTGGCCGCCGCCTTCCATCAGCCCCGCCGACAGCGCCGCGCCGCGTTGCCGCAACCGTTCGCTGCCCAGCAACAGGGCCACCGCCAGTGTCAGGGCGCCGAACGCCGCCGTCAGGGCCATGACCAGGCTCAGCCCGGTGGCCGACCACAAGGCCGCATTATCGGGTAGTGCCGGCAGGCCGCCGAGCCCGGCGATCACCACCGCGCCGAGCGGTGGCAGCAGAAGCAGCGCCAGCCCCGCGAGCCAAGCGGCGTCCACCAGTCGCGATGGCCCGAGGGCATCGCGCCGCCACCAGCGCCCGGCCGGCAGACGCTGGCCGCCGGTGGCCACCAGCGAGGTCGCCGGACCGCGATGCAGCGCCACCGCCCACAGTACCAGGCAGAAGGCCAGCTGGGTCAGCGCCAGCAGCGCCGCCCGACCCAGGTCTCCCTCGAACTTGAGGGCCTGATAGAGTGCCACCTCCAGCGTGGTCGCACGCGGCCCGCCGCCCAGCGTCATGACGATGGCGAAGCTGGTGAAGCACAGCGTGAACACCAGCGCCGCCAGTCGCGGCAGCGTCCGGCGCAACGCCGGCCACTCCAGGCAGCGCCAGATCGCCCGGCGGGTCATGCCCAGCTGGGCGGCGAGCCGCCAGTGGGCCTCGGGCTGACGCTCCAGCGCCTGCAGCATCAGGCGCGCGGCGAGCGGCAGGTTGTAGAAGACATGTGCCAGGACGATCCCCGAGAGACCGTAGAGATAACCGGCCGGCTCGCCGGTCACGGCCCGCCACAGCGGCGCCAGCCAGCCCTGCCGGCCGTGGACGGCGACCAGTCCGAACAATGCGATCAGGGTGGGGATCACCAGCGACAGTTCCATGGCCCGCAGCAGCAGGCGTCGCCCGGGGAAACTCGGACGGCGCGCCAGCGCCACGGCAACGGGTATCGCCAGCCCCAGGCTGATCACGCTCGACAGCGTCGCCTGGGTCAGGGTGAAGCGCAGCACGCTGCCCAGGTAAGGGTCGTGCCACAGCGCGCCGGGGTCGACCGCCGGCGCCCGCCAGAGCAGCGCCCCCAGGCTGCCGGCCCCCAGCCCGACCACGATCAGCCAGGCCAGGCCGCCCAGCCACAGCGGCCAGCGCGCGCGGTGCCAGTCGCGGGTGTCGGTCTGAGGCCCCGCCGTCACCGGGTGCTGGCGCGCAGCCACTCGTCGACCCACTCACGACGATGCTGCCGGACCTGCTGCGGCGAAAAGATATAGACCTCGGGGTCGATCAGCCGCGAGAACGCCTCGGGCAGCGCATCGCCCAGATCGACCGCCGGATACATGACGTTGGTCAGCGGCAACTCGCGCTGGAACTCGCGACTCAGCATGAAGTCGAGGAACTGGCGGGCCAGGTCGGGATGCTCGGTATGCCGGGTCATCGCCGCCACCTCGACCTGCAGGTAGTGCCCCTCGTCGAACGCGACCGCCTGGTAGCGATCGGTCTCCTCCACCGCCATGTGGTAGGCCGGCGAGGTGGCATAGGAGAGCACCATGGGCGCCTCGCCATTCATGAACAGCGAGAAGTAGGCTTCGCTCCAGTCGCGGGTCACGGTGAGGATGTGCGGCTGCAGGCCCCACCAGATCTCGTCGGCGCGCTCGCCGTAGGCGTGCTTGATCCACAGCAGCAGCCCCAGGCCCGGGGTGCTGGTGCGCGGGTCCTCGACGATCACCTTCAGATCGTCGGGTGCGGCGATCAGTTCCTCGAAGCTGTGCGGTGGCTCGGCGAGCGCCTGGGTATCGTAGACGAAGGCGAACGGCGCCCAGTCGAACGGCACGAAGGTGTCGTCGTCCCAGTCCACGGGCAACGCCAGGGGACCGAGATCGATGTCGTGGGGCGCGAGCAGCCCGGTGTCGCGGGCCTCGGCCATCAGATTCATGTCCAGGCCCAGCACCACGTCGGCGGCGCTGTCCTCGCCCTCGAGTTCGAGACGCTGGAGAATGCCCACGCCGCCGTCGAGGGCGACGAAGCGCAGCCGGCAGTCGCACTGCGCCTCGAAGGCCTTCTCGATCCTGGGCCCCGGGCCCCATTCGGAGACGAAGGCGTCATAGGTGTAGACGGTGAGCGTATCCTCGGCCTGGGCCACGGCACTGCCGAGCAGTGCCGTCAGTGCCAGGCCGCCGACGAGCGCCTGATTGGACATGGCGGGTTCCTTGTCGTGGCATGGGCGATGAGCGTCGAGCGTCGAGCGTCGAGCGTCGAGCGTCGAGCGTCGAGGCCAGCATTATAGCCCGCCATCGCCCCTGATCGGACCGTTACTCGAAGACGACTTTGGCCACGTCCCGGTAGTGCTTGGCGAAGTGCACGGTCATGCCCTCTTTCAGATAGTCCGGCAGCTCCTCGTAGTCGCGGCGATTAGCCTCGGGCAGGATCGCCTCGAAGATATCGCTGCGCCGGGCGGCGATGATCTTCTCGCGGATGCCGCCGACCGGCAGCACCTGGCCGGTCAGGGTCAGTTCGCCGGTCATCGCCAGTGGCCGCGAGATCGTACGGTTCTTGGCCAGCGAGAGCAGCGCCGTGGTCATGGTCACCCCCGCCGAGGGGCCGTCCTTGGGCGTGGCCCCCTCGGGCACGTGCAGGTGGACGAAGGCTTCGTTGAAGAAGTCCGGGTCGGCATCGTATTCGCCCAGGTGGCCGAGCGCATAGCTGTAGGCGATGTTGGCCGACTCCTGCATCACCTCGCCGAGCTTGCCGGTGAGCTTGAAGCCGCGGGTCAGGGCGTGAACCTTGGACGCCTCGATGGGCAGGGTCGCCCCGCCCATGGCCGTCCAGGCCAGGCCGGTCACCACGCCGACGCCGCGCAGCACCTGTTCCTTGCGGAAGATCGGCGCGCCGAGGAACTCCTCGAGGTTGTTGACCGAAATCTTGACCGTCTGCTGGTCGTTCTCCAGCAGCTTGACCGCCGCCTTGCGCACGATGCGGTGAAGCTGCTTCTCGAGCTGACGCACCCCGGCTTCGCGGGCATAGCCCTCGATCACCTGCTTGAGCGCCGCATCGGTGAGATTGATGCGCTTCTTGGGGATGCGGTCGCGCTCGAGCAGCCGCGGCCACAGGTGATGCTTGGCGATCGCCACCTTCTCCTCGGCGATGTAGCCCGACAGGCGCAACTGCTCCATGCGGTCGAGCAGCGCCGGAGGAATCGAGTCCAGGGTGTTGGCGGTACACACGAACAGCACCTTCGACAGATCCAGGCGCACGTCGAGGTAATGGTCGAGGAAGTCGATGTTCTGTTCGGGATCGAGCACCTCGAGCAGGGCCGAGGCGGGATCACCCTGGAAGGACTGCCCCATCTTGTCGATCTCGTCGAGCATGATCACCGGGTTCTCGACCTCGACCTCCTTGAGCGCCTGCACCAGCTTGCCGGGCATGGCACCGATGTAGGTGCGCCGGTGGCCCTTGATCTCGGCCTCGTCGCGCATGCCACCCACCGAGAAGCGGTAGAACTCGCGGCCCAGCGCATCGGCGATGGAGCGCCCCACCGAGGTCTTGCCGACCCCCGGCGGGCCGACCAGCAACAGGATCGAACCGCCCACGTCGCCCTTGAAGGTGCCCTCGGCGAGAAACTCGATGATCCGGTCCTTGACGTCGTTCAGGCCGTCATGATCGCGATCCAGCACCTTGCGGGCGCGCTGGAGATCCAGTTGATCGTCGGAGGTCACCCCCCACGGCAGCGACGTCAGCCAGTCGAGGTAATTGCGCGTGGTGCCGTATTCCGGCGAACCGGTCTCGAGCACCGAGAGCTTGTCGAGTTCATCGTCGATGCGCGTCTGGACCCGCTCGGGGACGGTCAGATGCTCCAGCCGGGCCCGGAAGGTGTCGACGTCGTTCTCGCGATCGTCCTTGGAGATGCCCAGTTCCTTCTGGATCACCTTGAGCTGCTCGCGCAGGAAGAACTCGCGCTGGCGCTCCTGCATCTGGGCGTTGACCTGCTCGCTGATCTCGGTCTGCAGCTGGGCGACCTCGATCTCCTTGCGCAGCAGCGGCAGCACCTTCTGCATGCGCGCCATGATCGGCAGCGTCTCGAGGATGCCCTGCAGCTCGTCGCCCTTGGCCGAGGTGATCGCCGCGGCGAAGTCGGTCAGCGGCCCCGGCTCGTGGGGACTGAAACGGTTGAGGTAGTTCTTGAGCTCCTCGCCGTAGAGCGGGTTGATCGGCAGCAGTTCCTTGATGCCGTTGATCAGCGCCATGGCGTAGGCACGCGCCTCGTCGTCCTCGGCGTCGACCGGCTCCTTGGGGTAGCTCACCTCGACCAGATACGGCGGCTTCTTCGACAGCCAGCGCACGATGCGAAAGCGCCGCATGCCCTGGGCGATGAACTGGATCTGCTGCTCCTCGCCCTGCGCCTTGTGGACCCTGACGGCGGTACCGATCTCGGGGAAATCGCCCGGCTCGATCTCCTCGCCGCTGGGGTCGCCGACGTAGGCGACCCCCACCACGTGATGCGGGGTATCGGCGACGCGCTGCATGGTCTCCTCCCAGCGCCGCCGCTGGATCAGCAGCGGCTGGACCTGCGCGGGGAAGAAGGGCCGATTGTGGATCGGCAGCAGGTAGATGCGTTCGGGCAGATATTCCTGCGTGGGCACCACGGCGCCACGCTGGCCGCTCTGCTCGTGGGCCTGGTCGTCGCCCGATTGCCGGGAGGAATCCAGGAGAATGTCCGGTGCGTCCTGATCACGTTCGCTCATCGTTCACCCTTGTCCGCTGGGTCGAATTACCCATCATGAGGCATGGAATGCGGGCACGGAGGAAGAACTTCAAGCGCGTCGCACGGCAATCGCACCCGCGTCAGAGCAAATCCGCGGACAGCGGGCGACCGTCGAGTCGCAAGCGCCCCGACTCGACGGTCAGCACGACCCTGTCTTTCGACACCGGCAGGCCCAGTTGCATCGCCACCAGCGTCGGGACGTCGAACCACACGAAGCGCCCGTCGAGCCGCCGACGCCATGTCTCGCGGCGCGCGGGGTCGGCCAGCGCGTCCAGCGACAGGCGTCGACTGTCCCGGCCATCGAAGGTCAGTTCGCCGTGGCCGCGGGTCGACATGCCGAGCAGGTCACTGTCGAGCGACGCGCCCTCCAGGACCAGGTGCGGCGAATCGGCGAGCAGGGCGAGAATCCGCGGTTCGAGCTCGGCCAGCAGGCGACGTCGCTGCCTGTCGTCGAGAGCGGCGGGGTCACCGCCGAGACGCTGCAGGGACGCCCCCGCGGCGGCGACCAGACGGCGCACTGCACCGCCGTCGATCCGCTCGAGATGCAGGTCCAGATGGCCGGAGAGCAGCGGCTGGCCGGCCAGCGCGGCCTTGGCCAGCGACAGGCTGACCGCCAGGCGCAACTGGTCATCGAGACGCGTCTCGTCGGCATAGCGCAGGTTGGAGAGCGTCAGCGGCGCCCGGGCCGGTGACCGGTACTCGAGGCGGTCGAGGATCAGCTCGTTGCGCTGGTGATAGATGCGACGACGATCGACGAGTCGGTAGCGGTTGTTGATGTACAGCGGCCCGACGCTGAGTTCCGTCGCGTCCCGCTGCCAGCGCACCGGCGAGACCTGCCCGGTCAGGCGCAGGTCGTCGATGCGGCCTTCCAGATCGAGCTCCGCGCCGGTGAAGGCGAAGCGCCCGGCATCGCCGGTGAGCTCGAAGGCCGGCACGTCGAGGCGCACCTCGCCGCGCCGATCGAGATGACCGACCGTCGCCGTCCAGCGGGGCCGCGCGGCCGTCAGCCGATCACCGAACAGGGTGCGCATCTCGGCGGACCCCGGCACCGACTGCAGCACCTGCAGGCTGCCGTGAAGACGGGTATGCAGCACGCCATGGCTGGCCCGGTAGGGTATCGACAGCGTCCAGGGCGACTCGCCGGCGTCCGCGCTCACGGCAATCTGCCCGCGGGAGTGGAACCAGCCCCGCTCGACGTCATCGCGGACGATCCGCCAGTCGCCCTGGGCTTCGACACGCGCCAGACCGAGCGCCAGCTCGCGCTCGAAGAGCGTGCTCGAGTACGCCAGGGCGGCGAGGTAACCGCCAACCCCCAGCACGGCTACCGCTGCCACTGCCAGCCACCGCTTACGCATCGATTTTCCCTGTCTCTCAGAGGGTGTCTACAAAACAGGCGAGCGACGGCAAGACAAGGCAAAAATTGACGAGAAAGAGGACCGGTCTGGCGATCCAGTTACATGCATGTAAATGAGCATATTGAGTCAATTTTTAACGCCGTATTGCCGAGTGCAGCCCTTTTGGAGACATCCTCTCAATGCAGCCAGAGCCACAGGTGCATGGTGCTCCACGCATATACCCCGGCGAGGATGTCGTCGAACATGATGCCGAAGCCACCGGCGACGCGCCGGTCGACCAGGCGGATCGGCCAGGGCTTGATGATGTCGAAGACCCGGAACACCACGAAGCCCCACAGCGCGGCCTGCCAGGAAAACGGTACCGCGGCCATGGTCAGCCAGTAGCCGACGAACTCGTCCCAGACGATCCCCGAATGGTCGTGCACACCGAGATCGTGCGAGGTCTTGTCACACAGCCAGATGCCGATCAGTCCGGTGACCAGCACCATCCCCAGATACCAGGAAAGCGGCATGCCGGAGAACAGCCAATAGAAGGGAATCGCCGCCAGGGTGCCGAAGGTGCCCGGGGCGAACGGCACGGCACCGCTGCCCAGGCCGAAGGCGAAGAAGTGCGTCGGACGACGCCAGACACTCCGGGGGGCCCGATTCATGTCATGCCTCCGGGAAAATGTTGCCATCCACTCGGCCGCGAGGACGCGGGCACGCCGGTGATGCCTGGCGTCGCGGTCAGATGGCCGATGGGCGTCAGGGCCAGGTCACGGGCCGCGAGCCGCTGCCGGGCCCGATCCAGGGAAGATTGCGGCAGCGCGACGAGCAGTTCGTAATCGTCGCCGCCGCGCAACGCGGCATCGATGGCGTCGGCCTCGCCGAGCCGCCCCGTCAGACCGGCGGTCAGCGGCAAGGCCGTGGTATCCAGCACAGCCCCGGTGCCGCTGGCCTGGCACAGATGGGCGAGATCGGCGAGCAGCCCGTCGGAGACGTCGATGCCCGCATGGGCGAGATCGCGCAGCGCCTCCCCTGCCGCCAGCCGCGGCTCGGGCAGCAGATAGGCACGCAGCAACGGATCGTCGAGATCGCGCAGCCCGGCCTGCCAGGCGTCGAGGCCGCCACGCCCGCCACCCAGGGTGCCGGTCACCGCCAGGACGTCGCCGGGGCGGCCGCCGTCACGTCGCAGCGCCGCATCGACAGGCACCTCGCCGTGCACGGTCACCGCCACGCTCAGCGCACCGCGAGTGACGTCGCCGCCCACCAGCGCCACCCCGCTGCGCCGGCAAAGCGTATGAAACCCCGCCGAAAACGCCTCCAGCCAGGTCTCGTCGACCGCCGGCAGGGTGATCGCCATCACGCACCAGCGTGCCCGCGCGCCCATCGCCGCCAGATCGCTCAGGGCCACGGCCAGCGCCCGGTGCCCGATCGCCGTGGCGGGGGCATCGCCGGGAAAGTGCACCTCGGCCACCGAGGTGTCGACGCTCACCGCCAGCGTCGACCCGGGGCTCGGCGACAGCAGCGCGCAATCGTCACCGGGACCGAGCACGACGCCCTGTCCCGCCGCCTGACAGGGCAGCGCGAAGTAGCGGGCGATGAGCTCGAATTCGCTGGGCATGAGACGCGTCACGTCAACGACGGCGTGCGCTGACCTCGGCCGACCGCAGACGGCTGGCCAGCTTGTCGAGGATGCCGTTGACGTACTTGTGACCGTCGGTGGCACCGAACGACTTGGCCAGTTCGACGCCTTCGTTGATCACCGCGCGGTACGGCACCTCGAGACGGTGCGACAGCTCGTAGGCGCCCAGGCGCAGGATCGCCAGCTCGATGCTGTCGAGATCCACGAGTCGCCGGTCGAGCAGCGGCGCGATGGTCGCGTCCAGCGTCTCGCGATGGCGCACCACGTTGTGGAACAGCTCGTGAAACAAGGCCAGATCGGCGAGCTGCATGACCTTGTGCCAGTTCTCGTGATCCTCGAGGTCCTCGTCGGCCACCTGGCTGCGAAATTCGGCCTCCACCGTGGCCACCGGCTTGCCGGTCATCTGCCACTGGTAGAGCGCCTGAATGGCCAGCTCGCGAGCGGCGTGGCGCGCCTGACGCGCATCCGTGCCGGTCGGGTTGCGACTCGTCATGCCTCGCCTCCGAAACGCTTCATCAGTGAGACCATTTCCATCGCCGCCATCGCCGCCTCGGCCCCCTTGTTGCCGGCCTTGGTGCCGGCACGCTCGATCGCCTGCTCGATGGAATTGACGGTCAGCACGCCATTGGCGACCGGCGTCTCGTAGTCGAGCTGGAGATTGCCCAGCGCGGCGTTGCAGCCGCCGGCGACATATTCGAAATGCGGGGTACCGCCGCGGATCACCGCGCCCAGCGCGATCACCGCGTCGGGTTTGACGATGCGCAGCGCGCGCTTGACCGCCAGCGGCAGTTCCCAGGCACCGGGCACGTGAACGATGTCGATGTTGTCCTCGTCGACGCCGTGGCGCACCAGACTGTCCACGGCCCCTTCGACGAGGCTGTCGACCACGTGATGGTTGAAGCGACCCACGACGATCACGTAACGACCGTCGACATCGGTGAAGGAACCTTCGACTTGGGATATCGGTTGCATAGCCATGTCCTGGGCAAAAAAGGGGCTTATTCTAGCGACTCGCCAGCGGTGGCGGAATCGGCATCCAGGCGCTCCACCACTTCCAGATCGAAGCCGGACAGGGCCGAGAATTTCCAGGGGGAACTGAGCAGGCGCATCTGGCCGACCCCCAGCTGACGCAGGATCTGCGAGCCGGTGCCGATCATCAGGTAGTTGCCGGCCCCGTCGGAATCACTGGAGCGCGGCGGACGCTGACGGCCGAGAAAGATGTCGAGCTGGGACTTGAAGTCGAGCGAATCGCGGCCGTCGTCGAGCAGCACGAAGACCCCGGCCTGGGCCTCGGCAACACGCGCCAGGGCGTTGTGCGCGGTCCAGTTGGCCTGGCCCGACTTCTGCAGCGAGAGCAGGTCGCGCAGGCTGTCGGCGAGGTGCACGCGCACGGTGGTCGGCACGTCGGCACGCGGTTCGCCCTTGACCAGGGCCAGGTGGTGGGCGCCCTGGATACGATCGCGGAAGACGTTGAGCGTCATCTCGCCGAACGCGGTCTGCACCGGCTGGCTGTCGACGCGCTCGACGGTCTGTTCGTTGTGGATACGGTAGTGGATCAGATCGGCGATGGTGCCCATCTTCAGGCCGTGCTCGGCGGCGAAGCGCTCGAGCTCGGGCCGGCGGGCCATGCTGCCGTCCTCGCTCATCACCTCGCAGATCACCCCGCTGGGCTCGAAGCCGGCCATCGCCGCCAGGTCGCAGGCCGCCTCGGTGTGCCCGGCGCGCCGCAGCACGCCGCCGGGTTCGGCCATCAGCGGAAAGATGTGCCCCGGCTGGACGATGTCCGCGGCCGTCGCGTCACGGGCGACCGCGGCCCGCACGGTGCGCGCCCGGTCGGCGGCGGAGATGCCGGTGGTCACGCCCTCGGCGGCCTCGATCGACAGCGTGAACTTGGTGCCGAAGCCGGAGCCGTTGTCGCGCACCATCAGCGGCAGGTTGAGACGCTCGCAGCGCTCGCGGGTCATCGGCAGGCAGATCAGTCCGCGCGCATGACGCGCCATGAAGTTGATGTGCTCGGCCTCGACCTTCTCGGCGGCCATGATGATATCGCCTTCGTTCTCGCGATCCTCGTCATCCATGAGGATCACCATCTTGCCCTGGCGGATGTCCTCGACCAGCGCTTCGATACGCGCCAGTCCACCGTCGGTCTGTGGCTCGGAGGAGTGAGAGGGTGAAAGCGCCATGGGGTCTCCGGTCATGTCGGACGGCGTTGTCGAATGGCGACGCCGGCGTTTCGCCGTCACGCCGTCGGGTCAGGGCGAACACCGCTCATGGCCCTGGTTGTCGCGTGAGCGCGCCACCGGGCGGGCGATGCGTCCCTCGGGTCGGCGGTCAGGGTACCTGTCTGCAGGCAAGCGCGCCAGTCCTCGTGACACGGCTCACCGTATGCGCTCGGGCCGCGCGATGATTCGCCAGTCGCGGCCCACGGCGCGGATGTCGTCGATTCGCAACGGCCGCTGCTGGGCCATGCGCTCGAGCCCCGGCAGCGCGAACAGCGGCCGTGCCTCGCCACCCAGCAGGGTCGGCGCGACGAACAGCTGCAGCTCGTCGATCAGCTCGGCGTCGAGCATCGCCCCGGCGAGCGTCGCACCGGTCTCCAGCAGCACTTCGTTGCAGCCCTCCTCGGCCGCCAGGTGGCGCAGCAGCGCGTCCAGATCGACGCGTCCCTCCAGCGCCGGCAGGCAGAGCACCTCGGCGCCGGCCTCTTCCAGCACGGCGCGGCGTGCCTCGTCCCGGGCACAGGTCGCCACCAGGGTGCGCCCGGGTTCGCGCAGGCAGGCCGCCGCCAGCGGCAGGCGCAGTCGCGAGTCGACGATCACCCGCAGCGGCTGGCGGCTGGCGGCCAGGGCGGCCTCGTCGGCGTCGAGGCCCAGTTGCTCGGCACGCACGGTGAGCCGCGAATTGTCGAAGATCACCGACTCGACGCCGGTCATCACCGCGCTCGAGCGCGCCCGCAGGCGCTGGACCTGACGCCGCGCGGCGGGCCCGGTGATCCACTGCGACTCGCCGCTGGCCATCGCCGTGCGGGCGTCGAGACTCATCGCCATCTTCAGCCGCACGAAGGGCCGGCCCCGTTCCATGCGGGCGATGAAGCCGGGGTTGAGCGCGCGCGCCTCGCCTTCCAGCAGCCCCACCTCCACCGTGACGCCCGCCTCGCGCAGCATGGCGAAGCCCCGCCCCGCCACCTGCGGGTTGGGATCGCCCATCGCCGCGACCACGCGCTTGACCCCGGCATCGATCAGCGCCTGCGCGCAGGGGCCGGTGCGTCCCTGGTGGGAACAGGGTTCCAGGGTCACGTAGGCGGTGGCGCCGCGGGCGGCCTCGCCGGCATCGCGCAGGGCGTGGATCTCGGCATGCGGCTCGCCGGCACGCCGGTGCCAGCCCTCGCCGACCACCTTGCGGTTCTTGACCAGCACGCAGCCGACGCGGGGGTTGGGGTCGGTGGTATAGAGACCGCGCCGCGCCAGCGTCAGCGCACGCGCCATGCGGGATTCGGGCGTCGCCTTGGGCATGGGAATCCTTGGACGTTGTCGACGTGACGCCGGCGGATCAGCGCTCGTCGTCGTTGGGGGAAAAGCTCGGCTCCTGGGCCAGCCGATCGATCTCGGCGCGGAACTCGTCGAGATCCTGAAACCGGCGATAGACCGAGGCAAAGCGGATGTAGGCGACCTGGTCGAGACGCTTGAGCGCGTGCATCACCTCCTCGCCGATCTCGCGGGCCTCGACCTCGCGCTCACCGCGCGCCCGCAGGCGCTGGCGGATCCGCTCCACCGCCGCCTCGATCGACTCGGCACTCACCGGACGCTTCTCCAGCGCCCGCAGCATGCCGTCGCGCAGCTTGCGGGCATCGAAGCTCTCGCGGGAGCCATCGGCCTTGATCACCCGCGGCATGACCAGCTCGGCGGTCTCGTAGGTGGTGAAGCGCTCCCCGCAGCCGAGGCACTGGCGGCGGCGACGCACCTGATCCCCCTCGGCGACCAGGCGCGAGTCGGTGACCTTGGTATCGTTCTTGCCACAGAAGGGACAGTGCATCGCTCGGCATCCATCGACGGTACGAGCCTGCATTGTAACGGGATGTCGCACGAGGCGGAAATCGCGTCTCTCGCCGATCTCGGCGCCTTGCGTCGCTTATCTGGCGCCTGGGGACAAAAACCTGGACCTCCGTCACGTAATCTGACGATGACCCTCATAGCCAGGAGACACGACATGACAATCAGCCCCCTGCTGCCCCGTTCCCTCGCCGCCACCGCCGCGCTCGTGCCGCTGGGCATGAGCCTGCCGGCGATGGCCGATCTCGACACCGTGCGCTTCGGCGTGCCGCCCTGGCCCGGGGTCACGGTCAAGAGCGAGGTCGCCGCCGAGCTGCTCGAGGCGATGGGCTACCAGACCCGACAGAGCGGCCTGGCGGTCAGCGTGATCCTCAACGGCGTCGCCCAGGGCGATCTGGAGGCCTATCTCGGCGGCTGGTACCCGGTCGAGGAGGACATGGTCGAGCCCCTGGTCGAGCAGGGCAAGGTGGTCAAGGCGGCCGCCAACATCGATGGCGCCATGTCCGGCCTGGTGGTCCCCGACTATGTCTACGACGCCGGGGTGCACACGGTGGCCGACCTCGCCGCGCACCGTGACCAATTCGACGGCGAGATCCTCGGCATCGAGGCCGGCACCGGCATCAACAACGCCGTCAACGCGGCGATCGACGGCGACCTCGCCGGGCTCGGCGACTGGTCGTTGCGCGAGAGTTCCACGGCGGCGATGCTGGCCCAGGCCGGTCAGAAGATCGAGAACCACGAGTGGGTCACCTTCATCGGCTGGGAACCGCACTGGATGAACATCAGCTACGACCTGCGCTACCTGGAGGACAGCGACGGCGCCGGGGTGGCCGGCATCGAGAGCACCGTGTGGACCGTGCTGCCCGCCGATCTCGAGCAACGCGACCCGGACGTCTATCGTTTCTTCTCGCAGTTCGTGGTGGACATCGAGGATCAGAACCAATGGGTCTACGCCCACAGTTATCAGGAAAAGGACGCCGACGCGGTGGCCAGCCAGTGGATCGCCACGCACCTGGACACCGTCGGCCGCTGGCTCGAGGGCGTCGAGGCCAAGAACGGCGAGCCGGCGATCGACACAGTGAGGGCCCGGTTCGACTGAGCGCCGGCGGGGAGGAACGCGATGCGCCTCGAGCATGACGGCCCCCTCCCCGAGACGATCGGCTTTTTGCTGCTGCCGCAGTTTTCGATGATGGCCTTCTTCTCGGCCGTCGAACCGCTGCGCATCGCCAATCGCATCGCCGGCCGCCAGGGCGCCGGACCGCCCTTGTTCGACTGGGCGTTGATCAGCGAGGACGGCGAGCCGGTCACCGCCTCCAACGGCATGACCCTGCTCGTCGATGCGTCGATCGAGACGCTGCACAGCCTGCCCTCGCTGGCGGTGTGCAGCGGTTTCGCCCCCGAACGGCGCCTGAGCCGCGCGGTAATGCGTTGGCTGCACCGCCTGGATGCCGCCGGCTGCGTGCTGGGCGGGGTGGATACCGGCTGCTTCCTGCTCGCCGAGGCGGGCCTGCTGGCCGGCGAACGGGTCACCCTGCACTGGGAGAGCCTGCCGGCGTTTCGCGAGCGCTACCCGATGATCAGCACCTCGGACGAACTCTTCGAGCTGGGGGCGCGACGCTTCTCCTGCGCCGGCGGGACCGCAGCCATGGACATGGCCCTCGACGTGATCGCCCGGCGCCACGGCAGCCAACTGGCGATCGATGTCTCCGAGCAGCTGGTTCACGAACGCCTGCGCGCCCGCGACGACCAGCAGCGCATGACGCTGGCGCGTCGCCTGGGCACCCACAAGCGGGACCTGGTGGAAGCCGTGGCGTTGATGGAACGCCATCTGGAACAGCCGCGACCGATCGCCGACATCGCTCGCCACTGCGGGGTGTCGCTGCGCCAACTGCAGCGCCTGTTCGACGAGGAACTCGCCAGCACCCCCAGCGCCTGGTACCTGGCGCTGCGCCTCGACCGGGCCTGGCACCTGCTCGCCGAGACCGACCTCGACATCCTCGCCGTGGCGCTGGCCAGCGGCTTCACCTCGAGTTCGAGCTTCGCCCGGGCCTTCCGCCGGCACTACGGCCTGTCGCCGCGCCAGAGCCGCCAGCGCCCCACCGCTTGAATGAGGCGAGCGCTACCGCGACCCGGTCGCGACCAACGCCTCGCGCAGCCCCTCGCAGAAGGCCGCCCAGGCCCGGTTCATCCCCGCAAGCTGCGCATGGGCATGCAGCGCGCCATGGACCATGTCGGGGGCGCGGTGATAGCGGATCTCGGCCCCCTGCGCCCGCCAATGCTCGATCGCCGCCTCGAAGGGGCGCGTGAGCGGGTCGTGCTCCACGGCCAAGGCCTCGATGCGCATCGCCGGTGGATGCGCCTCGCAGAGCGCGGGGACATCGTCGGCGATCGCGCGCCAGCTCGCCAGGAGCTCGTCGCGGGCGAGCAGCGGGGCATCGGGCCCCAGCGTCTCGGCATCGGGCGTGCCCACCGGCGGGTAGATGAGCCCCAGCGGGCGCTGCCAGCCGAGACGGCGCGCCAGATCCAGCCCCAGCCGCGCCCCGGCGCTGTCGCCGATCAGCGCGACCGGGCGGATACCCTCGACGACCGCGTGGCAGTCGTCCAGCGCCTGCCCGTAGTCGGCCTCGGGCGCCAGGCGGTAGTCGACGCTCACCACCACATGGCCGAGCCGCCGCGCCAGATCGGCGGCGATACCGTGATGGCTGTGTATCGAGCCCAGATTCCAGCCGCCACCATGCAGATAGAGCACGATACCCGCTGTCGCGGCGTCGGGTCGGTAGCGGCGCACCCCGACACCGTCGACCTGATCATCTTCCCAGACCAGCCCCGCGGGATCCTGCGGCGCGAAGGAACGGCACAGGGCCTCGTAGCGGCGGCGCGCGGTGAGCATGTCGTCGGCCGCGCCGACCTCGCGCAGACCCTGCTCGAAACGCCGGATGAAGTCGTCGACGGTCATGGCAGCCTCCTCGGCGGCGGCGCTGCCGGACAGCGCCGTGTCGTTCACGATGCGGCGTCGCCGCGCCGCGGGATACCGATGCGCCGACCGGCCAGCGTCGGCCAGTCGGCGGGATCGCACCCCGGCAGCCCGGCGATGCACGCCTCGACGTCCCGCGGAAACGGCCCCGGCCGGCCACTGTCGGTGGCCATGCCCATCAGCATCTGCTCGCTGGTCGCCAGACACTGCCCATCGACATCGTCGAGGGTGAAGAACAGATGCAGCCGCTTGGCGTCGCGGTCCAGCACCCTCACGCTGACGACCAGCGGCTGGTCGCGATGCGCCTCCCGGCGATAGCACAGGTGCGTTTCCAGCGTATAGAGGGTGTAGGCATGGCGCCGGCGCCCCGCCTCCCCCAGGTCGAGCCGCTCCATCAACGCCTCGACCGCCAGCGAAAAGACCCTGGCGTAGGCGGCGTCGTTCATGTGGCCATTGTAGTCGACCCATTCCGGTGCCACTCGCGTCTCCAGCACGCGCAACGCCGACGTCTCGCTCATAGCCGCCTCGCTCATAGTCGCCCCTCCAGGCCCTCGGCTTCCGGCCAGTACTCCTCGACCAAGGCTAGCAGGCGCACCAGGAACTCGTCGCGCCGCGACTCCAGCGCATCGACGCTGCGGCCCGCCGCCTGATGCTCGCAACCCTCGACCACGCGATCGATCAGAGTGTCGGTGAGCTCCGGCGCCTCGAGCTTGGTCCAGGGCAGCTTCAGCGCCGGGCCGAACTGCTCGAGCATGTGGCGCATGCCCTGCTCGCCGCCGGCCAGGTGGAAGGTCAGGAAGGTACCCATCAGCGACCAGCGCAGCCCGCAGCCGTAGACCACCGCGGCGTCGATCTCCTCGGTGGTCGCCACGCCGTCGTTGACCAGGTGCAGCGCCTCGCGCCACAGCGCCTCCATCAACCGGTCGGCGATATGGCCCTCGATCTCGCGGCGCACCACCAGCGGGCGCATCGCCAGCTCGCGGTAGCGCGCCTCGGCCTGGGCCAGGTGATCCGCGCCGGTCGCCTCGCCGCCGACCAGCTCCACCAGCGGCAGCAGATAGACCGGGTTGAAGGGGTGGGCGACGATCACCCGGCCGGGCGCATTCGCGCAATCCTGTTGCAGATCGCTGGGCTTGAAGCCGGAGGTCGACGAGCCGATCGGCACTCCCGCCGGCGCCGCGGCGTCCAGCGCGGCGAGGATCTCGCGCTTGAGTTCGAGCCGTTCGGGGACGTTCTCCTGGATCAGGTCGGCGTTCGCCACCGCCGCTTCCAGGTTGTCGACGAAGGCGAGCCTACCCGGGTCCGCGCCCTCGGCGAGCCCCAGGCGGGTCAGCGACGGCCAGGCCCGGGCCACGGCGTCGCGGGTGCGCCCCTCGGCGCCCGCGGCCGGGTCGAAGGCGACCACGTCCCAGCCCTGTGCCAGGGCTCGCGCGATCCAGCCATTGCCGATCACCCCGGTTCCGATGACGGCCAGACACGTCATGCCTCACCTCCTGCCTGCTTGCCGGTGACCGGGTCGCGCAGCGCGAGATGCGCGCGCGTCTCGGCCGGGGTCATGACCCGCGAGCCGAGGTTTTCGATGATATCGGCGGCCTTTTCGACCAGATCGGCGTTGCGCGCCAGCACGCCCTTGCGCAGATACAGGTTGTCCTCCAGGCCGACCCGCGCATGACCGCCGAGCAGCACCGCCTGGGCGACCATCGGCATCTGCGCGCGCCCGATGCCGAAGGCGGCCCACTGGGCGTTCGACGGCAGCTTGTTGCGCATGGTCAGCATGGTCTCGGTATCGGCCTCGGCGCCCCAGGGGATGCCCAAGCACAACTGATAGAGCGGATCGCCGTCGATCAGGCCCTCGGCCTGGAGCTGACGGGCGAACCAGACGTGGCCCAGATCGAAGCATTCCAGCTCCGGCTTGACGCCGGCCGCCTGCACCAGCCGCGCATGCTCGCGCAGCCAGTCGGCGGTATTGATGTAGACGCTGTCGCCGAAGTTGAGGCTGCCGCAGTCCAGCGTGCACAGCTCCGGCAGCAACTCGCCGACCGGCGCGTGGCGCTCGGCGGGCGTCTGGATGTCGCTGCCCGGCCCGCCCCGGTAGGGGTCCTCGGCATCCGGCACCCAGTCGCCGCCGCCGCCGGCGGTGATGTTCATGACGATGTCGGTATCCGCCTCGCGGACCCGCTCCATGACTTCACGGAAGTGCTCCCGGGAATGGCTGATGCCGCCGGTCTCGGGATCGCGCACGTGGATGTGGGCGACACTGGCGCCGGCCTTGGCGGCGGCGATGCAGTCGTCGGCGATCTGCCGGGGGGTGATCGGCACGTGGGGGTTCTTGGCGGTGGTGTCACCGGCCCCGGTGACCGCACAGGTGAGAATGACCCTGGATTGCATGGCGCTCGCTCCTGGCTGTAGAAAACGCCCCCAGTGTGGCGCCACGCGACGGAAGCGACTTGACCCCTGGCGACGACTCACCCACACCAGACGACAGCACGGAGCGTGACGGGATCCGCCCTCCTGAACGCCGTTGACGTCTTTGCGACGCCGATTGCCGAAGGGCCCCGGGATCTGGCACGGCTTCTGCAATGGGCTAGTGCAATGGCGACGACCGAACACGCCCCGCCCATCGGGCGCGCTTGCCAAATGGCACCGATCCCGCGAGCCTGACACGAGCCCCCGACGATGCGGCGCGGAGGGCACAACACAGGAGAAACAGCCGATGGCCAACGACGATCCGGCGCCCAGGGCGCTACCTCCCACTCCCGCCGGCGCGCTGGACGAGGCCGCCTTCGTCGAACGGGCGCGGGCGCGCCTCGGCGAGGTCTATGGCGAGCGCACCGAAGAGGTGCTGCGCCGCCTGCTGACCCTGCTGTCGCACCACCACGGTGCCGCCCATGCCGCCCCGCGCCCGTTGTGGAGCGAACGCGACCAGTGGCTGATCACCTACGGCGACACCCTGCTCGACGGCGAGCGCCCCCCGCTCGAAGTGCTCGACGACTTCCTCGACGAACGCCTGTCGAACACCTTCAGCGGCGTGCACGTGCTGCCCTTCTTCCCCTGGAGCAGCGACGACGGCTTCGCCGTGGTCCACTATCGCGAGGTCAACCCGAGCCTCGGCGACTGGCAGGACATTCGCCGCCTGGCCGACAAGCGGGACCTGATGGTCGACCTGGTGATCAACCACGTCTCCCGCGAGTCGCTGTGGTTCGTCGACTACCTGGCCGGCACTCAGCCGGGGCGCGACTACTTCATCGAGATGGATCCCACCACCGACGTCTCCCAGGTCACCCGGCCGCGCAATTCGCCGCTGCTGGTGCCGGTGTCGACCCGTCGCGGCACCCGTCATGTCTGGGCGACCTTCTCCGAGGACCAGATCGATCTCAACTTCGCCAACCCGGACGTGCTGCTCGAGTTCGTCGGCATCATGCTCTACTACGTCGAGCAGGGCGCGCGGATGATCCGCCTCGACGCCATCGCCTACCTGTGGAAGGAGATCGGCACCGCCTGCATCCACCTGCCGCAGACCCATGCCATCGTGCGCCTGCTGCGGGCGATCCTCGATCACGTCGCACCGGGGACGCTGCTGATCACCGAGACCAACGTGCCGCACCGCGAGAACATGAGCTACTTCGGCCTCGAGCGGCTCGGCCCGGACGACACGCCCGACGAGGCGCACCTGATCTACCAGTTCACGCTGCCGCCGCTACTGGTGCACACCCTGACCAGCGGCGACGCCACCGCCCTGAAGACCTGGGCCAGCGGCCTGCCGACGCTGCCCGCCGGCTGCAGTTACTTCAACTTCACGGCCAGCCACGACGGCATCGGCGTGCGCGCCCTCGAAGGGCTGCTGCCGCAGCACGAGGTCGATGTCCTGCTCGAGCTGATGCACCGTTTCGGCGGCTACGTGAGCATGAAGGCCAATCCCGACGGCAAGGACTCGCCCTACGAGATCAACATCACTTACTTCGACGCCCTCAAGGGCACCCGGCGCGGCGCCGACGCCTGGCAGGTGGAACGTTTCCTGTGCAGCCAGAACCTGCTGCTCGCCCTGCAGGGCATCCCGGGCATCTACTTCCACTCGCTGACCGCCACCCTCAACGACCACGAAGGCGTCGAGCGCAGCGGCCACCTGCGCGCCATCAACCGGCGGCACTGGGCTCGCGAGGAACTCGACGAACTGATCGACAGCCGCAGCACCCCGACCCGCGAGGCCTTCTTCTCGCTCAAGCGCCGCCTCAAGCTGCGTGCCGGCGAGCCCTGTTTTCACCCCGAGGCGCCGCAGCGCGTGCTTGACACCCCCGACGGGCTGTTCGCCGTCGAACGCGGGCCACTGCCCGACGGCCGCCGGCTGCTGGCGATCTACAACATCAGCGACAAGCGTCAGCCGCTGAGCCTGCCGGAACTCGCCGACGGCGAGTGGCGCGACGTGCTGAAGAACGGCGCACCGTACCGGCCGCGGCCCGAGGAGCGCGACATCCTGCGCCCCTACCGCAGCCTGTGGCTGGTGCAGACCCCGACATGAGCCCCGTTCACAGCCGTCACGAATCAATTCGCCCCCACCCGCCCCGGCCTCGAGCGCCCGCCTAGGGCCCGGGCACGGGATAGCCCGTGGGAAGGAACTCGTTCCCGACGGCGGGGGCACGCCCCCATTCATCACGTCCCCCGGTCGATGCCGCAAGCGGGGTCTTGCCGGCTCGGGAGCACGCCCGCCCGGTGCCAGCGTCCCGACCACGGTAACGTTCACGAAAGATTGGCGCACTCGGGTCGCCAGAGCCACCGGCTTGCCGGTAAAGTGCCCTCAATCCGCCACCCTGGCGCTGCCGGCCATATCGTCACACCGAGAGGGTGTTTACAAATTAGGCGAGCGAAGGCAAGACAAGGCAAAATCGACCGAAAAAGCGGAGTTTACACGGGGTAAATGAGCATTTTGAGGCCGATTTTAACGCCGTATTGTCGAGCGCAGGCATTTTGTAAACACCCTCCGAGGACCGTCACTCATGTCACCATGGGCCTCCTGGCAAGCATGTCGCTGGCGCCAGGCCGACCTCGCGGCCGCGCGCCGCCTGCGCCAGCTCTGCCTGATTCTGGTCTGGCTGCTGGTCTGGCGGCTCTCCACGCTGATGGAATTCGCCCCCCACGCCAGCCTGTGGTTCCCCCCGGCCGGGCTGAGCTTCGCCGCCTTGCTGATGCTGGGCCGGCGCGCCGTTCCCGCCCTGATGGTCTGCGCGATCGTCGCCACCTTCTGGGTCGATCGCCTCTACGCCTCGCACCTGCCCTGGCAGGAACTGCTGTACGCCGGCGTGCTGTTCGGGCTGGCGCACTGCGCCAGCTACGGCCTCGGTGCCTGGCTGCTCAAGAGTCTGATCCGTACCCGCGAGACGGTCTCGGTACCGGTGGTGGTGCCGCTGTTCCTGATCGTCGGCTGCCTGTCGGCGCTGTGCGCGACGCTGCTCGGCGTGGCCGCGCTGTGCACGGCCGGCCTGCTGGAGGGCGTCGTCCTCCAGGAACTGTGGCTGCCCTGGTGGGTCGGCGACATGGCCGGCGTGCTGGTCCTGACGCCCCTGTTCCTGGCCTTGTTGAGCTGGCGCTATCCCGGCGTCGAAACGTGGTTCGGTGGACTGACGTTCGCCACCGCGACGACGAGCCGGCGCGGGTTCCTGGGGAAGCTGCTGATCAGCCTGACCCTACTCAGCCTGGTCATGCTGCTCGACGCGCACTTTCGCTCGCCCGAGATCGCCTTCGGGGTGTTCTTCCTGATCATCCCGCAGATGTGGATCGTCTACACGGAAACGCCGCTTCGCGGCGCGACGAGCATTGCGCTGTTCAGTACCCTGACGGCCCTGTGGGTCGCGGCGCTGGGGCTGATCGAACAGTCGCTGACCTATCAGTTCGCCATCTGCGTGATCGCTGCCAGCGGCTATTTCGGCTTCGCCGTTCCCGCCCTGCTCGCCCAGAACCGCCAGCTCAGCGAACTGGCCTTCCGCGACGGCCTGACCGGCGTCGTCACCCGTGGCCATTTCTTCGAACGCGCCGTCAGGATCCACGCCGAGGCACGGCGCCGCGGCAGCCCCGTGTCGCTGATCGTGTTCGACCTCGACCACTTCAAGGCCATCAACGACACCCATGGCCACGACGTGGGCGACAAGGCCTTGATCCGATTGTGTCAGGCCGTGCGCGCCGCGCTGGGCGCAAAGGACCTTTTCGGCCGCTTCGGCGGGGATGAATTCCTGCTGTTGCTGCCGGGGCACGACGGCAAGGCCGCCCGCCACCTGGCCGACCGGTTACAGCAGCGCCTCGGCGAGGTCCACGTCCCGCCGCTGCGTCATGGGCTATCGGCCACCTTCGGCGTGGTCACCCTGACGGATGACGAAACCGTGGCCCAGGCCTTCAGCCGGGCCGACCACCGGTTGCTCGAGGCCAAGCGGCAGCGATCGGCCGCGGCACCGTCGAACGCCAAAAGGACCGCGGACCGCGGCTGAGCCCTCACACCCGGCGGGCCAGCCACCAGCCGGCGGCCATGGCGACCAGCATCGCCACCAGCGGCAGGCTCGGCCCGGCGAGCGAGGCCACGGCCGGCCCCGGGCAGTAGCCGGAGAGCCCCCAACCGACACCGAACAGCGCCGCGCCGCCGAGCAGGCGGGCATCCAGGTCGCGGCGGGTGGGCAACGCGAAGCGCGGCGCCAGCCAGGGCACGCCACGCTTCCAGACCAGACGGTAACCGATGAAGGTCGTCATCACGGCGCCGCCGAGCACGAAGATCAGCGTCGGGTCCCAGTCGCCGGCGACATCCAGGAAACCGATCACTCGGGTCGGATCGGTCATGCCGCCGATCGCCAGCCCCAGGCCGAACAGCAGCCCGGCCACGTAGCCCGGCAGCGTCTTCATGGCGTTCCTCCCGGGAAATGACGCACCACATAGACCGTGGCCATCGCCACGGCCACGAACGTCACGGTCGCCGCCAGCGAACGCGGCGACAGTCGCGCCATGCCGCACACCCCGTGGCCGCTGGTGCAGCCGCTGCCGATCCCGGTGCCCAGTCCCACCAGCAGGCCGGCGACGAGCATCGTCGTCACACCGCCGACGGGGGCGCCGATCACCGCGCCCGGCTCAGCGACCACGTTGCCCGCCCCGCCGCCGGCGAGCATCACCAGCGAGGGCCCGCTGATCAGCCCGACCAGAAACGCCAGCCGCCAGGCAGTGTCACCGGCGGGACGTTCCCACAGCAGCCCCGAGAGAATGCCGCTGATACCGGCGATGCGGCCCAGCGTCGCCATCAGCCACACCGCCGAAAGACCGATCAGCACGCCGCCGATCAGCCCTTGCAGGCTCGCCATCGTGTCCATTCTGGTTCCTTCCCTTGTGGGTCTTGACGTGTCGTTGTCGGTGGCGTCACGCCGTGAAGCGTCCGCCACGGGCATCATGGGCGCCCGATCGCCATGGCCTAACGCTCTTCGGCGACCCGTCCGGCCACCTTCTCCAGCGTGGCCGGCGCCGCCAGCCACTCGTGCCCCTTGAGCATGACGTTCCAGTACAGGCGGGGCAGCAAGTGTGCCTTGACCATCCAGCCAATGCGGGTCGCCTGCGTGCCCTCGACCAGCCAATGGGGCAGGGTCGGTTGCAGCTTGCCCCCGTAGCCGAACTCCGCCAGCACCACCCGGCCACGCTCGACCGTGAGCGGGCAGGCGCCGTAGCCCAGGTAACCCGCCTCCAAGGCACGACCGTCGAGCCGGGCCAACAGGTTCTCGGCGACCACCGGGGCCTGCTTGCGCACGGCCGCCGCGGTCTTGGCATTACCGGTACCGCTGGCATCGCCCAGGCCGAAGACATCGGGGTAGCGCCGGTGCTGGAGCGTGGCCTCGTCGAGATCCAGCCAGCCCGCCGCATCGGCCAGCACGGAGCGGCGCACCAGGTCGGGAGCGCGCTGCGGCGGCACCACGTGCAACATGTCGAAGCGCCGTTCGACGATTTCCTCGCCCGACTCGCGCGTGACCCGAAAGCGGGCGACTCGATTGGGGCCATCCACCGCCACCAGGTTCTCCTGGTAGTGCAGGTCGATGCCGTAGTGTTCGACATAGCGCTCGAGCGCCGGCACGTAGTCCGCCACCCCGAACAGCACGCCACCGGCATTGTGAAAGCTGACGTCGATGCCGCCGAGCACGGCCCGGCGACGCCAGGCATCGCAGGCCAGATACATTGCCTTCTGCGGCGCCCCGGCGCACTTGATCGGCATCGGCGGCTGGGTGAACAAGGCACGACCCGACGACAGCGACTGGACCAGCGACCAGGTATAGGGCGCCAGATCGCGGCGATAGTTGGAGGTCACGCCATGCTCGCCCAGGGTCGCCTCGAGCCCGTCGATGGCCGACCAGTCGATCACCAGCCCGGGGGCCACCACCAGACTGCGATAGCCCAGGACGCGACCGTCATCGAGAACGACCCGATGCGCGTCGGGGGCCACCTGATCGCAGCGATGCCGGTACCAGGTCACGAAATCGGGCATGACATCGCGCATCGCGCGACGCGTCTGCTCCGGGGTAAAGACCCCACCGCCGACCAGGGTCCAGCCGGGCTGGTAATCGTGGATCTCGGCGGGCTCGATGATGGCGATATCCAGGCTCTCACGGCGCTTGTGCAGACTGGCGGCCAGCGCGATGCCGGCGGCCCCGCCACCGATGATCAGCACGTCGTGACGGCCGGCGGGGACCGCGGCGGATTCGTTGGAAGACATGGCGAACTCCGGGAATGATCGTTCTCGTGGCCATGCCTCGCCCGGCCACCGTGGGGCCGAACGAGGCATCGGCGGGTTCAGAAGCGGTCGATGGGCACCTTGAGATATACTTGGCCATTGTCCTCGGCGGGGGGCAGATGGCCGGCGCGCATGTTGACCTGCACCGAGGGCAGGATCAGCCGCGGCATGCCCAGGGTGGCATCACGCTCGCGGCGCATGGCGACGAACTGTTCCTCGCTGACCCCGTCATGCACGTGCACGTTGCCGGCCCGCTGGTCGGCCACCGTGGTCTCGTGGGCATAGGTATCCCGGCCCGGCGCCTTGTAGTCGTGACAGAGAAACAGCCGTGTCTCGTCGGGCAGCGCCAGCACCTTCTGGATCGAATGATACAGCGTGCGTGCATCGCCACCGGGGAAATCACAGCGCGCGGTGCCATAATCGGGCATGAACAGGGTATCGCCGACGAAGGCCGCGTCGCCGATCACGTAGGTCAGGCAGGCCGGCGTGTGCCCCGGCGTATGCAGCACACGACCTTCCAGATGACCGATGGCGAAGGTATCGCCCTCCGCGAACAGCCGGTCGAACTGGCTGCCGTCGCGGGCGAACTCGGTGCCCGCATTGAAGGCCTTGCCGAAGATCTCCTGGACCTCGGTGATATGGGCGCCGATGGCCGTCCTGCCGCCGAGCTTTTCGTGCAGGTAGGGCGCCGCGGAGAGATGGTCGGCGTGAACGTGGGTTTCGAGGATCCATTCGACCGTGAGCCCCTTGCGCTCGACGAACTCGATGATCGCGTCGGCGGAGCGCACGTCGGTGCGTCCGGCGGCATAATCGAAGTCGAGTACCGAGTCGAGAATCGCGCAGGCCGAGCTTTCCGGATCCCGGACCACGTAGCTGAAGGTGTTGGTGGGCTCGTCGAAGAAGTGGGTAACGACGGGAGAGCGCATGAGATGACTCCTCTTACGCGATCGAGATGCCACCAGCATAACGCATTTTAAGTTCTAACATTATTCTTTTTTTGAATATATGAAATCCCGGCTATTCACCACCCGGACGGCAGCCGATCGCCCGACAGGGGCATGCGGCCGATTTAAGAAAACCAAAAGGAATATAGACTCTTCCTATTATTCCAAATTGGCCATTTGCGCTACACTCCCTGCATTCCATCCACGAGGAGCGGTCCATGACCCTGACACGCATCGTCCAATCCGCCGCCATCGCCCTGGCGCTCGGCGCGAGCGTCGGCATTGCCCAGGCCGACACCCTGCGGGTCGGCATGTCCGGCAAGTACTATCCCTTCACCTTCGTCGAGCAGGATCAGCTCAAGGGCTTCGAAGTGGACGTGCTGAACGCCATCGGCGAGCAGACCGGCGACGACATCGAGTTCGTCACCGCGAGCTTCTCGGGCCTGGCCGGCATGCTCGACTCCGGGCGTATCGACACCATCGCCAACCAGATCACCATCACCCCGGAGCGCAAGGCCAAGTACGCCTTCACCGATCCCTACGTCTATGACGGCGCTCAGGTGGTGGTGCGCAAGGGCAACGACGCCATCCAGGGCGTCGAGGATCTCAAGGGCAAGACCGTGGCGGTCAACCTCGGCTCCAACTACGAGCAGTTGCTGCGCGAGCTGCCCTATGCCGATCAGATCGACATCAAGACCTACGAGTCCAACATCGAGCAGGACGTCGCCCTGGGCCGTGCCGATGCCTTCGTCATGGACCGGGTCAGCGCCACCCAGGTGATCAAGGACAAGCCGCTGCCGCTGCAGCTCGCCGGCAAGCCCTTCTCGCGTATCGAGAACGCGCTGCCCTTCCGCGACGACGAGGCCGGCCGGGCCGACCGCGACCGTATCGACGCGGCGCTGGACACGCTGCGCGACAACGGCACCCTGACGCGAATCTCCGAGAAGTGGTTCGGGACCGACATCACCCGACCCTGATGACACGGCGACCGGCCCCGCCGGTCGCCCTTCCCCTATTCAAGGTTCAGGCTGACCGCCATGCACGCGCTCGATCTCGACTACATGCTGGGACTGGTGCCCATCCTGCTCGGCTATCTGCCGCTGACGCTGGAGATGGCCGTCGCCGGCATGATCTTCGCCCTGGTGCTGGCCTGCCTGCTGGCCGTGGTGCGCGTGCGCCGGCTGCGCGGGCTCAACGCCCTGGCGATGCTGTTCATCTCCTTCTTCCGCGGCACGCCGCTGCTGGTGCAGCTGTTCCTGTTCTATTACGGCCTGCCACAGCTGCTGACCTTCCTGGTGGCGATCAACGGCGTCACCGCGACCATCATGGGCCTGACCCTGCACTTCTCGGCCTACATGGCCGAATCGATCCGCGCCGCCATCGTCGGCGTCGATCGCAGCCAGACGGAAGCCGCGCTGTCGATCGGCATGACCCAGGGCCAGCTGATGCGGCGCATCGTGCTGCCCCAGGCGACACGCATCGCCACCCCGACGCTGATGAACTACTTCATCGACATGATCAAGGCCACCTCGCTGGCCTTCACGCTGGGGGTCACCGAACTGATGGGCGCCACCCAGAAGGAAGCCGCGAGCAGCTTCCTCTACTTCGAGGCGTTCCTGGTCGTGGCGATCATCTACTGGGTGGTCGTCGAAGCCCTCTCCTGGCTGCAGCGTCGGCTGGAAACCCGTCTCAACCGAGCCTATCAGCGATGATCGAACTCCAGGGCATCACCAAGCGCTTCGGCGCACAGACGGTCTTCGAGAACATCGACCTGTCGCTCGAACGCGGCGAGATCATCGTCGTGGTCGGCCCCTCGGGCACCGGCAAGTCGACCCTGCTGCGCTGCATCAACTTCCTCGAGCGCCCCGACGCCGGGCATCTCACCGTCGGCGACCTGCGCGTCGACGTGACCCGGGCGACGCAGCGCGACATCCTCGCCCTGCGCCGGCGCACCGCCTTCGTCTTCCAGAACTATGCGCTGTTCGCCAACAAGACGGCGCTGGAGAACATCAGCGAAGGAATGATCGTGGTCGACCGTCTACCCAAGGAAAAGGCCCACGCCCGGGCCCGCGAGATCCTCGAGCGCATCGGCCTGGCCGACAAGGCCGACGCCTACCCGGCCTCGCTGTCCGGCGGCCAGCAGCAGCGCGTGGGCATCGGCCGCGCGATGGCCGCCAATGCCGATGTCATACTCTTCGACGAACCGACCTCGGCGCTCGACCCGGAGTGGGTCGACGAGGTGTTGGGCCTGATGAAGCAGCTCGCCGCCGAGCGCCAGACGATGATCGTGGTCAGCCACGAGATGCAATTCGCCCGCGACGTGGCCGACCGGGTGGTGTTCATGGACGAGGGACGCATCGTCGAACAGGCCCCGCCCGACGAGCTGTTCACCCAGCCCCGCGACGAACGCACCCGGCAGTTTTTGCGGAAGATCCTGCCCCAGGCGGCCGTCTAGTCCGGCGCCCGCCGCCGGGTCCGCGCGGTGGCGACCGCCGTTCGCGGATCCTCGGGCCAGGGGTGCTTGGGGTAGCGCCCGCGCATGTCCTTGCGCACCTCGAAGTAACCCCGCTTCCAGAAGCTGGCGAGGTCGCGGGTCACCTGCAGTGGCCGCCCGGCCGGCGACAGCAGGTGCAGCACCACCGGCACGCGCCCGCCGGCGATGCGCGGTGTCTCGCCGAGCCCGAACAGCTCCTGGAGCTTCACGGCCAGCACCGGCTCTGCATCGAGAGCGCCGCCGGCTCGGCCACTCACGTAATCCAGGCGAATGCGCGAGCCGCTGGGCACCGGCAGATGGGTCGGTGCCAGCTCGTCGAGCGCCTGGCGGCTCGACCAGTCGAGCCGGTCGAGCAGGATCCGCGCGAAGGGCAGCGCATCGAGACGCTCGAGCCGGCGGATGCCGTCGAGATAGGGGCTCAGCCAGTCCTCCAGGGTCGCGAGCAGCCGTTCCCGCGACCAGTCCGGCCACGTCTCGCCGAACTCGCGACGCAGCAGCGCCACCCGGGCGCACAACTGCTCGGCCCCGGCGTCGAACGCCAGCCGGCCACGGCGGCGCACCGCCGCCAGCAGCGCCTCGCGAATCGCCGCGTCGGGCATCTCGCGCAGCGGCCGGCGCTCGATTGTCAGTTCGCCCAACGCCCTGACCTCCTCGCCGATCAGCCGCCCTTCGGTCTCGCTCCAGGTCAGGCGGGGACGAAAGTCGCGGGTTTCGGGGAACAGCGCCTCGAGGCGCGACGGCTCGAGCGCGGCGGCACGAAATATCCGCGCCCCCTGGGCCTGGCCGTCGAGCTCCACCGCCACCAGTGCCTCGGCATGCGCCAGCGGGTGTGACGCATCGAGCAGCGCCAGGCTGCCCGCGGCCAGCTTGAAACGCCCCGGCGCCTGACGCAGCGCGACCCGCTCGGGATAGGCCAGCGCCAGCAGCTCGCCGAGGGGCGCCAGCGAATCGACGCTCAGGCCGCAGGCGAGCGTATCGGCCAGGCGCCGGGCGTCGCGATACCATTGCCGCTCGGTGCCCTTGGCCCGGCCATCGGGGAGCCTGGCCAGCGTCGTGGCCAGATCCCGGTCCTCGCCGCCCGCACGCCCTTCCAGCAGCGCTGCCAGCCAGCAGGCCAACGGTCGCGCGTCGAGTTCACCGGCCCGTTCGAGCATCACCGCCAGGCGCGGGTGGACCGGGTAATGCGCGCAGGCCCGCCCCAGCGCGGTGAGACGATGGGCGTCGTCGAGCACGCCCAGGCGCTTGAGCAGCGAACGCCCGGCGTCCAGTGCCGCGGCCGGCGGCGGCGTCACCCAGGTGAGCGCGTCGGGCTCGACGATGCCCCAGCGGGCCAGCTCGAAGGCCAGCGGGGCCAGATCGGCCTGGCGGATCTCGGGATCAGCGTGAGCGGGCAATGGCTGCTCCTCGGCCCACAGCCGATAGCAGACACCGGGGCCCTGGCGGGCGGCACGCCCACGGCGCTGATCGGCACTCGCCCGGCTGACCCGGTGGGTGGCCAGCCGCGTCAGCCCGAGGCGCGGCTGAAAGACCGGCTCGCGGGCGAAACCGCTGTCGATGACGATGCGCACGCCGTCCACCGTGACGCTGGATTCGGCGATGGCCGTGGCCAGCACGACCCGCCGCCGCCCGTCGGGATCGCGGCTCAGCGCCCGCTGCTGGGTCTCGAGCGACAGGCGACCGTGCAGCTCATGGAGGACGACGCCGGCCGGCAGCCCGGTCAGTTCCCGCGCCAGCCGGCGGATCTCGCCGACCCCGGGCAGGATCACCAGCACGTCGCCCGCCTCGCGCGCCAACGCCTCGCGCACCACCCCGGCCTGCTGGGTCGCCGTGGCATCGCGGGTGTTCAAGGCCCGATAGTGGGTGGTCACCGGGAAGCTCCGCCCCGGGCACTCGACCAGCGGCACCTCGCCGAGTACGCCGGTGAGCGCCCCGACATCGAGCGTCGCCGACATCACCAGCAGCCGCAGGTCCTCGCGCAGGCCGGTCTGGACGTCCAGCGTCAGGGCCAGCCCCAGGTCCGCTTCCAGGCTGCGCTCGTGGAACTCGTCGAAGACGATGCCCGCGACGCCCTCGAGCATCGGGTCGTCCTGGATCAGTCGCGTCAGCACACCCTGGGTCACCACCTCCAGCCGCGTGCGTTCGCCGACCCGGGTCTCGCCGCGCATGCGATAGCCCACCGTCTCCCCCACCGGCTCGCCGAGTCGTTCGGCCATGTAGCGCGCCGCCAGCCGGGCCGCGACACGTCGCGGCTCGAGCAGCAACAGCTTGCCCGTGGCGCACCAGGCAGAATCCAGCAGCGCCAGCGGCACGCGAGTGGTCTTGCCGGCCCCGGGCTCGGCGACCAGCAGCGCACGGGAGTGGGCATCCAGCGCGCCCCGGATCTCGGCCAGGTGCGCGTCGATGGGCAGGGCGCCGTCAGCAGGCGCATCGAAAGAAGAGGTGTCGGAAGCGGTCATCGGCCTACCGGGTCGGTTCGACGGGAGCGCTACTTTTACCATCGTCTGCCGACAGGGAAAAACGCGCCAGCCGCATCGCCAATGAATTCGCCCCACAAGAGCGAGTCCTTGCTGGTTTCGTGGGAGGCAACTCGTTTCCTACAGCGGTGGCTGTTTCATCGCGAACCAGTTCGCTCCCACAACGTTGACAGGTACCGACTTCTGGTGGGAGGGAACTCGTTCCCGACGATGGCGGCGCCGACCCCGACGCCTGGCTATACGCGACCCTGGTTGTCCAGCTCCACCGCCTCGTGCATGCGTTCCAGCAGATCGGGAATCGCCGCCTGCACCCGATTCCAGCTGGGGATGAACGGCTTGTCGCGCGGGTTGTCGAGAAAGGCCGCCCCCGCTTCCATGATGTTGGCGGCAAACAGCTCCACCGCCTGCTCCTCGCTGTGGCGGTCGAGCTTGAGACCGTTCATGGCGGCATCGTTGTCGTAGGCTTCGATCAAATCCAGGGCGATGCGATAGTACGTCGCCTTGATGGTGCGAAAGGTCTCGGCATGAATCTCGACGCCCAGCGTCGCCAGCTTGCGATAGAGCGCCTTGGCGATATCCAGGCTCATGCGGTTGAGCCCGGCGTGGGGATCGACCTCGGAGACCGGCTGATGCTTGTGATCGTAGATATCGGCGATGTCGACCTGACAGAGCTGCTTGGTGGAATAGTTGCGATGCACCTCGGAGAGCACGCCGATCTCCAGCCCCCAATCGCTGGGAATGCGGATGCCATCGAGCACATCGGTACGCATCGAGAACTCCCCCGACAGCGGGTAGCGGTAGCTGTCCAGGTAATCCAGGTAGGGCAGCGGGCCGAAGACCTTCTTCAGCGCGCGGATCATCGGCGTGACCATCAGCCGAGCCACCCGGCCGTTGAGCTTGCCGCCGGCGATCCGCGAGTAGTAGCCCTTGCAGAATTCGTAGTTGAACTGCGGATGCGCCACCGGGTAGATCAGCCGCGCCAGCAGCCCCCGGTCGTAGGTGACGATGTCGCAGTCGTGCAGCGCCACCGCTTGGGTACGCCGCGAGGCCAGCATGTAGCCGGCGCAGTACCAGACATTGCGCCCCTTGCCCGGCTCCTGGGGCGATATGCCCTCGGCCTCCAGCTCGGCATCCAGCGCCTGCAGGCGCGGCCCGTCGTTCCACAGGATGCGATGGTGCTGCGGCAACCGGGAAAAGAACTCGCGGGCGTGGAGGAACTGCTCGCGATCGGCGCGATCGAGGCCGATGACGATCTCGTCGAGATACTCCACCTTGGCCAGTTCGTCGACGATCCGCCCCAGCGCCGGCCCTTCCAGTTCCGAGAACAGCGACGGCAGGATCAACCCCATCGGCCGCCGCCTGGCGAAGCGCTTCAGATCCGCCTCGAGCGCCTCCACCGGCCGATGCGTCAGGTTGTGAAAGTTGGTGATGATGCCGTTCTGATAAAAATCGCTCATAGAGGCTCGTCCTCATGCGGGGCGGATGGCTCGAAGAAGGTCTTGCCCAGCCAGTGGTCCAGCCCCTCGCACCAGCCTTGCGGCCCCGAGGCCCGGGTGCGATACAACGCGGGGTTGGCGACGTCCACCGGGTGGCGATGCTCGCCGCGGATCAGCACCGCCTGGTCGACCGCCTCGAGCAGCGCGATATCGTTGGGCCCGTCGCCCAGCCCCAGCGTGGTCGGCGTGTCGCCGCGCAGCGCCTCGAAGCGTGCCACCAGCCAGCGCATCGCCTGGCCCTTGTCGACGTTACCCATGACGTGCCAGAAGCGCCCGCCGCGAGTGAGCGTCAGGCCGTCGTTCTGCAGGGCGCCGCGAAAGGTCTCCAGGGCCGCGTCGCTATCGTCCCAGATCAGCGGCTCGCTGCCCTCGCGCTGACGCGACAGACGCGCGCCCTCCTCGCTCAGGCCGGTGGCACGCACGACCTCGTCGAGGGTCATTTCGCTCATGGTGCGGTAGTTCAGCTTGAGCCGGTCGCGCAGCACCTCGAGGCGCTGACGCAGAAAATCGTTGTCCACCCCCGGGGTCTTGATGCACAACCCGCTGGGGTCGGCGGGGTCGCGATCCAGACGGGCATGCTGCCAGCTGGGCGGCAGGCCGATCACCGCGCCGTTCTCGGCAATGAAGGGCGCATCCTCGAGCGCCAGTTCACGGCGCAGCGGCACCAGCTCGGCGCGGGTCTTGCTGCTGACCGGAATCACCGGCACGGCGGTCTTGCGCAGGCGTCGTAGCCAGGGCTCCGCCGGCGACCAGTCGTAGGTGTAATGATCGAGCAGGGATCCATCCAGATCGGTGAAGATCAGGCGTAATCGCTGGGCTGCCATGGCGTTTGTCATCACGGTCCTCCATGAACGACCGACGATCCGTCGCCGACGGTCGCGCATCGTGGTAATGCGTCCTAGCACAGATTGTGCCACTCAGGCCCGATCGGGCCTTGGGGCGGGCCTGAGCCGGGCCAGTCCAGGCCCTTGCACCATCCCTCACGATAGTCGATGCGGCCCGGCTCCCCCCAAGGCACCCTCTTTTCGGGCAGACTTCGCCCCCGTCCGGTGCGGCGAGCGCCTGAACGGGCTCCGTTGCACAATGATGGTGCATCCAGGATCCAAGCCGGGCATCAACCAACGTGTAAAAGCACCGGAATCGTCTCATATCCCGACGTGAAAAATGCTATCATCAGGCTGAAAAGTCGCCATTCGACCGCGGACGTTTCTGCATGAAAAACACTTCACCCTGCATTCTGGTCATGGGCGTTTCCGGCTCGGGAAAGTCGCACATCGGCCGGGATCTCGCCTCGGCCATCGGCGCCGAATTCATCGATGCCGACGATCATCATAGCCCGACCAGTATCGCCAAGATGTCTCGCGGGGAGCCGTTGAACGATGCCGACCGCGAGGGCTGGCTCGAGACACTCGCGAATTTCTATCGGCGTTACCGCGAGGCGGGAAAACCGCTGGTCATCGGCTGCTCGGCGCTCAAGCATCGCTACCGCGACAGCCTGCGCGAGGGCGCGCCGGACCTGGAGATTCTCTATCTTCACGGCACTCGCGAGGTCCTTCTGGAGCGGCTGAACTCCCGCGGCGCGCATTTCTTCGCCGGCGAGCACATGCTCGACAACCAGTTGAGCACGCTCGAAATGCCCGACGAGACCGAGGCCTTTCGCATCGATATTCGCACCGATCCCGCCATGATCGTTTCGCGGTTCATCGAGCATCTGAAACGCCACTGACCCACGGCGCTATTCACGAAAAAGGCGACGCCTCATGCGTCGCCTTTTTCGTATCGGGGGTATCGGCAAGTGATCTTTGGTATCGCCCGTTTTTGCACCATGATCCGATATCGTCGGGAACAAGCTCCCTCCCACAAATTCCGTCCAGCTCCTCAGACTTTATGTCGGTCGGCCAGTGCACACAGCCCCGCCAGGGTCGCCGCGTCGCTGTCGATCTCGCGCACGGTGAAATCACTGGCTTCCAGCGCCCGCCGATAGAGCGCATTGAGTGTCGTCGATCCGACCAGCAGGACTTCGCCGGCCGTGGGGTGGATCCGGCGCTGGGTACGCACTTCGCTGCCGATCATCACCCCGGAGAGAAAGCTGCCGACCCGCTCGGCGGGAAGCCCGGCATAAAGGTGCCGACTGCGCGCCTCGAACAAGGCATGCAGCAGTCCCGCCGGGTGCGCGGCCGCCGTCAGCCCCTGGTCGAAGGCCCCGGCATCGAACTCGGCGGACTCGCGGGCCGGCTCGCCGGGCAAGGTGTGGAAACGCACCGCATGGTAGAGCTCACCGGTCATCGCGGTGATGAAGTCGATCATCCGCCCGGCCTCGAGTCGGGCCCACTTGCTGTGGGTACCCGGCAGGCAGCACAGGGCGGTGTCGGTCTCGCACAGCGCCAGGGCGCCGAAGGCCTGGATCTCCTCGCCGCGCATCACGTCGACGTGGTCGTCGCGGACCACCTTGACGCCGGGCACGATCCAGGCGTTGTCGAGGCCCGGCGCGGCGACCACGTTTGCGGCCAAGTCCTCGGCGGACACCGGCAGGTCGAGCTGCGGCGCTTCGCTCCAGCCACGCTTCGAGCCGACCATGCCGGCGAGATAGATCGGTACGCTCCTGGCGCCCGCGCCCTCGCGCCATGCCGCCACCTGCGCGGCGCAGTAGTGGGGGAACTCGGCACTCGACAGCGAACGCAGTCCGGCATCGGAGCGCCGGGTCTCCAGGCATTCGCCACTCGCGCGGTCGACCAGGAAGGCGCGGAAGTTGCTGGTCCCCCAGTCGATGGCGATCAGGCGCTCGTCACCGGCCGTCATGCGTCCGCCTCACGCTCGAGCTCCGAGGCCTGGTTGAGGCCTTCATTGATACGGCGCCATTCGGCGATCAGCGCGCGGCCTCGCTCGCCCACCTCGTCGGCCGACCAGCCGGGCTTGTACACGCTGCCGCCGAAGCCGAAACCGTCGATCCCGGCGGCCACCCACTCGGCCATGTTGTCGAGATCGATGCCCCCCACGGCGAGTACCGGCAGGTCGGGCGGCAATACCGCCTTGATGTCCTTGAAGTAGCCGGTACCCAGCTTGCCGGCCGGAAACAGCTTGAGCGTGGTGGCTCCGGCGCGGACCGCCGTCAGCGCCTCGGTGGGCGTCATGCAGCCGATCATCGGCGCCAAATCCTGGGAGGCCGCCTCGCCGATCACCGCCGGATCGGTGTTGGGGGTGATCACCAGCGGCGCTTCCAGATCCGCCAGCCGCTGGCAGGCCTCGGGGTCGAGCACCGTGCCGGCGCCGATCACCACGTCATCCGGGCAGCGCTTGGCGAGCCGTTCGATGCTCTCCCAGGGGCGCGGCGAGTTGAGCGGAATCTCGATCATCCGAAAACCCGCCGTCACCAGCGCGTCGAAGATGGCGTCGACCTCGTCCGGCCGCACGCCACGCAGAATCGCCACCAGCGGCAGGTCCTTGAGAGCCGCCTGCAGGGCGGCCCGGCGCGTCTCGTTCATAGTTGCCTCCAAGTTTTTCAAGGCTCACCGATGGAGGGTGAGCCTTTCGAGCGAAGGTCAGACAAGGAGAAAACGACCCAGACGACGGAGTTTACTCTTGTAAATGAGTAAGCCTGGGGCGTTTTCAACGCCGCATGACCGAGCGCAGATGGCTCACGCCCATCGGTCACCATTCGGCGATCGACCCGTCCTCATGCGTCCACACCGGATTGCGCCAGCGATGCCCCACCTTGGCGCGCTCCTCGACGAAGGCCTCGTCGATTTCCACGCCCAGCCCCGGACCCTCGGGGATCGCGCAGAAGCCGTCGTGGATCGACAGCGCGGACTTGTCCACCAGGTAATCGAGCACGTCGTTGTCCCGATTGTAGTGGATGCCCATGCTCTGTTCCTGAATGAAGGCATTGTGGTTGACGGCATCCACGTGCAGCGAGGCGGCCAGCGTCAGCGGCCCCAGCGGGCAGTGCGGCGCCAGCGCCACATCGTAGCAGGAGGCCAGCGAAGCGATCTTCATGCCCTCGCTGATGCCGCCGCAGTGCGACAGGTCCGGCTGCACCACATCGACCATGCCCTCGGCGAGCAGGTCGCGGAACTGAAAGCGGGTATGCAGCCGCTCGCCGGTGGCGATCGGGTAGCCCAGCCCGGTGGCGATCTGCTTGAGGCTCGGCAGGTGCTCGGGCAGCACCGGCTCCTCGACGAACATCGGGTGATAGGGCTCGAGTTCACGCAGCAGCGCCTTGGCCATGGGCCGATGGACACGACCGTGGAAGTCGATGCCGATGCCCACGTCGGGCCCCACCGCCTCGCGGGCCTCGGCGACCCGGGCCACCGCCTCGTCGATCTTGCGATGCGAGTCGACGATGGCAAGCTCCGGCGTGCCGTTCATCTTGAAGGCGGTAAAACCCTGCTCGACCAGCGCCCTGGCGCCCTCGCCCACGTCGCTCGGCCGGTCGCCGCCGGTCCAGGCGTACATGCGCATGCGGTCGCGCACCTTGCCGCCCAGCAACTGATACACGGGCACACCCAGGTCGCGGCCCTTGAGGTCCCACAGCGCCTGGTCGATGCCGGCGATGGCGCTCATCAGGATCGGACCACCGCGATAGAACCCGGCGCGGTACATCGTATTCCACAGGTGCTCGATGCGGTGCGGGTCCTGGCCGACGAGATAGTCGGCGAGTTCGTGTACCGCGGCCTCGACGGTCGCCGCGCGCCCCTCGACCACCGGCTCGCCCCAGCCGTAGCACCCTTCATCGGTCTCGATCTTGAGGAACAGCCAGCGCGGCGGCACCTGCCAGGTCTTGAGTTGGGTAATTTTCATGATGGTCCTTTTAGACTAACCACATGGCAATCTCGGGGAAGAACAGCAGCGCGAACAGCACCACCAGCTGGATGGCGATGAACGGCAACAGCGAGACGAAGATGTCCTTGAGACTCACGCTCGGTGGCGCCACGCCCTTCAAGTAGAAGGCGGCCGGGCCGAACGGCGGCGACAGGAACGACACCTGCATGTTGACCGCGAACAGGATGCCGAACCAGATCGGGCTGTAGCCCAGCTGGTCGACGATCGGCACGAAGATCGGCAGCGTCAGCATCGCCACGCCGATCCAGTCGAGGAACATCCCCAGCACCAGCAGGATCGCCATCATCACCAGCAGGATGGCGATCGGCGGCACGTCGAGGCCGAGGATCAGCTGCGAGATGAAGCGGTTGCCGCCCATCAGGTTGTAGACCCCGACCAGGGTCGCCGCGCCGATACCGATCCAGATGATCATGCCGCAGGTCATCAGCGTCTGGCCGAGGCTTTCGTGCAGGGTCTTGAACGAGAACTCGCCGCGCCCGATCACCGCCAGCAGCACGCCGAACACGCCCATCGCCGCGGCTTCGGTGACCGAGGCCACGCCGCCGTAGATCGAGCCCAGCACCAGGAAGGCGATCAGCCCCGGGACGACGATCGCCTTGAGCGCCTGGCCGCGGCTCGAGAAGCCCTCGTCGCGATCGGCGTCGGTCAGCGGCGGGCCGAGCTTGGGGT
>NZ_QWBW01000034.1 GCF_004117855.1 Modicisalibacter coralii
CGTTGCCCGCTCCATTTTACGGTTCACTCAAGTTTGCTCCTCATCGCCACCCCGCATCAAGCCTTGATTCCTCGCCTTTTTCCTGTTCATTCGTGTTCGCCGGTTGGCGTGCGTATGGTAGCCACGGCTGTATGGGGTCGTGTATGTTGGCTTTCCCAGCCACCCGTTGCCCGCTCCATTTTACGGTTCACTCAAGTTTGCTCCTCATCGCCACCCCGCATCAAGCCTTGATTCCTCGCCTTTTTCCTGTTCATTCGTGTTCGCCGGTTGGCGTGCGTATGGTAGCCACGGCTGTATGGGGTCGTGTATGTTGGCTTTCCCAGCCACCGACACCATACACCGACGCATGAAACGCAAAGCCATCAAGCGCCGCCCGCTGGCGGATACCGTGCTGTCCACCCTGGAGCCCGAGGAACGCGAGTACCGCGAATCCTACGGCATGGATCGCCTCTACTTCGTGGTCAGCCCGTCCGGCCGCAAGCGCTGGGAAGTGCGCTACAAGAAACCGTCGAACGGCAAATGGGCCTGGATGGGCGTGGGTAGCTACCCCGACACGACGGCCAAGGCGGCTCGCCGGTCGGCGATGGATGTTGCCGAACTGGTCGCCGAGGGGATCGACCCCGTCCAGCATCGCAAGATGGAGCGCGAAGGCGTCGAAGCGACGTTCGAGCAGACGACGCGCGAGTGGTATCAGCACAAGGTCGCCTCGGGGCTCGCCGAAGGCACGTTGATTCAGGTGCGTCGCTGGATGAAGAACGATGCCCTGCCCCACTTGGGCCGGCTGCCCATCGCCAAAGTGACGCGGGCCGATTGCGCCAAGCTCCAGACGTTCATCGAGGCACGCGGATCATTCGAGGTGGCCGACAAGAGCCGCGCCTGGCTCAATCAGATATTCGGCTATGCCATCGCCCTGGGGCGCACTGACAACAACCCGGCATCGAATCTGGCGGACATCGCGGCCAAGCCGCCCGAGGTGGAGCACTACCCGCACCTACTGGAGCAGGAGCTTCCTCACTTCCTACAGCAGCTCAGGAAGACCACCGGCGGTCCTGTAGTGAAGACGGCAGCATGGATGGTCGTCAGGACTGCGTCGCGCCCTGGCATGGTCAGGTGGGCAGAGTGGAGCGAGATCGACCTGAAGGAAGGTCTGTGGACCGTCCCGGGCGAGAAGATGAAGATGCGACGCGACCACATCGTGCCGCTGTCGCCTCAAGTGGTGGAGATGTTGGAAGCGCTGGCCCCGATTACCGGGCATTCGCGCTACCTGTTCGCGGGCGGGGGCGCCAAGGTGCCAGTGATCTCCGACATGGCGATCAACTCCCTGTTTCGACGCGCTGGCTACAAGCGGCGCATGACCGGGCATGGATCTCGCCATACCGCGAAGACCCTGCTATCCGAGCATGGTTGGCCGAAAGCCTGGACAGAGATGCAACTGGCACACAAGCCGCCTGGATTGGAGGGGACGTACAACAAGGCCGCGTATCTGAATCAGCGGCGGGTGATGATGGGATGGTACTGTGACTATCTGGACGCGCTGGAGTCGGGCATGACCGAGGAGCAGAAGCAATCCTTCGCCGAGCGCGTCATGCACCGCTAGCCTGCCGGCGCATCCACTCCTCAAGATCCGATTCGACCCATCTCAGGGTGGCATGGCGCCCAGTCCCGTTGCCGATATTGATCGGCTTGGGAAACGTCGGGTCTTGCATGCGCAGCTCGTAAATTTTCGTGCGCTTGTATCCGGTGCGCTCCATGATGTCTCGCATCGTGAGCCAGCGTACCGGCTTATCTACTGCATGATTCATCACGCCTCCTCAATACAGGTTCTCAATGCCTGTCGGGATGCCTGCATCTTCCGCCACCGACTCAAAAGCGAAACATGGCACCCGGTATCCTTCGGCTTTAAGCTCTCGCATCTTCGCCAGCAGCTCTTCGGCGTCATGGATGTGGAACGTCTCTCCGTCTGCACTCAGTCCGATTGGCACGCGCTCAGCCCGGCTCACATACTCCATTTGCTTAGCGTGCGCTTCTGCAAAGCTTCCATCCTTGAGGGATTCCTGCGTCAGCTTCGCTCTTGGCACGTCTCCGGCAACTCGGTTCTTGGCGACATGCAGCATGTAGACGCCATCGAATCCCTCGTAAATGTAGAGATCGCAACGCCAATCATTGCTGCTGAATCTGCAAAAGCTCATCCCATCCTCCCAACAAAAAAGGCGCCTCAGCGCCTGTGTTATCTCCCGGCCCAATCTCTCAGCCGTTGCTTAATCGTTCGCTTAATCGTTCGCCGTCGCCTATTGGCCAGCGCGTACTCATAGAATAGATCGCAGCAGTCGAAATACGCCGCCTTGGGGTTGTCTCCATGACCGCAAAGCACCTCGCCATGCTTCAGCGGCCAGACGTAGCATTGCCATCGTAGCTGGCCGGCAACGCTGACCTCACGTAGCCTTGGTTTGTGCATCATTCACCCTCCATCTCTTTCGCCAGCCCTGACGCCGTCCTCGACACCAGCAGGCATGCCGTGGCAAGGCAAAGGGACTGAAGCGTCGGCAGCGTCCACGCCCATCCATGAACGATCCAGTTCGCCAAAGCGGCGGCTCCTGATACCAGCGCAGCGACGAACACGATGGCCTCAAGCCTTTTGATCATCCTGAGATTTTTTACCCGGATTTTCACATCGCCACCCTCACTTGCATGTGTGATAACTGCGCCGTCACCCGCATGGCGACATGACCCCTTTGGCTCGTAACGTGCCACCCGCCGCATGACCGGCACGCGTAAATCGACATGCACGGCTTGCCGAATGCCGAGCAACTGCACATCGCAGCGGCCCGGGCTTCCTCCTCCGTGCTATATCGCAGCTTGGCGAGACAGCGCGGCTCGTCACGATAGCGGTGGGTGTTCATCAATTTTGCGCGAGATACCCCGTACTTTTAGTGCGGGGAGGGATAGCGCGTCGTCCGCAGGACGACCCTGTTCTCGCTGCCTCCTTCTCAGGTAGTTGCTATCTTCACATTTTAGGGCATATGATGTGAGCTATGACGAAACGCGCCTATAAATACCGCTTCTACCCAACGTCTGAACAAGCGCAACTTCTTGCTCAGACGTTCGGTTGTGTGCGTTTTGTCTACAACGCGGTGCTGCGCTGGCGTACTGACGCCTTCTACAAAGAGAAGGTCAGGGTTGGTTACGTCGCCGCCAACGCCCGCTTGACGGCCATGAAGAAAGACGCTGACCTGTCGTTTCTGAATGACGTATCTTGCGTCCCGCTTCAACAGGCGCTTAGGCATCAGCAGACGGCCTTCAAGAACTTCTTCGAGGGCCGCGCTCGCTACCCGAACTTCAAGAGCAAGCGGCACCGCCAGTCGGCGGAGTTCACTCGCTCGGCTTTCAAATACCGGGATGGTCAGCTGTTTCTTGCCAAGTGCAAGGAGCCTCTGTCGATCCGCTGGAGCCGTGAACTGCCCAGCGATCCGACGACCGTCACTGTTTCCAAGGACTCGGCAGGCCGATACTTCGTCAGCTGCCTGTGCGAGTTCGATCCCGAGACGCTTCCCGTCACCTCGAAGATGGTGGGCATCGATCTCGGCCTGAAAGACCTGTTCGTCACCAGCGACGGACATCGAATCGGCAATCCCCGTCATACGGCGAAATACGCTACTCGTCTGGCCAAGGCACAGCGACGGCTGAGCAAGAAGCGGCTCGGCTCCGCTAACCGTGCCAAGGCCAAGAAACGAGTGGCACGTATTCACGCCAAGATCTCCGATTGCCGAATGGATCTCTTGCACAAGCTGTCCCGCAGGCTGATTAACGAGAACCAAGTAGTCTGCGTCGAATCCCTGAAAGTGAAGAACATGCTCCGCAATCCAACCCTGAGTAAGGCCATAAGCGATGCCGGCTGGGGTGAGTTCGTGCGCCAGTTGGAATACAAGGCGCAGTGGGCAGGGAGACAGTTGGTCAAGATCGACCAGTGGTATCCCAGCACCAAGCGCTGCTCGAATTGCGGACACATTAAAGACGCGCTTCCGCTGAGCGTCCGCGTCTGGATCTGCCCCGCCTGCGGGGTCAACCACGACCGTGACATCAACGCTGCGCGTAATATCAAAGCCGCCGGGCTGGCGGTGTTAGCCCTTGGAGAGAATGTCAGTGGCATGGAGCAAGTCTCCGTGTCCAGTTCTCGGTGAATTGGGAATCCCCGTCCTTTAGGTCGGGGAGCAGTCAAGTGTCCTCCTCTGCCATAGCGGCGGCAGCACGTACGATCGCGCGGCGGAAACCAGTGATGTCGTATTCATCGCAGATGGGGCAAGCGTTGAACGACATGTCCCCGACAACAGTGATGATCGGTTCACCTAGTTCGTTCTCGCCGCGATGGGTGTCGAGCTTCATGTCGTGCAACAGTCGAAACGCATCGCCGTCGTCTGCAAGTGGGTTCCATACCTCGAAACACCCATACTCATCTGTCCTTCCAACACCCCGCCACACGACATGATATTTACCATCTATGCCGGCAGCCCGCGCCGCCTTCTCCAGCAGTTCCTTGTCGTCCATCGCTCACCTCACAAATTGGTATCGCCCGTCAACCACGCTTGCTTTCTGTCGCTTCGCCACATCGCTATGGCTCTGCGCCGGCATTGTCGCCGCAATTTGCTTGTCCATACCACGCGACACTCGACCGTAATACGTGCCATCCGGGATGCCGTTCTTTCGCGCCATTAGCAGCCAGGGATTGATGGGGCGGTACTGGCCACGAAAGCGCCGATCGCTGTCATCCGGGCAAAACAAAGGCGCCGATTTCAGGGCGCCTATGGGTCGGTCGTTGTGGTGAATTAGTGCCATCATCACCCCCTTTTGTACGTTTACCCAGGCAGCCTGCCGGTCTGCCTCAAAGTCCTGATCCGCGCCTGGATCACGTTCTGGTAACGCCCAAGCTCTTGCGCCACCTCCGGCCACGTATAGCCTTGGTGCCTCATCCGAAGCGCCTTACTGATTTCCCAATCATCAAAGTGGCGCTTATGCTTGACTGGCTTTCTGAGTGCGTCATAGACGCTCATACCGCTCTCTCGTCGGCGCGAGAAAGTCGATAGCTGAATGCCGGCCTGATCGCAGATGTCTTGCCAGCACATGACAATCCATTGGCGCTGTTTCGGCTTCTCGTCGTGGTCGTCACCGTCGATGATGGGCGCGGCCTTGATCGCCCCAATCGGCCGGTCACTCTTGTGCAGTAGGCTCATGGGTGGCTCCTTCGGCCTGGCGGCGGTATCCGTCACGCAGGACAAGTAACTCTAAACGATCATCCCTGTCGATTATCTCCGGCAGCAGTTCGTCCAGCACCTCCGCCTTCATCCGCGCATCGCGCTTGGCGAGGGAGGTTTCGGGCATGTCGTCCTCGTCTCTGTCCGAGAGCCAATCGAGAAATGCGTCCGCCTCTTTCTGACAGCCGAAATAGCCGCGCTCGTCTCGCTCGTAGTGCCACAACTTCGCAAGAGCAATGCCATGGCGCCACTCCTCCATATACGCCGCCAGCGCGTCCCTCTCAGCCTTTACCTTCTCCAACTCCTTGAGGGCATCCGTATACTTCTGATCCATTGCCATCACTCACCTCCGCTCAGTTCTTCTTCTTCCCGGTGGAACTCCATACATTCATAGCCCCTAGGCATTGCCCAATAAGGGCATGGATACTCCTCCTCACTCACCACCCGCACCGGCCTACCGAATTGCTCGCAAAGGTGTCCGATCATCACGTTCTTCGCCTCGAGTCGCCCGTGATCCGGGCATTCGTAGGTCACCATCGCTTTGCTCCAGTTCTCTCTCGAATTGTTCGCTCGCATCGCTGGCGTTACCTGACACGCGGCAGAGCGCGAGCATGAACAGGTAGGCCAGGGCGAACCAGCATAGGATTACGGGGTAAAACCAGATCGAAGTCATGACGCCTCCTGTCGCTTGGTCAGCAGATCCATCAGCCGCATGTTCTCAATCTCCAGATACGCCAGCTTCCGCTCTGCGCTGGCCAGCATCGCCCTGAGCGCCAAGTTGTCGTTGCGCAGCTCGTGAATGATCAGCGCCTCGCACTGCGGCCCTTCCATGCCTTGGTCGGTTGCCATCACCTCACCCCCTTAGATGCCTCAACTGTCTTGCTTTGGTTGTATTGGCCGCGCACCGCATAGCTCGCGCTTTCCGGTACTGGCTGCCCTCGCCAGAACACCATCTGACCGCACTTGTCACCGGGCTTAAGAACGAGCGAATGGAAGGTCAAGCAGTTGACCAACTCCAGCGTAAGCGCGCTGCCGTGCCACGTCGGGTCAGCCCATCCCGCGAAAAGATGCTGCAGCCCAGCCCTGGCAAGGCTGCTCTTGAGCATGTAGTGGCCGGCGATGTCGTTTGGAAGGTGGAAAATCTGCTGAGTGGCAGCAAGCGCGAACTCGCCCGGATGCAAGACGAGTTGCCCCGTCCTTTTACTCATTGCCGGCGTCTGCTTTTCGCCAAGGTGTACCAGCCTCGTGAGGCGATTGTCGTTCTCAGGTAGTGACTCCTTCAGGAATCCATCGGCCAGCGTCAGATCGATGCTCGCCCCGTTGATCTGATCCGGCTCCACGCCCTCAATCGCCCCGCTTTCGACCAGTGCGACCAGCTCGTTATGCGTCAGTAGCGACATCATTCCTCCACGTATTTCTCGACGGTGTAGACGTGACTGTCGCCGTGCTGTTGAGACTGAGTCCCGTCACTGAATAACCGATACTCGGCGGGTAGGGTTGCGATATGCTCCATTACGATTTCGCGCTGTTCATCCTTGCCCGAAAGAGACTTAGCCCGGCGACACTCAACTCGCTCCCTGATCACCTTCATACCCAGCTTGCTGCGATCATCTTCGTGAGTGAATCGGTTGACGGGCGCTTTCACTGCACCAAGGCCGGTCAGGCATCGCATAAAGTCTGCCAGCGGCATCTCAAACTCGACGATAGGTAGCCGCGATGATTCGTCATCGATACTGACTACAATCACTTCCTCGTCTCTGGCCCCGCCTTGTGGGCGAGAGATCGTCACTGAAACCTGCTTCGGTGTACTCATACTTCCTCCGGGTAAAGAAAAACCGGCACTTGGCCGGCTGCGTTGATGCGACTGATCTCGGTGTCGCGTTCCCAGTAGGTGGCGGTGATCATCGGGGTCGCGGCGAGTGCTTGATGAATGACTCGATCACGTCATAGATCACGGCGTCGTCTTCAATAGCGCCATCGAAAACTTCGTCGACAATCTCACCAACAACCGATGGCGAGAAAGTTTCAGGGACGCAATGCCAACCTTCTTCATCAGGCTCCGGTATGCGATCGCCTATCTCTTCAAACCAATCATCATCGGCCCAGCCGCCAAAAATGCGCCAATCACCATCACCCTGATGAAAAGCGGGCTCCCATTCGCCATCAACCCTGGTCCAGTAATATCCCGCTACTCGCTCACTCATACCGACTCCCGTATCACATACCGTGGCAAACCTGTCTCATTCACCCGCTGTATCGCCCCGCGCTGTAGCCAGTCGTCTATCGCTGCGCCTGCCATGTCTCCCGCGCCCTTGCTGTGATACTGCGGCCACAGCGCCGTGATCGCTGCTGTCAGGTGGCGCTTATTGAAGGGCTTGGGCATATCGAACAGAAGATTGATCTGGCGGGCGGGGTGAAGGGTGAGGCGACATTGGCGGGTGCGTATCGGCTCAAGTCGGACCATCGCTTTCCTCCCGCAATGCCAGTTCGAGCCGGAACAGAATGCAGCAAGCCGCATGCGCCAAGTGATGCTCGCTTGTCTCTGGATCGCGCGTCTCTCCGCGAGAGAGTGCCAGGTCGTGGCGAATTCCTGCCGCCTGATACCGTCGCTGCGCATCTTCGACGTGTTGCCAGTTGCCGTCACCCGGCTTCGTGATCGTCACTATCTCTCCATGGCTGGTAAGGCGCAGTTTCTGCACTGCGCAAGTAGGCGAGTGCCTTTTCAAGACCTGCAATATCATCTCCCAAGAGTCCAAGTCCTTTGTTGCATCGGTGGCATATGAGCCCTCGGAACCGCCCCGTTGCATGGTCATGGTCGATGTCAAATCCTCGCCCGGAATCCCCGCCACATATCCCGCATCGATTCCCTTGCTGCTCAAGGATTCGTACCTCGTCTTCGATGGTGAGTCCGAATCGCAGCAGAGAGGCTTCCCGATCCCGGAGTTTGTCCCGTTGCTTAACTCGTCCTTGTGAGTAGTACTGGCGCTTCTGGGCAACCTTTCGCTCTGCGTTGAGTTCTGTCCAGCGCAAGCTATTGCGGCGCTGCCGCTCTGCATACTCAGGGTTGCGGGCTTTGAGTTTCTTGTCGTAGCAGGATTTGCATAATCCGTGCGCTCGTCGAAGTCGGTCTGGGTGGCACGTGGCGCGCTCTGCTTTAGGGTACTGCTCTGCGTAACACTCGAAGCACATACCTTTGGCGGCATGCCGTCTGTCGGGATGACACTTTGCCTTTTTGTGGTTCTCGCGCACGTACACCATTGCCTAACCTCCTGGGCTAATTCTTCCTTCGTGCAAGATCGCGTCGCTGAGTACTTGATCGCACCGCTGGTCAGGACGCGGCCGATTGCTTCCAGTGCGAGCGGCATGTCGGTAACCATCAGGTCCATACGCGGCTTGTCGGTGTCGAATTTCATTCCAGTGTTACTCATCCTGCCCTTCTCCCGTTTGCCAGCGTCGCCCCGTAGTGCTCGGCAATGATCTCGTTTATCCGGTCAATCAGCGCTTCGTCGTTGATCCAGATATGCAGGTTGCCGTTTCGGAACCAGCGCAGAGTCAACGGCCCGCTGTCTATCTCGCTATCTCCGGCACGCTTAGCCCGGTCAACGACATTGCTCAGCTTATCTTCGGGCTGATCGCTTCCCTCGATCAGTGCAATGACCCGTTGCAGGTCGTCTACCTGATCGTCCGCGTGCCGGTAGAAATTCCAGCCGCAATACTCGGAGAACGCGTGTTCGATGATGAGCCGCTTACCGACCTTGAATGGGTCATGGCTGCGATAGTTGCCCGACAGGCTGGCGAACAGCTCAACGACGCCTCTCCGCCATGTCTTGTGGCGATTGCCAAACAGCTCCGTGAACGTCCCGATGACCGACTCCCGATTCAGCGGCGGTGGGTCTTTGCTGAGCTGCTCATAGTAGGCGTCCTTGTCCTGTTTGCTCATGAGCTGAGAGAGCTGCGATGCCTTGAGCAGATATAGCCATCCTTCCTTGTCGAAATCATTCATGCAGCGCTTGACCAGCTTCTCACGACCGTCCGGCTTGTTGACGCCGTACCAGTCGCTCGACCTAAGCTCGGCAGCCAGACCGATTCCTCGCACCCTGCCATCCTGGCGGGGCGTCAGGTCGTTGGCCTCAGCGATCATCTCCACTGCTCTGGTGAGCAGGTCTTGCGCTCTCTCGCGATTCTCCAGCAGCTTGTCGAGTTCACTGGTGGGCGGGGATAGTCCACGAGTATCCGTGCTGAGGTTCATGCAACCTCCGATAAAATGACGATCAAGAAATAACCTGTTGATTCGAATAGTCTTTGCCGCGACATGGCGGCGCCAATCAAAAGTCGGTCAAGAAAAACCCCGCTCGATGGCGGGGATCAGTCCAGAAGATTTGCAGCGCCGCTATGAAGCGGCGCGGGCGTCCGAAGAAAGAGGGTTAGAAGCTCATCGCTTCCAGCTTGGCAAGCTGCTTCTTGACCGATTTAATCTTGCGCTGTCGCATGTCCTCAGCTGCTGCGATGGCGCTTTCACGGTCGCGGTGCCAGTGCTTTGCCGGCACATGGTCCATAAACGAATCTGGGCTGGGTCGGAAAAAAAGGGCTCCGCTGTCAGTAACCGAGTCATCGGGCACATCATACTCACGGATTCCTGCAGTCATTGAATAACTGGTGATCCACACTTTCATGCTGTTCTCCTGATATGCTTCGCGCACTCGTAACACGTCGGGTACGTGCATCGGTGCGCATTGACTTGCCACGGCATCGCCAGAATGGCGAAGGCGGCGAGGAATTGGCGGCGGGGCATGCGCATCAGCCGTCTGTAGCTTCGATTGATGCGTGGCAGCGATATACTCGGCCCGATGGCGCGATGTGAGTGAAGGTGAATTCAACTTCATCCTGGTCGCTGCCATTCGAGACTTCTTCGTCAAGGGCGTCGGCTTCCTCCTGCAGACACAGCTCGATATTCATAGTCATCTCCGAATCGAAAAGCCCCTCCGACTGGCAGGGCCTCGTGATGGGTGAGGGTGGGTATCAGGCAGCCGCCTTACGCCGCGCCGCGTTGCGCCGGCACACGGCAGCCATGCGCAGCCGCTTGTTCTGAATGGCGCGGTCGCGCAAGTAGCGGTCCTGGCCGACCCGGGTGTAAATGGCGGTCTGGCAGATGCGGTAGCCCAGCGCCTTGAGGTGCTTGGTCGCCTGCGGCACCGTCATCAGCCGGGTCTCGATGCAGTCCTCAAGGATGCGGTCGATCTCCGGCCAGTCGCGGCGCTTCTGGTGGCCCTGGCGATCAGGGTGGGTCAGCCCGATGCGCTGGGCTGTGCCCTGAACGCTCATCCGCTCCCGCCCCATGCGCTCGGCGACCTGCGCATAAGAAAGGCCCTCGTTGATGAGGGCCTCGAGCGTGTCGTATTCCTGGCGGGACCAGGGTCGATATTTGCGGGGCATCACTCCGGCTCCTGATAGCTGAACTCGCCGTCGAAGACGTTGTTGTCCTGCACGCCGGCCTCGGCCTGCTCGTCCAGGCTAACGGCCTTCTGCATCTCGACGCTGACCGGCAGGTACTTGAACAGCCGTCGGATGGCGGTCTTCTTGGCCATCTCCTCGTAGTGGTCGCGCCACGGCCCGGAGTTGCCGGCCTTGGACTGCTGTCGGATCGCGTCCACGTCTTCCTTCCACATGACCTCGATCTGATGGCCACCGCCGGTCAGCTTGGCCACGGCGTAGACCGCGATCATCGGGCCGCGCTGTCCGCGGGCTGGGACGTGCCGCAGCTTCTCATCCAGCCCGTACTCGAACTCGAAGTCGTCATTCTCGTGGACCGTGTGCGCCTGCAGCGACACCATCTGGCCGGAACGGCGGGCGAGGTCGATCATGCCGCGATAGCCGATGATGAACTGGGCCTGGTCCTTGTAGGGCACGAGGTAGGCGTGGCCCAGGGCGCCGCCCAGCTCAAGGCCGAGCTGCGCCGACTGGATGATGGAGCCGAACAAGCTCATCGGATCGCACTTGCCCAGTGCCGGGGTCTTGTTGACCTCGGTCAGCGCGATGCGCGAGATGCGGTCGGGGGTGATGTGCTTGGGCAGGGCCCGGGCGATCTGCCCGGTAAACCGGTCGTCCTTGAGCATGCCCTGGATGGTGGTGGGCATGGGCTTGCGCTGGCTGTGCTGCTGGAGCTGCTTGCCGAGGTCTTCCTGCGGCTCGGCGGTGGCTTGATCGGTCATGATGCCTCCTTTGCCCACCAGGGCAGTGATAGGGTTTCGATGCCGGGCCACTCGCCGGTGTCCATGCACCGGGCGTAGGTGGCCATGTCGGCGAGGTAGTCGTTGCGACCGCTGCGCTTGGCATCTTCGTCCAGGCAGAAGATCCGCACCGGGTAGCGCCCGCAGTCGATCGACGTGCTGACCACGATGAACAGGAAGCCGGCCGGCGCCTCGCCGAAGTGGGCGGCGTAGCCGTCGCTGTAGAAGGCGTCCTGAACGTGGTAGCGGTAGTCGTAGAAGCTGCGGTGGAATTTCTTTAGATCGGCGGTCGTCTTGAGATCGACGATCCAGCCGTACTGGCTGAGTGTCTTGTCGGGCCGGCAGCGGGCCAGGTGGCCGGTGCTGGCCTCGTTCCAGTAGATGCTGGCCTCGACGTCGCCCCGGGCCTCGATGAGCTGCCGGGCGAAGGGGTGGGCCATGACGCTGTCGCGGATCAGGTGCGCCTTGCGGCCCTCGGCGTGCGTCAGCACCGTGCGCTCGCCGGCCTGCTCCTCGAACGCGGCCCAGGCCTCCTTGCCGGCCTTGGTGTTGCGCGGCGCGTCCGGCCCGATGGCGTACTCTTCGCCGAACCGGTGCGGCTCGAGAACCAGCGCGTGGCAGGCGTCGCCCATGTCGAGCGCCTTGGTTTTCTCCTCGTCCTCCGGCGCCAGGCGCGACCACTGCAGCAGCGCCGGGCACTGGTGGAGCAGGTCGAGCTGCGTTTTCGAGACGCCCGGCCCGCCGTGGTATTCGTCATTCGGCATGGCCGGGTAGTAGCCGGGCTTTACCGTGTTCCCGTCCATCGTTTACTCTCCGTTCTGATTCCTGCCTGTGAATCACCGGCCCTGCCCAGTTGCCGCTGGACAGGGCTTCTTTATTCGCCGCGCGCTTTGGCCAGTGCTTTGCGGGCTTGTCGAATCGACTCTCCATACCTCGCAAACTCGGATTGATCGCTTGGTGCCGAGCTTCCCATCAGTTTTTCTATCGCCTCGATAAGCTCCTCTCGCTCGATGAGCAGGAAATCCAGAACGTGGTCTACCTGCTGAGCATCAAGCCATGCTTTCTTGGGCTCGCCGCGACGCTTGCCGTATTCAAGGCGCGCTGCACATTCCCTGCGCAGGGATTCGGCTTGCTTAACCAGATACTGCGGTTGCTCGCTCACGCCGCCTCCTTCGCCCATCGCCGGGCTGCTGCCTTGATCTCGGGGTCATTCAAGTGGTCAACGATGAACTGGTAAATGTCGTCGTCTTGCCCGATGAACCACTCCACAAACTCTTCCGCCGCGATCTCGCTCTCGCCGTCATAAAGTGCATTGAGACGAGCATCAGGCGGGCTGTCTGGCTGGTCGGGATCGAACTGCGGGAACTTGACCGGGACGCTACCCCAATCGACTGCTGCGTTACCCATGGTTGCCTCCTGTGCGCTCCAGTTCGGCGTTAAGTCGATTCGCTGCCTCGATAATTCGCTGCTGACGCTCTTCCTCGCTGAACACCGGCATGGGGACGAAGCCGATTCCGGCCTTGCTGTATTCCTGGGCGATCTTGAGCGAGGTGCGAAGGTCTGTTGGCTTGGCTCGATTCACGCCGCCACCTCCATGCTTGCGTAGTAGGCCCGCACGAGAGCCTTGGTGGACTCCGCGAGATGCTTTGCAGCACTGCTGTAGTTACCGTCTCGCTCGGCGTTGTACTGCAGCCAGTACCAGTAATCGGTCAGCTCAGGCGCGCTAACTCGGTGAGCCCACAGCATCGCCCTGCCGAACTCATTCAGGTTCTTCTCGCTGATCGCCTGATCCGTCAGCTCCTCGATGTCCATCCTCTTTCCTCCTGCGCCTCTCTCGCGGCAATGGCCGCCACCCTGGATAGATCCGCTCGTCTACAGGCAGCGGCAGCTCGATAACCGTTGAGCCGTCTGGCGACCTGTAGAGATCGGTTCTCATCTCTTGCTCAACCGCTCATAGCCCCACACGCAAATCCCGCACAGGGCGAACGCGGCCAGTAACGGCACCATGATTCCAATGAAAATGGCCGCCCCTTGAATCTCTGGCGGCCATCCTTGAGTGAGCTGGTGAAGCCATACAGCCATGGCATGGGTTGGGTTCATGGGGCCTCCCGCTTCGGTTTAGCAACCAACATGATTACCCAAGCGGCAATGCGCTCCCGCTTGGCTGCTTTTATTGCCTTAATGCGGCTTGGGTAGGGTGAATCTTTCAGGTCGCATCTAGGGGTGATCAGGCGGTCACCTATTTCCTGCACAATGTATCCCTTATTCATTCCCACACCTCCCGCGTATTGCGCTGCAACTCCCGACGCTCGTGATACTTCTCGGCATCTCTGCGCCCCTGAAACAACGGCGCGGCCTTGCGATCCTGATCGACCTTCTGATCCCACTTCGACTTGGGCTTCATGTGGCCTCCTAGAAGTGTCCGAGGCGCTTTGCGCGACGCCGAGATCGGCGCTTTGACGCTGCCCGTTTCGCTGTCTTTACGCTTCCCGGCCGTGGTGATGGGTAGCTATTACGGTGTAAGCTGAATCCAGTCCACGCGCTGGGAAGCTCGGCACTGAATGCCGCAAGCATCCCGCCCATGAGGGCCAACCGCTTCATACGACCTCCTGGCAATAAAAAGCCCGCACTGGGCGGGCGAAGGGTTGTGCTGATCTTTTGGGTGAGCGCTGCCGCACGCGGTTGCCTAGCCGCGTGTGATGAGGCATGCATCAACGGGAACGCTCACTCAAAAAAGCCCCGAGGGGATCGGGGCAAACGCAGGGATCGAACAGTAGGTATCGGGATGGGGTTTGCCCGGAGTCGAACCGGGGCTCACGACTTACAGCCGTCGCAAGGTCCCCAAGCGCTTCGCGTGCACACTCCACGCTGGTCTACTTGCTAGCATCAATCCGAACAGATGCTTTCAAACCCCATCCCAATACCCACTGCCGTGCAATGGGTGGGTGCTGGCGGGCTAATAGCCCATGCAGTCGTTGCAAGCTGCCTCCGCCGCACCCTCCGCTTCTTGCCGGGCTTCGGCTCTCAGGTCGGCCAACTGACTGTACATCTCGTGCATGTCAATGAAGCCGTCTTCGTACTCCTGCTCTATCTGATCTGCCGCTTTATCGAACCAGTTCATACACCCTCCTATTAATCCGCCCTGCTCTGCGGGGCGGTGTGTTATGCCGGTTCAAAGCACCGGGCTTTTACCCACAGTTCGTCGCCGTCGTTATCCACAACACGGATAGGCATTGCGGCGTCGTCGAGATCAACCCGGCTGACTACATACTCATTGCCTTTCGTGAAGTAATCTCCCAACTCGAAATCCGTGGATAGGCACCTCGCCTTACCTCCAACTGTGTACTCACACATGTCTCATCTCCTCCTGTCTCTGCCATCCATCTAACGCCTCATCGAAGCGCTATATCGTGATGATGCATCTGGAAGGGCTGGCTATGGGCAAGTCGTGACAATTTCACGACTATGGGTTGCAGAGGCCAAAATAGCGTGCTTTCCGCGCAGGCCCAACCCTTCCAGATGGACAGATATTCCGGCCTCTGCCCAGGGCGCTTGGCCGCACTACGCAGCGGACCTCGATCCATCGAGGTAGTCTTCGGCGTTCTGCTTGTTGGCTCGCTCCACAGCGGCGTCAAACTCGCCACCGGTGATCTCAGTAAACGGAACGCCTTTCGGCTCGGCATGTGCAGCGAAATAGACCGCGCCGGCCTCATAGTCAGCCGCCATGCTGGCACCGCCGAACATGAGGTCGATCTGTCGATGTCCGGCAATCAACCATTGATCGTCACGGCTAATCTTCGGGCACTGATTGACTATCTCGTCCCAGCGCTTATGCATTTCTCGCAGGCGTTCGCGGTTTTCAGCGTTCGCCTTGCCTTTCAGCGCACTTGGCGTGCGCAAGTTGGAGTGATGCGGATAGTGGCGATCGGGTTTTCGCCACAATTCGGCATCCTCGCGAGACGGGTAGTTGTTTAGCTTCAGACCGGCTACGTATACGCCCTCGCGAAACACCACCGCTCCATCGAATTCATCCTCTAGCGGTTTGACCGCTTCCGATAACTCCTTGCGCTTTTTGACGTGGGCCAACATGGCACCAATTGGCGTCCCGTGCTCTGCCAGCTCGTGGCCTTCTGGATACGGCTGATCTAGCTTGAAGTAACGCTTGCTCATACTTCCTCCTCCTCTGAATCCATCAACGCACTCGCTGAATGCACTCATGGATGCGCCCTGACTTTGCCAAGGCGCATCCCAGGGAGTCATCTGATCTAAGATCATGGCGTATTTCTGTCATAGCGCCCGCCTGCAATCTCGCTCCGCGTTGCGAGTAGTTGCGGCGCTCACCTACTATCCACTTCCCGATGACGTTTCAGCTTAGGTGCCGGCGTGGCGCGCTCAGCGCTCATAACCGGCGATTTCACCATCAGCGGTCGCGGTTCCGCTGTCGTCATCAGGAAGAACAGCCAGATATCAAACATCGGCTCTCCTCCTCTGAATCCCGAAACCGACTCATCGAATCGGCTTGGGGATGGCCCCTGATCGCCAGGGGCTGCTGGTCGGATCATTCACTTTTCTCGGGACTTAATCGGTAGGCGACAATATCGCCATCCATTCCGTCGTGTTGCCAGATTTCAGCCATGCCATACCCTTCGCTATCCTCCTCCCAGGAGGGCAAACCTGCATGGAGACGGGTCCCGTAATCCCCATCGCGCAGCTTCACATCGACCAGAGTTCCAACTTTTACTGGACACTCGCCTCCGCTCCACTCAATCCACTCGCTCATCTCTCACCTCCCTTCAACAAAAACGACCTGCCCATCAAGCCGCTTTGGAAGGCGCCCTGGCATCACCAAGGCGCTGAATCTGGCAGCCAGTGGGGGATTCGAACCCGAAGAAACCGCACACCATGCGCGAGCGGATAGCAGCTTCACCATGTTCCTGACGCAAATTCAGGCGCTTTACCGTTAAGCTAACTGGCTGATTGTGATGCGGTTGCATCTGGAAGGGCTATTGGCAGTCGTCTCGCTCAGGCTTTGCTTGCCATCGGCTGGGGTTTATCCATCCCCTTGCGACACTTCATAACCCTTCCAGATGCCCACTCTCTCGAATGGGCATCACTCACACGTCGCGGCATCGCTTACTGCCAGCGCTCACCGGGGTCTACCCGTCTATCGCGCTACGCTGGTGGCTAGCCTCGCGGCATGGGCCAGCGCCCCGCTAGGGAGCGACGTGTTCGCCTACTCGGCACTTGCCGGTAGTCGCCCCTTATACCCGGGGAGGGATTGTCAGCTTGTAAAAGAGCCTGCTGTTGTCCGGTCAGCATCCGGTGGGCTTCCTGCCCTGGCGTTTCCGCCGTGTCCATGCCTCAAACTGTAAGCATGCTGATAGAAAGAGTCAAGCAATCTGACAGCAATTTTTCAGCTTGCTGACAACTCACTGAAATTGCTGAAAAGGCGGGCAAAGAAAAACCCGCCTCAAGGGGCGGGTTTCTCAATCAAGTGGTGGGGGGGGGTGCCGCAGTTACGGCGTATGGCGTGAGGGTTTTGCGATGGCGCCGACGTAATGAATGCGGTCTACCTGGTCTTCGAAGAGGTATAGGGGCTCGAAGTCGTCATTGATGCTATCGAACCGGTACTGGCCATCACGCAACCAAATGTAAGTCTTGATCATGCATTGGCCATCAGCGGTGCAGATCAGGACCTCGTCGCCGGCAACGTAATCGTGGTTTGGCTCAACGATGACGTACTCGTTGTGCTTGATGCGGGGTTTCATGCTGTTGCCAACAACACGAAGTCCATAGGCATCCTTGTCGCTGCTTTGAATCATGATGTAGCCATCGCCCATCTCGACCGGATAGTCAAGCGCCTCAAAGTATCCTTCAGGTCCTAGCTGGGCAATACCTTTGACTGGCACGCGCCCCATACCGATCGCGAATGGCTCACCAGAAACGTTGGAATCGAATTGCGCCGGATGCTGCGACACGTTGGATGCAAGCATGTCCCCTCGCCCATCCACGAGCCACGTATACGACACCCCGGTAACCCTGGCCAGCCTGAGCAGTTTCTCGGCCTTGGGCGCCTTTGTTTGACCGCTCAACCACTGGTTGACGGCAGATGGGCGGACACTGCACTGCCGGGCTACCTCGCTCTGGCTGAGGTGGCTGTGCTGGATGGCCCGTCTGATTCGCTCGCTAATCTCCATATCAGCAATCTTACAAGCGCGCATTGTCAGGATGCTTGCAGATATCATTCAGCATGCTTACAATCAAGTCTGAAAGGAGGCGCTTATGAAGACCAAGGCAGCGATTGAACATTTCGGCACCGCAAGCGCAGTCGCGCGCGCCCTGGGGATAACGCCGCACGCGGTCATCCAATGGGGCGATGTTGTGCCGATTCGGCGCCAATACGAGCTGGAAAGAATCACCAAGGGAGAACTCAAGGCTGCGCCGTTCAAGGCGGCTTGAGGGCAAGAAAGAAAAACGGACAGCAAAGGACTCAGCCATGTACTCGAACCCTCGTCACCTGCGAGACCACGAAATCAAGGCCCGCTTCGATGAAGAAACCTACGCGCTCATCGAGGCAATGGCCCGATTCCACCGGACACAGAAAGCCGTACTGATTCGCGAGCTCGTCGAATCAGCGCTCGAAAAGATGGTGTACGACGAGGATACCGCCGATCACAACGTGGCCTGAAGGCCCTCTCAAGGGTCGCTACGAGGAGGCCGCATGCCAGAGCAAGACGTCGCGCTTGACGCGCGCACTGCCGAACGCCTTGCGAAATACGCCAGGCAACACGGCATCACGCAAGAACAAGCGATTCAAGAACTGGTGTCCGGCGAGCTGAGAAGCCGGACAAAACCGAGGGCCTGCAAAGGGACTGTTCAGCCGTTCCGCAGGCGCTGAATAGGGCCTTAAAAGGCCCGGACGCGAAAAAGCCCGGCGAGCTGGGGAGCTAGGACCGGGCTTCATCACTAAGCAGATGGAGACAGTATGAACGCTCTAGTCGAATCCCGCAACACTCCCACCATGACCAGCCTTGAGCTGGTTGAGTTCATCAATAGCGAGCGTGGAGAAGGTGATGCTCGGCTTCGCCATGACCATTTCATGGCCAAGGTGCCGAGAGTGCTTGGTGACGCGGCTCCCAAATTTTTGGGAACCGATCACTACACCGCTGGCGGCGTGCTACGCGCCCGGAATATCTGTCACTTCCCCAAGCGCGAAGCCTGCCTGATGGCCATGAGCTACAGCTACGACCTTCAGGCCAAAGTGTTTGACCGCATGACAGCGTTGGAGCAACAAGCCAGCAAGCCCGCGCTGCCCGATTTCACCGATCCCGTCGCCGCTGCCCGCGCCTGGGCTGACGAGGTTGAGCACAAGCTGCGCGCCGAAGCCGCCCTCGAGAAAGCCAAGCCTGCCGTCGAGTTCGTTGAGCGCTATGTCTCTGCCGATTCCGGCAACAAGGGATTCCGTCAGGTCGCAAAACTTCTCAAGGCTAACGAGCGCGAGTTTCGCTCCTTCCTGAACGACCAAGGCGTCATGTACCGCCTTGGCGGCGAATGGATGCCCTACCAGAAGCATATCGACGCTGACCGCTTCGTCGTCAAGACAGGCGTCACTGATGACGGAGCGCACTCCTACAGCCAAGCGAAATTCACCCCGAAGGGCGTCAACTGGATTGCCGGCCTTTGGGCTCAGCACAACCTGGGAGGTGGCGAATGAGCAATCTCGCGTACCTTCCGGGGCATGCTCCTGATTCGGCGCAGAAATCCGCCAAGGGGCCTCAAGTGGAAGATGGCTACACCCGCATCGCCAACGAGCTGTACGAGGTCGTGAACAACGCTCACGCCTTCCCGGTCACGTTGACCCAGCTTCGCATCGTCCATGCCGTTATCCGTCGCACCTATGGCTTCAACAAGACCATGGACGCCCTGGCTGATACTCAGATCGCAGCCGATACCGGCATCCCTCGCCAGAAGGTAAACCCGGCCAAGCACGCCCTCATCGCCATGAAGGTTCTAGTGCTGTCCGAGGATGGACGGAAGATCGGGATCAACAAGGCATACGACCAGTGGGATTTCAGTGCTCGCCCTGAGAAAAAAGCACCTCAGCGCAAAGCAAAGTCAGATGGTGACACTGTCACCAAAAAGGTGACACAGAGCGTCACCAAATCGGGTACACACAAAAGACAGAAAGACACTAACTCTACTGACGTAGAGTTAGGTGCGCCAAAATCATCGCGCAACGACATCGACTTCTCGGAATTCGCTGCAGACGTTGACGAGCAGACGCTTCGCGACTTTGCCAAACACCGGAAGGCCATGCGCAAACCGCTCACTCAGCGTGCGCTGCGCTCCATCGTGAAGCTCGCCAAACGTTGCCAGGATCAAGTTGGCGTTTCAGTCGATGACGCACTTGACGTCGCCATGGCGTCTGGGTGGATGAAAGTCGAGCCCCAATGGCTCATCAATGCCGGATACGGCAAGGGCGTCATTAGCGAAAACGGCGCCCCAGCCTGCCCCCATGCCGACATCCTGGCCATCTGGGACGAGACATGCGCCCAGTACAAGGGCAAAGCGCCGAACCTGCTGGACTGGCAGGGCACCAAGTCTGCCGAAGCCCTGGCCGAGCGTTGGGCCGAGTTCTACAACGTCGAGGTCAACGGAAAGGTTCGTTACGACTCGTTGGAATCCGGCCTGGCGTGGTGGCGAATGGCGCTAAGTCGCATCGCCAGCCTCTCCAATTTCCGTCAGTCCGACGCGACCATCTGGGACGTGTTCTACAAGACGCGCTTCAGCAAGGCCGCCAACGGCAACCTGCCGACTCAGTCAGGGGGTGCCGTACGATGAACGCCGACCTCCTGCAGTACGAAAGCCAGATCATCGGTGCTGTGTCCATCGACTCCAGCCTGCTGATCAAGATTGGCGACCAGCTCCATCCTGAAGACTTCTCGGGTCACGAGCAGCAAGTCGTCTGGGGCGCTGTCCAGAAGCTATGGCGCGACGGCAAGCCAACCGACGTGGTGACGCTCTCCGAAGTCAGCGGGGTCGAGCTGCACATCCTGGCTGATTGGGCGCGCGACACCTACAGCACCGATCAGGGCTCCGTGTCCACTTGGGCCAACATCGTCCGTCAGAAAGCCCGCCTGCATCGCCTGACTGCAGGGCTGGCCGACCTGATGAACACGGCTCAGGAGCGCGACGCCGACGCCGATTCGCTGATGAATCGGGCCCGCGAGATGCTGATGGGCATCGAGCAGGACAGCGTCCAGCAAAAGCGAACCACGTCTCAGATCCTCAAGGACCGTATAGCGGCGCTTGACCGTCGCATGGACGGCACCGAAAGCCATATCGGCCTCACGACCGGGCTGAAGGATCTCGACAACAAGGTCTATGGCTTCAAGCCCTCGGAATTGATCCTGCTGGCTGCACGTCCCGCCATGGGCAAGTCGGCGCTGGCTCTGCAGATCGCCCAGCAGGCCGCCTGCGACCACGATAAGCACGTCGCCGTCTTCAACCTGGAGATGGATGAAGACGAGATGTTCGACCGCTTCATTGTGCAGCGCGGCCAATTCCCGGCCGACTGGTTCGCTGACCCGAGAAACCATGGCGACGAGATTCATCGCATCGGCAAGGCAGTGCAGTCCCTGCAGCACGCCCCGCTGACCGTCTTCGACAACATCTTCGACATCGAAGGCATTGTGGCCAAGTCGCGCTCGCTCCACCAGCAGCGCCCGCTCGATCTCGTCGTCGTTGACTACCTGCAGCTAATCAGCAGTCGTAATACCGCCCGCTTTGGCAACCGCACTCAGGAAGTCGGTGAATACAGCCGCGCACTGAAGATGCTGGCCATGTCGCTGGGTTGCCCCGTCCTGGCTCTATCCCAGCTCAACCGTGATGTCGAGAAGCGTCCCGACAAGCGCCCGCTGATGGCGGATCTGCGCGAATCCGGATCGCTGGAGCAGGACGCCAACAAGATCCTGATGCTCTACCGAGACGAGATTTACAACGAGAACAGCGACCAGAAAGGCGTCGCCGAGATCATCGTCCGCAAGCATCGGGGCGGGCCGACAGGGACGGTGTTCAGTGCCGCCAACATGCGGATGTACAGCTTTGGTGACTTGGCGCACAGCGGACAGATGCAGGCACAGGAGGCGAGCTATGACCCATTCAACTAACTCCGTCTGGAACCAGCACGAAGGCTACGTGATGCGCTCGTACGCAGAGGCTCGGGTGGCTGAGGTCATGACGCGAATCGGCTTCGCCTGGGTGTACGAGCACATGCCCTACAACTTCCGGGGCTACCTGCCTGACTTCTATCTGCCGAACCTGGATGCATTTGTTGAGGTGAAGGGTGTCGATGCTTCCGATGAGGAGCTTGAGAAGTGTGAGCGCCTGCACAACGAGACCGGATGCCCGGTAGTGCTGAGCGAAGGAAGTCCAGCGGAACCGGGCTGGCGTCCGCGTCTTTACCTGGATGGCCGCTGGCGAACGATTCCGATGATGACCATTCGTGAAGGCGTTAACCGCTTCGCCTCTCCCGAAGAAGCGATCCGCTTCCGTGCCGCTTTCGACGTGAGCCACATCGGATCTCGCGGCCCGGCCTTAATCAGCGCGTTTTGTGACGCGTTTCGCGTCAGCATCCATCACGAAATGGATAGCAAGTCTCGCGCGATTTATGAGCACAACGAGCCGGTGACGCAAGAGCGCCTGCAGTCACTCGACGGAAAGATGAGCCCGGCCGAGCGGCACTGTCACGACTTCCTGGCCCCTCGTCGCATCGGAGGTAACGCATGACTCTCACCCGAGAAGAAAAACAGCGCCTCCGCTCTCTCGGCATCTACGTCTGCTGTGAGTTCTCCACTGGCGAGTGTGTCGTCGAGCAGAGCGGCGTGACATGCCGGAAATCGGCAGAGCATCTCAAGCGCCTCGCCAATCCCAGCATCGGCGAGCGGATTCGGAACTGGCTGATCGGGAGGGTGGCGTGATCGAACTTCTTAATATGGATTGCATGGAGTACATGAGCGGCCTGTCCGATAAGGCGTTCGACCTGGCTATCGTTGACCCGCCATATGGTGTTGGTGAGCACGGCGGCAAGAATCGCACGAGCGCCGTCCTGCAGAAGAATGGGGCGCGCTTAGTTGCACGCGACGGCGGGTATGCAAAGAAGGATTGGGACAAGGTTCCGCCGCCACCGGGGTACTTCGAAGAGTTACGCCGGGTCAGTCATGCGCAAATTATCTGGGGCGCCAATTATTACGCGGGTCTGCCAGCGGGCGGCTGCATCGTATGGGACAAGGTTAACGACAGATCGGATCAAAGCGCAGCCGAGATCGCCTACAACAGCTTGACCAAGCGCGTAGACATGGTGCGGTACATGTGGCGCGGGATGATGCAGGGCGAATCCATCTACAACGGCACTCGTCAGCAGGGCAATAAAGCGCTGAACGAGAAGCGCATTCATCCCACCCAGAAGCCCGTCAAGCTCTACGAGTGGCTTCTGCAGAACTACGCCAATCCCGGTCAGCGCATCCTTGATACTCACCTGGGCAGCGCCTCGAGCGCCATTGCTGCGCACTACTACGGCTGTGAATTCGTCGGCACTGAGCTGGACCCCGACTACTACGCCGCCGCGAAAGCTCGATTTGAGCGCGAGACGGCGCAGTACGACATGTTCGCCGGGGGTGCCGCATGACCCTCATCAACCGCTATCCCCTCGCCTCCTGCGCTGTGCTGCTGTCCGTGCTGATCGCTGAGGTTGTCGCCGCTCACTGGTATATGGGAGGTGTCGCATGAGCAAGTGGACTGCTGAGCAAGAAGAGCAATTGCGCGAACTCTACACGGGTAATGTCCCTGCCAAGGCGATTTCAAAACTCATCGGGAAGTCGATCAACGCTATCTACAAGAAGGCGAACGCTCTAGGGCTATCGGATTGCGAGCGGGCTCAGGTGATTACCAAATCGCTTGATCGTAAAGACCCGGAGGCGGCTTACAGGGATGGGCGTAAGCGTCGCCAGGAAGGTCGGCATAAGAGCCCGCCTTCACTCCTGCCTATGGTTGATCGCGCGTGGTGGTTGGCCGGTTGGCACGACGCCGACATGGAACTGGGCAGCAGCGTGATCGCCGGGAGGGCTGCATGAGCAATATCCCCCAAGACGTAACCGATCACTGCAATGCCCACCCGATGTGCAAGGGCTGCCCGCTGCGGACGTGCGTCGCACCGCTGGCTGATGCCGGTAGACCGGAATGGGCTGCGTGGATCGATGGCCGTATCGCTGCGATTCGGGCGCTCAAGGAGGAGGCGAGATGACTCTGCCTTATGACACGGCACGCTGTTCCGGCCGCTACGACCTGCAGGCCGATGGCGAGTGGTGTCCGCATCGCGACACCTGCCAGCGCTATCTCGCGTTCTCCGAATGGGACAAGGCTTCCGGCATCCCTGATTCCCAGGCGATTCCTGTCGCCATGGGCTCGCCGGAGTGCGGCATGAAGATCGAAATCGTGGAGGACGACATGACCCCCGAACAGCAGATCCTCGACATCCTCGCTCACAGCGAGCCGCTGACCGCCAACGAGATCGCCCAGAGAGTCGGCTGCACGCAATTCGAGATCCGCCCAGTGCTGTGGCGCATGCAAGCAACGGGTGAGCCGATACGCGACCACGGAGACGGCGTAGAGCGCGTGTATTGGCTAGACGATGGCGATAACGGGAGCGCGGCATGAGCAAGGAAGTCACCGTCGTGATAGACGACCACGCCGACGCCCGCCAGAAGCTGCCCATGATCCACGACTACCTGAATCGCGGCCTCAAGGCGGGCCGCGTGATTCTCACGTTCGGTCGCGAGAAGCGCAGCCCTATCCAGAACCGCAAGATGTGGGCCATGTGCCGCGACATCAGTGAGCAGGTTGAGTGGCACGGCATGACGCTCTCCGACGAGGACTGGAAGCAGATCATCAGCGCCGAAGTCGAGAATCAGCGGATCGTGCCGGGCATCTCCATCCCGTTCATCGCGCTGGGTGTCAGCACCCGCCGACAGAGCAAGAGGTGGTTCAGCGACTTCTTCGAACAGGCCTATGCGTTCGGTGCCGAGCATAGCGTTCGGTGGACCGGCGATTCGCTGTTGGAGTGGGCAATGGAGCAGGAGGAGGTGTCATGACAGATGCAGAGCTGCGCCAGGCAATCGATCAAGCATGGCATCACACGCAAAAGACATCGCGGGGGCCGGAGCTAGACCGAGCAACAATGCACTTGCAGGCCTTGCGTGCTGAACAGGTGCGTCGTGCAAGGAGTGAGGCATGAAGCGCTCGCAAATCGCACGTAAAACGCCTCTCACCGCACGCAAGCCGATGCAGAAGCGTCGCAGAAAGCAATCGTCAGCGCAGAAAGAAAGCCGCTTCCGCTCGCCGGCCTATCTGGCCTTCGTGCGCAGCTTGCCGTGTTGTGCATGCGGTGTATCGCCCTGTGACCCGCACCACGTCATCGGGCTGCACTGGGGCCTGTCCGGTGCGGGCATGACTGCGCCGGACAACTACGCCATGCCGTTGTGCCGAGCGTGCCATGGCGAGATGCACCGTGAGCCGGGCTGGCTCCAACATCAACCCCGGTGGCTGGTGGACACGATCAATCGCGGGCTCGACGAATTCACGGACGAGCCGATAGTCGGGGCGCTGTGTGAAGCGCTGGAATTCATCGCAGAGCGGGAGGCGGAATGAGCATCTTTGCACCATGGACAGTGCTTTGGAGTGGCGAGGCAAATGACGACTGGCTCGCACCATGCCGGCATGCCAATGGCGCTATGGCCATCCATTCAATCAGCAGGCCATGCGACGGGAAGCCGCTCTTCGGGAAGACGCATCCCAATCGGCAGCGTCAGGCTATGGCGCAATGCCTGTGCGACATTTGCGGGAAGCCGCTGGCCACGCGCACCAAGGTTTCGATGAGCCAGCTTCGCACAATTGAGGTCGGCGGCAGGGCGGTGTCGGCCCAGGTTGAACCGCTTTGTTGCAAGCCGTGCGCCGCCGCATCTCTATCGGCATGCCCTCATCTGAGAAAGCAAGTTGCCAATGGTGCGATCCAAGTAAGGCAGGTATTGCGGCACAGCCTGATCTCGCAGGTGCTCACCAGCGAGGCGGTGATGGAATTCACAGGCCAACGATGCGGCGAGCCTGTCATTGGGCATCTGAAGCTCGTTATCGAGAAAAGTCGAGACCGCACCACTAAGTGGCTGGGAGGAGTGAAGTGATCATGGTAAGCGAACCGGCTGCGCGGCGGCTGGCGAGGGCACGTGACGCCATTTTGAATTCCGTTCAACGAGATGGCGTAACGGATGTCGAGATCGGCGCAGCCATGTGGGAGTTCGATGAAGCGGCGAATGCACTGGCCGACGATCTGATCGCCGACAACCACCACCTGACCGAGGGCGACTGATGGGCAAGACCTCCCGCACCAAGGGCGCCAAGGGCGAGCTGCAACTGGCCGCCCTGCTCAACGAGCGCTTAGGCCTCTCCCTCACTCGCCGCCTCGCTCAGTACCAGTCAGGCGGGCACGACCTCGACGGCTGGGAAGGCGTGCACGTCGAGAGCAAGCGCAATCGCACGGCGACCCAGGGCCAGATCACCGGCTGGTGGCATCAGACCCTGGAGCAATGCCCCGGTGGCGAGACGCCTGTGCTGGCCTACCGGGCAGATCGGCAGGATTGGCGGTTCGTCATCCGCCCCAGCGACTGGTCCGGGCCTACTCACGAGCCTATTGAGGTGACGATTGACGGGTTCGTTGAGTGGGTCAGGCATGGTCGGCAGCTCAAGATGGAGGCGCTTTGACCGCTCCCCGCCCTGAAGGACGGGGATTCCCAATTCAGCGAGAACCGGACATAGATACTTGACCCATGCCGCTTACATTCTCTTCAAGGGCTAACACGGCCAGCCCGGCCGCTTTGATATTGCGCGCTGCGTTAATGTCGCGGTCATGGGTAGTGCCACATTCCGGGCAACCCCAAGCGCGAATGTTCAGCGGCAATGCATCTTTGGTGTGTCCGCAATCCGAGCAGCGTTTTGAGCTGGGATACCACTGGTCAATAGCGACCAGTTGGCGTCCTGCCCATTGCGCTTTGTATTCAAGCTGGCGCACGAACTCGCCCCAGCTTGCATCGGCAATGGCTTTGCTCAGCGTCGGATTGCGGATCATGTTCTTCACTTTCAGGGATTCGACGCAGATCACTTGGTTCTCGTTAATCAATCTGCGGGACAGCTTGTGGAGTCTGTCCATCCGGCAATCGGAGATTTTGGCGTGAATACGCGCAACCTTTTGCTTGGCCTTGGCACGGTTAGCGGAGCCGAGCTTCTTCTTGCTAAGCCTGCGTTGTGCCTTGGCAAGCCTGGCGGCGTATTTCGCCGTATGGCGGGGATTGCCGATCCTTTCTCCCTGGTCGGTGACAAACAGGTCTTTCAGGCCAAGATCAATGCCCACCATCTTCGGTGTGACGGGCAGCGTCTCGACATCGAACTCGCACAGGCACGATACGAAGTACCGGCCCGCCGAATCCTTGGAAATAGTAATCGTGCTGGGTTCGCTGGGGAGTTCACGGCTCCAGCGGACATTAAGCGGCGTCTTGCTCTTGGCCAGAAACAACTGGCCATCGCGGTACTTGAACGCGGAGCGGGTAAATTCTGCCGACTGGCGATGCCGCTTGCTTTTGAAGGTCGGATACTTCGCGCGTCCTTCAAAGAAGTTCTTGAACGCCGACTGCTGGTGACGCAGACATTGTTGCAACGGAACGCAAGACACTTCATTCAGAAAGGCCGTGTCAGGCGTCTTCTTCATTTTTGTCAGGTAGGCGTTGGCCTCGATATAGCCAATCTTCTCCTGCTGCTGATAGAAGGCATCGGCGCGGTAACGCAGCACTGCATTGTAGACGAAGCGCACGCACCCGAAAGTCCGGGCAAGCAACTGCTCTTGCTCGGGCGTCGGGTAAAAACGGTACTTGTATGCGCGTTTAGTCATGCGTCACATTATATCTAAGATTTTGTGATAACATCAACCCAAGGAGGCGCGCATTCCTCCCCGCACTAAAAGTACGGGGTATCCAGCGCGAAAAATCTGATGACAGACACCACCGAGAAACCGCCGTCACGGCGCTACGTGAACTGTCCGAGGCCGCAGCGATGAAGTGGACCAAGGTCAATCCGTACTGCATCCGGGCAGGCGAGTATCAGATCACGAAGTTCACGCTCGGCGGCGAGGATTTGTACCTCGTCTATCACCAGGGCGAACAGATCGGTAACGCCAGGGACGGCAACGCGGCGCGGAAAGTGGCAATCAAGCACTCAGATAAGCAAGGGGTGGAATCATGAGTATCACACGCGAGCCACGCTTGGCCTGGGCGATGGCCACCAAGAGCGCATCCAAGGCCGCCCCTGGCCCTTGGGTCGATGAGATGCCGGGCGGGCATAGCAGCATGACGATGCTCGAGCTGTGCGCGGAATACAGCCCCATCTGGTCGCTGATCCAGCGCATGGAGCGCGAGCAGCCCGATACAGCAGCTATTGGGCACGTCATCTGCCACGCCGACACCGAGGCCAGCAATTGGCACCTGGATGATGCGGTGGCCGCGCTGATGGGCCGAGTCGTGGCGATGATCCCGAACTGGGGTGATGGCCGCGCATGGCGTCAGGCGAAAAAGGATCGTGTGCCGCACCTAATCCGCATTGCCCTGCTGGAGCGCCGGGAGAACCTGAGCGGTGAGCGTCCGGCATGGCAGCCCGAGCGGATCGGCGCCGTGATGCATGAGTGGTATGGCATGGCGATCACTACACGGGATTGGGCGCGGGACTGGCTGCCTGTTTGGTCCTGCATTCAGGTGGCTGTCGACGACATGGAAGCGGACGCCCTGGAGCCCGTCAGTGACGTGATCGGCGCAATGATTCGTCGCGAGCGTATAGCCGCATGAGTGCATAATTGCGGTTTATGCACGAATTGCACAATAAAGTTTGCCCCGGAGGTGGTATGAAAGCATTGTTTGTCAGAGAGTTCGAAGGTCAGAAGATTGCATTTGGACGGGGCGGTTGGTTTAACGCCAGCCAGGCCTCTGCACGGTACGGAAAGGATGTTAGCTCATGGCTATCTTCGCCTGCTGTAAGTGGGTATATCAATCGCTTGGCAGCGCACTCCGGCAGTAAGCGAACCGGCTATGTATCAAAGTCTCGACAACGCGAGCATGGTGGATATTGGCTGCACCCTGATTTGGCGGGCATGGTCGGAAGATGGCTGGGTGAGGATATTTCTGAGTGGCTGGATTCCGAGATACAGGCTGTTCAAAAAGTTGGGCGCGAGATTTGCAGATCCTCGCTTCTGGATAGAGACTGGCTTAACGAATGCTTTCTGTATGACGATGAGACGGGGTTGTTAATTTGGAGAGCGGACAGGCCTGCAAGTCACTTTTCTTCACCTGCAAGATATCAGTCATGGATAAAGGATACGGCTGGCACGATCGCTGGTTATCCCAGTAGCGATGGGTACTTGCTTATCAAAATAGAGGGTACCCGCTTGTACCAGCATCATATTGTATTAGCCATGCATGGTATAAAAGTTCCTTATGACAAGGAAGTGGATCACCTTAACGGCAACAGGTCCGATAACAGGATGCAAAATCTTCGCGTCGTTTCGCATCTGGTGAATATGCGGAATCGCACAATGCACTCGAACAACACAAGCGGCATTAACGGTGTCAGTCGCATAGGGGGAAGCCGTCCATGGATGGCCCAGGCAGGACTGAATGGCGGGACGATCATTATAGGTAGGTATCATACTTCCGAAGAAGCAGAAGCCGCTCGGCAAGCATGGCAAGATAAAGTCGGCGACTTCACGAAAAGACATGGAAAAAAGTCTTGCGATATTGCGGCATCCATGGTTTGATATGTTCATGCTGGTCGAAGTTTGCACTGCCAGCAGTTGATTTATTCAATCGCTCGCCACTCGGCGGGCGTTTTTCGTTTATGGCGTCCTGCGAGCCTCGATCCTCGCCCTGGTCGGACGCCACCCTTTCGGCTCCCGCGCTCTGCACTCCCCCGTCGCGTTCCCGGCGCGGTCGAGCCGATCTATTCCGCCGTCCCAAAGATACGGCATTGCCCCTCGTGCGGGGCTTTCTTATTCATGAGGTACCGCCTATGCCCCGTATCAACCCGCGAGAGGCAGGTGGTGCCAACGTTGCTGCATTCCTCGACATGACGCGCGTGTCGGAGATTGGGCCGGAGATGATGGCTGCATCAGACAGTGGCTATAACGTCCTCGTCGGCAGTCTGCCCGGTAAGCTCAAGCTGTTCCACGACTACAGCCACCACCCTCTCCCGCCAGGCATGGCTATCGAGTATTCGCCCGGACTGTGGAGCACGGCGGCTGGCGGCTATCAGATCCTGTCGCGGTACTGGAAGCATTACCAGAACCTGCTCGGGCTGCACGACTTCGGCCCGGTCAATCAGGACCGCTACGCAATCCACATGTTCAAGGAGCGCGGCGCCCTGGATGACATCAAGGCCGGGCTGATCCGCGACGCCATCGCCAGATGCTCGAATACCTGGGCCAGTTTTCCCGGCGCCGGATACGGACAGCATGAACACCAGATCGAAACGCTGATCGACGCATACATCAACGCAGGCGGCTCGCTGCACAGTGACGAGAAGGATTGGTTTGATCGAGTCGTCAAGGTCTGAATGCCTATGGAAACCATCTCAATCACGTTTGCCTATCTGCAGATACCGCTAGTGATCCTGCTGGCCGCGCACTGCATCAAGGTCCGTCATAACGTCACTGGCTGGGTCAGCAAGGCCATTCTCTCGGTGATCGGCTGCTGTGTGTTCTTCCTTGGCTGGCGACTCGCCACAATCGACCTGATTACCGACCCGGTGACGCGGCAAGCGGGCGGGATCGGCATGCAGACCCTGTTCATCATCGCCATCTATGTCCTGGTCACTGCCATAGGAAGCCTGAGCACCCACAAAAAATAGGTAGGGCTGCTCATGCTCGACGCGCTTTCTTCGCTGTGGCAGTTCGTTGCCGACGTGATGCACAACCCGCGTGTCGCGGCCGCTTGTGCGGCGATGATCGTTTCTATTCTGTTTGGCCGGTGGCGGGAGACCCTGCTGGTTGGATTTCTGGCCTACTGCTTCATCCCCATCTTCATCGCGAACCCGATTTACCCGATGCCCAAGGAGTGGGCGTCCGGTGCTGGAGCCACTATGGCCGTCATGGGCGTACATGGCATACAGGCTCGCATCGAGCAGCTTGATTTCAAGTTTCTGATCACTGCGGTCATGGATCGCATCAAAGGGAAAAAGTGATGCGTCTCCTGTTCTCCAAGCCAAAATACGTGATTGCCGCCGGCGTAATGACCTTTGCCCTGGCGATCCTCGCCTCTGGTTGGGCGAACACCTACAAGCGTCTGCAGGACCAGCGCGAGGTGAACGCCAATCAGCGCGAGATAATTCAAGGTCAGATCAAAAGCGGTCAGCGTAAGGATGACATGAACCTTGTGGCGCTCAATGGTGCGCTGGCTGCGTGGCGATTCCAGCAGGGCGAGTCGGGTGCCTATGAAGCCAAGTGGCTTGATCGCGTCGAAAAGCTCAACAACGCTCGACGCTACATCGGATACCTGCGCGGCAAGCTCAAGGGCTGCACAGCCACCACAAACATGCTCGGCGACGAGGGATGGACGGGCAACGCTGACATAAAGCCGGAGGCGAGCGAATGATGGGCATCATCGAAAAAGCCTTGGGCGCCCTCACTGGCCCCGTTTTCGACGTGATCGACCAAGCGGTGACGGATAAAGACGAGGCCAACCGGCTGAAGCAACAGATCCAGTCGCAGCTTATCGACTCCGAAGACTCGGCGGTCAAGGCGCGGATGCAGATCATCCTAGCTGAAGCGACAGGGGAAAGCTGGGCACAGCGGAACTGGCGCCCCGTCCTGATGCTCGTGATCGTTGCCATCGTGGCGAACAACTATCTGATCGCTCCCTACCTTGGCGCGATGTTCGGCGTCGGTCTGATGCTTGACCTGCCCAGCAGCCTGTGGGATCTCATGACGCTGGGCGTTGGTGGGTACATAGCGTCGAGAGGCGTGGAAAAGAGCATTGATAAATGGAGCAATGCCAAAGCGAGCCAGGCTACAGCTAGCTTTTATCAGTCTGTTGAAAAAAAGAAATAACACACTGTACCAATGATTTTTCTCTCTATATACTCCTAGGAGGCTATGGGGAGAAAATAGCATGTCATGCACAATTGAAGGTTGCTCTAATCCGCTGTATGTCAAGAAGCGTGGCTTGTGCCTAGCGCATTACCTTCGGTGGTATAAGTATGGGGACCCAGAGTTCTTTCCTGAGCCACGCAGAGGATCAGATGCCCCGTCCTATAAGCATGGTGCGTGGGGAAAGCCTGTGTTCGGCATTTGGAAGCACATGATTTCTCGATGCTACAACCCTGCTAACCAGTCCTATCAGCGGTACGGGGCGCGAGGTATCAAAGTCTGTGAGCGTTGGCGAGATGATTACTTTGCGTTTGAGGCTGATATGGGGCCTCGCCCGGAAGGCATGAGCATTGACCGAATAGACAATGATAGGGGTTATGAGCCGGGCAATTGTCGATGGGCTACTGATGAAACACAGGGCCGCAACAGGCGTTGTGTGAAGCTCACCAAGGAGAAGGCTGACGAGATGCGCGATCTGCCGCGACGGGCTAAGAATGGTCGCGGTCCCGGCTACTCGAAAGCAGAGATAGCGGAGATGTATGGCGTATCTGTTGCGACGGTCAAGAAGGTGTTGTCAGGCGATTACTGGAAGTAATCGGTCTGGCGAGAAGATCACCCGCAACGTGACTGGCAAGGGCTTCATGGCTGCGGTGAAGAAGCAATGAGACCCCTCGCCGCCTGGATGCTCTCTCGCTACCTCGTCTGCCTGTTCGTCGCCTCGCTGATATGGGAGCGGATCTATGGAGTTCACCCTGGAAGGCATAAAGCGAGAGATGGAGAGGATTGTTGAAGAAGCCAAGAACCATGATCGGGTCCGGGTGATCGGCTATGCGACGATTTGCTTCGACTGGGATATAGATGAGCGTGAGGCCAGGCGCATTCGTCACTCGGTCAAGCGTGCAATCCAAAGTTGCCGCCGAGGATAGCCCATGTCCGACCACCTTCTGTGGTATCCCATCGGCCCGATCATCTGCGACGGCATGACCATCGCTGAGCGCATCGAGCAGCGGATAGGGGATGTGGCGTTCGAGATGCTGTTCGAGTGCGAGTGTGTGGGCGAGATCGAGTGTGACGTATTCGACTGAACACAAACCAGCCGCTGGGGGTGATCCTACGGCTACTCAACGACGGACGCTGTGAAGCGCTGCACTCCGTACGAGCCGTCTGAGAAAGCTCAGGCGGTCCCTATTCGATGAGGTGACGTATGCAGCACATACATTACTGCAACGGCCCCGACCTGCCCGATTTCCCGGATGACGTGCAGCCAAAGGACGTGAATATTTGGCTGCACGACAGCGGCATGGTGGCAACGCACGACTACGCATGCCCGGTGTGCCGCAGCGAAAGCGCCGTCCTGAGCCTGCATAACGGCCTATTCCAGCCGTGCTGGGAATGTCAGGACAAAGGGTATCGTCTGATCAAGAAAGATCAGCGCAAGTGGTGGCAGAAGTTGCTGTGAATATTCGATGAGCCGCCCCGCGCGGCCATCTCAATGCGCTGAGTGCGTATCGAGATGAAATACAACGAGAGATAGCTATGACGAACACGACTGCGGAGGCGGTCGAGCTGACCCCTAAGCAGTCTCGATTCGTCGATGAGTACCTGATTGACCTGAACGCCACTCAGGCGGCTATCCGGGCCGGATACAGCGAGAAGACGGCATATGCCCAAGGGCAGCGACTGTTGAAGAATGCTGAGATTGCCGCCCAGGTACAGAAGGCGATGGATGCCAGGGGTGAGCGCACTCAGATCGACGCTGATTTCGTGCTTCAGGGTATCGCCCGAAACATCGCCCGCTGTGAGCAAGGCGCGCCCGTGCTAGATCGTTCAGGTGAGTACGTGATGGTCGAAGGCCCCGATGGGCAAACCGCTCCGATGTGGAAGTACGACGCCGGCAACGCCCTCAAGGGCTATGAGCTATTGGGCAAGCACCTGAAGCTGTTCACGGACAAGACCGAGCACTCCGGCGAGATCAAGACCACCGCCCCGACGATCAACATCACGAGGGAATGATGAGCGACGACGCTGCCCTGAACGTTCGGCTGCACAAGCGTCAGGGGGAAGCGTTCGACTCGGAAGCCACGGAGATCCTGTACGGCGGCGCTGCCGGGGGCGGCAAATCACACCTGATGCGTGTGGCCGCCATTATCTGGTGTGCTGAGATACCGGGCCTGATGGTCTACATCTTCCGCCGCCTCTCTGACGATCTGGAGAAGAACCACCTTTACGGCCCCGGCGGCTTCTTCGAGCTGCTGGCTCCGTGGTTCAAGACGGGGTGGGCGAAGTACAACGGCTCCAAGCACTACATCGAGTTCTGGAACGGCTCACGCATCTTCCTGAGCCACTGCCAGCATGAGAAGGACAAGTTCAAGTACCAGGGCGCGGAGATCCATGTTTTGCTCGTCGATGAGCTTACCCATTTCACCGAGAGCATTTATCGCTACCTCCGTGGTCGTCTTCGTCTAGGCGCGCTCGATGTCCCCGATAAGTACAAAGGGGGATTCCCTCGTGCTATCTGTGGGTCGAATCCCGGCGGCGTCGGCCACAACTGGGTCAAGTACGCCTTTGTCGATGCGGCGCGTCCCATGGAGATCCACCGGGCAGCCAAATCAGATGGTGGCATGCTTCGCCAGTACATCCCGGCCCGGCTGGACGATAACCCGTCGCTGCTGAGCAATGACCCCGACTACATCGACCGCCTGGAAGGGCTAGGTAACCCGGCGCTCGTCAGGGCGATGAAGGACGGTGACTGGAACATCGTCTCGGGCGGTGCCTTCGATGACATCTGGAACGAGTCACGCCATGTGGTGCCGCGCTTTGCCGTTCCGGCTAGCTGGTACGTGGATCGCTCGTTCGACTGGGGCTCAACGCACCCGTTCTCCGTGCTGTGGCACGCCGAGGCAGACGGCTCAGAGGTGACGTTGGAGGATGGCCGCACCTTCTGCCCGCCCAAAGGGTCGATCATCGTCTGCCATGAATGGTACGGCGCCAAGGGACCGAACGAAGGCATGAAGCTGTCCGCCCCGGAGATCGCGCAAGGCATCAAGGAGCGCGAAGAGTCGCTGCGCATGGGTAAGTGGCTGCCCGGTCAGGTCAAGCCCGGCCCTGCTGACAACCAGATCAGCAACGTCAACGAGTCTGGCAGCGATAGCGTGGCCAGGAAGATGGAGTCGGAAGGCATCAAGTGGACGGAGTCGGACAAGAAGCCCGGTTCTCGCGTGAACGGCCTTGAGCTGATACGCACCCGCCTGAAGGAAGCCGCCAAGGAAGCCCCCGAGGATCCGGCGCTCTACTTCATGGATCACTGCCGCAACATCATCTCGCACCTGCCCGTGCTGCCCCGGAGTGAGCGCAACCCCGACGACATCGACACCACGGCAGAAGATCACGATTACGACGCTCTGCGCTACAGGGTGCTGAACCGCCGCGCTAAAGCCGGCATGAGACGACTCGGAGGACTCGCGTAATGGCGGTGACCGCAACACATAGTCAATACGCCGCCATGAGCGACGACTGGCAGATGATGGAGGATGCCCTGGCTGGCCCGCGCACGGTCAAGCTCAATGGCGTCACCTACCTGCCCAAGACCTCGGGCATGATCGAGGCGGAGTCGCTGGCCGGCACTGACCAGAGCCCGCTGACCAAGGAAGACGCCGAGAAGCTCTATCGGTCGTACAAAGAGCGCGCCGAATACCCCATGTGGGTCAAGGACAGCCTGCGCACCATGGTTGGTCTCGTGTCTCGCCAGGAGCCGGAAATCGCCCTGCCCGACAAGATGTCCGGCATCGAGGAGAACGCCACGGCGGATGGCTTCGGGCTCAAGGAGTTGTTCCTGCGGGTGGTGATCGCCAACCTGACCAAGGGACGCAAGCCGTTGCTCGGCGAGTTCGACGAATTCGGCAAGCCCTACATCGCCACCTACACCGCCGAGACGGCTATCAACTGGCGCGCAGAGAGTGTTAACGGGCGGCAGGACCTGATTCTAGCTGTCCTCAAGGAGCAACGCCTACGCGAAGGCTCCGACGAGTTCGATCCGCAGTATGACGACGTGTACCGGGTGCTCGACCTGTTCGAGGGCCGCTACCGCGTGCGTCTGCTCAAGGCGAGCGGTGAGCAGATCGGCGACGACGATTTCCCAGGCTTCACCAACAAGCCCCTAGACTTCATCCCGCTGGTGTTCGCTGGCTCGACCGACAACAGCGTAGCCGTGGACGAGATCCCGCTGCTCACCATGGCCCAGTCGGCGATCAAGTATTACCAGCTCTCGGCGGACTACTATCAGTCGCTGCACTATTGTGCGCACCCGCAGCCTGTGATAACGGGGATCAAGTCTGATGAGGATCTCCGTGTCACTGGCCCTATGGCGGCCTGGACTTTAGAAGATCCTCAGGCAGACGCTAAATACTTGGAGTTTACTGGGTCTGGCGTTGAGGCGACCCGCATCGCGATGCAGGACGCCCGCAACGCCGCCGCCGAGGCCGGCGCCAAGGTGCTGGATACCGGATCCCAGGAGTCGGGAGACGCCCGCATTGCCCGGCAGAACGATCAGCACAGCTCGCTCTACAGCGTGTGCGTCACGTCGGCTCAGGCTATCGAACAGGTGCTGCAATACATCGCTATCTGGGTCGGCGCCAATCCCGATGATGTGGTCTTCAAGGTCGAGCCGAAATTTAGCCAGACCGACATCGACGCGGCGATGCTCACCATCCTGCACAACATCGTCATGGCCGGCTCCGCCCCACGTGAAGTCCTCTACGATGCCCTGCGCAAGATGGGCTTCACCGAAGAAAGCGACGAGGAGCTGGACGCCAAGATTGAGGCTGGCGTGATGCCGCAACAGGTGGCCTGATGCCCAAATACGACGAATCCCGCGAAGCGGCCCAGCAGAAAGCCTTTGATGCCATCCTGCGGCACGCCCTCAACGTCGAGCGCAACAACAACGGCCTCGTGGCCGACATGACCGGCGTGATCGATGAGGCGGGCAAGCGGCTGACGAGCGAGTTGTCGGATCGGCTGGACAATCTGACCCAAGGCGAACTGGCCGCCCTGTCCAAGTACAGGGTGGGCCAGCGTACCGACCGGCTGCCGACTCGTGTGCAGGGCGTCGCCAAGCTGATCGACGAATGGACCGACAAGCTCGGCAAGGACATTCTTGACACTTGGCAGAGCGAAGCGACCGACTTCGTGCAGTCCGAGGTGGACTTCACCAACGATCTGATGTCGAGCGTCCTCGTGGAATCGTCCGCAGCCGCCGTCTCTGCCTCGCAAATCTACAAGGAGGCCATGGACACCCCGGCGCTCGGGATATTCGTCGAGGACGCGCTACGGGATGTCTCGACGCAGACTCGGGAACGGATCTACGCCAAGGTACGCGAAGGCGTGACCCAAGGGTGGACGAATCAAGAGATCATCCGGGCGTTGCGCGGCACGCCGGGCATGAAATTCAAGGACGGACTGCTTCAGACGAGCCGGAACAACGTCTCGACCATCGTGAGGACTGGGCGCAATCATCTGTCCAGCACCACGTATGATGCGACGTACAAGGCGTTGGGCGTTGATAGCGTCATTTTCTGTGCCGTAATCGACGGCAGAACCACTCTGCTGTGCAGCTCCAAAGATCAAGAATCATTCCCGATTGACAGCAATTATCCGCGCCCTCCTTTGCACCACGCATGCAGGAGCACCATATGCCCAGACTTCGGTGGCAAGATTGCTGGGAAGCGGCCTTACGTCAAAGCGTTTAAGCCGATTCGCCAGATTCGCAAGGCTGACCGCCCTGACGACATGGTGGGGCAGGTAAAGGCGTCCACCAGTATGTCGGAGTTCCTGAAGCGTCCCGACAATGCCGCGTTTGCCAAGCAATACTTCGGCGAGACACGCTATCGCCTGTTCAAGCAAGGCAAGCTGAGCATCAAGCAGATGATCCGCGCTGACGGCACACGCTACAGCATCGAGGAGCTGCGCGCCCGCAACCGTGAGGTGTTCCGCGAGGTATTCGGTGACGCCTGATCGACAAGGAGGAAAGCATGAGCCGCATCAATGCTGCATGGTCAGCCATCAAGGACTGGCGCAACAACGAGTTTCTGCACTGTGCTTTCGTCTGGGCGCTGGTGGCGTTCTCGTGGAACGTCATGGAGTCAGGGCCAGCTAAGACAGGCATCGACGTAGCTGCTTTCCTGATTGCGCTCTACTGTTTCGTCAGGATGTGGAGGCGGCAGCGATCATCGCCTGATGCTAAACTGTAGGGATGCGCGACTAGGGTAGCTCCCGAAAGCACGTTACGCCTACGTGTTGTCGCGCACTCACCCAAGGCGATGACGAGAGGCGACGTTATGGCGAAACATGAACTTTTCTTGCGTGAGCTTGGAAATGATCTCTATGTCGCCTGTGACGAAGGTGATGCTGACGCCAAAAGGTTCTTTTCAGAAGAGTCCGTAAAGGCGTTGATGGCCGGCGATCAAGGTGGCAGAGAAGGATACGCTGACGCGCTTAAGAGCTACGCTGAAGCTCTGCTGGAAGGGAGTAACGATCAAACCGTTTCGCTACATGATATGGCTAGGCAAATGATCGCCTCGGCAGACGAGATGATGAATCCTGATCGCTAATATGCCTGAACCCTGCGACTCATGGTTCGCCCTGTGGTGGCGGTGTCTCCTGCGACGACACGCCGGCATCGCCACGCCTGCCGACCTGATGCAGGGCGAGATGGGCTGGCAGATGAGCATGGCGATCATGCAACGGATGGAGGGGTGGAAGTGATACTCACAACGCTTGATTCATTCCTGAGCAACTCGCGTCGATGGCGCAAGTGGCGGGGCGGGGTCTGGCATCAAGTGGCGCCATGGCCGTCCATGCCCTACATCGACCCGCTATGGGTTCGCGGCGATCCTGTCTCAGGTATCGAGAAGGTTTTTGAGACCGAGGATCACCGAAAGACAAGCTAGCCACCACACCAAACACAGCCCTCCTAGCGCGGGCTTTTTCATGGGCTGCCTACGGGCGGCCTTTTTTGTTTCCACAGCTCCTTGGTGAGACGCCATTGAGCATTCCCCAAAGCCCGAGATGGGCGAATCAAACGAGAGGTTTGATACATGGCACTGCAATTCGAAGTCGATTCGCTCGACGGTGTTCCCGAAGCCCTGCAAGACCAATACACCGAGACCGACAACGGGACGTTCCGGCTCGCGGTTGATGGCTATGAGGATCCTTCCGGGCTGAAAACCGCTCTGGAAAAAGAGCGCGGCGAGAAGAAAGAGACCGCCAAGCAGCTTCGCGAGATGCGCAAGCAGTTTGAAGGGATCGACCCTGACCGCACGCGTGAAATCTTCCAGCGTCTCGAGCAGGACGAGGAAGCTCGTCTGATCGCGGACGGTAAAGTGGACGAAGTCGTGAATCAGCGCACCGAACGGATGCGTTCGGAATACGACCGCAAGCTGCAGTCGATGGAGGAAGAAGCCGAGAAGGCCAAATCCTTCGCCAACAAGTTCCGCACTCGCGTTCTGAGCGACGAAGTGCGTGGCGCAGCGAGCGAGGTCGGGCTGGTTGATTCCGCCGTCTCTGACGCGGTGTACCGGGCGAAAGACCTTTTCCAGGTAGACGACGAAGGCAATGTCGTGCCGACGGAGGATGCCGGCTTCGATGCCGATGGCAAGCCTCTGACCCTGAAATCGTGGCTCGACGGAATGCGCGAGTCAGCTCCCCACTGGTTCCCCGTTCCCAAGGGTGGTGGTGCTCCCGGCAATGATGGCACGCGCTCAGGTATGAAGCGCTCCGACATGAGCCCGGAACAGAAGTACGCCTACATCCGCAAGAACGGCCAAGACGCTTATCTCAACTTGCCTGCATGAGGACATGACACATGGCAACCACCACCAATTCTGACCTGATCATCTACAACGATCTGGCTCAGACCGCCTACCTGGAGCGCATCCAAGAAGTCTTTCAGGTGTTCAACGCCCAGTCACAGGGCGCCATCGTTCTCGACTCCGAGATGCTGGAAGGTGATTTCCGCAAGCGCGCCTTCTACAAGATCGGCGGCGCCATCGAGCATCGCGACGTGACCTCCTCGGCCACTGTGACCGGCAAGAAGATCGACGCCGGCGAGATGGTTGGGGTGAAGGTGCCGTTCAAGTATGGCCCTTACGAGACCACCGAAGAAGCGTTCAAGCGCCGTGCCCGCAGCCCGGAGGAGTTCTCCATGCTGGTCGGGCAGGACTACGCCGACGCCCTGATGCAGGGCCGTCTGTCTTACGCCACCGCCGCGCTCAAGGCCGCCATCCTGGCCAACGGCAATATGGACGTGACAGCCGAGTTCGCTACCGATGGCCGCATCGCCTTGACCAAGGCGCTTCGCAAGTTTGGTGATCGCTTCAACCGCGTTGCGATGTGGATGATGGATTCCTCGAACTACTTCGACATCGTGGACAATGCGATCTCCGAGAAGATCTTCGAGGAAGGCAACACCGTCATCTATGGCGGCCAGCCCGGCACCATGGGGCGTCCGGTTCTCGTCACCGACGAAGCCCCGGCGAATACCGTGTTCGGCCTTCAGCCCGGCGCTGTGAGCGTCACCGAGTCTCAGGCTCCTGGCTTTCGGTCTTACATGATCGATAACCAGGAGAACCTGGGGATCGGCTGGCGTGCCGAGGGCACCTTCAACCTCGAGTTGCTCGGCTATAGCTGGAATGACAGCGCTGGCGGTGCAAACCCCAACCTGTCTGCCGTTGGCACTGGCGCCAACTGGAGCAAGTACGCCACCAGCGACAAGAACACTGCTGGCGTTCTGATCGACACCACCCCGGCAGGCACCTGATGGCAGCGGGCGGCTTTCGGGCCGCCCTAGTCTTTGGAGAACGCAATGGAATTGATCTATACGACGCGCCATCGCGATTTCGAGCCGGGCAAGCATTACCGAAACCCCGAGTATTTCGAGCGAGCGGAACGCGGCGTCGAAAGCGTGGTTCTGGATGGAAATTTCCCTGCCGTCCGGGATGCATACGAAGCGCTCAACGTGCCCGTCTCGGACGCGCAATCGAAAGCCGCACCCAAAGCTCAAGCCGAGCCCGAAAAGCCCGCAGAGGGCGACAGCAAGCCGAAACGAGGGCGTCCTCGCAAGACGGAGAGTGAGTGATGGTCGATTACGTCACCAAGGCCGATGTAGACACCACGCTGGGCTCTGGCTGGGAGGGGTCTGGTGATGCTGATCGCGCCGTCAAGCAAGCCAACGCCTGGCTGTCCGCCGAGCTGAACAGCCGCACGTTCGAGACGGTGCCCACGGAGGTCGTGGAAGCCGGTTCTGAACTGGCCCGCATGTCCGCCGAAGGCACGCTGTACGCCGACTCCGATGGCGACGTGAAGAGCGAGAGCGTGAAGGCGGGCGAAGTCGAGGTCTCTACGGAGTACCAGGACCGCTCACGCGCCACGAACGGCACGCTGCAATACGTGAAGGCGCTGCTCAAGCCGTGGTTGATGCCGCTTGGCGTGACGCTGCTTAAGAGGCTGTGACCATGACCAACGTGACTTCGCTGGACGACTATCGCCCGCATGACTCCGGCAATGCGCGATGTCTGCAATGTGGACATGAGTGGCATGCTGTTGTCCCTTCCGGGGTTAAGGGAAACCTTGAATGCCCTGCCTGCCATTTCTCGAAGGGCGAGTTTCTTGGTAACTGCGTCCCGCCTGAAGACTGGGAAATCTTCACATGCAACTGCGGCAACGACCAGTTCTATGTGTTGCATGGCGCCGTGTTCTGTCGCGGTTGCGGCGAGTCAGTGGCGTTTGATGAATTGGAGTGATCCATGGGCTACATCAGCGACAAGATCAACGCCAAGCTGCCCAGAGCCTTCGACGGCAAGCTAGCCGATGCTGTGCATGCGTTCAGATTCACGCGCGTCGAGGGTGGCGACATTGACCCGGTAACGGGAATTCCGACCGGCTCAAGCGTCACGATCAACGTCACCGGGCGCGGTCCATTTGGCAGCTATCGGGCTAGCGAGACGGACGGCACGAACATCCTGATCACCGATACCCGGCTGACTGCTGTTCAAGCCGAGGTAGTCGATCAGGACGGGCTGCCCATCGCCCCTATCGTCGGCGACGTCATCACCAGCGAGGGCGTCAGCTACGACGTGGTCAACGTCAGCAACACCGCCGGGGCGACGTGGACGCTGCAACTCAGGAATTCGTGAGGTGAGGTCATGTGGGATCGGAGACCGACGCTGTTTATCGAGGATGTCGAAAAACAGATCACCGATGGCGTAAAGGGTATGGCGGGCGAGGCCCTGGCTGGGGTCATTACCCGCTCCCCGGTCGACGAGGGCACTTTCCGAGCCAATCACCGCGTTGCCGTTGGCGGTGATGGCGGCGAGTACGATGCCAGTGACCACGATGAACAGGGTAATGCAACGCTCGACAGAGGTATGTCGATCATCGATGCCATTGAGACGCCATTCGTGCGCGTGACCATCTATAACCTCTCGCCCTATGGCCAGCGACTGGAAGATGGTTGGTCGCAACAGGCCCCTGGCGGCATCTATGAGGTCACGGCAGCCAGCTTGCAGGAAAAATACCGATGAGCATGTCATTCGAGGACATCAGGCAATCGCTGTATGGCCTGCTGGCGCAATGGGGTGAGCACCCCATCGAGTACGACGACATCAAGTCGTCAGCGGTCGATGGGGCAAGGCAATCCGGCGATCCGTGGCTGCGAGCGACGATCCTGCCGGGCGATTCATTCACCGCCTACATCGGCGACGGCCCGAAGGCTCGCGACCCCGGCGTGCTAGCCCTGCAAATCTTCGTGAAACCGCCTGCCGTGATCACTGTCGATGACCTGCCGGCCAGCATTCAGGCGTACCGCATCGCGTCCTCGCTGGCCGAGCACGTCTCGTACTATCAGGACGGATGGCTGGAGACGCGAGCCGCCTCGCTGCGCCGTGTTGGCGAGCAAGACGGCTATTACCAGATGAACGTCACCACGGTATTCGTGGCGAACTGACCTTCCCTCCCAACGGACCAACACACACCCGCCGCTGAGCGGGTTTTTTATTGCCTGAAACCCGCGAGGAAAAACGATGAGTGAGTCGAACCGAGTACGCATTGCCATCCGCCCTGATGGCAGCTCAAGCAACTGGAAGACGCTTCGGCGCACCAATGATGCCCTCACTGCCGGGACGAATACCACTCGCTCCGAGAATGTCCGATCTGATCGGATGCGTGACGGCCAAAAAATCACCACCATCACGGTCGGCGGCACGCTGAATATCGAGATGACGGCAGCCGAGTACGATGACCTGATTGCCGCCGCTATGTGCAGCACTTGGACCGCTGATACTCCCACAGCGGGGACGGATCAGATCACGGTCGGAACCACGACTACCAAGTTCGAGGTGCTGAAATCGTATCTTGATGAAGACCGCCACATCCTCATGTCTGGCATGGAAGTGGGCCAGCTCGAACTCAACATGGACTCCGGCAGCAAGATCACCGGCACAGTCACGTTCATGGGCACTCAAGAGGATCATGAGTACGATCCCAGCACCGATACCTTCGACCCGGCGTCAGACGCGCTGTTCTTCGACAGCTCCAACAACCTTTCGTCCGTGACTATCGACGGTTCGCCGTTGAGCGGCATCGCCATCACCGGCATGTCTATGACGATCAACAACAACCACCAGACCGATCAGGAGCTGGGCACGCAGTACCAGACCCACCACAAGGGTTCTGCAGACATCACAACCAGCAAGACCGTGCGGATGTCTGCGTCTGCGTTCGATCTCTGGAAGAACACCCTCACCAACACGCCCATCGCCACCAGCTTCACCATGGGTGATGGCTCGAACTCCTACGTGTTCAGCCAGGGTAGAGAGTTTCTGTCCGGTGATGCGCCATCCGGTGGGCTCGACGCCATCCTGACCTTCACCCTCAACGGCGTTTCTGCCGTCGATGCAACCGGCGAGATGCTCACCATCGAACGCACCCTGGCGCCGTAAGAATGCGGCGGCTTGGCGTGTCCTGGTCCGTGCGCCTCGTCGCCGCTCTATATGCAGCACCAACGGACCAATCGTATTCAACGGACCAATGAGGTATCACCATGGGTTACAAGTTCAATCGCTACGACACCGAGAAATTCATCGACGGTGACTGGGTCGAGATCGACGGCGGTCAATTCAAGATTGCAAAGTTCGGAAATCCCGCTCATCTTGAGGCCAGCGAACGCATCGAGAAGGAAATGCGTCGCCGCTACAACGGCAAGGATATTCCGACTGCGGTCAAGCTCGAGAACGTGGCCCGAGAGTACGCCGAAGGCTTGCTTCGCGACTGGCGCGACATGGAAGGCCAGGACGAAGATGGCAACCCGGTACAAGTGCCCTACTCCATTGAGAACGCTACGGAGCTGCTGCTCAACGATGAGCCGCTGAGGAACCGTATCCGACAAGAAGCCGGCGACCTGGCTCGCTTCGAAAAGGAGTATGTCGACGAACAGGCGGGAAAGCGCGGCGCTTCCTCCGGTGGCGGTACGAGTGGACGCAAGAAAGGCTCGAAGACGCCTACAGCGAATACCGCCGAGTAGCGGAGCAACTGGGTATTGATGACGATCCCCCGCCGCTTGACGAGCGCACCGCCTTCTGGATGCGCACGTTCAGCCTTCTCTGCAAGGGTCGCCCTATCGCCATGGGCGGCCTGCCCCCGCTTCCGCCGCTCGACATCATGGAGATCATTGACCGCTTGAGGCTCCCTTGCGACTACGAGGAGGCGCTAGAGGTGATCGGTGCCATGGACGATGAATGGCGGAGCCTACAGTCGACGAATTGATGAGCAGCAGAAGCTGCAGAAGGCCGCATAGGAGGCAGTATGGAAAGCAATAGCAACCTGCATCGCAGTGAGATGAAAGTGCCCGAGAGCCATCGGCTGGCCATCTCCATCGACACGGATCTCGACCTAAGCCAGCGCAAGGCTGTTGTTCGCGCTCTGGACATGCTGGCGAGCGCCCTCGCCGACCATGGGCATACATGGACCGACGAGGAGCGCGGGGCTTACGATGAAGCCGTTGCTAACATTCAGGACGTGAGAATGTCACCTACTTCCAATCCTTGCCAAACCCCTTGAGGGTGTCGTCGATAATGCGCTGACCTTCCGCCTCTAGCGCCTCTCGAATGGCGCCGTTCTTACCAACGAAGATTCCACAGTCCTCGCAATAGACATCGGAATCGTCGGTAACCGGCTGTTCAGGCTTGAGGCGGTCGCTTCCGCACTTCTCGCATCTTGCTACTATGTCTCCCATCCTGCGTACCTCTCTAGTTATGGGTGGACTAGCAGGCTAATCAGAATTTGGCAGCGGCGCATCTGGTAATGCATCCATGGGAGATGGCTTACAACGAAGGTTGCCCCGGGCTGTGCCGGGGCGTCAGCTTAGTCAGTGGATCGGGAAGATGCCGTAGTTCAGGCCAAGCCGCTTCCTTGATGCCTCCAGAAGCTCGCCCTTGGCCCTGGCGACGATGGTCTTGTATGTGTCCGCCATGCTCATGTGCTCGCACATTTGTGAGGCTGCGGGAGATTGCACCAAGCGAAGCGCCTCTTCGATCCGATAGTCCGACCAATGACGGTAGATCCAGTGGACATGGCACAGCAGGATGTAGAGGTCGCTCAAGTCTCCGTCGCTGAACGTGGCCGATGGCTTCTCTTCCTGTGGCATCAACTCCCCTTCCAGCTCGTATGACTGGATCGCCCCAAGCGCTTCGGTGTACTGGCTGTCGTCGATGTCCTTGTAGGTGCCGACGTTGAAGCGGTCCTTGAGGTGGCCATAGAGGCGGCTGAACGCTTGGCGCTGGATCGGCTTGGGCAGCGACTGCGCCTTGCGGGCAACAGCCTTCTGAATGCCGCGCTGGTGGTCAGGGGTGAGCGGGTTGGGTAGAGCCAGATTATTGGCCTTGGGTTCGAACTTGCCGAAGTAGTTGTCTTCCAGCGCCTCGAATACGTCCCATGCCGCATTGGTCTCCAGCATCTTGGCGTGACGAGCTGCGCCGCGCTCGGTGTAGAGCACCAGGCTCCGTGCTTTGGCAGGGATTTGTGAGTCGCTCAAAGCTACTCGCAAACGAGAAAGCTCTTTTCCTTCAACCTTGTAGCAGTGCTTCCCCTGAACGAAGCGATCCTTGTTCTTGGTGTAGTTTTGGCGGATGCGCACCTCGTCAGTGCCGTACAGTTGAGCCAGCACGGCGGTGGTCACGACAGGCTTGCCATCGTATGTCAGTTGCGGGACGTTGTCGGGCGTCACGGTAGTGATAGAATGAGTCATGTGGACTTTCCTTTTGGTAGGGGTTTGCTCTGCACTTGAAGCCTCTGGCGTTGGCCCGCCAGGGGCTTCTTCGCTTTCATGCAGCTTTACTGAGGCCCAGTGTTTGAAGAAGGTCATCAAACTTGTCTTCGTACCAGTGGGGCTGTGTCTGTCGCGGCGACTGCGGCGATGTAATGTTCTTGCCGTACTCGAGCCCGAGGTGCGTCAGGCACCAATAGCCGACCTCTTTCCCCTTGCTGCTGGTCCTGCTCTTCTTTTCGAGGATTCCCTGGCTGTGGCACACCTTGTTGAAGAATGCGGCGCTAACGCCTGCGGCGTGCCGCTTGAGCAGGTCTGACGCCGATGCGGTAGGCAGACTGGAGCCGCCGCCTGCAATCGCGGGTGCGTCAACGGCATAGTCAGGTATCAACGGCAGGTACTGAGGGCAGTTGCTCGCTGCAAATGCCTTCATGCAGGTGATGCGGGACGACCCTTCGACGCGAAGGGCGTCGAGGAAGGCGCCGGCGCCCTCGATCATGTCTTTCTGTGATGCTGAGACGCCTACGGGCTGAGCCGAGCCGCTCTCCAGGTCGTGCCAGCGCTTGATGACGGCAGCACGGCGCTTCACGTCGTAGCCGGTGACCAGCACTTCGGTGTGGTAGCGGTCCAGCTTGAAGCACGGCAGCGAGCGCCCAGTGCTGTCCTGATACTGGGCTGAAAATTCAGCCGAGCTGATATCGAGCTGTTCACACATCGAGCGGATATCGGCCATCACGTTCTTGTGCTGCTTGCCGGTCAGGTCGGCGATCTCCCGGCTAGACATGGTTGCAGCGGTGGATACGGCAATGTGCTGCGCTGAGAAGTTCTGGGTGGTAACATTCACCATTACGGTAACTCCTGTGAGCTTATGGGACACAGTTGATGCTATACCTGTCTCACAAGGTTACATAATTGCCTTTTTTAATGGTGCGGCCCATGCCGATAGTATTCTCCGATGACTTCCCTGACCGACTTTTGGCTGCGAGGGGTCGGCTTGGCCTTTCTCAGCAAGAGTTGGCTGACGCCATTGGCGTAAGCAGGAAGAGCATGTCGCGATATGAGCAAGGACAGACGCTTCCTCGTGCTGGCGTTCTTCTGCGTATGGCGAACATCCTGGAAGTAGATCCTGGCTGGCTAACAGGGGCAGAAGGCGAGGTTGACCGTGCAGAGATTGAGAGAGAGGCAGAATATCATGGTCTTTACCCGAGTAAAGTTACTGGCACCCCTGTTCATTTAAGCGCCTCTCTTAGAAACAAGATCGTTGTTTCTTCTCGCAAGAATCAACGTAGCGTTCACGACGAGATCGTTAGCAGGCTGGAGTCTTCTTTTGAGCGATCAAATCGTTTTTATGCTGAGGTACTCAAGGAGGTTGCTTATATGCTCGACTTCAATGAAGACGATGAGGTTCCGGTAGCTTACGAGGATACAAAAAATGATGAAAATCAATAACCAAGCTTAATCACGGAAGTAGAACGCAAAGAAGGGAACAAGAAGGGGGAGTGATGAAGGGTAAGATTTTAGCGGTGACAGCAGGCGTTGCAGTGATGCTCTCAGCGATATCAGCAGAGGCGAGGCAATTCAATGGTAATGGCCAAGCTGCCTGCGTCACAGAGAAGAAGCTTGACCAATTAATCGATGCTGCAACTCAGCGAAACAAGCCTGCTATCAACTATTTACTGCAGCACGGCTGCATTATCCCGAAAGCTGGGGTGCCTGTGACAGTTTTAGACACCACGTTTTCGGGAAAGGCTCAGGTTCGCGTCTTTGCGAACGGTAGGCCAATAGAGCTTTGGACTGTTTTTGAGGCGCTATCGAAATAGCGAAATCGGATAATGTATCGCCCCGCCATAGAGCGGGGCTTTTTTATGCCTGTAATTTGAGGTTGCGCCATGCCTTATGACTCTACTTTGCGCTTGGTGGTAGACAGTAGCGGCGCTGAGAATAACTTGCGTCGTTTCAGGGGTGAGCTGGATCAGACTGAACAATCAGGCGCGAGTGCAGGTAGGTCGCTTAAAGGTGTGGCCACTGCTGTCAGCGCACTAGGCGTAGCAGTCGCCGGGCTTGCTCTCCGCGAAGTGATCAACGAGACGGCGAAGTTTGAAGATTCCATGCTCGGCCTACAGGCTGTTTCAAAGGCAACTGCGCAACAAATGCAGCAGCTTGAGAAGCAGGCGCGCACACTTGGTGCGACCAGCATGTTTTCAGCTAAGCAGGCTGGCGATGCTCAGCGTTATTTGGCTCAGGCAGGGTTTGAGGTCAATGAAATCCTTTCGGCAACCCCTGGCCTGCTAAATCTGGCAGCTGCTGGCCAGATGGATCTGGCGCGTGCTGCTGATATCGCGTCGAACGTTCTCGGCGGCATGCGACTGGAGGTTGACCAGCTTAACCGTGTTAATGACGTGCTGGCAGCTACTGCGTCTGGTGCCAATACTAACATTGAGCAACTTGGTGAAGCTCTCTCCTATGCAGCGCCTTTTGCCGCCGCTGCAGGCATCTCTCTCGAAGACACCGCCGCTGCAATTGGCGCCATGTCGGATGCAGGTATTCAAGCGTCTCGCGCCGGTACCGGCCTTGTAGGTATCATCCGGCAGCTGTCAAACATCACCCCTGCGGCGCAAGAAGCACTAGAAGCCGCGGGGGTATCTCTTGAGTCTGTGAATATCCAAGCTCGCGGGCTGCAGCCCGTTCTGGACACGCTATCTAAAGCGAGCCTGGATGTTGGCCAATCCATTGAGATTTTTGGATCTGAAGCCGGCTCGGCTGCTCTCAATGTCATTGAGGCGTCTGACAAAATCGAAGGATTCTCTAAAAGCCTTGGTAACGCTGAAGGCGCTGCGGAGCGAATGGCCCTTGTTATTGGAAGTGGTCTAACTGGCTCAATGCGAAGCTTTAACAGCATGGTTAGTGAGTCCACTTTACAGCTAGGCGACAGCGGTATTGCGGATGCCTTTAAACAAGTTACAGACACTGCTACTGGCGTTTTAGCAATTTACAATCGGATGCTTCCAGCATTTGCCGAAGCTAACGATCTATCAGAATCGCAAGTTGATCGCTTGAAACTGCTTGCCAATGGCCTGGAATCTTTAGGCAAGGCCACGGCTGGTGTTGCTGCAATTTATGGGGTTCGCTTGGCCACAGCTTTCGCCGCGTCGACTGCGGCTATGGCTAAAAACACCTTTGCTAGCGTTGCTGCGGCAAAGGCGGATGCTTCAGCGGCTCAAGCTACTGTTCGCCGCACAGGTGCAGAAGTTCAAGCGGCTAAAGCCATTCTCAGTACTGCGCGAATTGACGCCCAGGCTACTGTCGGAACTAACGCGCACGCATTCGCACTTCAGCAAGTGTCTGCGGCCCGCATTCGCGCAACAGAGGCTGCCGGTGCTCACAATGCCGCTTTGGCGGCCGAGACAGCCGCTATGGGTCGTGCGAGCATCGCGGCTCGTGGGCTCAGCGGTGCACTAGGCTTGCTCGGCGGCCCGGTTGGGGCAGCTATTGTCGCTGGTGGCGCTATATATTATTTCCGTGAGCAATTGGGTCTTGTTCCTAAACCCGCTCGCACAGTCAGCGAAGAACTAGACACGCTTAGGCTGCGCCTAAATGACGTATCAGAAGCTACGATAAAATACAGCGTTGCAAGTTTTACTGCTGAGCTATTCCAGCTTCAGGTTCAAGCTCAACAAGCTTCTGAACGTCTGGAAACTCTCAAAGAGGCTCAGAACTCTTCTAGTTCATTCGGTCAGGGTATGCGCGGCGATCTTTCTGCCGGCATAAGAGAGCAGGAAGTCGAGCTAGAGGGGCTCAACAACAAAATTGAGTCTCGCAAGCAAGCCGTTGAGCAGCTCATGCAGAAAATGGCTGAGCTTAATACCACGGCTAGTGACGGCGCATCTATTTTTCGTACTCTCGATGACTGGATGTTCCCTGTTGTAGAAACCATGGCCGCTGGCGGCGACGAAGCCGACAAGTTCGCAAAATCCATTTCTGGATTACTGGACGAGCTTTACCCGCTGCAAAAAATGCAGCGTGAGTATGCCGATCAGAAGGCGATGCTCACCCGCTACGCTCGCGAAGAAGGGCTCAGCAATGAATGGCTGAATGAGACACTCTCACGCCTTGATGACAGCTATCGCAATGCGTCCGACGCCGCAGAGGTCTACAACTTCACCGGGCAGAAAGCGGCAAAAGACGTGCAAGAGGCGTTCGACCCTGCGCTGAAAGCGATGGAGCGCGGCGTCGAGCGGCTGGACGACTCCTTCGCCGATGCCTGGCGGTCGATGCTCGATGGCTCCAAAGACGCATTCTCGTCGCTCAAGGACATCGCTCTCGACACGCTCGCCGAGATCATCCACGCCTATACCACGCGTCGGATCACCGCGTCGCTGGGCATGACGCTGGCCGGCACGGGAGCAGCGGCTGCCGGACAGAGCGCGTCGAGCCTCGGTGGAATCGGTGATGTTGGCGATCTGGTCAGCATGGGTTCGTCGCTCTACAACGGTGGGCTCCAGGCAGCGGGCAATGCCTACCGCGGCGGCATGCTCGGCAATGCCGTGTTCGGTGGCGGTGGGTACTCCAATACCGGGGCAGCGCTGGGTGCGGCAGCCGGCCAGGTGCTGATCCCCATTCCGGGCGTCGGCGCAGCCATCGGCTCGTTTCTTGGCTCTGGTCTTGGCTCCCTGTTTGGCGGCTCTGGCGTTGATCCCAACCTCGTCTTCAAGACTGAGGGGAAGTATGGAACGGCCGGCCGCTCTGGTTTTGAGCGGGAGATCAGCGCCCAGTCGGCACTTGGCCAAGTGGGTTTTGCGCGCGAGTCGCGGGATCTCGACTACGCCTTCGATAGCTTCGACGAGGCTCAGCAGTACATTGACGGCGTGGCGCAGCTCGACAACACCTTCGCCGCCATTGCTGACTCTGCCGATCAGCTCGCCGCTATCCAGCAGACGGTACAGACCAAGGGGCTGCTCGACCGTTCCGGCTCCGAATTCCTGACGGATCGCTACCGCTCCGGGTTCGCAACACTGGGCAATAGTTTCCAGTCCGTATTCGATTCGTTCGACGGCACGCCAGACAAACTGGTGTCGCTAGCCGTCGCCCTGGATTCGCTCGACGACACGATCACCGGCAATGCAACGGCGATGGCTGACGCCCAGGATGCCCTGGGCTCAAGCGATGACGTGTTGGCCACGGCTCAGGCCATGGCACAGCAGGCTCAGGCCATGGGTACGCTGGATAGCGCAGCCAGTCAGCTCAATCTGCGCTTCGATGCCACGGCTCAGGGAGCCCTGGATGCGGCCGGCAACCTGGCTGAATTGGTCGGCGGGATCGACAACCTCAACGCGCTGAACTCGCAGTATTACCAGGCGTTCTACACCGACGCCGAGAAATTCGACCGCCTGTCGTCGTCTCTCAGCGAGGCGTTCGACGAGATGGGTCGCGATCTCCCGACGACTCGCGAGGGTGTGCGCTCACTGGTCGAGGGCCTGGACCTGATGACCGAATCGGGTCGCGAGCAGTACGCGCAGATCATGCAGCTCGTGCCGTCGCTGCAGCAGTACACCGGCACGCTTTCAGAGCAGCAGCAGGCCGCCGAACAGGCTGCCGAGGCTATCGCGAGTCAGCGCTGGGATCTGCAAAACAAGCTGCTCGAGGCTCAAGGAAAGGACACCGAGCTGCTCAATCGCCAGCGCGAGCGCGAGCTTGAGGGGCTTGACGAGTCGAATCGTGCGCTGCAAAAGCGGATTTGGGCGCTACAGGATGAGGAGAAAGCCCAGGAAGCGGCCGCACAAGCAGCGCAGGAAGCTGCCGAAGAAGCGGCAAGGCGTGCATCACTGATCACTGGCGCCAATATCTATGGTTCCGGCTTGATCGGCAATGTGTCTGACGCGCTCGGGTCGTTCAACGATGCATCAAGCACGCTTGATGACATCGCGCAGACTCGTCAAGCGCAGCTCAGCGATGAGTATCGCGCTATCGAGTCGCTGTCTGATCTGATCGACTCGCTGTCCGTTTCTGAGCTTGCTACCGGCTCACGCCTTGATGCAGCTCGTCAGCAGTACAACGAACTGTATCAGCAGGCGATGGGCGGCGATGCAGAGGCCGCTCAGCAGTTGGGCGATGCCGCGCAGACGTATCTGGACCTGCAAAAGCAAAGCTCATCGACAGCCCAGGAGTACGCGCGCGTCTATGGCCAAGTGACGAACGGCGTCGTCGGCCTGCAAGGGCAGTTTGAGGAATCCGTCGATCAACTCGATGACGTAGCTCGCTACAACGACCGTCAGTTGCGTGAACAGGAGCGGACGAATCACACGTTGCTCGACTCGCTCACGCAGCTCGTCGACTCGAATAGCTCGCTGCAATCCATCGCCGATCTGATCGACATTCTTCCGAGTGATCTCGCCAGCCAGTTGAGCGACATTTTCCCCGAGTACGGCAGTGACGTCGGGCAGTCTGCTTTCAATGAAGCGGCTTATCTCGCGAACAAAACAGCGCAGGTCAACGCCAATAATCAGGGCGGTCGCAGCGACTGGACCGTGGGCGAAGTCTATGACCGGATCATGCAAGACTTTGGCTCGGTCTATGCCCACTACCAGCAGTATGGTCGCGATGAGGGTGTGTTGCCGGGATTTGGCGATTCATCCTCGCCCGGCTCGGCTAGTAACGCTGATCGGTTCAATGAGTCCAAGTACCTCTCAAACTACCTGGACTACTTGAATCAGCGCGACTCCGGTGAACGCGATTGGTCTCGCATGGAAATGCTCGATGCATTCTCGGACGCCAATCTGACGCCTTATGAGCACTGGATGCGATACGGGCGCTCCGAGGGCGTCAAGGCGTATGCAACAGGCGCCTGGAAGCTCGATAGCGATCAGCTTGCGTATGTGCATAAAGACGAAATGGTCGTGCCGTCGCGCAATGGGATTGCCGATGAATTCCGCGCGTATGCCTCTGGCAATAGCTACGGCGAATTGCTCAAAGAGGTCAAGCAACTGCGTTCGGATCTCGCCGCATCTCAGCGCGCCATCGCCGAGAATACCCGTAAGTCGGCGCGCGTACTTGAGCGCTACGATCTCCGCCAGCGCCAAGAGGAGTTTGCATAATGCAGATTGTCCGCCCCGAGCCGGTCACGGAAGACCGGCTCACTTCTTCCGACGTGCCGCTCGATGACTATCCGGTCTGGTCATCGGTGACTTATACCGCTGGCGACCGCGTGCTCGTCGACATTGAGGCATACGAGGCCATCGTCGATACAAGCGATGAGCCCGTGGCCGGCTCGCAGAAAAAGACGCCGACGTGGCTTCGTCTCGGTTATGCAAATCGCTGGCGTATGTTCCGCGACGGTCGGGATTCCAAGACGACTCAGGACGGCGGAATCAATGCCGTCGTCACGCCATCTCAGGTAGTCAATGGCCTAGCACTACTCGGGCTTGAGGGATTGAGCGTCACGGTCACGATGACGGATCCGGTAGAAGGACAGGTTTATCAAAAAACCAGGTCAATCACGGATATTGGTGTCGGCAACTGGTACGACTGGTACTTCGCGCCCTACGGCATCAAAGAAGATCATGTATTTACCGATCTCCCACCCTACCCAGGCGCAGACATAGAAATCTCAGTGCAAACGGCCTCGCCAACTGATGCTTCTGCAGTCGGCCGCTTCGTCATAGGCATGGTCCGCGACCTCGGGATAACGCTTTACGGAACTAGCGTCAGGACTCAGGACTTTTCGGTTCGTGAACGCGACGGTTTCGGTAACGTGACAATTACTCGCCGGCGACACATCAAGCTATGCGACTACCAAGTCGCCGTTGCGACTCAGCGCGTCGATTACGTCAAGCGTGAACTAGATAATATCGCTAGTCAGGAAACCGTATTCATCGGCAGCGATCAATTCGGCAGCACGGTCATTTTCGGCTTTTACCGAGATTTCGACATCACGATTTCAAACTACGGCGTGAGCGACGCCACCATTGAAGTGGAGGGTTATTGATGGCATATCCCCAGGTCCCTAACTTGCCGCCAGCCCCGGTTCGCGGCGAGGATTTCGAGACGTTCGCGGCTAAAGCCAATGACCATGCTGCCGCCCTTAATCCGTGGACTGACGACATCAATACGCTGGCTGACTGGATGGATACGACTGCCGGCCAGGTCGATGCCGATAAACAGGCTGCCGCATCGTCTGCAACTGCTGCATCAGATAGCGCCACTGCCGCCGCTAACTCAGCACAATCAGCAAGCGACGACGCAGACCGAGCGGAAAGCGCCGTTGCAACGCTGCCAGAAGGCACGCTCAACGACTCCGTGACAGCGACCGACAGTACATGGTCAAGCGACAAGATCAGCTCGGAGATTGCGGCGTCGGCGTCCGTCGTTCAATACGACGAATTTACTGCATCTGGCACTTGGGTAAAACACCCTAATGCTCGGTATGTTTACCGTGAAATCGTCGGTGCCGCTGGCGGCGGGGCTAATCAAACTGGTGACGACAAGGCAGGCGGCGGCGGCGGCGGCCTTTTCGACTCAAAACTGTTGTTAGCTAGTGACCTCTCGGACACTGAAGACGTTGTTATAGGATCGGGTGGTCTTGGCGCTCCAGCGGGTAGCAATGCAAACGGACAACCGGGTGGGTCCACGTCATTTGGCGATATTTCAGTGCCCGGATCAGACAGGGGTTTTCTAGGAGGTCGCGGCGGATTTTCTGGATCCTCTGAACAGAGTGTCCCGAAAAACATATCAGGATTTGGCGGTGGTTATTTTGGTGCGACTGGAGGCGACTCTAATTCTACATTCGGGATTCTTTCGCAGCCAATTGGAGGTGATTCCCGAAAAGGGGGCGGTGGAGGCGCAGCAACAGAAGGGGCTGGTGTTACAATAAATCGTGCCGGAGGGCTATCGGTAGAAGCAGGAAATGGCGGTAATGCATCGACTGATGCCAACGTTAAGGGTGGTGACGGTCAATACCCCGGAGGCGGTGGCGGCGCATCGAAAAACGATGGCGGTGGCGGCAATGGCGCTGATGGTCGCGTTAGAGTCTGGCAATGGTAACGGAGTCAATTATGCGAGCTGCAATTATTGAAAACGGCGTTGTCGTTAATGTAGCCCGAGTCGCTGATCAGGATTTCGCCGATCAAATGGGATGGGTTGTTAGTGATGAGGCGAGGATAGGCGACAGTTACAATGCCGACACCGGAGAATTTACAAGCCCGCCCCCTGAACCACAGCCCGAACCCAATTATTTCACATACAAAACTGACATCTGGCAGCGATGCACGGATGCCGAGGCCGAGACGCTGGACGGCGCTTTGTCCCAGGCGACAGCAAAAGAGCGCCGCATGTGGGAAGACAGTCTCACTATTGAACATTCGAGCGACTACTACGACATCCTGCGCGCTGAGATGATCGATCGGTTCGGCGAGGCGCGCACTGATGTAATCCTGGCCCCATCAAGCGAGGTGTAAAATGACTCATCGCATGGACATGCTGACCGATTTCACCGACTAAGACGTGATTCCAGCGTTCTGGGGTGGCTGCCAGCGGCTGGTAAAGCGCAGCACTGTGCTTGGCGCTCTGGAGCAACGCATTTCGACTGTCGAGTATGCTCCCAGCAATGCCGGCTTGGCGTCTCGTGTTGGATCGCTTGAGCAGTGGCGCCAGAACAAAGCGGCGGCGATCTCGGACGCCAGCACCGATATGGGCGGTATGGGCGTCAGTGTGGCCGGCGTCAACGTCGCCAGCACGTCCGCTGTGCAGTATCTGAAGGCGCTGAGGCGAGAGCAGAGCTAGCGGCCACACCATGCTTTGCCATGTGTGCCGGGTCTGTACGGGATAGCGTAGCCCTCGGCGAGCAGTGTGTCGTTGAGCGATTCGCCGTCTAGCGTAACTTCGACGAGGGGCCGGTTGAATCCGTCCTCACCCTGCCGCTTCACATCCACCACCTCTGCCGCCCTGACGCGCTCTCTGACGTACTGGGTCGCCCGGGCGGCTAGCTCCCTCTCCCGCTCGCGTTCGGCTTCTGTGTCGCAGCGTGAGCGGGATTCTGGGGTGTTGAGCCGGACGAGGCGCACATCGAACACGTCCCAGCCGGGCTCGTTGCCTCGGATCTCGACTCGGATCGTGTCACCATCTACGACCTCAAGGACGTTCACCGGCATGGCCAGGGCCGGCAGGGGCAGGAGTGCGAGGGCTAGGGCGAGGCGGGTCATTCGCTATCTCTATCGGACATGGCTTGATCTATGCATTCTCGCAAGGACGACCCAAAGTAAGTCTCATCACCAATAAACGTCGCAGAAAATCCGTCCCAGTCGCATCCGGCTTTTTCGATAAAATCAAGTCGGCGCTTGTCGTCGATCTCTTCTCCCATCTCTCACTCCCCATCCAGTCGCACAGCGCATCCGGCGTACTCGCCGTTAGTGTACCTTTCTTCGATTGTCCTTTGCTCAGCCACCGACAGCCCCACATAGACAGGCGTCACGCCGTACTCCCGGCGGATCTCGGCGAACGCCTCGGCCATGTGCTGGTCAATGATGGCCTGCATGCCCTGCTTGGCTTCGCGGTAGTTGCTGATTGCGTTGTTCATCCCCGCCTCCATATCCTGTCTCACGCATTCTCGCACAATGCCGCGTACTGCCGGCATACCTCATAATGGCCACGCTCGGCATCAAGGCTGTGGTTGTATCCCTCCATTTCCAACCCACCCCAGTCCAAGATATTCGGATCACCGTCAGCGTTGTCGCCATCCATCTCGAAAACCATAGTCTCGAAATAGCGATCAGCACCTACCTGCTCGATCTTTCCCGGCTCCCGGAGTGGGTCAAGAATAAGTCTCCCGACTGTTGATACGAGATACTTGCCGTTGATACTGGTTGCCAAGTGGAATTGGCACCTAGCACCGCAGATGTGATGGCCGGGGAACCCGTACCACTTCCAGCCTTCTTGACTATGCATGTTGCTCATTGCTTTCTCTCCTCGTGGTGTGCTAGCAACAACCCAGCAGCGAGCATCGTGTATGGCGTGATGTATGGTGACGCCACCCTGCCCCTAATGAAGCCCTATATTTCGGGCTTGTTAGGAGCGCGTTGCCCGCTCCAG
>NZ_QWBW01000035.1 GCF_004117855.1 Modicisalibacter coralii
CGCGGCGCCGGCAGCGCCGACGTGGAGCGGATCGACACCTCCGCCCGATGAGCTGATCCGCTCGTGCCTTGCGAGGCGGCCAACCGGTCGCTTCCCTGCCCTTCGCCCCTTCGCTTCCTTCAGGACTCCCCGCCATGGCACCGACAATAACGCCCGTACAAACCTCCAGCGACGTTCCCGCCTCGACCACCGTGGTCGTCATCGGCGGCGGCATCATCGGCCTCACCGCGGCCCTGGCACTGGCGGAACGGAACATTCCCGTGGTCGTGCTCGAGAAGGGCCGCATCGCGGGCGAACAGTCCTCGCGCAACCTGGGCTGGATCCGCAAGACCAGCCGCCACCGGGACGACGTGCCCCTGGCGCAGGCGGCCGACCGGCTGTGGGCCGGCATGGCCGAGCGGGTGGGCGGCGATGTCGGATATCGACAGTCGGGCATCATGTTCCTGGCCCGCAGCGAAGAGCAACTGGCCATGCACGAGGCCTGGTTGGCGTCGGTCGAGTCCCTGTCGCTCGACTCGCGGATGCTCGATGCCCGGGACATCGATCGGCGGGTCCCCGGCGGCAAGGGTGAATGGGTCGGCGGCATCTTCACGGCCTCCGACGGCCGTGCGGAGCCGTCCCTCGCCGCCAGTGCCATCGCCAGGGCCGCCATGGCCAGGGGCGCAACGATCGTCGAGAACTGTGCGGTGCGTACCGTGTCGCGGTCGGGAGGCAAGGTCAGTGGCGTGGTGACCGAAAGCGGCGAGATCCGCTGCGACCAGGTCCTGCTCGCCGGCGGACTGTGGTCGCGACGCTTCCTGGGCAATCTGGGTGTCTCGCTGCCGACCTTGCCGCTGATCTCCTCGGTGCTCAGGACCGCGCCGATGGAGGGGCCGACGGACATCGCCGTGGGCGGGCCGGACTTCTCCTTCCGCAAGCACAAGGACGGCGGCTATATCGTCACGCAGCGCGGTGCGCTCGACGCGCCCCTGATGCTGGATCACCTGCTGATCGGTTCCCGCTACCTGGGATCGCTGCGTTCCCAGCGCCATCTGCTGCGGATCTCGCTGGGCAAGCATTTCCTCCGCGACCTGACGCTGCCGAGACGCTGGGGGGCAAAACGCTCGCCCTTCGAGCGGATCCGCACCATGGACCCGCCGGTCAATCCCAGGCTGAACGACGAGGCGCTGCGCAATCTTGCCGCCGCCTGGCCGGTCTTCGAACGGGCCAGCGTGGCGGAGGCCTGGGCGGGCATGATCGACATCACCCCGGACTCCAACCCCGTCATCGGCGCGGTCCCCGGCATACCGGGGCTGAGCATCGCCTCGGGCTTCTCGGGACACGGCTTCGGCACCTCACCGGCGGCGGGGCAGCTCGCGGCCGACCTGCTGGCCGGCGAGGCACCGATCATCGATCCGGCGCCCTACCGCTTCGCGCGTTTCTGAAATCGGGGGCGCCCTGGCCACCCAGGCTATGACGCCTGCAGGCGCTTCAGGGTAGCGGAGGGCGATTCCTTGAACAGGCGGCGGTACTCGCGGCTGAAGTAGCTCTGGTGGAAAAACCCCTGGCGAGCGGCGGCATCGGCGATAGGCTGGGTGGGGTCCTCGAACAGGCTGCGTCGCGCCGCGTTGAGCCGCAACGCGCGCAGGTAGTGCACCGGCGACTGTCCGGTTTCCACCTGGAAGCTGTATTGCAGGGTACGCCGCGAGATCTTCAGTTGCCGACACAGCGCCATCATCGAGGGCGGATCGTCCGGTTGCGCCCGGATCATCGCGTGGCAGCGGTCGACGATGTAGCGGCGGGTACGGTAGCGAACATCGTCGACGTAAGGCGATCGCGAGCACTCACTCAGCAGCAAGTCGACGCCCTCCTCCAACTGCCGCGAGAACACGGACTGCCACGCCGGCAGCGTGCCGTGCTGCAACGACGCCAGCAGGTAATCCGTCATGGCCCGCCACTGCTCCCTGACACCGGCCAATAGCGCGCCGGGAACGTCCAGCTTGCGCAGGCGACGCTCGTCGCGCCCCAGCCAGGCGTAACGGTTTCGATCTATCGAGACCACCAGCAGGTCGTAGTTCGAGCGGGTCACGCTCCAGAACTCTTCGCATCGCGGCAGCACGGTGACGGTGCCGAGATCAAACAGCGAGTCGTTGGGCCAGTGGATCGGCAGCACCAGGTGCCACTGCGCCTCCGGGAAGTGCATCGAATGCGACAGGCCGAGGTTGGCGCTCTCGCGGAATAGCCGTATGCCGTGCTCGTCGATATCGATGATATCGCCGGAGAACCTGCCGGCTTCGATCTGATTGTATTCCTGCTGCCAGCCATTCAACCGCAAGGCATGTTCGGTAACATCCTCGCAGTGATGGAACGCGACGGTCATCAGCGACGCCTCCCGTGAGCCTTGTTGTCATTATCGCCAAATCGGCAGTGCGAGACTCGACACGCGAGCCGATAGGATGACCGAATCACGCGGGGTATTCCAGATCCCCGGCCGGCTCCGGCCGGGGCGGGCGATCCCGGGCGACGGCATCGCCCGCCCACGCCCTGCGCAAGCACGCGCCCGGGTGATCGCAACCGTGCCGGGGAGACCGCTCGGGAGCCGTCGGCAGGCGCCTGGCGATGGCTACCCTCCGCGACGCGCGCTCAGACCGATCCCCGGGCCATCGTCTCCACCGAGTCATGCAGGAATGTCGCCACATCACCGCGCGGCTGTTGCAGGTCGACGAGCGCCTGCACCGGGTCCTCGACGGCGGTGTCGACACCGGCCAGTTCCTCGATCACCGCATGGCCGCAGAAGGGCACGTAGGCTTCCGAGTACCCCCCCTCGTGCACCATGACCAGGCGCCCGTCGCACAGCCGTTCCGCGGCCTCGCGTACCTGCCGGGTCATGTCACGGAAGGCCCGGCTGGACAGCAGCATGCGCGCCAGCGGATCCATGGCGTTGGCGTCGTAACCGCATGCCACCACGATCAATTGGGGACGAAAGCGCTCCAGGGCCGGAATGACGATGCGTTCCATGGCCTGTCGATAGGTCGCCTCACCCGCGCCGGGGGGCAGTGGCACATTGAGGTTGAAGCCCGCCCCGGCCCCCTGGCCGCGATCTCGATAGCCGCCGTAGCCCGGCGGGAAACAAGCATCCTGATGCAGGGAGACGGTGAGGACGTCATCGCGCTCGTAGAAGATCGCCTGGGTGCCGTTGCCGTGGTGCACGTCCCAGTCCACCACCGCGATGCGTTCGAGGCCGAAACGCGCCTTGGCCGCTTCCACGGCGATGGCGATGTTGGCCAGACAGCAGAATCCCATGGCCTGATCCGGCAGGCAGTGATGGCCGGGCGGGCGCGACAGTGAATAGGCGTTGTCCACCTCGGCGTTGATCACCGCGGACACCGCGCCGATCGCCAGCCCCGCGGAGAGCCTGGCGATCTCGTAGCTGCCGGGACCGATCGGGGCATGCTCGCCCAGTTCCCCGCCACCGGCGTCGCTCAGCGCCTTGAAACGGTCCAGGTAGGCCTGCGGATGCACGCGCCGCAGGTCTTCCTCGGTGGCTGGCGGCGCGCTGCGCAGATCGAGTGCGGCGCTAAGCCCCGAAACGTCCATCAGATTCTTGAAACGGCGCTTGCTCTCGGGCGATTCGGCGAGCCCGCCGGCGGCCGGCGGCTGTACCCAGCCACCCACCGGCATGACCAGCGCATACTGTCCGGCGCTGTGCCAGAGACAATGCTCATCAAAAAAGAAAGCGGTCTTGCGTGACATCAGGCATCTCCTTGAGAGGACGGGGTAACGAGGCCAGCACGGCGATCCACCGACACATGCCGCTGGACGGCCAGGATCAACAGCAGGGACAGGGCCACGATGCCGGCCGCGCCCAAGGACAGCCGATCGAAACCACCGCTGGTCTCGATCACCCTACCGGCCAGCGCCGGGCCGAGGGCCAGACCGCTGCCGATCACCAGGTTGATGGTGCTCATCAGGCGGCCGCTATCGTCGAGTTCGGCGAGCGTGGCGAGGATGTAGGGCAAGGCGAAGGTCCAGGTGAACTTGAACACCAGCGCGGCGACGATGAAGCGCGGCATCGCCGGCGTGCCGTAGAGCAGGCCGATGGCGGCGATCATCAGCAGATAACCGACCACCAGCAGCGCCGGTCGCCAGCGGCGATTGCCGATCAGGGTCGCGCAGCCCGCGCCGACGATGCCCAGCAGCGTCGCCAGCGACAGCACCTCGCCGCTGGCCGCCGGTGCCAGCCCCGCATCGGCGGCGATGCCGCCGATGAAGGTCCAGACGCCACTCAGGCCGACATAGAAGCAGAGCACCGCCAGGACACCCAGCACGAAGACGAGACGCGGCAGCGATCGGGCGTCGGCCGGCCGCCTCGCGGTCATGGGGCGGCGCGGGAAGGCCCGGACCAGCGGCAGGCAGAGCGTCATGCAGCCAGCCAGCAGCCAGTAAGCGACGGCCAGGCCGTAGCGCTCGAACAGACCGGGCAGCAGCCACAACCCTACGGCGCCGAAGACCAGCTGACCGAGCACCCAGAGCCCGTAGACGCGATCCTTGTTGTCCAGCCGCGAGGCGGCGGAGATGCACAGCACCATCAGCGTGCCCCCGGCCAGGGCGCTGACCACGCGGCAGGCCATCAGGCCGTAATACCCGTCGACCAGGGTCGAAGCGATGTTGCCGGCGATGAATACCAGCCCCGCCAGCAGCGCCACGCCGCGCCATCCGCAGCGAGGCAGCCACCAGTAGGCCGGCAGCGTGGCCAGGCTCATCACGCCCAGCTCGGCGGAGAACAGGTTGCCGATCCGTACCGGCCCGAGCTGGAGTTGCTGGGCCAGTTGGGCGGCGATCGCCGGGGCGGCCATCAACACCGCCGGAGCGATCGCCGCGAAGGCCACGATGGCGACGACAAGCCCGCGTGACACGGACGACTCGTCGTGGCCGGGAATCTCGTGATTCATCATGACACCCTCCTGAGGGGTTCGCTGCCCTCACCAGACATGCGAGAGACGCAGGCGGACCTGGCTGCCGTGATAGCCGTTCTCGGTATCGACATTGCGGGAGACCGTCAGCAATCCCAGATCGCGCGCCGTGAAGTGATGGCCGACGCCCAGTCCCAGTTGGGTGTAGCGCTGGCGGGTGTCGTCGAGTCGCTCGCCGTCCAGGGTCAGGGCCCCGCCCTCGGCGTGGATCAGGCGCAGCGAGCCATAGGTGCGCGGTGTGATGTCGTAGGAGGCGAAGGCCTGAAGGCGATAGAGCGGATCCTGCTCGAGGGTGCCGCCCAGGTAGTCGTCGTTGTCGGCGTAGAGCTGGGCCTCGAGGTTGGCCTCGACCAGCCAGCGCTCGCCCAGCCCCCGGGTGTAGTTGTAGACCAGGTGCGCCGCCCAGCGGTTGTCCCCCGGAGAGACCCCGGGCCGGTCGGGATCGTACTTGCCCAGCGGCAGGCTCAACATGGTCAACAGCCCGCTGTAGACGCGTCGCTCGGGGTCGTTGATGACATACAGCGTGCCGCCCACCTGGGGGTCGCCGAAGCCCCGTACCTCCTGCTCGTCGCTGGCGCCGGGCAGTCTTGCCCGCACGTCCACCAGCGGCACGACGAACTGCGGGGTACACAACGTGCCGCAGATATCGCTGAACCACAGCTGACGAAAGGTCAGGGCGTCGACGTTCAGGTCGGCCTTGCCAGAGGTGTCGGCCTTGCCGTGATAGGTATCGGCATGTTCGTTGTCCAGGTACAACACGCCGATGCTGGTGCCGGGCGGGGCGCTGACGAAGTCACGGGCGTTGAGATCCGCCGCCCGGGCCGCCCCGGTCAGGCTGTAGGCGACCACGGCGAGCGCCGTCGCGATTTTGACGAAGGAGTTTGTTGTCATTGTCGAGCCTCTGCTGGTCGAGGTTTCTTGGAGATGCACGCGCCCTCCCATCGCCGATGGCGATGACCGGAAGAACGTGCGGGGTCAGGAATTCGCTCAGTCGCCCGGCGACTGGTGCAGCAGGCCGGCGACGGCCGCCTTGTCGTGAACGCCCAGCTTCTGGTAGATGCTGCGAATGTGATGGCGAACCGTGCTCGGCGCGATGTCGAGATCCCGGGCGATCTGCTTGTAGGTCTGCCCCTGCCCGAAGCGCCGCGCCACGCCCAGTTCGCGCTCCGTGAGGTCATCGAGAGGGCTCCGCTCGCCGACCGTCAGCAGGTACAGATCGTTGATCGCTCGCGACTCGATACGGATCAGTCGGCCGAGATAGCCCTGCTCCGGTGCTATCTCGGCGGGTAGCCGCGAGCCCTGCCACGCCGGCCACTCGCGCGCCAACAGAGTGGCGAAGCCGCGCTCGACGCTGTGCAGTACCCCCATGGGATCGCAGACCGCCAGGGCCAGCGACTGCTGGCGTTCGAGACGCTCGCGACGAGCCACCAGAGTGCGTATCTGGCTGGCGTCCACGGCTTCCGACAGATGGGCGATGAGCTGGGTCAGCAGCAGGCGATCGCGGTCATCGAAACGCTCGGCGCCCGGTGGACGATACAAGGAGAGGTGGTCGCTGAGGCGTGTTCGTGGATTGATTTGCATCACGAACAGCAACTCGCCGATGCCGTAACGATCGCCGAGCCACTTGAGGCCGGGCGTCGTCGCCTGCAGGTCGACGATGATGGCCTGGCCGGGCACACGATGGGCCCACTGTACGGTGACGTCGTCTTCCTCGACCGAGCGCCAGTCCGTCACATAGGCGTCGGGCAGGTCGAACAGATGGCAGCTGTGTACCTCGATGTGACCGTCGACCAGCGCCGAACGCCCCCACCACGCCTTGTCGAAGGCAATCATGTCGCGCAGCTGCTCGAGCACCGCAGCGTGGAAGTTCGCCAGGGAGCGCTCCCGGGCCAAGCGGTTGATATCCCAGACCAGGCCACTGAACGCTGCCAGCAGGCCGGCCGGATCGTGGCCATCCTGCGAGGTTGATCTCTTCATTTCGGCATCCATTGTTGTTGTTGGTCGTCGCTCGCTGGATTGGACGGCGTGACCCATGCCGTCATCTTCCCGCGGGATGCCGACGCTAGCCATCGTGCAGATGAACGATGTCGACGTCGCCACGCTGTCTGCCCGGGCTGGCATCGTGCAGAAGCTGTATTCAGAAAGCGATCAAGCGCGTTATTCGGGAAGAGTAAGCGATCGCTAACTTTAGATTCTTCGCCGATCAGCGTGAAACGTTAAGTCACAGCCATGGGTCGTAAATTCTTTCCCACGGAAACCAGTCTGGATGGCCCACTGGCGCATGAGGTTTCCTGTGGGAGGGAACTTGTTCCCGATTGGCGCCGCAGGCGCTCGGCATGAGCGAGGGAGGTACAGTGCCCGCCGCTATCGCGAACCAATTCGCCACCGCAAGGACCAGCCAACCGGCAAAGGCTTAGCAGAACTTTCAATCAAGATTTTCAAAGTTGACAGCTTCCAATCCCACGCCGATATTTCGAAACATCAGAAAACGGCCATTGGGAATAGGCAGCATGTCCGTCGGTATCAAGGTAGGCAGCATTATTGATGAAATAGGTACGTCTAATTTCTTGCATGCCTTCTTCAGCACGGTGAGTGCCAACTTGGAAAGCAATGGATGGGGCACGTGCTTTCCCATAGTTCTCGGCAAGCTGTATCAAGGTTACCTGGAACCGGGACTGGCCAATCAGGCAATCTCCGAGCTGACACAGATTCGAAAAGCGTTATCGGATCTCGAGCCAGCCAGGGTCGTCTGGGATATTGAACACCCGACCAGACAACCCCCATGGGGCAATAAAATATCTTCCGACATCACCTCACTGGCCAATTACTTCGTTACGTCCACTGGGCGCGACTTAATATCCACGTTAATCGAGGCCCTCGAGGATGCTGCCAAGGGAGGCAAGCCAGCGGCCATCGTCCAGTACTAAACAGTGGGTAAAGCCGAGTACCATGCTGCGCTCCTTCCCGGCGGCTTACGCAAGGCATGCGGCGTCCAGCGATCGCTCCGAAAGAAGGGGATCTTCCATACCGATCGCTGAATATCAGATCGCCCGACGAGGCATGACGCCGGGCCTTTCAAGAGACGGTCAGAGCACCCGCTTGCGCAACCAGGCGGCCACGGCTTCCCCGGCGACCACCAGCACGACGATCGCCAGCAGCACGGTAGCCACGGTCGGCCAGGCCAGGGTATCGATGGCGCCCTGCAGGATCACGCCGATACCGCCGGCGCCGACCAGACCGAGCACGGTGGACTCGCGCAGGTTGATGTCCCAGCGCAGGATGCTGACGGCGAAGAAGGTCGGTATCACCTGCGGCACGATGGCGTAGAGAATCACCTTGGCACGCGAGGCGCCGGTCGCTTCCAGGGCCTCCACCGGGCGCCGATCGATCTCCTCGATCGCCTCGCCCATCAGCTTGCCGAGAAAGCCCAGCGAGCGAAACATGATCGCGATGATCCCCGCCAGCACACCGGGCCCGAAGATGGCGACGAACAGCAGTGCCCAGATCAGGGTGTTCACCGAGCGGCTCGAGACCAGGATGAAGCGTCCCAGCCACAGCGTGAAGCGGTTGGGCGTGGTGTTCTGGGCCGAGATGTAGGCGATCGGCAGCGAGACGAACACCGCCACGAAGGTCGCCAGGGTGGCAATGTTGAGGGTCTCGACCAGTGCCCAGAAGATCGGCCGCAGATCGCTGAGATCCGGTGGCACCATGCGCCGGAACAGATCGCCGATCTGCGCCGGGGCGTCCCACACCCAGGGCCAGATGATGTCGATGGTCGCCAGCGACCAGCCGGCCGCCAGTGCCATCACGGCGAAGCCGGCGAAGCGCTTCCAGCGCTGCTGCGGGGTGTAGCGCGACCAGGCGCGCTCGGCCACGGTTTGTCGTGTCACCAGATCGCCCTCCGAATGCGCCCGCTGATCGCCTCGCTGACCAGGATCACGCCGATGATCACCAGGGTGATGGCCAGCGCGAAGTCGTAGTCGTAGCGGCCGAAGGCGTTCATCAGCGTCGAGCCGATGCCGCCCGCGCCGACGATGCCCACCACCGCCGAGGCACGCAGGTTGCTGTCCAGTTGATAGATCGACAGGCCGATCTGGCGCGGCATGATCTGCGGCAGCACAGCGAACTGCAGCACGGTGAGATAGGGGGTGCCGCAGGCGCGCAGCGCCTCGACCTGCCCCCAGTCGATCTCCTCGATGCGTTCGGCGAGCATCTTGGCGACGAAGCCGATGGAATAGATGGTCAGCGTCAGGATCCCGGCCACCGGGCCGAATCCGACCGCCTTGACGAACAGGATCGCCACGATCACCGGGTGGAAGCTGCGGGCGATGATGATCAGGGCCCGGCCGAGCAGATAGATCGGCTTGGCGGCGATGTTGCGCGCCGCCATGAAGGCGATGGGCACGCTGAGGCCCAACCCCAGGAGGGTGGCGAGAATGGCGATCTGCAGGCTTTCCAGGAACCCCTTGATGAGCAGTTCGTGACGCACGAAGCTCGGCGGGAAGGCGCCGGAGAAGATGCGCGCGGCCCGTTCGATACCCTGGCTGATGCGTGCCCAGTCGAATGGCAGGGTCGAGGCCGCCCAGCCCAGATAGACCAGCGAAACGATCACCAGGCCCCAGCGCAGCCAGGGGTTGGCGATGAACGGCGGCTTGCGCCAGGTCCGCGAGGGGGGCGTGGCGTCGCTCATGAGGCCACCGCCCGGGACGAATCCTGCTCGGCCTGCTGGCGATCCTCGGCCGGCGTGCCGCTGTAGACGGCATCCATCGCCGCCTGGTCGAGATCGTCGGGCTTGCCATCGAAGATCAGCCGCCCGAAGCGCATGCCGACGATGCGCTGGGTGTACTCCCGCGCTTCGCCGACGTTGTGGATATTGATCAGCACCGGGAGTCGCAACTCCTGAGAAAGCGTCTGCAGCAGTTCCATGATCTGCCGTGAACTGACCGGATCGAGCGAGGCGGTGGGCTCGTCGGCGAGCAGGATCTCCGGATTCTGCATCAGCGCCCTCACGACCCCGACCCGCTGACGTTCGCCGCCCGAGAGTTCGTCGGCGCGCTTGCTGGCATAGTGGGCGATCCCCACCCGCTCCATCAGCTCGTAGGCACGCTCGATATCCTCGGCCGGGTACTTGCGCAGCGCGGCCCGCCAGTAGGGGATGTAGCCGAGCCGGCCGCACTGCACGTTTTCCATCACCGTCAGGCGGTCGACCAGATTGAAGCCCTGGAAGATCATGCCGATGCGCCGGCGCGCCTTGCGTAGTTCGTCGCCCTTGAGCCGCGTCAGCTCGGCACCGTTGAGTTCGATGCTTCCCGAGCTGGGTTCCACCAGCCGGTTGATGCAGCGCAGCAGGGTGCTCTTGCCGGCCCCGGAGGCGCCGATGATCGACACCACCGATTCGCCGGGCACCTCGAGATCCAGATCGCGCAGCACCGGCTCGCCGTGCCCGTAGCGTTTGACCAACTGTCGGATTCGCAACATCTTCGTTCTCCTCGACCACCTCTCTCGCCCGCCCCTCTCGCCCACCACTCGAGAGGGGCCGGCGGTTTCGGTCGCGGCGCCCCACCGGCGCCGCTCGTCCGGCGGGCAGGGACTCAGCCCTCCAGGTTCTCGGTGGTGTAGGTCACGCCGTTGGCTTCCTGGATGTCGCGGATGACTTCCCAGTCCTTCTTGTAGGTCACCGGCACGAACTTGGTGACGCCCTCGAACTCTTCGCCGAGCTCGGTGCCCTGCATGTCGAAGGAGAAGAACGCCTTCTTGATCTTGTCGATCAACTCGGGCTTCAGGTTGTGGGCGTAGGTGTACGAGGTGGTGGGAAACGGCTTGGACTCGTAGACGATCTTGACCTCGTCCGGATCGTAGAGGCCACGTTCGGCCATGCGATCGACCACTTCCGAGGCCACCGGGGCGGCGTCGTAGTCGCCGGCCACCACGCCGAGCATCGACTGGTCGTGGGAGCCCGAATAGACCACTTCGTAGTCCTCGCCCGGGACGATGCCCAGCTTCGGGAAGAGCGCGCGTGGCGCTAGATTGCCGGAGTTGGAGGTCGGCGACGTATGCGCCACCCGCTTGCCCTCGAGATCCTCGATGGCATCGATGCCGCTGTCCTTGCGGGTATACAGCTGCAGCGTGTAGCCGAACTCGCCGTCCTCGGTGCCCATGATCGCGAACGGCACCGCACCGGCGAGATTGACCGCGAAGGGTGTCGGCCCGGTGGAGAAGCCGGCGACGTGGATGCGGTTGCTGCGCATGGCCTCGATCTCGGCGGCGTTGGACTGCACGGCATAGAAGCGCACGTCCTTGCCGGTCACCTCGCTCAAGTGCTCGATGAACGGCTCCCAGATGTCGGCATAGATGGCCGGGTCCTCGACCGGGGTATAGGCGAAGATCAGCGTGTCCGGATCGAGGTATTCGTCGGGGTTGCTGGGCGCGTCGGCCACCATGTCGCCATCGGCATCGCAGTAGATCGGCGCCAGGTCGCCACGCTGCGGGCAGTCGTCGGCGGCCTGCGTGGCGAACGACAGCGCCGCCAGCAGGGAGGCGGCGACAAGACTCCCGGGACGCCGGAAGCGGCGGAACGCGGGGGCGATGGCGGACAGCGATGCCACCGGAGAACGGCGGGAAGAGTCGAGCATCATGACGTGGGCTCCTTGTATCCCCTGCTGTGTTTGTTGGTGTGGGGTTACAAGGAGGCTAGTCCAGCGCATTTGGTATTTACAACATAATTGCGGCAGAATTCGCCTATAGTCGCAAACCAATGTGGCAAACCACACATTACAGTGTGTATAACGCCCAGTCGGAGCCTGCCGTCATGACCCGCAAGCCGCGCAAGGACGAACGTCACGCCCGGATTCTCGAAGTCCTGCGCTACACGCCTCACGTGCGTATCGCCACCCTGGCGACCCGCTTCGGCGTGACGACCGAGACGATCCGCCGCGATCTGGACGCACTCAGCGACCAGGGGCTGCTCGACCGTGCTCACGGCGGTGCCGTCGCCCGCCCCATGGGCATACAGCCACCCATCGACGAACGCGAGCAGGCCACCGTCGACGAGCGCCGGGCCATCGCCCATGCCGCCGCCCGGCTGGTGGAACCCGGTCAGGTGGTGATGATCGATGCCGGCTCCACCACCACCCAGCTCGCCTGGCGGCTCGGCACCGGCGATCGGGCGCTGACCGTGATCACCAACAGCTACCCGGTGGCGAGCGCCATGGCGTCGTCGACGTCGCGCCTGATCCTCTGCCCCGGCGACTTCAATGCCCGCGAGGGCGGCGTGTTCGGTCAGGACACCACCGACTACCTCGCGCGCTTCCATGCCAACCTGGCTTTCATCGGCGCCAGCGGCCTGACCGGGGAAGGCATTCTCGACGTCAACCGCGATGCCGCCTGGGTCAAGCGGACGCTGATCGCGCGCAGCGAACGCACCTATCTGCTCGTCGACCACACCAAGTTCGCCCAGACCGTGCTCGAGCTGGTGGCGCCGCTGAGCGCCATCGACGGCATCGTCACCGATCGCCCACCGCCCGAGTCCCTGGCCCGGCATCTGCAGCGGGCCGACGTCACGGTGCACGTCGCCGGGCCCGTGACGGCCGACGATCCGCAACGCCTGACCGAGGAGATCGCATGACCCGCCCCGAGCCGCTGGCGTCGGCGCCACCCCAGGAACTGGCTCGCGTGTCGGTGGTGCTCACCGATGTCGACGACACCCTGACCCGGCATGGCCGGCTGGCCAGCACGACACTCGCCGCGCTCGAGCGGCTCGCCGATGCCGGCATCACGGTCATCCCCGTCACCGGCGGCTGCGCGGGCTGGTGCGATCATATCGTCCGGGCCTGGCCGGTAGCGGCGGTGATCGGCGAAAGCGGCGCGTTTCGCTTCCGGCGCAGCGCAGGCGGAGGGCTGGACGTGCACAGCGTGCGACCGCTCAAGGCGTTGCGGGAGGAGCAGCGCCGCCTGCTGACGATCGCCGAACGCGCCATGCAGGAGGTGCCGGGCGCGCGTCTCGCCGCCGATCAGCCCTTTCGTCTCGCCGACGTCGCCGTCGATCACGCTCAGGACGTCGCGCCGCTCGATGCCGCGGCCATCCAGCAACTGGTCGATGCGTTCAAACGGGCCGGCGCCAGCGCCCGGGCGAGCTCGATCCACGTCAACGCCTGGTTCGGCGCGCATGACAAGGCGACCATGGCCGCCTGGGCCCTGGAACACGATCTGGGTCTCGACGCCACGGCACGCCGCGAACGCGTTCTGTTCATCGGCGACGCGCCCAACGATGCCTCGCTGTTCGGTCGCCATCCGCTCGGCGTGGGCGTCGCCAACCTGGCGCCTCATCTCGATCGCCTGCCACGGCCGCCGCGCTGGCTGTGCGAGGCCGGCCATGGCCAGGGCTTCGAGGAGATGGCCGAGGCCCTGCTGGCGGCACGGGAATGACGCCGCCAACCGCCGGCCCCTCTCCTGCCTTGGGGATCGGAATCCTCGCTGCGTCGATTGGGCCACGCATGGCTTGAAGCCCGCCCCGCTCTCACCCATAAAGAGAGGAGGACTCAATGGACGAGAAAGGAGCAACCCCGTGAAGAAATGGATCGGCGCGGCAATTGCCAACTGGTTCCGCAAGCCCGAAAACCGCGAGAAGGCGAAGCGAGCGGCCAAGCAGGCCTACGATCGTTATCAGGATCGCAAGAATCCACGCAACCCGGGCAACCGTCCCCCTCGTTGACCGCTTGCAGCGCGTTGGCCGTCCGACGCGACCGTCACCCGGTCGGACCGGGACCAATGTCACATTGCCGGCTAACGACATTCCCGGCACCCTGAAGGGCCTCTCGGTCACGCTCAGGCATCGGGATCACGATGACATTCGAAACGGCGGCCGTCATTGCCTTCGCCTATCTCATGGCGGCCTTCGTCAAGGGGGCGACCGGTCTGGGGTTCTCCACCACCGCCCTGCCGATCCTGGCGCTCAGCCTGGGCCTGAAGTCGGCCATGCCGCTGGTGCTTCTTCCCTCCGTCGTCAGCAATACCCTGGTCATGGTCCAGGTCGGCCACTTCCGCGAGACCCTGCGCCGGTTCTGGCCGATGTTTCTCGCTACCGTGCCGGGGCTTCTGGTCGGTCTGGCCGTGCTCGGCCGGGTCAATGGCCTGATGGCCGGTGCCATCCTGGGTGTCGTGCTGGTGGGTTACGGTCTCTGGACCCTGCTGCGTCCCGGCCGGCCGATCTCGAACCGCACCGCTCGGTGGCTCGCCCCGCTGTCCGGTTTCCTCACCGGCCTGTTCAATGGCATGACCGGCTCCCAGGTCATGCCGATCCTGCCGTTCATGCTGGCACTGCGCCTCGACCCCGGGCGCTTGGTGCAGGCGATCAACATCTCCTTCAGTCTGTCGAGCCTGGTCATGGCCATGGGCCTTTCCCGATTGGGCCTGATGTCGCTCGAGACCCTGTGGATCTCGTTGGCGGGACTGATTCCGGTCTATCTCGGTGTCCGGCTGGGCGGCATCCTGCGTCGGCACCTAGATGGCGAGACCTTCCGACGCCTCGTGCTGATCATGCTGATCGTGCTGGGGGTGACCCTGATCGGCAAATCCCTGACCCTGTAACGCGCCCCGCCCGATGCTGCCCGCCGGTAGCGCGCAACGAAAAGCCCGGCCGAAGCCGGGCTCATCTTTCCTGCATTCCCGTTGACAGCCGGGCACCCTAGCAGGCCTCGGCGGCCTCGAGAGCGGCCGGCTCGCGAGACGTCGAGCGCCGTCCCTGCGCCCCTCCCGGGCCGGCATCGGGCAGCGCCCTGGCCGGGGTCGCCGTCGAGTCGGCGAGACGGAAGACGCCGATGAGCGTCGCCAGTTGCTCGGCCTGCTCTTCCAGCGAAGCGGCCGCGGCACTGGTCTGCTCGACCAGCGATGCGTTCTGCTGGGTCACCGAATCCATCTGGTTGATGGCCACGTTGATCTGATCGATGCCGGCATGCTGCTCCCGGGTGGCGGCGGAAACGTCGCTCATCAGCCTGGAGACCTGCCGGATCGCCTGGACGGTGTCGTCGATGGTCTGCCCGCTGCGCTGGGCCTGCTCGGCCCCCGACTCGATGCGCGCCGATGTCGTCTCGATCAGGGCGCGGATCTCCTTGGCCGAATCGGCACTGCGACTGGCCAGCATGCGAACCTCGCTCGCCACCACGGCGAAGCCGCGACCCTGCTCGCCGGCCCGCGCCGCCTCGACGGAGGCATTCAGGGCGAGGATATTGGTCTGGAAGGCGATCGAGTCGATCACGCCGATGATCTCGTTGATCTGGCGGGCGCTGTCCTCGATGGAACGCATCAACGCCACGGTCTGCTGCACTTCACGACCGCCATCCTCGGCCTTGCGGGAAGCACTCGCCGACAGTTGATCCGCCTCGGCGGCCGCATCGGCGTTCTGGCGCACCGTGGACGCCATCTGTTCCATGCTGCTCGCCGTTTCCTGCAAGGCGGAGGCCTGCTCTTCGGTACGCGAGGAAAGGTCCTGGCTACCGGTGGCGATTTCCTGGGCACCGGTATAGACGCTGTCGCTGTTATGGCGCAGCGAAGTCACCAGGCCGATCAGCTGGTTCTGCATCGCCTGGAGCCCGGCGAACAGCTGCCCGATCTCGTTACTGCCCCGATCTTCCACGCGGGCGGTCAAGTCGCCCTTGGCGATGCGGTTGAAATGCTCGACGGTATCCTGAAGCGGCTTGACGACGACGCGGATCATGCCCAGGCGGACCAGAAAGGCGGCGATCAGTGCCAGCACCAGCAGGGCAACCGCCACACCCTCGACGATTCGATTGATGCGATGGCTGCTGGCGATCATTTCGTCGCCACGGGACTCCACATAATGGATGAAATTCCTGACCGCCTCGTCAAAGGCGGCAAATTTCTCGGAGACCTCGGCCTGCTTCACGCGAATCTCGAAGCGCTCGGGATGCTGCACCAGGGGCTGCAGCGAATCGGTCACGAGCGACGACCAAGCGGCCTCGATGGCCTCGACATCGGCATCACGACGACGGTCCTCGCCGGCTCGCGCCGAGACAAAGGCATCGAAGCGCGTCTGCGCTTTCTGAAGCGCCTCACGACTTCGCTCGGGAAGCGCCTGTACGGCGGGGCTACTCGCCTGAGCCCCCTGGGCGCCGGCATACTGCTCGAGCATCGTGCGGGCACGCAGCAGATTGACCTGGGCACGGTTGAGCGCATTGCTCTGGGCAACGTTGACTTCCGCCAGCCTGTCGATCGCCCTGGCACTGGAGGTCATGGCATAGAAACCCAGCACGCTGATCACCACGATCATCGAGACCAGCACGAGCAATGCCGCCGTCAGGCTGCCCCTTACGGACCAGTTTTGCATTCTCTTTCCTTTGATTAGTTTTTTCTGATTAAACAGGAATGATTACCGCGTGCCAGCTATCGGCAGCGAGTGGTAAACGCTGAAACGGTTGTCGGGAAAGGCGCGAAAAACAAGCCGGAGGGAGCGATCCCGGGCGGCAAAAAGCTAGACAGAAGCTATACAAAAAAAGACTTGATCGTAGTTATTGCATAACCGTGGTACAGACAGCTAAATTGTACAACGTTCCATCATGGAAGGAACCACGCCAAAGGGTATGCAGGGCTTGCGCACGGACCTTTGACGGATGTCGTTTCATGCAAAATCTCACCGAACATCATGCAAAATCTCACCTATCATATTGCCTTCACCGACCATGAGCGTCGGCTGGTATCGGCGCTGGAAGGCCCGCCAAAGGTAGTCAGCAAGGGCACCCGGCTGTGGGAGCCCGACGAAGCGCCACGTTACCTGTATTCGGTGCACCAGGGCTGGGCCTATACCTTTCACCGCACGGCAGACAATTCCGAACAGATCCTCGATATCGGTCTGCCCGGCGATGTCATGGGCCTTCGTGACCTCACCTTCACGGCGCATTACACGGCGACGGAAATGCTGACCGATGGCATCGTCAGACCCATCCCCGTCGAGAATATCCATCGCCTTTTCCAGGTGGCGCCGCGCGTGGCCATGGCCCTTTATGCGGCCACGGCTCGCCAGCAGCGCACGATCACCCAGCGCCTGATCAATGTCCTCAGCAACGACGCCGGTTCACGAATCGCCCATTTCGCCCTAGAAGTCCATCATCGGTTATCACGCAGCAACGCAACCGTCGGCAATACCTTCACCCTGCCGCTCACCCAGCGGCAACTGAGCCTGATGCTGGGCATGAGTGAAGTGCACGTCAGTCGCACGCTCAGCGACCTCGCCGCGCGTTGCCTGGTACGCCGGCAACGGCAGAGCATCGACATCCTGGACTTCGAGGAACTCGCGCGAATCGCCCACTTCCAACCCGAGCGATTCAGCGACACGCTCAACCCGGCGCTCTCCACACTCGATGCCCCCTCGCTGGAGGGAACGGCCTCCTGAGCCCCCTGCCCTTGTACAAAGGCTCCATCGTCAAAGGGCGGGCCGACATAAAAAGGCCCCGTCCTGGCGGACGGGGCCTGATGAGACAATCGATCATTTCGAGGTGGGTCTCCCTGGCAGTCACAACTTCCTGTTGACGCGTGCCATCGACCCACAGGCAGACCTTCCCTGGTCCTGGGCTTCCTTGCCCGATCGACATCCCTATCGCCATGTGCCTTACAGCATTCAAGGCGAAGCCTGAAACGAAAGGCGAGCAACGTGCCAAACCTCATGCAGCGTCCCGGACGCAAGCGTGCGGTCACCCTCTGGCAGAGATTCAAAGCCGGAATCGGCCCTTTCGCCCCTCTTGTCGAGCCATCCTTGACCCGACGACGGTAATTTCTCATGTCGCCGGGGCGCTGTAATTAACCCATGTTATGTTGTACGATATTTTATCAATTTTACTCGCTTGTATAATTCGACCTCACACCTCATCCATCGCCCGGGCCGTCTTCGAGGCCTCGAATCGACTCATCTTCACATTGATTTTCAATAGCTTGAAGCGGAAAGGATCGGCAAGTGACAGGGACAATGCAGACTCGCCCCCCTGTTGTAAAACCGCCTTTGGCAGCTCATGGTCAAAAAAATGCCCCGCCGGGACGGCAGGGCCAAACGCAGGGATCGAAGAGGGGAATGAACGCCCGATTCGTCGATGACGGGTCGCTCAGGCACTCGCGACCGTCACCTCTCGTCGAGGGTCCCTGCCCGTCGTGGGCGCCGACAAGATATCGACGTCACGCGGGCAGCCACCTGAAAGAGAAAGAAAGGAAAGCGGAAATGGACAGGCCGGAGCCATGAACTTGGCGGGTCGACAGGCCCGACCGGATACCCAGGCAGTCCATTGCCTTTCTTCGCCGAACTCGGCGTGGTCCAGTGCGATGACTTTCGCATGAAGTCCGGCTTCGATCAGCACAGACTAAACCATGATATAAAAAATGACAAAACAGAAAAGTCACGATAAAAAGCGCCTCGCCAATAGTCGGCGAGGCGCGTTACTGCTCGGATCTCAGGCTCCCTGGTCAGGTGACATCCTGTCGCTGCGACCTCCCTGCCCTCGTGGCCTCCCTGGCCATCGGCATCCCTGCTCGAACGATCATCCCGATCATCTTGAACACAGCCAATATAATACAGGTTATGAAAAATGTACAACCCGAGTACATTAAATCATGCACTTAATGCGCCACGAGAACAGACGCTCTTACGCCAACTTCCGGTGTCTCGTTTAATTATCATTCGTGAACTAACAGGCACCGAGACTGCATCATTAGTAAGCATTAACTCGCCCTGGTCGACCAGCGATCAACTCGACCTCGCGCCCGAACGCCGGCTGGCAGGAAAGTGACCATCAAGGGTGCGAGGCACAGGCCAGACAGCGGGTCGTGGCCGGCAGGGCCTGCAGACGACCGGGGTCGATCGAGACGCCGCAGCGCTCGCAACGTGAGCCATTGCCCTCGGCAATGCGCGTCAGGGCCCTCTTCACCTGATCGAGTTCGCCGCGAGCTTCTTCCTCCAGCCGATCGATCACCTCGTCATTCTCGATCTCGAGGGCCTGCTCGCCGAGATCCTTGTCGAGCGGCCCCGCCTCACGATGCTGATGGGCCCGGTAACGCTGCAACCGTTCTTCCAGGGTATCGCGCAAGGCTTCGAGTTCCCGCCGTCGCTGGTTCGCGTTCATTGCCGTCGACCTCACTCCTCGCTGCTTCTCATTGTTTTGTAGTACATCGCCGAGAAGCGACATTGACGACGATCAACTCGCGCAGCGCTCGGGCCGAATATCAGACCGGCGCCGGGGCAATCTCCACCCGGTTGCGGCCCGACTCCTTGGCCCGATAGCTCGCCTGGTCGGCCCGGCGCATCGGCGTCTCGATATCCGCGTCGCCGGCAACCAGCGTGGTCACGCCGAGACTCAACGAGACCCGGTAGGTGTTACCCGCATGACTGACGCTCAACGCCTCGACGGCGCGGCGCAGCTTCTCCGCCGTCAACGTCGCCTGCTCGAGACTGCAGGCCGGCAGCAGGATGGCGAATTCATCCCCGCCATAGCGGGCCAGGAAGTCGCTCTTGCGGACCTGGGCCGCGATGGTATGGGCGATCAGCTCCAGCATGTGGTCGCCCAGGGCATGACCGCCCTCGTCGTTGATCGGCTTGAAGTGATCGAGATCGAAGAGAATCAATGCCGCATTGATGCCCCCCTTGAGCCAGTCGGCCAGGGCTTCCTCGAGCCGCCGCTCGAAGCCACGACGGTTGAGCAGGCCGGTCAACGGGTCGTGCTCGGCCTCCCAGCGCTGCAGGGCGGCCCGCTGGTGGTGCTCGGTGATGTCCTTCATGGTGCCGACGAACCCCAGTGGCGTCCCGCTCTCCAACCGGACCAGACTGGCATGCACGTCCACCCAGATGAGTTCGCCGCTGGCGGTGAGATAGCGATACTGGCGCTGGAAATCACGCTCACTGAGCAGGCTGGAGCGCCAGAGATCGCGGACGTCGCCCCGGTCGTCGGGGTGAATGTGCGCATCCAGGGAATCGTTGCGATGATCGTCGAGGGTATAGCCCGTCAGTTGCGTCATCGCCGGATTGACGTAGAGCAGCGTGCCCTGCATGTCGTAGACGAACATGCCCAGTGGTGACGAGGCGAGCACCGCATCGAGGAAAGCCTGACGATCGAGGAGCCGTTCCTTGGCCTCCCGGCTCCACTCCGCCATCTGGTTGAAGCTATCCGCGACACGACTGATTTCCTCGGTACCGGTACGCACGTCGAGAAATTCCCGATACCCCTGGCCCACGGCCTTGATCTGCCGCTCGAGCTGGCGCAGCGGACGCAACCCGACGTGCAACAACCAGGCCAGCAGGGGCAGCATCGCCAGTACCGTGATCCCGCCCACCAGCCACAGGTTGCGCAGGAACCAGTGCAACGGCGCGAAGGCCTGATCTCGCGGCAGGAAGACGCCCACGACCCACCCCGGCGTCCAGACCTGCTGATAGGCCTGCAGGGCGACGGTACCGCTGACCAGGGGGCCGACCGCGGTGCCCTCCCAGCCGTCGAGAGCCAGGTCGAGCCAGGGATTCTGGGACGCCGATGGGGTCGGCTCGAGCAGCCACTTGCGCTGAGGGTGGACGAGCACCCGCCCCGAGGCCGTCATTACCGCGGCGAAGCCCTCTTTTCCCAGACGAATGTGACGCAGCCTTTCGAACAATTGGCCATTCAGGATATTGACCACACCTCCGACCGAGCCGGCGAACTCCCCGTCGGCATCCGTCAGTGGCACGCTGAACAGGATCACCGGCGTATCGCTGCCCGGTTCGACGAAGGGTTCGCTGACGTAGGGCCGGCCCACCTCGCGCTGGAACAGGAAGGTATCGTGATCGGCGACATCGAATCCGCGCAGGCCCGGTCGATGGGGCCAGTCGGCGATGACCCGGCCCCGGCGATCGACCACCGCCAGGCCGTCGAACAGGGCCAGCAGGCCCGACTCGTTCTCCAGGGCACGCTGGGTCCCGGTCGCGTCGATGTCCCCCGTCGACTCGATGTCGGCACCCAGACGCTGCATGGCCTCGAGTCGCAACTGGACCTCTTGCTCGATCTGTCGCGCGATCAGACGCGCCTCGTACTCGAGATGCGTGTCGCTGACCTCGCGGATCAACTGACGGCCCGAATACCAGCCGGCCGCCAGCAACACGAGCACGATCGCCATCCAGCCGAGCCCCAGGCTCGACAGCAACCGTCGCTTGAGCGACATGCCTGCGAGTCGCTTCTTTCCCTGCTTCGTCATCCCATTCGAGCCACCGTGCCGATACACTGGCCAGCATATCGGGTTACGGGGATGCTTTCCTACTGTGCATCGCGATTGGAACGCCTTTGTCGGCGCGCATCGGCATGACGACGCTGAATCGATCCACGCAGAGCGAAGACTCGATGACCGGGAGAGACACGCGGTCGTACCCGCCCGACGGCACGCGCGTGGGTGACCATCGACGGCGGCACCGATCGCTCAACGCGCGGCAAGCCGGCTCTCGCGACGGCGCTTGAGTTCGTAGATCACCGCCAGGCCGATGGTGATCAGGATCAGGATCAGGCCCAGAGCATTGACCGCCGGCGTCAGGCCGGTGCGCACCTTGGAGGCGATATAGACGGTCAGGGTGGTGTCGTAGCCGACCACGAACAGCGAGGTGTTGTAGTTCTCGAAGGATTGCAGGAAGGCGATCACCGCCGCCGAGAGAATCGCCGGCTTGAGGAACGGCAGCAGCACCCGACGAAACGCCTGCCACGGCGAGGCGCCGAGATCCAGTGCCGCCCGCTCCAGCGTGCGGTCGAAGCGCTGCAGCCGTGCCATCACCATCAGCATCACGTAGGCGGCGATGAAGGTGGTCTGGCCGAGCACGGTGAGCAGCGTGCCGCCGGCGACGTCGAACTGACGCCAGAAGATCAGCGTCGAGATACCGATGATCACCCCCGGGGTCAACAGCGGCGAGAGAATCAGGCCATAGACGAACGGCTTGGCGCGGCTTTCCACGGTGGTCAGGAACAGCGCGCTGGCCACCCCGATGGGCACCGCCAGGCAGAGAACGCCCAGCGCCACCAGCAGGCTGTTGCCGAGGGCGTCCCACATGCCGCCGTCCGCCCACAGGGCCTCGAACCACTTGAGCGTCGTTCCGCGCCACGGGGTGACGGTGGGAAATCGACTGTCGTTGAAGGTCGCCGCGCCCATGATCACCAGCGGCAGAAAGAGGTAGACGAAGAATATCCCGAGGTAGAAACGCAGCCCCCAGTCGCGGAATCGTTCGGCACTCATCACGGGCTCCTCAGCGGGCGATGTCGGCCAGGCCGACCTTGAACAGCCGCATCACCAGCGACATGAAGCCGATGCACAACACCAGCAGCAGGAAGGCGTAGGCCGCGCCCTGGTTCCAGTCACCGCCCTCGAAGAACCAGTTGTAGATGATCTGGGTGAACCAGCGGCTGCCCGGCGAGCCGAGCAGCGCCGGTACCGCATAGCTGCCGGCGGCGAGCATGAAGGTCATGATGCAGCCGGTGGCGATCCCCGGCTTGGCGTGGGGGATCACCACCCGCCAGTGGGTACGCACGCTGCCCGCGCCCAGGTCGCGCGCCGCGCGGATCTGGTTGCCATCGAGACTCTCGATGGCGTTGTAGAGCGGGAATACCATGAACAGGATATAGGCATAGACCATCCCCACCAGCACCCCGCCGTCGCCGCTCAAGAAGCGAATCGGCCGGTCGATCAGCCCCAGTGCCAGAAGGAGCTCGTTGAGCGGACCACGAAACGCCAGCAGGATGAACCAGGAAAAGGTGCGCAGGATCTCGTTGATCCAGAACGGGATCACCAGCAGCAGCAGACACAGTGCCGCCTGCCCGGGCGTGGCGACCTTGGCCAGATAATAGGCGATCGGATAGCTGACCAGCAGCGTGAGTCCCGTGACCAGCACGCTCGACCACAGCGTCTTGAAGAAGATCGCCAGATGAATGCGATTGTCGAACAGCGTGGCGTAGTTGGTCAGGCTCCAGTGGTCCTTCGGCCCGCCGATCTCGGCCGGCAGCAGATTGGGATGAAAGGAATAGGCGATCATCTGCCATTGCGGCAAGACCACCATGACGACCAGCCAGATCCCCACGAGCCCGACGATCGCCATCGCCACCGGCGCACCGAAACGCCCCTTAAGCTGATGCAGCATGCTGCCCCTCCCCGGTCCGGGAAGCGAGCGGCTCGCCGGTCTCGGCATCGACGTCCGCCGGCGCATCGTCGGTCAATACCACGGCATCGCGGGGTGCGTAGCCCAGTTCGACCCGGTGCCCCGCCACGGGATTCGCCGCCGGGCCGGCGCCCTGGCCGAGCAGCACGCGCAGCCGTGTCGAGCCATCCGCGAGGCACACCTCGAGCATGCGCCAGGCGCCTTCGAAGCTGACCGAGGTCACGTCACCTTCGAGCCGGGTATCGTCCCCCGTCGTGTCGAGACGCAGATGCTCGGGACGCACGAACAGCGCCGCCGATTGACCGACGGCGAGTTGCGCCTGCCCCGTGCGTCCTGCCAACCGGCCAAGCCCGGGAACGTCCAGCGTGGTCGTCTCGCCGTCGCTGGCTACCACTCTCCCGGGCAGCCGGTTGTTCTCGCCGACGAAGGCAGCGACGAAGGCAGTGGCGGGACGCTGATAGAGCGTCTCGGGATCGGCGACCTGCTGGATGCGTCCGGCCGACATCACCGCCACGCGGTCCGACATGGTCAGCGCCTCGCCCTGGTCGTGGGTGATGTAGATGAAGGTGATGCCGGTCTTGCGCTGGATCGCCTTGAGCTCGGTGCGCATGTGCTGGCGCAGCTTGAGATCCAGTGCCGACAACGGCTCGTCGAGCAGCAGCACCCGGGGCTCCACGGCCAGCGCCCGGGCGATCGCCACGCGTTGTTTCTGCCCGCCCGAGAGTGCCGAGATCGGCTTGTCGCCACTGCCGCCGAGTGCCACCAGGTCGAGCAGCTCATCGGCCCGGCGACGTCTTTCCGCCCGACCGACGTTGCGCACCTCGAGACCGAACTCGATGTTCCGATAGACACTCATCAGCGGAAACAGGGCCAGATTCTGGAAGATCATCGCCGTGGGGCGCCGGTTGACCGGCACGCTGGCCATCGGCTCGCCGCCGATGCGCACCTGTCCTTCGCTCGGCGTCAGAAAGCCGCTGATGATATTGAGCAGGGTCGTCTTGCCGCAGCCCGACGGCCCCAGAAAGCTGAAGAACTCGCCGGACTCGATGGTCAATCGCGTGGGTTCGATCGCCGTGAAATCGTCGAACCGCATCATCACGTCGTCCAGCGTGACGCTTCCGTCCATAAGGCCTCGTCGTCAGTGGGCAGGAAAGCTCGAGCGCGCCACAGGCCCTGGGCATGCGCGGCGCGCTCGGCGGATCGATCAGGCTGACAGGTAGCGATCCTGATACTCGTTGCGCAGTGCCACGTACCAGGGCTCCTGGATCGGCCACCACCACAGGTTGGCCAGGTCCTGCTGGGTGTAGGACGCCTCGAAGAACTGGCGCGCCGCCTCGGGCAGGAGTTTCTCCGCGCCCTTCGCCGTGGAGTTGTAGCCGGTGGACTCGACGAACATCGCCCCGGCCTCCGGCGTGTAGTACCAGTTGATCAGCTCGTAGACGGCGTCGACGTTCTGGGCGTTGCTGGGGATCACGAAGCCCTCCATCCACGCCAGCGCCCCCTCCTTCGGGGCGCGATAGGCGACATCCATGCCCTCGCTCTGCAGCCGGAAGGCGGTGCTGTCCCAGGTCTGGCCGATCACCGCGCCGTTGGTACGGAAGGCCGCCTGGGCCTCGTTCTCGGTCGACCAGAACTGGGCGATCATGTCCTTGTGCTTGACCGCCTCGGCGAGGATCACGTCGAAGTTGGCACGCATCGCCTCCTCGCTCTTGTAGGAGTCGAGCAACGGCCGCGGCAGCTTGCCCTGGGCCTGGAGCCACAGACCGATTCCCACCAGCGCCGAGTGACTGCGTACCGTCACGCCCTGGCCGTTATCGGGATTCCAGAGATCGCCGTAGCTCAGGTCGTCCGGGTCCACAGCGGCGTACCGGCGGTCGAAGGTGATCGCCTCGGTGCCCCAGTCGCTGGGCGCGAAGTAGCGCTTGCCGTCGACGACACCGCCGGTTTCGGAGCCTTCCAGGGCACTGTCGAGACAGCCCTGCCACTGAATGCGCGACTCGTCGAGCGGCTGGACCAGGTTGTAGTCGAGATAGCCCGGCACCCGGTCGACGGTCGGCATGATCACGTCGAAACCGCTGCCGTCGGTGGCGCGCAGCGAGTTCATCAGTTCGTCGTTGGTGCCGTAGGGGGTGAAGGTCGCGTTGATGCCGGTCTTCTCGCGGAAGTCGGCGAGCATCTCATCGGTGAAATAGCCGGCCCAGGCATAGATCCGCAGCGTCTTGTCCTGAGCGAGTGCCTTGTTGATGTAGAACGCCGGCAAGGCGGCACCGGCTCCCGCGGCAAGTGTCCCCTGCAGGAAGCGACGACCCCGAGTTCGACAGTTAATCGTGTAACCTATTGATTTTATTCAATCGACGGCCTTTTGTAGTGACACGTTTTGCCTCATGCACACCTTGCCATTCTGGTGAGTCTGTCAGTATCGTGCTGGTATGCAGTTGCGATACGAGGTTTGTTTTTCTCTTACAAAATCAACCATCTACGTCGATTGGTGGTTGTTGTAGTGCCAATTCTGGAAACGTGTTTTCTGGAAAATCAGTCATTTACGCTTCTAACTGTCGAACTCGGGGACGACGAGTGATCGACATGGCCCTATTCTCCGTTTCTTCTGATTATCAATGACCTGGACGGCGATATCATGCCCGCGGATGGGTGACACCCACATGACGATTCGATGACGGTTCATTAACCGTAGACTGCTTCGTCGCGCGTTGCACCTTGGTAACGAACGGGCAACACGTCTTGAAGGCAATCGACTGATCTGGCGCAAGATTCCGGAAGGCGGAAGGCGGAAGGCGGAAGGCGGAAGGCGGAGCGAGTGTTGGTGACCGAGAAGAAAAGGGTGCCAATAATATAGAAAGCCGGCCCTGACGGGCCGGCTTCATTAGACAATGCGTCGTGTGTCGGTCGACAGCTTAGAAGCTGTAGACGGCACCCACGGCAACACCGTCGTTTTCGTCGTTGTCGCGGTCGTACCAGGCACCTTCGATGAAGGTGTACATGGCCGGCGAGATGTTGTAGGTGGCACCCACAACGATCTCGTTACGAGAATCGACGTTGTCACCGATGCTGTCGGTGCCATCACGGATGGTGTCGCCGATGTCTTCGCCGCCCACGTCGACGTACTGGTAGGCACCGTAGATATCACCCATGCCGTAGCCGTAGCGCGCGCCCAGAGCGTAGCGGTTCTCGTCCGGCAGGTAGTCGGTGTTGCCGGAATCGTAACGCTCGTACTTCAGCGCCATGCGCAGGCTTTCGATGGTGTACTGGAAGGTCACACCGTACTGGTCACCCGCGTCGAAGTCTTCACCATCGTCAGCACCGCCGATGTACTGGCTGCCGGTGATCTTACCGTCGTAGTTGTCGAGGTTGTCGTAGACAGCCGCGACGGAGAAGGCACCAATGGAGTACTTGGCACCACCGAAGAAGGAAGCGTTGCCGTCGCTGGAGACGTTCTCGGCCTCGGCGCTACCCTTGTACTGGGAGCCGACGGCAAACTGGAAGCCACCGAAGGACGGAGACATGTACTGGATCTTGTCGCCTTCGCGATCCAGGTTGTCGTTGTCCTGAGTGTTGGCCCCATCAGCGCCGGTGATCAGCGAGTTGGAGTCGGTGACGTCGAAATATTCGTTGTTGGAGATCGGATCCTGGACCCAGTCATCGATCAGCGGATCCCAGGAACCGATACGGGCATCACCGAAGTTGCCCTTCAGACCCATGTAGGCCTGGTCACCGGTGTCGATGCCACCAGCGCCCTTGATCTCGTCGGCGTCACCTTCGAATTCGTACTTGAAGTAGCCGGTCAGACCCGGGTTGATGACATGCTGACCCTTGAAACCGATGGTGGACCCGTTATCCAGGATCTCGTCCTGAGAGTCACCACTTGAATCTTTGGTGTCGACGTAGGCGAACTGAAGGTTGCCGTAGATGTCGAATTGCGTGCCGTCTTCGTTGTAGACGGTGGCGGCCTGTGCAGCGGCGGAGGCGCCCAGGGCACCGGCAATAGCAGTCGCTAAGAGCGTCTTTTTCATCGCGATAGTTCCTTAACTAGCTTACTGTTCGATCGTTGTTTGCAAATGCAACTGGCTTGCCGGGCGCAGCCTGAAAAGGCGCTTGCCTCAGCGAAGCCTTGTTATTATCCAATGCTCGCAGGAGAACCTTATACCGGGACTTTCCCGAACGCAACAAGAAAAAAACACTGTTTTTAATCCTGCCGCCTCAGCGGGGCCCTCTTCGGCTCACCTCGGCACACTGGCACCGCAACGCCGCGATACCGTGTCACGACGCACCCTACTGCCACCATGTGACGAAAGCGTGACGATCGCGAACGGCGTTCATGATGATCAGCCCTGGGTGTCATTGCAAGGGCACTAATCAAGCCATTCGCGCGTCGCAACCAACGGCTGGCCAACGTAACGCGGTGAATAACCCCGCAGCGCCAAACGCAATGGCGCTACGGAGACAGGCAAGACAGGAGGCAATGGGTCAGTGACGGCCGTGCTTGGCGAGCAGGTCGCTCAACTTGCGATCGAGTCGCACGTTCTTGCGGCTTTCACGCTCCGAGGTGCCGGCGTCTCGCGCGCGCTGCTTGGCCTGCAGGGCCTCGAGCTTCTTGCGTGCGTGACGGGCTTCCTCGTCGTCCACCACGCCGGCCGGCTGGCCCTCGAGATCGACCCGCTCGGCACCGGCACGCACGGCCTTGAGATAGCGCGGCAGATGCACGTAACAGGCGAGCGCCCGGCGTACGAGTTTCTCGGGCCAGGGTTCCAGCGCCAGCAGGTCCTCGTGGATGCCCACCTTCAGGGGCCGGGTATGCCCCTTGAAGAAAGTGCGGGTGTAGCGACGATACCAGCTGTCCAGCAGGGCCTGGGGGGATGGCGGCTCGGCGTCGGCAGGGGCTGCCGCCGACACGGCGGGCACCGCCGACGATTCGGACGCAGCCGGCTCGGACACCACCGCAGCGGCGGGATCGGCCTCGACGGGCGGCTCGCCATGGCGCTCGTCGTATCCGCCGCGCCGGGGCAACGGATAGCCGCGCTCGTGGGCCGAGCGCGGCGGCGCGGACTCCGCTGTCACGAGGTGCGACAGCGCCTCGCGCAGGCTGGCATTTTCGGCCTCGAGCCGAGTCAGGCGTTCACGCAGGCCGGCGATCTCTTCCACTCCCTCGCTGGCCTGACGTTCCAGGGCCTCGAATAGCGCTGACGCGCGTTCCGTCAACAAGGCATGACCTCCGATCGTTTCAAGAAGGCTCCCTCAGCGGGCGTGTACAAATGGCTGCGCTCGACAATACGGCGTTAAAATCGGCCTCAAAATGCTCATTTAACCCAAGTAAACTCCGCTTTTTCAGCCAATTTTGCCTTGCCTTGTCTTCGCTCGCCGAATTTGTAAACACCCTTTTAGCCTGCGATGAACGTTCCCTTTTCATGGCTACAGTCTGTGTCACGTCGACAGGCTTTGACAACTGGATGCCCCGGCGCGTCACTCGGCCAGCCGGCGCCGATAGGCCACGAAGGCATAGTCGGGATTGCCTTCCTGCCCGCTGCGCTCTCCCGGTACGCGCTGCACCTCTTCCCAGGCCCCGCGCTCGAGCCCCGGAAAGCGGGCATCGCCGGCCAGCTCGACGGCGACCTCGGTCAGGTAGAGGCGCGAGGCCCAAGGCATGGCCTGAGCATAGATTTCCCCACCGCCCATGACCATGATCTCCTCGACACCGTCGATGATCGCCTGGTCGTCCGCCAGTGACAGCGCCTCGGCCAGATCGTGGCAGACCCGTACCCCTTCGGCCCGGAAACCGCTGTCCCGGGTCACCACGATATTCAGCCGCCCGGGCAGCGCACGACCGATCGACTGATGGGTCTTGCGCCCCATCACCAACGGCTTGCCCTGGGTCATGCGCTTGAAGAACTTGAGGTCCTCGGGCAGATACCACGGCAACTGGTTATCGACACCGATCACGCCATTGCGCGACACCGCGGCGATCATCGCCACCGGCACGATCGTCTCTAACCGGGCGTCTTGGCTTGCGGGACGCTCGCTCATACGGCCACCTGCGCCTTGATGTGGGGATGCGGATCGTAATCCTCGATGGCGATGTCCTCGAAACGGAAGGCAAACAGATCCTTCACCGTCGGGTCGAGGACCAGGCGCGGACGCGGGCGCGGGGTGCGCGAGAGCTGCAGTTCGGCCTGCTCGAGATGGTTGAGGTAGAGGTGAGCGTCGCCCAGCGTATGGACGAACTCGCCGGGCGCCAGGTCACAGACCTGGGCGACCATCTGCGTTAGCAGCGCATAGCTGGCGATATTGAACGGCACCCCCAGGAAGATGTCGGCACTGCGCTGATAGAGCTGGCACGACAGGCGCCCCTCGGCGACGTAGAACTGGAACAGGGCATGGCACGGCGGCAGCGCCATCTCGTCGACCAGCGCCGGATTCCAGGCCGACACGATCAGCCGTCGCGAATCGGGGTTGCGGCGTATCTGCTCGACCACATCGGCGATCTGGTCGACATGCCCGCCGTCGGGCCGGGGCCAACTGCGCCACTGGTAGCCGTAGACCGGCCCCAGCTCGCCGTTCTCGTCGGCCCATTCGTCCCAGATGCGTACGCCGTGTTCCTTGAGGTAGGCGATGTTGGTGTCGCCACGCAGAAACCACAGCAACTCGTGGATGATCGAGCGCAGATGGAGCTTCTTGGTGGTCACCAGCGGGAAGCCCTCGGCCAGGTCGAAACGCATCTGGTGACCGAAGACGCTGCGGGTCCCGACTCCGGTACGGTCGGGTTTCTCCACGCCGGATTCGAGCACCCGGCGCATCAGATCGAGATAGGGCTGCATGAAGACGCCTGTTGCGGATTCAGGAGGTCGGACTGGCGCGGGTCGTGTCGTCGGCCCGGTCGACGGGCTGGTTGCGTGACCAGCCGATCAGCGCCAGCCCGATCAGGATCATCGGCAGCGACAGCAGCATGCCCATGGTCAGCCAGTCGAAGGCGATGAAGCCGAGCTGCGGATCCGGCCGACGAACGAACTCGACGGCGAAGCGAAAGAGGCCGTAGAGCACCAGAAACAAACCGGAGATCATACCCCGCCGACGCGGCGTACGCGACACCGTCCAGAGCACGGCGAACAATACCACGCCTTCCAGGACGAATTCGTAGAGCGACGACGGATGCCGCGGCTGACTGCCCCCCGGATAGATCATGGCCCAGGGCACGTCAGTGACCCGCCCCGGCAGTTCGGCATTGATGAAGTTGCCGATCCGGCCCGCACCGAGCCCGATGGGCACCAGCGGGGCGATGAAGTCGGTGAGCTGGAAGAAGGCCAGACCGTGCTTGCGGGCGAACAGCAGGGCGGCGATCAGCACCCCGATCAGCCCGCCGTGGAAACTCATGCCGCCGTCCCAGACCTGGAACAGCCACAGCGGGTCGGCCACGAGCCGATCGAAGCCGTAGAACAGCGCATAGCCGATCCGTCCTCCCAGGACCACACCGAGCGCACCATAGAACAGCATGTCGCCGATGTCGTCGGGCACCAGTCCCAGCCGGGCGGCACGTTTGCGGCCCAGCCACCAGGCACCGACGAAGCCGATCACGTACATCAGGCCGTACCAGTGAATCTTCAGCGGCCCCAGCGAGATGGCGATCGGGTCGATTTGTGGATAATGAAGCATGCGATTTCCTAGCAGAGTGTACGGAATCGATCAGGACGTGACGGCATTTTCGTCCATTGCATCGGGCAACCAGCGTCCGACCATGTCGATCAACGCCTGGGGGCGGTAGGGCTTGGCGAGATAGTCGTCCATCCCGGCGGCGAAGAAACGCTCGCGATCGGCTTCACTGGCATTGGCCGTCAGGGCGATGAGAATGCTGCGCCCGGCCTGCTGGGCCCGTTGTTCGTGTTCGCGCCAGCGACGGCTGGTCTCGATCCCGTCCAGCGACGGCATGAAGATGTCCATGAAGACCAGCGAGTAATCGTGCTCGAAGAGACAGGCCAGCGCCTCTTCGCCACTGCGGGCGACATCGACGTGCAGTCCCCGGGCGGCGAGGACCCGCTGAGCCAGGGCGGCATTGACCGGGCCGTCGTCGACGATCAGCACCCGGCGCCCCCCGCTCGTCGCCTCGTCCCGCCGACTTTCCGGGTCGCCGAGTCGTTCCAGCAACGACAGCAGTCCACCGAGCCGCTCGGCGCCGGAGGCCGACGGGGAGCCCCCGGCCTCGCGCTCGAGTGCCTGCAGCTCACGCCGCACCTGCCCCAGGTAGCGCGTCTTCAACGCCGACTCTTCCCGGGCGCGGTCGCGCTCCTGGGTGAGCTGGCGCAGCGCCTGATCGTGCGCCGTGTCGTCCACGAAGACGCCCAACTGCCAGTCATCACGCTGAGTCCAGACGACCCGGCAAGGATGACGGCGGCCCTCGGTATCGCTCAGCGACACGCGCTCGGGCAGGGAGACGACATCGGGCACGAGCGGCAGGTCGCTCACGCTCCCCGCCTTCAGCGCCTGCCGCGAACGACCGACGAGACGCTCCAGGGGCGCGTTGGCCATCACCACCCGATCGTCGCGAAGCAGCAGGGCCGGCAGCGGCAACCACTCGATCAGCCTCGTCAATTGCGGCAGCGTCGGCCGATCCTCGAGTGCCGATTCCAGCGAAGCCACCGCCGCCTCGACATCGTCCAGGGAGACGCCCCACCGCGTCGACGGTCGCTCGGCCCCGCCCAGCTCGTCAGTCAGCCGCACCACGCGATCGCCGAGTGCCTGCCAGCGTTGCTGATGACGCCGCCGGGTCGACCAGCCGAACCCCAGCAGCAAGACCAGGCAACCGGCCAACCCCGCCCAGGAAGCGATCATCGTCACCCACGTCACCGAAACGGGCCATAGCCTGGCCACGCCGACCGCCCCGAACAGGCAGACCGTCAGCCAGGCCGCCCCGGCCAGCCAGAGCGGGCGGCGCGAGGAGCGACGCATCGTATTGTCCGTATTCAGGTCTTGCATCCGCGTCCCTGCCATCGACAATGAACCGAGTTTACGCTGGCCGCTGACGCACTGTCATGCGCTCCGCCATCATCATCGCCCACCCAGGAACGCGCCCCATGTGCCTGATCGTTTTCGACTGGTCGCCGCAGGCCCCGGTCCTGCTTCGGCTCGCCGCCAACCGGGACGAACGCCATGCACGCCCCAGCGCTCCGCTCGACCACTGGCAGGACGCCCCGGGCATCGTCGGCGGCCGCGACCTTCAGGCCGGCGGCACCTGGATGGCGATGCACACCGCGGGCCGCTTCGCGGCGGTCACCAACGTCCGCGACCCGGCCTTCGACGCCCCGGCGGCGGGGCCCAGTCGCGGCCAACTGGTGCGTCAGGCGCTGGAAAGCCCGTCGCTGCCCGACTGGCTGGAACGGCTCGTCGCCCGGGACGCCGCCGCCTATGCCGGGTTCAACCTGCTCGCCGGCGACGGCGAAACGCTCTGGCATGTCCACCACGGTCGTCACGGCACTCACTGGCAAGGCGTGGCGCCCGGCTTGCACGGCGTGTCCAACGCCACTCTCGATACCCCCTGGCCCAAGCTGGTGCATTCGCGCCAGCGCCTGGGCGAGGTGCGCGGCGCCTCTCGACAAACCTTCCAGCATGCGGCCTGGGCGCTGCTCGCCGACGACCGACCGGCAGCCGACGCGCAACTGCCCGATACCGGGATCGGCCTGGAGCGGGAACGCCTGTTGTCGGCGCCGTTCATCGTGGGTAGCGACTACGGGACGCGCGCCAGCACCCTGCTGGAATGGCGCGCCGATGGCGAGGTGACGCTGGCCGAACGCCGTTTCGGGCCGGAGGGCGTCTTCGAGGCGGAAAACCGCCTCACCCTCGAGGTCCCGGCCCGCCCACCCCATTAAGCACATGCAGAAATCTCAGGAAGCGCTGGATAAATCGGCGAGCGGTGTAAAGCACAAGGCGTACGGCGCACAGGAACCGGAACCTATGGGGTATAGGTGAGGATTACGACCGGGCTGGCGCACCAGCACCGTACAACGAAGTGATTTGCCCGCGCAGCCATTTATACAGCGTTTCCCTCAGTGGTCATCGCGGGGCGGCAGCAGGTGAGTCAGTTGCCACTCGGCGAAGCGCTCGACCAGATGCGCGCGCACCGCCCGGGGCGTGGTGAGCCGCAGCGTCTCCTCGACCAGCGCCCGGGCGTCACGCAGCGGCACCCGGCGAATCGCCGCGCGCACGCGCGGCAGGCTGGGCGCATTCATCGACAATCCCTCGAACCCCATGCCCATCAGCAGCAGGGCGCCGCCGGGGTCGCCGGCCAGCTCGCCGCACACCGTCGCCGGCATGGCCAGCCGGGTCGAATCCTCCGCCAGACGTGCCAGCGCCGAGAGCACCGCCGGATGGCAGGCATCGTAGAGGTCGGCGACGCGGGGATTGTTGCGGTCCACCGCCAGCAGATACTGGGTCAGGTCGTTGCTGCCCACCGAGAAGAAATCGACACGCTCGGCCAGCGCATCGAGCTGATAGAGCGTCGCCGGCACCTCGATCATCACCCCCAGCTGGGGCCGCTCGATCGACAGCCCCTCGTCCACCAGCTCGCCGAGCGCCCGCTCGAGCAGCCGCAGGGCGGCATCCACCTCCTCGATGTTGGTGACCATCGGCAGCATGATGCGCAGGTTGTCCAGCCCGGCCGACGCGCGCAGCATCGCCCGCAACTGGACCATCAGCACCTCGGGATGATCGAGGGTGACACGGATCCCGCGCCAGCCGAGGAAGGGGTTGGCTTCCTGGATGGGGAAGTAAGGCAGGTCCTTGTCGCCCCCGATATCCAGGGTGCGCATCACCACCGGCAGCGGCGCGAAGCCCTCGAGTTGGTCGCGATAGAGTCGCGTCTGCTCCTGCTCGCCGGGGAAGCGCTCGGTGATCATGAACGGCACTTCGGTACGGTAGAGCCCCACCCCGGCAATGCGCGGCTTCAGCGAGCCCACCGCGTCGACCGTCAGCCCGGTGTTGACCATCAGCGGCATGCCGTGACCATCCGGGGTCTCGCTGGGCAGATGCTGCTCGTGCTCGAGCACCTCGGCCAGCGCCTGCTCCTCGTCGATCAGCATGCGATAGCGCGCCACGAGTTCGCCATCCGGACGCACGAAGAGCCGCCCGCGGTGGCCGTCGAGGATCACCGGCGCCCCGTTGAGACGCGGCAGCGGCAGGTCGACCATGCCCAGCACGGTGGGAATGCCCATCGCCCGGGCGAGGATCGCCACGTGCGAGGTGCTCGAGCCCTTCAGGGAGACCAGGCCGGCGAGGCGCTCACGGGGCACCTCGCCGAGCATGGCCACGCTGAGTTCGTCGCCGACCAGCACGCACCGTTCGGGCAGGGTCTCGGGCCCCTTGTCGCTCTCCTGCTGCAGATGCCCCAGGACACGCCGCCCCAGGTCGCGGATGTCCGCCGCTCGTTCGCGCAGATAGTCGTCGTCGACACGCTCCAGGTACTGGACGTGGCGGCGCACCACGTCGGCCAGGGCACCGGGCGCCCACTGCCCTTCGCGGATGCGCTTTTCCACCTCCTGCCCCAGGGCGGCATCGGCCAGCATCTGCTCGTAGACGTCGAACAGCGCCAGTTCCTGACTGGAGATACGGCTGGCCAGCCGCGCCCCGGCGGCCCGGATCTCGCCGCGGACCCGGCCTATCGCCTCGCTCAGCCGGCGGATCTCGGCCTCGGTATCGGTCGGGATCAGGTCGGGCACGTTGTCCAGATCGGCCGGCGGCGCGAGCACCAGCGCCTCGCCGATCACCATGCCCGGCGAGGCCGCCACGCCGGTGAAGGTCGCCATGCCGTCGGCTCGCGTGGGACGCGTCAGGGTACCGGTGGCCAAGGCATGGGCCAGCACCCCGGCCAGTTGCGCCGCCATGGTCACCAGGAAGGCTTCATCGCCCTCGTCGAAGCGACGCTTTTCCTCCTGCTGGACGACCAGCACGCCGAGGGTCCGGCGCTGGTGGATGATCGGCACCCCGAGGAAGCTGGAGAACCGCTCTTCGCCGGTCTCCTTGAAGTAGCGGAAACCGGGATGCGAGGGCGCGTCCTCGAGGTTAAGGGGCTCCTCGCGCTGACCGACCAGGCCCACCAGCCCCTCCCCCAGGCGCAGGGTGACGTGGCCCACGGCCTGGGTGTGCAGACCGATGGTATCCATCAGGACCAGCCGGTCCTGGGCGGCGTCGAACAGGTAGACGGAGCACACGTCGGTCTTCATGGCCTTGCGGATGCGCCGGACCATGGTCGCCAGCGCCGCTTCCAGGCTGCGCGCCCCGTTGACCTCCTGAACGATGCGTCTCAAGACATCGAGCATGAGCATTCTTCTTGTTGTGGGTAAGAGAAAAGCGGCATGGCTCAACCGCCTCCCCGGGCCAGTCGCTGCACCCGGGGCGCCAGCTCGCGCAGGGCGCGACGATAGACCTCGCGCTTGAAGGGCACGACCTGACCCAGCGGATACCAGTAACTGACCCAGCGCCAGCCGTCGAATTCCGGCTTGGCCGTGGTATCCATGCAGATCCGATTATCCTGACAGCGGATCCTGAGCAGAAACCACTTCTGCTTCTGACCGATGCAGATCGGTCGCGATTGAGTTCGAACCATGCGTCGCGGCAGACGATAGCGCAGCCATCCTCGGGTACAGGCCAGGACCTCGACGTCCTCGGGCGTCAGGCCGATCTCCTCTTCCAGTTCGCGATAAAGCGCCTGTTGCGGTGTCTCGCAGGCCTTGATGCCCCCCTGAGGGAATTGCCACGCATTCTGTCCCACCCGACGCGCCCACAGCAGTTGGCCCTCCGGGTTGGCAATGATGATGCCAACGTTGGGGCGGAAGCCGTCAGCGTCGATCACGGGCTTCACCTTATGAAATCCAGTATTGAAGCCATTCTTCCACAAACGTTGAAAGCGCATCAATACGCGGCGCAACGCCGCTCACGGTGGGCAACGACGGCGAGTTCTGCAATAATCGCCGCCGCTTTTCACGCCGCCCGACCGACGCCGCACCAAGCCACCTGAGGAGAGCGCATTGAGCCTGGCCATCTTCGATCTCGACAACACGCTGCTGGCGCTCGACAGCGACCACGCCTGGGGCGAATTCCTGGTGGAACAGGGCGCCGTGGACCCGGTCGCCTACCGCGAGGCCAACGAGCGCTTCCTCGAGGCCTACCAGGCCGGCACCCTGGATATCCACGCCTATCTGGCGCTGGCCCTCAAGCCCTTGGCCGACAACTCGCCCGAGCAGCTCGCCGCCTGGCATCAGCAGTTCATGGCCAGCAAGATCGAACCGCACATCCTGCCCCGCGGCGAAGAGCTGCTGGCCCGCCACCGCGAGCGCGGCGACACCCTGCTGATCATCACCGCCACCAATCGCTTCATCACCGGCCCCATCGCCCAGCGCCTGGGCGTCGACGAACTGATCGCCGTCGAGCCCGAGACGATCGGCGGCCGCTATACCGGCCGGGTGAGCGGCGTGCCGAGCTTTCGCGACGGCAAGATCACTCGCCTCGAGGAATGGCTGGCCACGCGCGACATCACGATCGACGACGCCTGGTTCTACAGCGACTCGCACAACGACCTGCCGCTGCTCGAGAAGGTCGACCATCCGGTCGCCGTCGACCCGGACGACACCCTTCGCGAGGTCGCCACCGAACGCGGCTGGCGCATCATCAGTCTGCGCTAGCAAAGAATTTCGAAACCCGCTTTTGCTGCGCCGCGTCAATTTTCAACGCCGCCGAAAGCCGCCCAACGCTTTGATTGGGCGGCTTTTTTTATACCCCGCCATGCCCAATAAATCCCTTATGATCAACGCATGAGGCATAAGCCATACCTTTGGGACAGCTCGTTTTTACGACCGCAGCGAGTATAATGGGCTTATTTGAATCAGCCCAAGGGGTGAAAAGTCACTATGGAAGAAGAGGCCGTTGACGTCGTACTCGTCGGGGGAGGAGTCATGAGCGCCACGCTCGCCACGCTCCTCCATGAACTGGAACCGACCGCACGCATCGAGGTCGTCGAGCGTCTGGACTCCATCGCCAGCGAAAGCTCGTTCGCCTGGAACAACGCCGGCACCGGGCACGCCGGCCTGTGCGAACTCAACTACACGCCTCCCGGTCCCGATGGCGCGATCGACATCGGCAAGGCCGTCAGCATCAACACCATGTTCGAGGAGTCCAAGCAGCTGTGGAGCTCGCTGGTGGCGGACGGCAATCTCGGCGATCCGACCCGCTTCCTCTCGCCGGTGCCGCACATGAGCTTCGTGCGTGGCGAGGACGGGGTACGCTACCTGCGCTCCCGTCACGAGGCGATGAGCCACCACCACTGCTTCGAGACGATGCAGTTCTCGCGGGACCCCGCGACCATCGCCGAATGGGCACCGCTGCTCATGGCGGGGCGCGACGCCGACGAGCCGGTCGCCGCGACCCGCGTCGAGGGCGGCACCGACGTCAACTTCGGCGCCCTGACCGATCAACTGTTCCAGCGCCTGGGCGAGCGCCCCGACGATCAGGTGCGCATCAGCACCGGCCAGAAGGTCAAGGACATCGCGCGTAACGCCGACGGCACCTGGAGCCTGAAGATCGACACCAGCGGCGGCGACCGCCGGGTACTCCGCGCGCGCTTCATCTTCCTCGGCGCCGGTGGTGCCTCCCTGCGCCTGCTGCAGAAGAGCGGCATCCCCGAGGCTCGCGGCTACGCCGGCTTTCCGGTCAGCGGACAGTGGCTGCGCTGCGACAAGCCGGAGGTCGTCGCCCGGCACCGGGCCAAGGTCTACAGCAAGGCCGCCATCGGCGCGCCCCCCATGTCGGTCCCCCATCTCGACACCCGCAACGTCGACGGCAAGCCGTCCCTGCTGTTCGGGCCCTTCGCCGGTTTCACCACCAAGTTTCTCAAGCACGGCTCGGTCTTCGATCTGGTCAAGTCGGTGAGCTCGTCCAACCTCAGCCCGATGCTCGCCGTGGCCCGCAGCAATTTCAGCCTGATGAAATACCTGGTCGATCAGGTGCGTCTCTCCCACGCCCAGCGGGTCGAGGAACTGCGCGACTTCTACCCCGATGTCGACGCCGACGACTGGCGGCTCGAGGTCGCCGGCCAGCGCGTCCAGATCATCAAGAAAGACCCCAAGAAAGGCGGCGTCCTGCAGTTCGGTACCGAGATCGTCACCGCCGGCGACGGCTCCCTGGCCGCCCTGCTGGGCGCGTCGCCCGGTGCCTCGACCGCCACGTCGATCATGCTCGACCTGATCGAGCGCTGCTTCCCCGAGCGCTTCGCCTCCGCCGAGTGGCAAGCGCGCCTGGCACGCCTGGTCCCGGTACGCGCCACGGCGCTGGCCGAGGATGCCGCCAGGCTGCGCGCCGTCCGCGAGCGGACGCAGCGTATCCTCAAGCTCGATGCCGCCGCGCCCAGCGCGCCACGTTCCGCCGAGCGAGCCCCCTGCGCCCCCCGCGAAGCCGCCGAGGTGGCCTGTTCCTGACGGGCCGTCCCGGCCAACGTATCAATGGCTTACCCGATACCGACGCCCTGATACACTGAAAGCCGCCCCGGCAGCCCCGGGGCGGCTTTTTCGTGTCTCCCGTCGGCGTGTCGACGGACCATCCATCTGTCAGAGGACGACCGATGCGTTCGAGGCCTTCCCTCCCGCCGGCCCTGCTCGCCCTGCTGCTCGGCGTGGGGCTGCTGATCTGGCTGGCGTTCGGCGACACCCAGCGCTTCCAGTCACGGGCCCCGGCCGATCGGCCGACCGATCGCGACAGTCTGCCACGCGTCGAGGTCAGCCTCTCCCGGGCCCAGCCCCACAGTCCTCACGTGCGCCTCCAGGGCCAGCTGGAAGCGCGGCAGGCCGTCGACCTGCGCGCCCGCCGCGCCGGCACGGTCAGCGAACTGCCGCACGCCCAGGGCGACCGGGTGACCGCCGGCGAACGCCTGGTGACCCTCGATCCCGGCGACCTGCCGGCGCGCATCGAACAAGCCCGGGCCCAACTGGCCCTCAATGATTCCGAACTCGAGGGCGCCCGCAAGCTCAGCGGGCGCAACCTGGTGTCGAACAACGAGCTGCTGCGGCTGAAGAGCGAGCGCGCAACGAGTCTCGCCCAACTCGCCACGCTGCGCGAGGACCTCGACGACACCCGGATCGACGCCCCCTTCGCCGGCACGCTCGACCGCCTCGATGTCGATCCCGGCGACTACGTGCAGATCGGCGAAACACTCGGCCAGCTGGTCGACATCGAGCGTCTCGACGCCAAGGCCTGGCTGCCGCAGCGGCGCATCGACGACGTCGGCGAGGGCATGCCCAGCGCGGTGATCCTGCTCGACGGGCGACGACTCGACGGCAAGGTCTCGTTTCTCGCCAGTCGCGCCGACGACGCCACGCGCAGCTACCCGCTCGAGGTCCGGGTGAGCAATCCGGAGCGGCTGCGCATCGCCGGCGCCAGCGCGACGCTCGACATCACCCTGCCCGCGCGCCCCGCCCACCGGATCTCCCCGGCCCTGCTGGTGCTCGACGAACAGGGCCACCTGGGGGTCAAGAGTGTCGACGACGACGCTACCGTGCGCTTTCTGCCCATCGAGCTGATCAGCGCCGACGCCACCCAGGCCTGGGTCGGCGGCCTCCCCGACGAGGTGCGTCTGATCACCCTGGGCGGCGGGTTCGTCGAGCCCGGCCAGCGGGTCACGCCGGTGACCGCCGACGAGACACGGGACGCCTCCTGATGCGGGCCCTGATCGAAGCGGCGCTGGATCGCACCCGCACCACCCTGCTGGTACTCGTCTTCCTGCTGCTCGCCGGCAGCGTGGCCTACCAGGCGATCCCCAAGGAAGCCAACCCCGACGTGGCGATCCCCATGATCTACGTCTCTCTGTCGCTCGAAGGGGTCAGCCCGGAGGACGCCGAACGGCTGCTGGTACGGCCCATGGAACAGGAACTGCGCGCCATCGAGGGTGTCGAGAAGATGACCGCCCAGGCCAGCGAAGGGTTCGCCTCGATCACCCTCGAGTTCGACGCCGGCTTCGACCCGCGCCGGGCGCTCGCCGACGTCCGCGAGAAGGTCGATATCGCGCGCAGCTCGCTGCCCGACGAGGCCGACGAACCCCGCGTCATGGAGGTCAACGTGGCGCGTTTCCCGGTGCTCTCGGTGGGCCTGTCGGGCCCGCTCTCCGCCGGCGAGCTGATGGTCGCCGCCCGCGAGCTCAAGGACGCCATCGAAAGCATCCCCCAGGTGCTCGAGGTCGATATCGCCGGCGAGCGCGAGGATCTCATGGAGATCGTCGTCGATCCGCAGGTCCTGGCCGGCTACGGCATCGATTTCGACACCCTGTTCAACCGGGTCTCGCGCAACAACCAGCTGGTCGCCGCGGGCAGCATCGACAACGGCGCCGGCCGTCTGGCGATCAAGGTCCCCGGGGTGATCGAGAACCTCGACGACCTGCTCGACATGCCGGTCAAGGTCGACGGCGACCAGGTGGTGACCTTCGGCGACGTCGCCGTCATCCACCGCACCTTCAAGGACCCCGCCGGCTATGCCCGGATCAACGGCCAGCCGGCGGCGGTGCTGGAAATCTCCAAGCGCACCGGCGCCAACATCATCGCCACCATCGATGCGGTCAAGGCGCTGCTCGACGAGGCCCGACCCGCCCTGCCCGACACCCTCGAGGTGCGCACGCTGATGGACCAGTCGACCACCGTCGAACGGCTGCTCGACGACCTGCTCAACAACGTGCTGACCGCGGTGGTGCTGGTGCTGATCGTGATTCTCGCGACCATGGGCCTGCGTTCGGCACTGCTGGTCGGCCTGACCATTCCCGGCGCCTTTCTCGCCGGCATCCTGCTGATCTGGGCGATCGGCTACACGCTCAACATCGTCGTGCTGTTCGCGCTGATCCTGGTCGCCGGGATGCTGGTGGACGGCGCCATCGTGGTCGGCGAACAGGCCGATCACAACCTCTCGCAGGGGCTGCCCGCCCGCCAGGCCTGGTCGGGCGCGGCCCAGCGCATGGCCTGGCCGGTGATCACCTCGACCGCCACCACCCTGGCGGTGTTCCTGCCGTTGCTGTTCTGGCCCGGCGTGGTCGGCGAATTCATGAAGTACCTGCCCGCCACCGTGGTGCTCTGCCTGCTCGCCTCGCTGGCCATGGCGCTGGTCTTCCTGCCCGTTCTCGGCAACCTGGTTCGCCGCCGGCCCTCGACCGGCACCCCGGGGTTCGCGGCCGGGGGGCGGATGTATCGCCGCACGCTCACGCGCCTGCTGCAGCGTCCCGGTTTCACGCTCGTCGGCGCCCTGCTGCTGATGGTCCTGGTCTACGTCGGTTACGCGCGCTTCAACCACGGCGTGGAGTTCTTTCCGGCGGTGGAGCCCGACAACGCGCAGATCCTCGTGCACGCCCGCGGCGACCTGTCGGTGGCCGAGAAGGACGCCGTGGTCCGGCGCGTCGAACGTCGCGTGGCGGGCATGGCCGAGATCCAGTCGCTCTACGCCCGCTCCTTCGCGATGGCCAACGGACAGCTCGGCGCCGACGTGATCGGCCAGCTGAACTTCCAGCTGGTCGACTGGAACCAGCGCCGCCCCGCCCGGGCGATTCTCGCCGACATGAACGAGCGGACCCGCGATCTGGCCGGCGTGCGCCTGGAGTTCCGCGAGCAGGAGCAGGGCCCGACCAGCGGCAAGCCGGTGCAGATCGAACTCAGCGGCCGGCGCCCGGCCCTGCTCGAGCAGGCCGTGGCGCAACTCCGTGGCGACATGCAGTCACTTGGCGGCTTTCGCGACATCCAGGACGACCGCAGCCTGCCCGGCGTGGAGTGGCGCCTCGAGGTGGACCGCGCCGAGGCCGCGCGCTTCGATGCCGACGTGGCGACCATCGGCAGCGCCGTGCAACTGGTCACCACCGGCCTGCAGGTGGCGACCTATCGCCCGGCCGAGGTCGACGACGAGGTCGACATTCGGGTCCGCCTGCCCGGCGCCCGGCGCAGTCTCGACCAACTGCGCCGGCTGACCGTCAACACCTCGCGCGGCCGGGTTCCGATCAGCCAGTTCGTCGACCTGGAGCCGGCCCCCAAGGTCGGTGTCCTGCATCGTATCGACGGCCACCGGGCAATCACTCTGGAGGCCGACGTCCAGCCCGGCTACCAGGTCGACGAGCGAGTGCGCGCCCTGGCGCCGGCCTTGAAGAAACTGCCCGACGGGGTGCGCGTCGCCTTCGCCGGCGAGCAGGAGGACCAGGCCGAGACCAGTCGTTTCCTGGTCTCGGCGTTCGGCGTGGCGATCTTCCTGATGACGATCATCCTCGTCACCCAGTTCAACAGCCTCTACCAGGCCGGACTGGTGCTGTCGGCGATCGTCTTCTCCACCGCCGGGATCCTGCTCGGCCTGCTGCTCAACGCCCAGCCGTTCGGCATCGTCATGGTGGGCATGGGAATCATCGCCCTGGCGGGCATCGTGGTGAACAACAACATCGTCCTGATCGACACCTACAACCAGTTGCGCGGGGACGGGCTCGACGCTTTCCACGCCGCGCTGGAAGCGGGTTGTCGACGCCTGCGCCCGGTCCTGCTCACGGCGGTCACCACCGTCCTCGGGCTGATCCCCATGGTGCTCAGCGTCAACGTCGATCTGCTCACCCCCAGCCTGGGCTGGAACGCCCCCTCGACCCAATGGTGGACGCAGTTGTCGAGCGCCATCGCCGGCGGGCTGGGCTTCGCCACCGGGCTGACCCTGCTGCTCACCCCGTGCATGCTCTATCTGGGCGCCCGCCTCGGCGAGCGGCTGCGCCGCCACCGCTGACCCGCGCCACCGCGTGCCGCCAAACGACGCCCCAAGAAAAGACCCCGCCGGCATGGCCGGCGGGGTCGGGATCATCGCCAAGGACGCTTCAGAGCGCCGCGCGGGGCGCCACCTCCGGTGCCGGCGGCGGCGAATGGGCGGCATGCAGGCGGCTGATCAGCTGATCCTCGAGGGCGAAGCGCTCGGTCAGCGCGCGGTTGAGTCGCGTCAGCCAGCTCGGCAGGCGTGACACATAGTGCTGGCAGCGGGTCGGCGTGGAAAACGCCTTGTCGAACTCGAGCACCATCTCGGTGGACATCTCGAGACGCTGCAGGAGACGATCGGCCAGCACCAGCGCTTCGTGATCGTTGAAGTGGCGGGCCTCTTCGCGCAGTTGCGGATAGATCTCGAAATGCCCGGCACTGATGTAGTCCATCAGCAGCTCGCTGAAACGATCGATGCGCGCCTTCGATACCGTTTCGGGATCCGCGTCGCAGGCGTCCTGCAGCTCCATGCAGGCGACCAGCATCTCGTGTCGTTCCTCGAGCCAGCGATCGATCAGGCGGTGCACGCCGCCCCATCGTTCCTGTGCCGACTTGCAATCTTCCAGCATGGGTGCGTCTCCCTGGTTCGTCCTCTGCGGCGGCTTCCAGCGTCTCCCCAAGCAGGACGAGTGTCAATGCTACCGACGGACAAAACCGTAGCGTCCGGCGTCACTTTCCTGCCACCCCCGCGAGGTCGACGGGCACGGTGCGCGAATGCTCAGGTCCGGCGCCCCCGCGACGCCCCGACCAGCATGCCCAGCGGGATCAGCGCCAGCACGCAGAAGCCGATCAGGGTCCACTGCGGCAGCGTCAGCCCCCACCAGTAGCCGTCGATGGTGGCACACTCGCCGGAGCCGGAGAGCACCCGCGAGAGGACATCCCACAGCGGCAGCACCTCGAGCATGTAGTCGAGCCCGGGGCCGCAGCTGGGCACCTGGTCCGCCGGCAGCGACTGCAGCCAGACGTGTCGCCCGGCCACGGCGATGCCCCCGGCCACGGCCGCCAGCGCCAGGAGACCGTACACCACGGCGCCCCGGCCACGCGGGCCATGCAGCGCCGCCACCAGGAACACCGCCCCCGCGGCGAGCACGGCGATACGCTGGAAGATGCACAACGGACAGGGCTCCAGGCCGGCGACGTACTGCAGGGCCAGGGCCACGGCCATCATCAGGACACACATGGCCAGCCCGGCCAGACTCCACTGGCGCGCCGAGATCCCGCGCGGGGCGATTGACATCAGTTGACTCCCTCAAGACATGACGACGAGCCGGTCGCCCTGCGACGGCCGGCACAAGACACCGATTCCGGGTTGCGCCGGTCTAGACCGGCGATGCGGCTCGAGGTTCACTGGCCCGCGCGAAATAGGCCGCCAGGAAGTCGTCGAAGCGCTCCCGGTCGGCCGCCTCGATGTCCGCCTGCTGCTGATACGAGGTTTCGCTGAGCTCCCGGAACCAGGCCTCTCGGGCCGGGTCGACGGGTTCGTCACGAAAACGCTCGGCCTGGGCCGACGCCAGCTCGAGCACGTGATCGACGAACTCGCTGCCGCTCTCCTCCAGCGCTCGCAGCAGGCGTCCGGAAGGCGTCCGTTCGGGCGTGTCGAGCAACGGCTCCAGCGCATCGAGCGCGGCGACGTGCGCCTCGCCCCCCTCGACCACATCCAGCAGCTCGGCCACGCCACGCAACTCGGCGAAGATCGTCCGGCCACGATCGGCAAGACGCCGCTGTTCGCCGTCGATCGTCAACGCCAGCCCCGGGTCGCGGCCGCGCTCGACCACCGCCCGGCGGTTGTCGTCGAGGCGGTCGCACTCCTCGTCGGGAATCCACGGGCTCTCCGAAAGCAGACACCACATCAGGAAGGTGTCGAGGAACCGCATCTGAGTGGCATCGATCCCCAATGGCGAAAACGGATTCAGATCGAGACAGCGGACCTCGATGTACTCGACGCCGCGCGCCTCCAGGGCCTGGGTGGGCGTCTCGTCGTGACGCGCCACCCGCTTGGGGCGGATGTCGCTGTAGTATTCGTTCTCGATCTGCAGGATGTTGGCGTTCAACTGGCGCCAGTCGCCGCCCTCGTTCACCCCCATACGCTGGTAGGCCGGCCACGGCGTGGTGATCGCGTGGCGCAGGGTACCGACGTAGTTGGACAGCGAATTGAAACAGATCTTGAGCTGCGCCTGGACCTTGTTCTGATAGCCCAGGTCCGACATCCGCAGACTGGTGGCATGGGGCGAGACCAGCGTGTCCCGGGCGTGTGCCGCGAGCTTGTCGGGCACGGCGCCGGTCAGGAAGCTGCGATCGAGTGCCGGCGAGGCGCCGAACAGATAGAGCAGCAGCCAGCTGTTGCGGCGGAAGTTGCGAATCAGGTCGAAATAGCGCCCCGAACGATAGGCGTTGAGCGGCTTGTCCTCGGCCCCTTCGAGTTCGCGCAGCAGCGGCCAGACTTCCTCGGGCAGCGACACATTGTAGTGCACCCCCGCGATGGACTGCATGATGCGGCCGTAGCGGACGTCCAGCCCCTTGCGGTAGACATGCTTCATGAAGCCCACGTTGGAGCGGCCGTAATCGGCGATCGGCACGCTGTCGTTGCCGGCCAGGCGCCCCGGCATGCTGGCCGGCCAGAGCAACTCGTCGCCCAGGTGCCGGTAGCTGAAGCGGTGCAGGTCGGCGAGGAAGGTCAGCGCGTCTTCCGGGCGACAGTAGACCGGGGTGATGTACTCCAGCAGCGACTCGGAGTAGTCGGTCGTGATATGGGGGTGGGTCAGCTTCGAGCCCAGCGCCCGTGGGTGGGGCGTGTGCGCGATCATTCCCTGGCGGTCGACGCGCAACCCCTCCTTCTCGATGCCGCGACGCAGACGACCCAGTTGCCCCTGACGTGCCGGGCCCTTGAGCCGCGCGATGGCGTTGACTAGTTGCTCGGACAAGTTGAACACCCCATGTTGAAGGTGGCTCGCCGGCACGCGGCACGGCGAACGTTGAAGGACAGATTATGGCGCCGCCGCCGGCCGTTTCAAGGCTAAGGAAATGCCTCGGCGCTCATGCCGCTCAGCGCGACTTGTCGCGCGCCTTGAGCAGCGCTTCGCCCAGCGCGCCCATCTGCCCGCCCTGGGCCTGGCCGCCCGAGGCGTTGCCGCCGCGCCGCTTGGCCTTGCCGCGCCGCGCCTGGCCCTGGCTGTCGCCCCCGGACGGCTTGGCCGCCGTATCGCCCTCGGGCTGGCCATGCAGGCGCATCGACAGGCCGATCCGGCCGCGCTCGACATCCACCGACATCACCTTGACCTTGACGATATCACCGGCCTTGACCACCTGGCGCGGGTCGTCGACGAAGCTGTCGGAGAGCGCCGAGATGTGCACCAGCCCGTCCTGATGAACGCCGATGTCGACGAAGGCACCGAAATGCGTGACGTTGGTCACGCTGCCCTCGAGGATCATCCCCGGCTCGAGATCCTTGAGCGTCTCCACGCCCTCGCGGAACTCGGCGGCCTTGAATTCGGGGCGCGGGTCACGGCCCGGCTTGTCGAGTTCCTTGAGGATATCGGTGATGGTCGGCACCCCGAAGGCGTCGTCGACATAATCGCCTGGCGACAGCGACTTGAGAAAGCCGCTGTCGCCGATCACGCTGGCCAGCTCGCGCCCGCCGCGCTCGGCGATGCGCGCCACCACCGGATAGGCCTCCGGGTGCACGGCACTGGCATCGAGCGGGTTGTCGCCGTTCATGATGCGCAGAAAGCCCGCGCACTGCTCGAAGGTTCGCGGCCCCAGGCGGCTGACCTCGAGCAATTCGCGGCGATTGCGGAACGCCCCCTGGCTGTTGCGCCGGGCGACGATGTTCTCGGCGAGCCCCGGGTTGAGCCCCGAGACCCTCGACAGCAGCGCCCCGGAGGCGGTGTTCAGATCCACCCCCACGGCGTTGACGCAGTCCTCGATCACCGCCTCGAGGCTGCGCGAGAGCTGCACCTGCGAGACGTCGTGCTGATACTGGCCGACGCCGATCGACTTGGGCTCGATCTTGACCAGTTCCGCCAGCGGGTCCTGCAGGCGCCGGGCGATCGACACCGCGCCACGAATGGTGACGTCGAGCTCCGGCAACTCGCGGGACGCCAGCTCGGAGGCGGAATACACCGAGGCCCCCGCCTCGCTGACCATCACCTTGGTCGGGCGTCGCGCCCCGCTCGTCGCCGGCGCCGAGAGACGCTTGAGCAGTTCGCCGGCGAGGCGGTCGGTTTCGCGGCTGGCGGTACCGTTGCCGATGGCGATCAGCGTCACACTGTGCTTGTCGACCAGCCTGCCGAGCACCGCCAGCGCCTCGTCCCAGCGGTTCTGCGGTGCATGGGGGTAGATCACCGCCTGCTCCAGGAACTGCCCGGTGGCGTCGACCACCGCCACCTTGCAGCCGGTGCGCAGCCCCGGGTCGATGGCCAGGGTGGCGTGCGGGCCGGCCGGCGCGGCGAGCAGCAGATCCTTGAGGTTGGCGGCGAAGACATCGATCGCCTCGCCCTCGGCG
>NZ_QWBW01000009.1 GCF_004117855.1 Modicisalibacter coralii
GGCCTCGGCCTCGCCGGCGTCCCGGCAAACTCCATGCGGACAAGGCGTACGATCATCGCCGTTGCCGCCGAGCCTGTCAGCGACGGGGCATTCAGCCCCGTATTGCTCGTCGAGGTGTCGAGGATAGTCAGCGACTCGGCTGCCATCGCTGGGTTGTCGAACGAACCTTTGCGTGGCTGAGCCGGATGAGGCGACTTACCACGCGCTATGAGCGGCGAGTCGATATCCATTATGCCTTTACGCTGTTGGGCTGTTCCTTGGTCTGTCTGAACAAGCTTCAAGGCAGGTTTTGAAAGGCGCTCTTAGTACCACGGGGCGAGTTCACGAATCGGGGCAGACCATGCCGCGTGCATGAGCTTGCTTCCATAACCATGCCTGCATGCCCATGCCCGATAGCGCCACGAGCCCGGCGACGATGGAAAGCGTGTCGACAGGCATCTGCAGCGCCAGGGCGAACCCACCGAGCGAGGCGCCAAGGGCGCTGCCGAGATAGAGTGCGGATTCGTTCAAGGCCACCGCGAGAGTGCCGTCGCCCTGCGCTTCGCGGGCTTTCATCAACTCGTTGTTCTGGGGCACCTGCAGTGCCCAGCCCACTGCACCCCAGAGTGCGATGGGGATCAGTGCCAGACAGGGGCTGATGCCGAGTAGCAGTGGCAGGGCGATCAGCGCGATACCCAGCAGCAGCATGATGGCGAAGGTGAGTCTGGGGCCCGAAAAGTGGTCGACCAGCGTGCCGATCAAGAAGCTGCCGAGCACGCCGCCTACGCCCCACACCCATAGATAGGGCGTTACCGAGCGCTCACCGTGCACATCGATCAGTGGCGCGATGAAGGTATACATGCCCAGACTGGCGATGGCGGCCAGCAGGGAGATGCCGAGCAGACCGATGACCCGGCGGTCGGTCAGGATGGAGAGCTTGCGTCGCATCGGCACCACCTGGGCGGCGGGCATGGGCGGTAGGCGGAAGATCAGCCCAACCAGCGCCACCAGTCCGATCAATGCAATCAACCACAGGGCGGCTTGCCAGCCCCAACGCTCTGCCAGCAGCAGGCCAAGCGGCACGCCGAGTACGGTGCCACTCGCCATACCGCCCATGATGATCGAGATGGTTTTGCCGCGAGCCCCCGCCGGTGCCACGCCAACGGCCGCCGCAATGCCGATGGCGAGATAGGTGCCCGCCGCCATGCCGGCCAGTACACGCCAGGCCATCAGGGCGGCGAGGCTGGTCGTCAGCGCGCTCGCTGCGTTGGCGATCACGAACAACCCCAGCATCAGAAACAGGCCTCCGCGCTGGCGATGCGCGGGCAGCAGGGCGACACACAACGGCGAACCCAGTCCGTAAGCCAGCGTGAAGGCGGTGACCAACTGGGCGGCCACGGATACCGAGACCGTAAAGTCGGCCTGAATTATCGGGATCAGCCCGGCAGTGACGTAAGAGGCCATGCCCAGCGCGAAGGCGCCGATGGCCACCAGATAGGTGGTGCTATGTGTTCCGCGTGTCATCTGTACTTTCCTCGAGATGTCGAATGGCAGTGCAGGGAAGTACGCGGAGTGTGCGGTCGGCTTTAGAGGGTTACAATTTAACTGTTTATGCTATTACTAGAGGCAACAGAATGGCCCAGGAGAGAACGCTAGACCGCACGCGCCAGGAACTCGCCGAATTTCTGCGTACCCGACGTGAGCGGATCTCCCCCGAGTCGGTAGGCCTCCCGGCGGGATCACGTCGGCGCACGCCGGGGTTGCGGCGAGAGGAAGTCGCGGCGCTCTCGGGCGTGGGAGTGACCTGGTACACCTGGCTGGAGCAGGGGCGCGAGATCGGCGTCTCGTCGACCTTTCTCGATAACCTGTCCCGAGCACTGCAACTGGACGCAGCGGAGCGGCACCATCTGTTTCTGCTGACTCACCAGCGCCCGCCGGTCGAGCCGGGCAAGACCTGGTGTCAGGTGCCGGCTCTGGTGAAGCGCCTGATGGACGACCTGACGACACGCCCCTGCTACGTACTGAACCTGCGCTGGGACGTGTTGGCCTGGAACGACGCGGCGGCGCGGGTATTCGGCTTCGACCGCCAACCAGCCGAGTATCGCAACCTGCTGTGGATGCTGTTCACCGACCCCGAGCTGCGCCGGGTGATCGCCGATTGGCCGACCCAGGCGCCACGCATTCTCTCCAGCTTTCGCCGCGACTATGCGCGGGCGGACGATGACCCTGCCATCGGCAACCTGGTGAAGGAGCTTTCAGCGCACTCCTCCGAATTTGGCCAATGGTGGCGTCGCCACGAAGTGGACGCCCCATGCCAGGGCGTGCGCGCGCTCGATCTCGATGGACTGGGCAAGGTCGACTTCGAGCACACCAGTCTCATCGTCGACGAAGGCCGGCATCTGCGCCTGGTGGTTTATGCCGTGCAGGAAGGCGATCCTCAGGCCGAGGCTTTCGGGCAGTGGGGCGGTAGCGGAAAGCTAGATGTGCGGTCCCGCGGAGTAATGATCCTCTAGTTTCTGCACCCTACGCGGCTAATACTGGGTGTTCTCGGCTTGATCGCTGTTACCAAGCTATCTTGCAAAGCGGGCGCCTCAAGGGCGCCCGTTTTCGTGTTGCTTTGCACTCAGAAGCGGTCGACCCGGAACGGGGTCATATCCAGCGCGGGCGCTTCGCCATCCATCATCTGGGCGAGCAGTTCGCCGGTGGCCGGGCCCAGGGTAAAGCCCTGATGGCCGTGGCCGAAGGCGAGCCACAGCCCTGCCTTGTCGGGGGCGGGGCCGATCACCGGTTTCATGTCGGGCAGGCAGGGGCGGGCGCCTTTCCAGGGTTGACTGTCGCGACGCTTGCCCAGCGGGAACAGCTTGCGTGCCACCTTCTCGGCGGCGGCCAGCTGCTTGTACTGGGGCGGCGAGTTCAGGTCGGCCAGCTCGGCGCCGGTGGTCAGGCGAATCCCGGCGCGCATGGGTTCGAGCAGGAATCCCTTCTCGGCGTCCATCACCCAGTGATTGAGCCTGGCCTCGTTTTCGGCGGAGTAGTGCATGTGGTAGCCGCGTTTCACGAACAGCGGCACCTTCATGCCCAGCCTCGACAGCAGTTCGCCGGTCCAGGGGCCCATGGCCACCACGACTTCCTCTGCCTCCAGATCCCCTTCGCTGGTCTTGACCTGCCAGCCGCCCTCGACCTGAAGCACATCCTCGACGCTGGCCTGCTTCACCTGGCCGCCCTGGTCGGCAAAGCTGCGAGCGTAGGCCTGCACCAGGCCGCCGGGGTCCGAGACCATCCAGGGCTGCGTCCAGTGGATCGCCCCGATCAGCCCCTTGCCCAGGTGCGGCTCCTTGGCGTAGAGCGCCTCGGCGTCCAGCACCTCGTACTCGACCCCGAAGCGCTCGTGATTCTCCTGGGCCACTTGCTGGCGTTCCTCGAACTCCTTGCGGGTGCGGTAAAGCTCCAGCCAGCCGCCCTTGCGCACCAGTGCCTCGGCGCCGGCGGCTTCGATCATCGGCGCGTGGGCCTCCTGGCAGCGCATGATCAGCGAGGCCCACTCGCGCACGATGCGCGCGTAGCGCTCACCACTCGAGTTCAGCCAGTAGTCCAGAAGCGGACCCGCCGCGCTCATCATGCCGGTGGGGCGGTAGCGGATATCCACCTGGCGGTTGGGCAGCACCCGCAGCAGGGTGCCGATATCCTTGGGGAAGGCGTAGGGGCGCACGGCCTCGCGCTGGATGATGCCGGCATTGCCGAAGGAGGTCTCGAGCCCCGGCTCGCGGCGGTCCACCAGCGTGACGTCATGGCCGCGACGCACCAGGTGCCAGGCCACGGATACGCCGACCATGCCGGCACCCAGAACGATGATATTGCGGGCCATGAAAGTCTCCCTGCCGTTAATTATGGATAGCTTCGCCGCGTTGCGGGGCCTGTCAAACCAGCGAGTGTATCAACACTTCCCATAAAATCGGCCAGGTGCTGATAATTAAGATTTTAATTCTGTATTGGAAGATTGATGCCGAGTATTTTCCCAATGGCATGGCGATGAAAAGGCGTTGTTTCCGTGGCCGGCGCCTGGGTCTGCACGCGCCATTACCTGTTCCGTGATGCTATCTTCAGAGAGCCTGGTGGGGCCCAAGGGGGAAATCGTACACACCGACCGTAGCAGCCAATACGGCTCGACCCGGTACCCGTCGTGGCTGACACCCGTCACGCTCTCATGTGCAGCAGGCGTGCCAAGGGCAACTACTGCCATAACGCTTGTGTCGAGGGCTTCTTTCATAGCCTCAAGGTAGCCCTGAGGACCTCGAGGCTCGAATGATCGCTCGGAGCGGTGTCCACGATTGCTGGGTAAGATCAGGGGAGCGCGTTGCCCGGATACCCAACGGAACCAGTAATCGGAATGATTCCCGGCATATCGATGTGATGATGTAACCCGAAGCGCTTCAAGAAACCCATGGACCGACAGGATCACGCATGACGTTGAATATCGTACGACGATTGCTCCCCGAATGGGGTACGACCTACGGCCCGCCGGGTGACGGCCCATTTCCCGCGGTGATGATCCTGCACGGCTCGGAAGGCGCCTGGTCGGGCTGGAGCCATCGCAATGCGGTGATCCTGGCGGCGCACGGCTTCCTGGCCTTTCCCTTCGGCTATTCCCAGGGCGGCAATGTCTGGAACGCCGGCAGCATTCATGAGGTGTCGTTGGACCGCAGCGTCGCGGCACTGGAGGCCTTGCGGGGCTTCTGTGTTTCCTCCGGCCGCGTTGGCCTCTATGGCGTCTCGCGCGGGGCGGAACACGCCTTGCTGATGACCTCCTTGATGGTGCGGGATGGCATGCCGGGCATTGCCGATGCCGTGGCCGCGCACAGCCCGCCGGACTGCATCTGCGGCGCGTTTGACGGGCGCACCTTCCGTGACGTGGGCGACCCCGGCTGGCAGGCGTGGGATGGCGCCAACCGCGCCTGGAACTGGCGCGGATCGTCCGAGACGTTGTTGCCGACCCAGCCGATCGAGATCGAGCGTTATGCCGGCCCGCTGTTCCTTAGCCACGGCACGGCGGATAGCGTCTGGTCGGTGGCGATGACCCGTCGGCTCGAGGCCCGCTTGCAGGCCCATGGCCGCACCCCGGAGGTTCACTACTACGAGGGGGAGGACCATGTGCCGCGCAGTGACGCGGAAAACACCCACCACACCCGATTGATCGACTTCTTCGCGCGCCACTTGTCTGGCTGAGCGCCGTTGACCACGCCGTTGTCGGTGTCACGATGAGCCGGCGGAGGCCTGGGGGTGTCGCTAACGTGGTCCCTCGGCAGGCTGGTCACGGACACCCCGGCGCCTCCATCAAGAGGCTTGCCGGGGTGTTCGCTCCCACTGGGTTAGCTCACGAGCATGAGGTCATCTGTTCAGAAGTTGACACCCATGCCGACGGTATAGGCCCAGGCTCCGTCGTCATAGTTGTCCTGGGCGCTGTTGCTGCTGTCGAACAGAAACTGGTACTCGGCTCGACCCTGGATGAAGGTGGTCGGCAGCATATAGTACTTGAGGCCGGTTTCCAGTCCGGCGATGCCGGTATCCTTCACGGCGTCACCATAAATGCCCCCAGCGAAGCCCCCACGAAGGGGCGTAGCGCGGTCTGGCCCTGCGTGAGTCGATGCGGGCGGCCGCGCGCCAGTCACAGCGGTACCGGCAGTCAAGTCGCGTGATGGGTCACGATTTGCGGACTCGCGGTCCACGTGAGGTTTTTGCGTTTTCCACATGCTGCCAGAAGGTGTGCAAGCAAGGAGCACTTTCCACGGGGGCCGCTGCGACCAGCCCGAAACAGCGCTCCACCCTCGGCCGCAAGGGCTGCACGCACAGGCCTTTCCTGTCTTCCGGCAGTACGGATTCAGGCACGATGGCGATTCCCATGTCTTCACGCACCAGGGCGCAAGCGCTGGCCCAGTCCCTCACGGTCACGCGGATATCCCTGAACGTCAGTCCTCTCGCTTCGGCCAGGCTGTGACCGTTGATATGGCAACCGCCACTGGCGTGGATGTAGGGCTGTGTGACCAATTCGGTCAGCTCGACGCCCTGCGCGCTGGCGCGCCGGGCAAGCCGATGTGAAGTCGGGATCAAGGCGACCCAGGCATCCCGGCCGAGTATCAGCGGGTGACGATCCGGTGTGGGGTTCAATACCACGCCAAGGTCGATGGTGCGGTCGGCCAGCCAGGATTCGACTTCCTCGTCGCTGCCTTCCAGCAGGACGATCTCGATCCCCGGGTGGCGCTGGCGGAAGGTCGAAAGCAGAGTGGGCAGCCAGCGCGAGAGGATCGAGGGGAAGCTGCCCAGGCGAAGTCGACCGCTGCCGATACCCTGGCGTTCATCGGCGAGCGCGCGAATGGCGTTCAGACTGGTGAGCATGGCGCGCGCGTGCTCGACGACCGACTCGCCAAAGGCGGTCAGGATCACCTCACGACGCAGGCGGGTGAACAGCGTGGCGCCCAGGGTTTTCTCCAACTGGGCGATCGCCTGACTGGCGGCGGACTGGGTCATGCCGACGCGTTCGGCACCTTGCGACATCGTGCCGGTGTCCGCCACGGCCACGATCAAGCGCCAATGGGTGAGATTCATCATGGTAGTAGTTTAGCTAATAGCTGAGCGATCGAATATCGATTTTACGGATGCAAGAGCGAGACGCACCCTGGTGACCCGACGGCCAATGACGGCATGTCGCTACTCAGGGAGACGTTTCGATGAAGCTCTATTACGCGCCGGTGACTTGCTCGCTTTCGCCGCACATCGTCCTGCGTGAGCTGGGCCTGCCATTCGAGCTGGTGCGCGTCGATAACCGCAAGAAAATGACCCAGGACGGTCGGGATTTCATGACCATCAACCCGAAGGGGTACGTCGCGGCGCTGGAACTCGACGATGGCACGATATTGACGGAAGGCCCGGCAATACTGCTGTACCTGGTCGATCTCGTTCCGCACACGGATCTGGCACCGCCGACAGCGAGCCGGGAACGCTACCGGCTGCAGGAATGGCTGGCATTCGTCAACAGCGAGATCCATGCCGGTCTGGCGCCGCTGTTCGATGCCTCATTGCCCGCGGCGGCCGGCGAGCGCTTCCGCGCCAAGATCCGCAAGCGTTTCGATTACCTCGAGGGCGTGCTGGCAAGGCAGGATTACTTGATGGGGGAGCGCTTCGGCGTCGCGGATGCCTATCTCTATACGGTGATGGACTGGTGCCGGTTGTTTGCCATCGATCTTGCCCACTGGCCGGCCCTGAGCCGTTACAGTGAACGGATCGGCGCAAGGCCTGCCGTTCGGGAGGCGCGTGACGCGGAGGGAACTTAGCCGCGGCATGGGGGCACCCGGCTTGTGCGCCCAATGCTACGCACCCCTCCCGCGAGTTTCAGGGCCGTGGCTGCTCCGTCTTATCGATGCGCCCAGTCCAGTTGCTCGAAGGCGCCCCGGGCGTGATCGTCCCGGAACAGGGCGTGGTCGCGGCGCACGCGGTCGGCGGCCTCGCCGGCGTATTCCACCATGTCCTCGACGAACAGTGCCGGTGGCCCGATGGCGTTGACGATCGCCGGTTCGACGTCGTGATCGATCCGGCCGGACTCGTCGGAGAGCGCATGCACATGGGCGAGCACGCGGCCGCAGATGCCGGCGTAGTCCTTCCATTGGCTCTTTGAAAGGTCGTCGAGGTCGATGTCGTCGCGAAACGGCGCACGCTCGCGCGACATGTAGCTCAGGCCGTCGAATGCGACGTGACCGTAGAAGACGTCGCCGCGCACCAGGTGAACGCTCTGTGCGTGGCTGATGCGCTCGGCACGGCTATCCATCTCGTAGGTCGAGGGCGGCACCAGGCCGGCCAGCGCCGAGCGTCGCGCCTGCTTGTATTCGATGATCAGGTCGTCGGTACCGTCGCCCCGAGGGCCTTCGATGAGCACGTAATAGCGGTTGAGCCCCAGCGAGGCGGTGCCCTGCCCGCGACGTATCGCCACGTCTTTCACGTGCATGGCCTTTTTACCTCGCCCCCGGGCGCGTTTCGGCACCTCGATGGTGTTCTCACTGACCAGGCGGTCGGTGATCGCCTGGAACTCGTCGCGCCGCGACGAGATCGGCACCAGTTCCTCGGTGGAGCGAAAACCGCTTCGCGTCTCGTCGAGGTAGTCGTCGGCCAGCCATTCGGCGCGCCGTTCGTCGGCGTCCTCGAGCAGCTTGCGGATCAGTTTCGGGGCGTTGTCGAAGCGCATCTCCTCGTCGCGTTCGGTCCCCTCGTGCGCTAGACGCTGCATGGCGTCGATGTAGCCCTGGACGAAGCGGCGGACGATCTTGGTGCGGTGCTTGCGCTTGAGCTCGCCTTCGGTTTCCGCGGCGATCATGAAGCCGACCGCGCCGCGCTTGATATCCCAGGTGAAGGGGGCGTAGTAGGCCTCGTCGAAGTCGTTGACCGAGAAGATCGGCACGTTGTCCACATTGGGCATGACGCCGAAATTCTCGGGATGAACGTCGCCCAGCGTGAGTACGGTGGGCATCCAGGCATCGTCGCCGGCCATGTCGCGATAGAACAGCAGTGCCGTGCCGCGAAAGAACGAGAACAGCGAGTCGGCCAGCTTGTCGAACTTGATCGCGGCCTCCTCGGAGGATGCCGCAATGCGTGTCTGGTGATCCTCGCGTAGCGTCTGGCGCACGTGCAGGCGGCGCTCGTGGCCGCTCAGCACGCGGGGTTGCAGCACGAATTCGCCGGCCGACACCGCCTCGGCCAGGCGGCGAAAGGTATCGACGCGCGTGGCCACCACCGGGCCCGCCTGATCGGCGGGCTCGCGTTCCAGCGCCGCCGCCAGTTCCGTCTTGCTCATCGTGGAGCGACCCGGTATCCCGCGTTCCTGGGCCTGTTCGTAGAGGGCCTGGCGTGTGTGTTTCTCGGTCTTCGACATGGGTCCCTTCCTGTCTCGTCTACACGTGAGCCCGGTGGGCAGCGATCCCTTCAGCATGGACGACTTGCGCCCGGGGTGCATGCTCAAAGGGGGTATTGTCGGCGCCATCACGGGCTCGTTCCGGGGGCGGAAGGTACCGCGGCAGGTCGTTGCCATCGCGATGCGCGATCCTGAAAACGCTATGGACCTGTCGGGAGCGGGTAGCCAGCGCCGGTGCGACGCTGAAGCCAGCGGTGTTAAAGAAAGGCTTTGGTCTGCCGATAAGGACGGTGAAAATCCTGCATTATTCTTCGAATAATTCGTGTGAGCGGCGGTGCCGGGAGGGAAGCTTTTCTGAAAAAGCATCGGCCCGGTTTTTCGGTGATTCTTGATTTTGTTCTTAATGAATGGAGCCGTTTTCTATTAAAATAATGTAGGAGTATGGGTCGAAAATTGATGGTAATCCAGGTCGTATGGTCGATTTATCTGGAAATTAGGGAACGGCATCCTGTGCAGGGGATAGAGACTTTTGTCATCAATCAACAAGCAGTTCAGTGTACACTGGCTGACGGGCCAGTTCCGTGACGTCGACCAGGAGGCCGTGTATCGCCGGTCGATCGGTTCGCGAGTGCGGCTCGAAACCGCGCTTGCGTTGGTCGTGGCGGCGCTGATCTATGGCATGTTTGCGATTGCCGACTACCAGATCCTGGGCTTGAGCCGAGAGTATTACCGGTTGATCACCATGCGTGCGGTGGTGGTCGGCCTCTGTCTGATTCTGGCAGTTCTCATTGCATGCAGGCACCGATACTCCCATGAAACCTGGTTGCATGCCATGCCGTTATGGATACTGGCGACGGGTATCATACTGATCGTTCCCCTGCGTCCCGAGAGCCTTTCAACCCAGGTAACGGCGGTGGTCGTGGCCACCATGGCCTTCTATCTTCTGATCCCCAATCGACTGACGGTCGTGACGTTCGCCAGCCTCTATTTGAGCATCGGCTTCTTGATCTCTGCAGCCCTGTTTGTTGATGCTAAATCGATGGGGGTGGTGCGTGTCGCGTTATTGTTGATCATGGCCAACGGTGTTGGCTTCTTTGCCTTGCTGCGTCTGGAGAAATTACAGCGCCGGCAATTTTTCCTGCTCCATGAAGAGCGTGACCAGAATCGTCAATTACTCGGTGAGATAGCGCACCGCGAGTTGCTGGAGGAACAATTGCGTCGGGTCGCCGAGCGGGATGCCCTGACGGGTCTGAATAGCCGCCGTCATTTCATGAAGCTGGCCGAGGCGCTCTTGCAGGTTTCGCGCGTGGAAAAGACACCCTTCAGCCTGTTCATGATCGACGTGGATCATTTCAAGCGTATCAATGATACCTGGGGTCACAGTCAAGGGGACTGGGTCCTGGCCAGGATCTCGGAAGTCTGTGCGCATTCGCTCCGGCCCACGGATGTGATAGGTCGTTTCGGGGGTGAAGAGTTCGTGGTGGCCCTGCCAGATACCGGCGCCGACGGGGCCTTGAGGGTTGCGGAGCGCTTGAGGAAACGGGTCGCCGAACTGCCCGCCGATGAAGAAATGCGTGAGCTGCGTCTGAGCATCACCATCGGCGTCGCGGTGGCTCATGGCGATGAGGTCGATCTGCAGGCCCTGATCACCCGCGCGGATCGGGCGCTTTACGTCGGCAAGCGCGAGGGCAGGGACCGGGTCGTGGCCTGTGGTGAAGGCAGTGATGCGGAGAATGAGGATAGTGGTCTGCAATGAGACCGTCGTGGCCGGCCGACTGCGGCCGGATTCGCGATCTGTCGATTTCCTCGAGCCTGACATCCTGCGTTGCGGAGCCTGGCCTCGTATTCACGTCTCTCGGCGAGTGGCCTGGCCACGGCCCGCCAGGATAACGCCCAACGCCGCGACGGCCATGCCGACCCAGCCCAGCATGGGCATCGGCTCGTCGATCAGCAGCCACGCCAGTAGCGCCGCCGTCGGCGGAATCAGATAGAACAGTGCGGAGACCTGCGCCGCCGCGCCGCGGCGGATCATCGCCAGCAGCAGCGTCAGCGCGATCAGCGAGTTGCCCACCACCAGGTAGCCCAACGAGGCGACCATCTCGACGGACCACACCAGCCGATACTGGCCGAACAGCAGCACCAGCGGCAGCGTGGTGACCAGACCGGTGGCGTACTGAATGGCGTTGGCGGTAACTGGGTGCAGCGGGCTGCCGAAGCGCTTCTCGTAGAGTGTGGCCGCACTGATGCCGAGCAGCGCGCCGACGGCGCAGACCAACCCTGCCAGCGAGTCACCGCCATGGGCCTCGCGTGCCACGATCACCAGCGCTGCCCCCGCCAGGCCCAGCCCCAGTCCCAGCCAGCGCCGGGCGTCGACCCGCTCACCCAGCAGGCGTGGTGCCAGCAGCGCGACCAGAATCGGCTGCAGCGAGATGATCAACGCCACCGTGGCTGCCGAGGCGCCTAGAGCGAAGCCGGTATAGCAGAATCCGAAGTAGAACGTCTGGATCAGCGCCCCGACCACGATCTGATGACCCCATTCACGCCCCCGGGGCGGCAGCGGCGGGCGCAGCCAGAGCGCTGCCGGCAAGAGCACCAGGAGGACCAGCACGAAGCGCAGCGCCAGGAACAGCAGCGGATCGACGGCCTCGATACCGATCTTGGAGACCGGGAAGCCCAGCGACCAGAGCAGCAGGAAAAGCAGCGGCGCGCCGCGCGTCCACAGCGCACCGGGTGCCATGTCTTGCGGATCGGCCGCGGCAGCCTGAGCGGTTGGGTGCTGGTACCGGGGGTTGGGCTGGGGGGCGGAAGCGTGGCGCGACATGAGCTCTCTCCTCGGCCAGAAAACGCGAAACGGGCAGTCCCGCGGGACCGTACCGGCGCCGCTCGATCAGGACTTGCCCCAGTCTGGCGGGAAGCGCGAAGATAAGTCTCGTTACAGCAAAAGAATCCAGATATCACCCTGGCTTATGTCATGAACCTGAACCAGATTCGCTTATTGGTCGCCCTGGGCGAGACCGGCAGTCTCTCGCGTGCCGCCGACCGGCTGGGCATGACCCAGTCTGGCGCCAGCCAGGCGCTGACCGCGTTGGAGGCCGATCTCGGCGCGTGCCTGGCCACGCGGCAGCGACGCGGCATCGTGCTGACCCGGCTGGGTCAGCAGGTGCTCGAACAGGCCCACCGGGTGGTCGATGGGTTGACCACCATTCGCCAATTGGTCGACGCGTCTCAGGGTATCGCCCATGGCCGCCTGCGGTTGGGATGTCTGCCGTCGTTCGCGGCCACGCTGCTGCCGGAACTGCTGCGGGTCTTCGCCCAGCGCCACCCGGGGATTCAGGTGGTCGCCATGGAGGGCACCGACGACGAGGTGGCGGCATGGCTGGCGGCGGGGCGCGTGGATATCGGCGTGGTCTGTGACCCCTCGCCGCTGCGTGGCGGGGTGACGCTGTGCCAGGACGAATGGCTCGCGGTGGTGCCCTCGCATCATCGCTGGGTGCGTCAGGGCCTCTCGCGGGTGGCGCTGGCGGCGGTGGCCGAGGAGCCGTTCGTGCTCGCCACCGGTGGCTGCTCCAGCAATGCCCGCACGCTGTTCGAAGCGGCGGGGCTTGCGCTTGACGATCTTCAGCTCGAGGTACGCGACTGGAACAGCGCGCTGACGCTGGTCGGCGAGGGGCTCGGCGTCGCGCTGGTGCCGTCGCTGCATCTGCCCCGGCAGCGCCAGGGCTGGCGCGCGCTGTCGCTGGAGGTCCCCTGTCGGCGTCAACTCGGGCTGGAGCTGGCCAACGGCGACACCCCGGCGCCCGGCGCTCATGCCTTTATCGATACGGCCGTGGAGGTGTTCGCGGAGCAGCGGTGACCCGGGCGCTGGCTGACAGCCCCGTGGGCATCCAGACGTCAGCGTCGTCTACTGTGCCGAGCGCTCCCGCCGAGCCTTACCGTCTACGTGTGGCCCCGCTCTGCCAGGGTCTGATCCATCGTTGCGCGAGCCACTGTAAGGTGCCAGATTGGCTCGGCACATTCGAGGTTTGCCCTCTATTTCTGGTGGCTGAAGCTCATCAGGTAGATAGCGCCTGCCAGGGCCAGGACCGATACCGCCAGATAAATGGCATCCAATGGCGTCTGAAAGCGTATATCCACCACGGCGCGAAAAAACTCGATGATCACCGCCAGAATGACGACGCGAGCGATCTTGTCTTTCAACTGATCGAATGACTCGACATTGAAGGGATGCTTGGGCGCATAGTCTTCGGCCTGCTCGATCGGAGAGACAAAAAGCCGGTAGACGCCCAAGCCAAATACCAGCAGCACGATGGCTACCAGATAGATATCGACGGCAATGACGATGTTCGGCACGACGGTTTCATGAATATCGACCCCCTGACCCAGGAAGTAGTATGCCGCCGCATCGATGACTATCTCGCAAATATCCAGCGTGCCGATGATGAAGAGCAGAAAGGCTCCCAGCAGGCTGGGAATCACGGCCGCCATGACCAGGAAGCGGGAGCCCCACAGGAATCGCTCGAAACGTTCCTCGAACCGGCGGTTTTGTCTTGTGGACGGTTCTCGCTTGTCCGGCGCTTGCATGATGCCTCCTGTCTGGTCGTTTGGCCTTCATCGTAGGTAATGCGAAGCACTTTACCCAGGTGTGTGGTTCCGCTCGGGCGCTTTTGAAAACATGTTTTCGATTTTCATCCGCTTGTCGCCCATCGCGTGCTTCTCCAGCTGGCTTCACATGACGCTGGCAGCTGGCGTTGTTTAAGCGCCAGTTTGGATGATGCTGGCGTAAAAAACCGATGTCTGGCGTGCCGGTCCACGGGCGTGTACTCTTCCGGGCTGGATTTTAAACGCGAGATCTCGTTCGGCGTGGCTCATCCGCTATGAGGGGCTTATCGCTTAATACGCGTGATAGACGGCTATAAAAAGGATTTTATTAAAGGAGCCATGATGTTTCGTGTCATTTCAATGTCTCTGGTCGGTGCGCTTGCCGCCGTTCTCTCTCCCGTTGCCCAGTCCGCGATCGTGCCCTGGCCCACTCATTGTAACTGGCAGAGCGATCGTCTGAGCTGTTTCGGGGTCTTCCACGAGGGCTTGGCGCGCGCGCCACTGCTGGGAGACCTCGATGCGCGACGGCCGACCATAGGCTATGTCGACAAGTCCGGTGCGGTTGTGATCGAGCCACGGTTCGACGACGCGATGGATTTCGCCAACGGGCTGGCCGCCGTCTCCCTCGACGGTAAGTGGGGATACATCGACGCCCGGGGCGAATGGGTCATTGCGCCGCAGTTCGAAGAGGCCAATCCGTTCGGCACGGGCGGCGCGGCGATGGTCAAGCAAGCGGGTCGCTATACGCTCATCGACCGTAATGGCGCGACCCTCAGGCGCCTGCCTTACGGGACATTCTATCGCTCCACGTTCCACCAGCCGGAAATAGCGCTGTTCCCGGTCAGAGTGCCGACGCCGCCCAAGGTCTGGCGGGTCGAGGATGGTGAGGGAGTGACGCTGCCCGAGAACACGGCCTTCTTGTCCGTCAGCGCCGAGGCGTCGGACGTCTTCGCCGTCCGGGTCAGGCAGTCGCCGGAGCGCGCGCGCTGGGGGATTCTCGACGCCAATGGGGAGTGGCGCCTGCCCCCGGCGGTGCTCGATGCCACGGACGAGCCGGTGACCGATGGCGAGCTGACGGCGGTCGAGGACGACGACACGTGGCGGCTGTACGACAACCAGGGCCGACTGCTGGGTACGCGCGACTACCGTTCGTTCAAGCCGTTGCTTACCGGTACCTGGGTCGCTGAAGGCGACGATCATGAACGGTGGCTGGTGGATGCGGCCGGCAATGAGATCGAGACGCTCGAGCGCCGTGCCTCACCCTATGTTGAACGCGACGAGTTCGTCCTGTACGAGCTGGAGGATGCCGTCGTCATCGCCCGCCGCAATGGCGAGACGCTTCGCATGGCCGCGCCCGGGCTCGAGACGCTCTATTACCGCGACGGTGTGCTCTGGCTGTATGACGAGGCCAGGAACGTCATGGATATCCGGGATCTCGCGGGTGACTCGTTGATCGACGACGCAACCCGCCAGCGTCTGAAGGAGTATCAAGTCGATCTGTTCACGCTGCCGGCGGATCTGAAGGCAGGCGATGGCGAGCGGTCGCTTCCTCTCGCCGCGCTGAAACCGCGCAAGGCTGGCCGGCCACTGGCGGTTCTGACCGCCGATGGAGAGATCGTCAGCAACGGGGACTGGGACGCATTCCCGGATACCGACGATGTGCTCGCGCCGGCCCTGGTGAAAACCCTCGAGGGGCGGATCGGCGCCATCGATGCCAACGGGGACTGGGTCATCCCTGCCGACTACGACGACATGGTGGCGTTCTCCGGTGACTATACGCTGGCCCAGCCCAACTTCGGTGGGCGGGTGGTCATCGTCGATCGAGACGGCGAGCGTTACCCGCTCAGCCCGCAAATCTTCGAGCACCAGCGCGGGTTCAACGCCGGTTTGCTCGAGTTCAGCGAACGCTCGTCGCAAGGGGATTCCCGATGGGGACTCTGGAGTGTCGCCGAAGGTGCGGTAGTGGTGGAGCCCCGGTTCACGTCCATCTCCGAGTTCGTCGATGGCTATGCGCCGGCCGCGGTGCGAACCGATGCCGGCGACGAACGCTGGGGGATCATCGACCGGCAGGGTGAGTGGGTCGTCGAGCCGTTGCACGAGGACCGGTCGTCGCCGGAGCGTATCGCCCCGGGTATCTACGAGATCAAGCGCCGTGCCGGTGAGGACGAACGCCGTAGCGACTGGCGTTACCAATTGGTCTCGACCGAGACCGGGGGACCGATCACCGATCTGCTGTACGAGTCCGCGGAAGTGGCCGGGCCGGAGCGCCTGCTGGTCCAGCCAGTCGATGGCGGTGTCCGGCTCATCGATCACACGGGTAACACGCTGGCCAGCGGCGAGGGCCTGGTCGACCGTTTCGAGACCAACGGCACGCTGGCCCTCACGCTCTTCGAGGATCTCGATGGCGCCCTGGACAGTCACGGGGAGTGGCAGGTGGAGCCGGCCTATACGCAATCACTGGACTTCGTGCCGCCCCTGATGCAGGTGCGGGTCCATGATGGTCACGAGACCGTCGTGGTGGACGACGCGGGTAACGTTCAGCCGGTGGACAACCTGACGCCCATTCCCGGGATGATGCGCTACTCCCTGAACCTGGAGGACGACGATGCGACGGCGCTCGTCAACACCGACGGTGAGGAACTGACGCGCATCCCGGGGCAGCGTGCCATCGATCAGGCTTCGGGGGCGAACGGCCTGGTCGCCTGGCGGGACGAGGGTGCGCGTCTCTACGGCGTCATGAACGCGCAGGGCGAGAAGGTGACGGGGGCCCATTTCAGCAATTTGGGTCCCATGCGCGAGGATCGGGCGGCGTTCGAGCGTCGCAAGGTATCGGGCGACCTTGTCGGCTTCATCGACCGGGCGGGTGAGATCGTCATCCCGGCCGCTTACGCTCGCGTCTCGACCTTCAGCGAGTCCCGGGCACTGGTTTTCGGCAACGGACAGGGGATGTTCTTCATCGATCCTCAGGGTCGGAAAACGTTTGGATTCGGCGTCCTCTGCAATCGGTTCGTGGTCACCAACCCCCAGGATGAGGTGACCTGGCCGGCGGAACTCGATGAGACCACCTTCTCCTGTCTGGGAGAGGATTCCGGGGAAGAGAACGGTGCGCAAGACAAGGATGGTGCTCAATGATTGGACAAGGTGCGTTCCACTCCCTGGCGACACTGGCGATTGCCGCCAGCCTGTCGATCCTGATGCCGACAGACGCGGCGGCGCGGGATGCGGATCGTTGTTTTACGTCGAACCACGTCCGGAGTTTCGAGGCCTACCGACTGGACGGTCATGGGGGCCGGCGTGGCAGTTCTTGCCTGAGCGAATTGCACGATGGGCTGGCGGCGCTGCGGTTACCCGCCGAGGGGGAAGACATCGATGATGTCGCCACGGCCGGGGGGAGCAGCGCGTATCGTTGGGGCTTCATCAACGAGGCGGGAGAGCTGGCGATACCCCCGCGCTTCGAGCGGGTGGGGCATTTCCAGGCCGGGCTGGCTGCCGCTTACGACGGTGCCCATTGGGGGTACATCGATCGCCGGGGGGACTGGGCCATCGAACCCCGGTTCGACGAGGTGCAGTCGTTCGGGGACGGGGGCATCGCCGCTGTTGTCCTGGAGGGCGATTGGCGGCTCATCGACCGTGCCGGCAAGCCGGTCGATGCCCCGCTGCAGGACCCTGTGGCGCGGTTTCGCGTCGGCGACGGTTCTCCTGTGCGCGTCGAGGTCGAGTACGAAGATACCTACGAGAATGCCGACGGGGAGACGCTCGCCGTCCCCGAGGGAGTCACCCTGGTCGAGCCGCTCGGTTCATCGGGGCTGTTCATCGCGCGCCGCGATTACCGCTATGGCTTGATCGACGCAGACCTTGAGTGGCAGGTCGAACCGGATTACCAGGATATCAGAGTCCCGTCGCAACCGGGGGCGGTCGCCGTGGCTTGGGACAGCCCGGCGGGTGATGCACTGATTCGCCAGGATGGCAGCATGGTCGTCAAGGGCGCTTCAGTCGCTCGGTTTAATGAGGCGCTATGGTATGCCAGGCGGCCCGATGGGACTTATGCGGCATTCGACTTGCAGGGCGAGCGGCTCGCCGAATTCGATGCTCAGGCCGGCCGTCGCGCCAGGGAAATGGGCGCCTTCCTGGTCGCTCCCGGTGATGAAAGCACGGAGGTCCTCGGGCCGGCATTCGCTGAGCCGGTCTCGCTCGCCCCCGAAGTCACTCTGAAAGAGGCGCCCGCCGCCGACTTCCTGGTGGTGTTCGACGGCGACACCCTGTCGGGCGTGATTCTCGAGTCCGGCACCTATCTCTCGGCCAAGGATAGCGGTGACTGGTTCCAGACGATCGACTATGTCGAACGCCAAGGGGATTGGACATGGCTCCGCAACCAGCAAAAGACACTGCTCCAGATCGCCGGTCCCGATGGGCGCCCCCTGCTCGACAAGCCCACGCTCGAGCGCCTCGGCGAGTACAACGTCGAACCCCGGGAAGTGGAAGAGGGCGCCGCCGGGGACCAGCCGGTCGCCATTGCTCTGGTCAGTGAGTGCCCATACCACCACTGTAAGCCCGGCGCCGGCCTGTTGATGGCCGATGGCCAGCTTGTATTGCATGAAGACTGGCACAAGGTCGAGCCAGTCTATGCGGACGAATTCGTGGACGAGCGGCGCTTCGTGTTCCACACGGATGAGGGGGTGGGCATCCTCGATGGAGCGGGTTCGGTCCTGCTCGCCGCGAAGCAGCAGCATATCGACGACTTCCACAACGGCCATGCGCTGGTTTACGGCAATGGCGTGACGCGAGTCGTCGATCGTTCGGGGCAGCTCTTCGACGTGCCCAACGGGTTCGCCATGTCGGTGGTCGCCCCCGGGGTCGTACGCTACCGCAAGAGCGCGTCGGAGGAGGCATTGTTCAGCCTCTACGACCTTGTCGCGCAGCAGCCGATCACCGAGCCTCGGTTCCAGGACGTGGGAGACTTTCAGGACGGCCAGGCCGTGGCGGTTTCATCGGACGGCAAGGCCGGCGTGATCGACAGGGCCGGTGAGTGGGTCCTGGCGCCGGCGTATGCCGCGGTCGAGCCGGTAAATGGCCGGCTGTGGATCGTCCAGCGGCGCCTTGGGAGCGACGCCTTCGAGGACGTGCCCCGGGCGTTGGTCGACGCCGAGGGCGAAATCGTCGTCCCCTATACCGAAGGCCGGCTTTCGGCGGAGCTGCTCGACAATGGCAACGTCGAGGCCGGGGCGCTCGGTAACGACGGCGTCCACAGGCTGCTGAGCCCCGCCGGGGAGATCCTTATCGACGGCCACGAGGTCGCGTTCAGCGTGATGGGCGACTGGATCAAGCGGCGGCATCGCACCGCTACCGGCTACCTCGACGACAACGGCGAATGGGCCGTTGCCCTCGAACCGGGCATGGGCAGTGACTTCCATGCCGAGTCGCAAAGGGCGTTGCGTTACACCGATGAGGGGACGGAAATCATCGATGCCGAGGGCGCCGTCGTCGCGACTCTGCCGGAGGGCGAATGGTATTGGCCGGCGGACGCCTCTCGCATCATCGGGCGTGTTCGCGAGGGCAGTTCGACGACGACGAAATACGCCGACCCGAGCGGCGAGATCACCCTCAGCGTCGACGGCGAGGCGGGCGTGTTCCACAACGATACGGCGCTGGTAAGCCGCTCCAATGGTCAGGACGGGTTTTGGATAAATGCGTCGGGGGAACGTCTGGCGATGCCGGAACGCTATTCGGACCTCGGGCTGCCCGCGGATAACGGTCTGGCCTATGCAGCCCGCGAGGATCGTTACGGCTTCATCGACAAGGACGGACGCTACGTCATATCACCGGTCTACGATCAGGTAACGGATTTCGAGAACGGACGCGCCATCGTCACGACGGCGCAAAGCGCGATGCTGATCGACCAGCAGGGCAGTACCATCGCCCGCGTGACGAACGAGTGTGGCGTCAGGGTGCTCTATGGCCCCGACAAGGAGCGCCTGTGGCCGACGCGTTTGCCGCAGCGCTGCCGTTGATGCCGTTGATGCCGTTGCCCGGCGGTCCGAATAGCGACGAGGCATGGATGGCTTCGATGCTGGTATTCCAGTGCGTAATCCCACGAAGGACGTCATCGCAGAGAGGATTGGGAATAAGCCGCACCGTCTAACTCATGTTCTGGACGAGCGCCTGGCCGGCACGCTGTACTTGGCCGCGCTGCGGGCGGGAGTGCCCGCAGGCGAGGCCATTCGCCGGACCGGGATCGCGCCGGCGATAGGTGGTATACACGGAAGACCCCCTGAATCGGTAAGGACACATGAAGACGATAGGTTCATGGCGGCTGTGGCTGGTGGCCGCAGTGGCGCTGGTATTTTCCAGCCTGTGCGCGGCGCAGGAGGACGAGAGCCAGTCGGCGCTCTGGTTCTCCGTCGATTCGCTGAACACGGGGCTGGACGAGGCCCCCGAAGCGGTCAAGCAGACCACGCCCCGCGAGACGATCCGCAGCTTTCTGGAGCTGACCAAGCAGGAGAAATACGACGCGGCGGCGCATATCCTGAATCTTTCCAACCTGGCCCCGGCGGAGCAGCGCCAGCGTGGCGGGGAGCTTGCCCGGCAACTGGCCCAGGTGCTCAAGCGCGGCGAGTGGCTGCAGGTCTCCAGCCTGCCCGGACGGCAGGACGGGGCCACCGAGCACCCGGCGGACAAGCGCCCCCACGCGGGGCAGCCGCGGCGCAACATCAAGCTGGCCTCGCTCACCGCCAAGGGGGAAGCCTACGACATTCGCCTGGGGCGCTATAAGGTGGGCGACGAGCAGCCGGTATGGCTGATCACGCCGGACAGCCTGACGTCGCTGCCGTTGCTGTACGAGGCGTACGGCCCCTCCCTGCTGGAGGAGTACATCCCTCCGTCGTTCAAGACCTCGCTGGGGATCCTCAAGGTCTGGGAGTGGATCGCCATCCCGCTGGTACTGCTGGCGGTGGGCCTGGTGGGATGGTGGGTCTACAAGCTGGTGGGCGTGATGACCCGCTGGCTGCCGGCCGGCGTGCCGAGCATCTTCGTCGGCCAGATCAAGCTGCCCGTGGCGCTCATCGTCATGTCGTTGGTGACCCAGACGCTGCTCGACTATGTGGTCTCGTTCTCGGCGGTGGCGACCACCTCCTTCCGGGTGCTGTTGATCGGCATTCTCGCCTGGGGCGCCGGGATGATCGCGATTCGCCTCGTCGACACCCTCATGCTGCGGTTGACGCGGCGGCTGATGGGCCAGATCGACGACTCCAAGCCCCGCGACCAGCGCAAGCTGCTGACCACGCTCTACGCCCTGCGGCGGATGATCATCCTGGTCACGGTCACCGCGGTCACGGTCTACGTGCTGAGCCAGGTCCAGCTCTTCGAGACGCTGGGCATGTCGCTGCTGGCCTCGGCGAGTGTGCTGACGGTCCTGGTGGGTATCGCCGGTCAGGCGGTGCTGGGCAACATCCTGTCGTCGTTCCAGCTGTCACTGGCGAAGTCGATCCGCATCGGCGACCTGGTGATGTTCGAGGACCAGTGGTGCTATGTCGAGGGCATCTTCTATACCTTCATCCGCCTGCGCTGCTGGAACGAGCGTCGCGTGATCGTGCCGGTCACGTACTTCGTCTCCAAGCCCTTCGAGAACCTGTCGGTGAAGAGCACCAAGGAGTATCGGAGTCTGGCGTTGACGCTGCACCTGAGTGCGGACATCCAGTGCCTGCGGGAGAAGTTCCTGGAATATGCCCAGGAGGAGGACAACATCGTCGAGCATCACAAGCTGTGCTGTTACGTGACGGGGCAGACCGAGACGGCTCAGACGGTCGTCTGTTACCTGATGACCTCGGATCCGTTCGGCGGCTGGGTCGCGGAAATGAACGTCCGTGAGCGCCTGATGGCCTTCATCCGCGAACATCACCCGGAATGGTGGCCGCGCAGCGTGATGGTGGTCACCCACGAGGATGTGGCGCGCGTCAATGACGCCGGGGGTGGCCAGACCCCGTGACCGCCGGCATGCCGCGACTCGCGCTCCAGCGTTGGACGGCTGTCTGGCAGCACGGCCTCACCGCGCTAGCAAGGAAGGGGGGATAGCGACTACCCTATAGCCCGTCGACTCTGTATGGGTCCGGTACTTGCCGGGCCAGCCATCGCACGATCGCCACTCGTCACCGCGTCGCCAGCAGGCGATGAGCGTTCGCGCGTCCCAGGGCAGGGAGGCCCGGGAAGTGAACGTGAACCGAGAGCCGGATCATCACGCGCCCGCCGTTCAGACGGCGGGAGCAACCGCCAGCAAGAAGCCGGCGGAAGGAGAAAGGGAATTTTCATGCGTGCTCGTCATCACCCGTTCGCGGCGTGGTTCAAGCGCAGTCTGCCGACTCGCCCCCTGCCGCCCGAGCGTCAGCGGTACTTTCAGACCCTGTCACGTCTTTATCTGATCGCCATCTTCACCTATGTCCTCGATCTGGTGCCGATGTTCTGGCTGCTGGGCGATAAAGCGCTGCTGGGCATCACCCTGGCCGGGCTGGCGGGGACACTGATCGCTCGCGAGGTACACCGGCGTGGTTACATGGGCAGCGCCGTGCTGCTGCTGCTGACGATGATGACGGCGCACATGTTCACGGCGATCGGCGTCTACGGCAGCGGCCTGGGCTTCGAGCTCTACTTCGCGCTGATCATGCTGATCATCTACATCAGCGATCTGTCGCAAGGGGTCAAGTTGCTGGTCAGTGCCGGCCTGCTGGCACTGACCGCCTGGCAACTGATGACGGTGGGCGATGCCCCGGCCGCGAATGCGCTGTCGCCCTTGGCCGCCGACCTGTTGCTGGTCGCCAATCTGACCACGGTCAGCCTGCTGTTCGGAGTGATCCTGCGTCAGCTCGAGGGCATCACGGAACGTCTGGAGCTCAACTATCGCCGTCAGGCCAACCACGACGCCCTGACCGGCGTCTACAATCGCCGGGCGATGCTGGCCGAGGTCGAAAGGGCTCAGGCCAGCGGTGCCCCATTCGCGCTGCTGATGCTGGATATCGATCACTTCAAGCGCATCAACGACCGTTACGGCCACAAGCGCGGCGATCGCGCCCTGTGCCACGTGGTTGAATGCCTGCGCCTCAATATGCGCGAGGAGGACATGCTGGGGCGTTATGGCGGCGAGGAATTCATCGCCGTACTGCGCGGCATGAGTCATGACGAGGCGATGGGCATCGCCAGGCGCCTGATCGCCGGCGTGCGCGAGACACCCTATTGGCTGGATGTGCAGCGGGAGTTGACCCTGACGCTGAGCGCGGGAGTGGCGGTGAATGGCGAGGTCCAGGACATCGATGCCCTGGTGGCGATGGCCGACCGACGCCTCTACGCGGCCAAGCGGAGCGGTCGCGACCGGGTCTGCGGTCGCGACGACGAGATGGCCGAAGATGGCGAGGGGGCGGCCGCCGAGGCGAGCCGAGCCATGATGGGGCGCGCCGCCGAGGAGATGCGCCTGGCCTTGGGGAGCCCGGGCCGCTCCTGACGGCGCCCCAGCGCGAACCGTCGTGTCAGAGAGTGTTTACAAAATGCCTGCGCTCGACAATACGGCGTTAAAATCGGCCTCGTGCGCGAGCCCGGTCAAAATGCTCATTTAACCCGCGTAATCTTGAGTTTACTGGGCTCTGTGGGACTGAGACCGTAAATCTCTCCCCGGTACCGCAAATCCCTCCCTCTCAAACCGCAAAAACCTCCTTTTTTCTCTACAAACACCTTATAATCAATGAGTTATTAAAGATAAAAGGGGCAGAAAAGGAAAAAGAGACGGCTGAACAACTCGCTGGTGATTGCGGCGCGGGCGTCCTTGAGTTATATTTTTGTATAACTCATGCTCTAGTGCGCTGCTGGTTAAGGAGGCCAATATGAGTACCACCAATCTCCGCCGCGTCGGCGGCTCTGTCATGATGGCGGTGCCGCGGGCACTGCTCGATCAGTTGCACCTGCACGCCGGCTCTCAGGTTGATATCGAGGTCGATCACGGGCGTCTGATCGTGGAGCCGGCTAAGCCGCGGTATTCCCTTGAGGAGCTGCTGGCTCAGTGCGACACCACGGCAGATATGTCCGCTGGCGAGCGCGAGTGGCTGGATGCCGAGCCCGTCGGCCGTGAGCTGCTGTAATGCAGCGCGGTGACATCTATTTCGTTTCGCACAACCCCACGCGGGGCCATGAACAGCAGGGCATGCGTCCGGTGCTAATCGTGTCACCGGACGCGTTCAATCTCGCCATGGGCACACCCCTGGTTGCGCCGATCACCAACGGTGGCGACTTCGCGCGTTCCCGAGGCTTCACGGTATCGCTGGCCGAAGCGGGCACGACCACTACCGGCGTCGTGCTGTGCAGTCAGATCCGCACCCTGGACATCGAGGCCCGTCAGGGACGATGGGTGGAGAACGTGCCGCCAGAGATCATGGATGATGTGCTTGCCAAGCTGGCGACCTTGGTGAGCTGAGCCATACTGTCTTGCTTCCGTTAGGAGGCTATTAAGCATGGAAACTCTAGGAACTGCGCTGGTGAAAAGTTATGGATGACTTCAATTACCGAGGCAAGCGGGTACAGTTTTGGAAGCTTCAAGGGGAAGTTCTAGATTCAGATCGCTACAGCGAAACCCGCGTCACAGCCCGTAGTGGCGTGGGGAATGCCCGCGTACGGATGAGACAAAAAACATACCATGACTTCTGGATTCGCGGGGGTGATGGGCGTGAACAATCCATCCAGCTCGAGGATGTCAAAGTGCCACTGCGTGCTGGTCAGCAAGTCACCGTGGTTTGTGCTGGCCTCCCTCGCAGTGAGCGTGGCTGGTTATGCTCACTCGTGAATCACTCGACCGGTCGGTCGCACGACATTATCCCTGCGAAAACGTTGCAGAGGCGGCTTCGTCTAGAACGCATCACCGGTGTTTCACTCATTTTTGCGCTGGCTGTAGCTGCCTTGGTGGTGTATCTCACACTGCCGCCGAGTGGCTATTTCGCTCATCCTTGGAGAATGGCCAGGTGGGACTATGCGGCAATCGCTGGCGTTGTGGTGCTGGTCTTGGGAGCCTGGCGAAAATCACGCCGTGGAGGTCGTGCTGCCCGCGCCCTCAAAGCACACATCGGAGAGGCTGTCTCGCAAGCCCAGCAAGGCCATGCTTAGCCGCACTGGCATCCGTGAAGGATTATCTTCTTCTGCTCAGGAGTGTCGATGGGTATCTCCTAACCAGCGGTATGTTGGCGCTTCTTGGACTCCAAGAGGAGAGAGCGCAGTTTGGCCATTGCCTCATCATGGGGAATGTTGGGCCGCGGGCCGTTCAAGCTGCGCTGGACGCGCTCGCGAAACCAACGATCGTAGCTGTCGACCTGTTCCTGCGTCTCGAACTCGCTGATGCGTGGATTCAGTGGGGTGCTCATGCGATGGCTTCCTCTCGATGGCAATCCGCCAATATCGGGACTTTATCCCCTTAAAGTCATCGCCGCTCAAACTCTGGCCAGCGGCGGTAATACGGTGTCGCGGTGCCACGCCACGCGAGCCCTTGATACGTGCAAACCGCCTCGCCCTGGGCGAGCTGCTGGAGTTGGTGGGGCCAGATGATCGGCTCACGCTCCAGGGACTGACTGTGCGTGTACGTGTACTCGGAGCTGAGGAAACCGGGGTCTTCACTGGCACTGACCGCTTCGATCAAGCGGTCCACGCTGCCGATCTTGTCGCTCACCCACTGGGCCGTGCCATTGTCATTGAGGCGGAACACCAGGTGGAGGTCGCAGGCCCCCATGATGATATTCGGCCCCTCGTCGTTTTTCGTCCCATACGGCTGCATCTGCTCCCGGCTCTGCCAATACAACCATGTCGGCAGCTCGCGGGACCGGATGGTGTTCAGCTTCTGCACGAGTCCCGCCACCTGGGGCACGTTGCCGATCTCATCGAGCAACAACAGCACCGGCGCCCGGTTGGTGTGCTCGATCAGATAGCGCAGGACGTGGCCCATCATCACCGAGAACAGTCGGGCCGTGGTCTGCTGCTGGGACTCCTCGAATTGCAGGAACAGCCCCACGCGGCCCCGGCAGAGGTCGGCCAGTGTGAAATCCGACGCCGCCAGGGCCTCGCGGATCGCCGGGAAGCGCAGGAAACGGAGATTCGACTGGAAGGTCGCAAAGATCGAGCCCATCAGGCGCTCATTGTTGGCCATGATGCGCAGTCCGTTGGCCAGGTCGCGGGCGTCCGGCGACGGACTAGCGGCCAGCTCGCGCAGCAGCTCCCGGTGATCGCTGAATTGCGCAACATAGTCCCGCAGACTCGGCAGCGAAGCCCCGCCCGCAGCGTCGCGCAGGTGGCAGATGAGCGCGTCCAGGAGGTCGCGAGCCGACTCGATGAACACCGACTGTTCAGCATCATCTGTCGGCGGCACCAGGGCCGACGCCAGCTCGCCCACGGCTTCGGGGCTCTCCAGGTCATCGAGGGGGTTGTAACCCTCTCCACTCTGAGCCGTAGGGTTGAACGCCAGCAGGCGATAGCCCTTGGCCTCCAGGCGCTCGCGGACGATCTCGAGGATTTCGGGCTTGATGTCGTTGACGACGAACGAGCGGCCCGACTCGGCCCAGTCCAGCAGCTGAGCGACCAGGAAGGCCGTTTTGCCGGTGCCAGGCGGACCGATGACGCAGGCGCGGTCCTGGGTGCCGATATGCAGCGGCTGTCCTCCCACTTCGCCGGCGAGCACACCACCCGGCTGTGAGCGCCCCTGCACTGTTCGATGGATGGCGGGGTCAGCCAGCAGGTCCGGGCGATGCTTCTCCACCGAAGGTGTCGTGTCCCGAAGCCGCAGGAAAGCAGCGATCCCAGCCCCTACCAGGCCCACGACGATCACCAGCTGCACCAGCACGATGATGCCCCCACCAACACTGCGCACCAGGTCATACCAGGGCACGACAATAGCCGCCCACCACATGGCGACGATGGCGACGGGAGCCAAGAGCACCCAGCGCCGCGGGTCCGAGTCCGAATGGCGACGCTGCCACCAGGTCTGAGCACCCAGCAGCACCGCCACGGGCAGCAATACCGACCACAGCACTTGACCCGGATCGGCCGCCAGCGTTGTCATCGCATCGCCCCCGGTCAACAGGATCACCCCCAGCACCAAGGCGAACGCCTGAGCTGAGTAAATCAGCCCCCGCACCCCCTGGCTCCGAGGCGAAGGCAGCCAGCCTGGCGCCGGCACGTACCGTCCCCCTCCGACCAAGGTGCGGCCGAGCGTCCTCAGCGGGGCCAATAGCGACGCCACGATTTTGCGGGCGCGGCGCCAGTGCTCGCCGGCCTTTTGGCCTTCTTGGTGCCAAGAGTTCTCGCGCTCATCCATGCGGCAGTTCTCCCTGTCGTCATCCTCCCCCGAACAGGGCAGACACGCCCCGCTGAGGGTTCAGCAATGTGCCGATTATTCAGTCAAGATAAAGGCGCGTAAACTCCGCTTTTTCGGCCGATTTTGCCTTGTCTTGCCTTCGCTCGCCTAATTTGTAAACACCCTCTCAGAGCGCGGCGATCTTGTCGCGCTGCTCGGCGAGCACCTGACGACTGGCCTGGGCCTCGGCCAGCTTGGCGCGCTCCTTCTCCACCACCTCGGCCGGGGCCTTGGCGACGAAGCTTTCGTTGCCGAGCTTCTTCTCGATGCCGCCGATGAACTTGTCCTGCTTGTCGAGCTCCTTGGTCAGGCGCTCGATTTCGGCGTCCTTGTCGATCAGGTCGGCCATGGGCACCAGCACTTCCATGTCGCCGACCAGTTGCGTGGCGGCGAGCGGCGCCTGGGCAGGATCGTCGAGCCATTCGACGCTGGCCAGCTTGGCCAGCTTGGCGAGGAACACGCGGTTGGCGGCCAGCCGCTCACGGTCGGCGTCGCCGCCCTTGGTGAGCAGCACGTCGAGCGGCTTGCCGGGCGCCAGGTTCATCTCGGCGCGCACGTTGCGCACCGCGACGATCACGCCCTTGAGCCATTCGATGTCGCGTTCGGCGCTCTCGTCGAGGCGCGTGTCGTCAGCCTGCGGCCAGGGCTGGTTCATGATCGAGGCGTCCTCGGCCGCGGTGCCGGCGAGCGGCGCCACGCGCTGCCAGATCTCCTCGGAAATGAACGGCATCATGGGGTGTGCCAGGCGCAGGATCGCCTCGAGCACGCGAACCAGGGTGCGCCGGGTGCCGCGCTTGGCTTGCGGCGTCGCGGCGTCGTCCCACAGCACCGGTTTGGAGAGTTCCAGGTACCAGTCGCAGTACTCGTTCCAGACGAACTCGTAGAGCGCCTGGGAGGCCAGGTCGAAGCGATATTCCTCCAGCGCGCGGGTCACCTGGCGCTCGGTATGCTGCAGCCGCGAGACGATCCAGCGGTCGGCCAGCGACAGCGTCACCTCGCCGTCGAGGCCGCAATCCTCGCCCTCGGTGTTCATCAGCACGTAGCGCGAGGCGTTCCACAGCTTGTTGCAGAAGTTGCGGAAGCCGTCGAGACGGCCCATGTCGAACTTGACGTCACGCCCGGTGGTGGCCAGCGACAGGAAGGTGAAGCGCAGCGCGTCGGTGCCGTGGGGCTCGATGCCGTCTGGGAACTCGGCCCGGGTGGCCTTCTCGATGGCGCGGGCCTTCTGCGGCTGCATCATGTTGCCGGTGCGCTTGGCCACCAGCGTCTCGAGGTCGATACCGTCGATCAGATCGATGGGGTCGAGCACGTTGCCCTTGGACTTGGACATCTTCTGGCCCTGGGCGTCGCGCACCAGGCCATGGACGTAGACCTGCTTGAAGGGCACCTCGCCGGTGAATTTCAGGGTCATCATGATCATCCGCGCGACCCAGAAGAAGATGATGTCGAAGCCGGTGACCAGCACGCTGGTGGGGTGGAAGGTCGCCAGTTCCGGGGTCTTCTCGGGCCAGCCCAGGGTGGCGAAGGTCCACAGCCCGGCACTGAACCAAGTGTCCAGCACGTCCTCGTCCTGAGTGAGCGCGATGTCGGCATCGAGGCCGTGCTTGTCGCGCACTTCCGCCTCGGTGCGGCCGACGTAGACCTTGCCCTCGGCGTCATACCAGGCCGGGATGCGGTGGCCCCACCATAGCTGACGCGAGATGCACCAGTCCTGCAGGTCGCGCATCCAGGCGAAGTACATGTTCTCGTAGTTCTTGGGCACGAACTGGATGTCGCCGTTCTCGACCGCCTCGATGGCCGGCTTGGCCAGCGTTTCCACGGCGACGAACCACTGGTCGGTGAGCAGCGGCTCGATGACATCGCCTGAGCGGTCGCCATAGGGCAGGGTATTGGTGACGGTCTCGGTGGTCTCGAGCAGGCCGGCGGCGTCCATGTCGGCGACGATCCGCTCGCGGGCCGCGTAGCGGTCGAGCCCGGCGTAGGCCGCCGGCAGGGCGGGGTCGACGTCGGCGTTGGGCGTGCCGTCGAGGTTGAACACCTCGGCGCGCTCGCGAATGGTGGCATCCGGCGTGAAGACGTTGATCAGCACGTGGCCCTGACGCTTGCCCACCGCGTAGTCGTTGAAGTCGTGGGCCGGGGTGATCTTCACGCAGCCCGAGCCCTTGTCCATGTCGGCGTGCGCGTCGGCGACGATGGGGATGCGCCGGCCCACCAGCGGCAGTTCGATGAACTTGCCGATCAGCGAGGCGTAGCGCGGGTCCTCGGGGTTGACCGCCACGCCGGTATCGCCGAGCAGGGTCTCGGGGCGGGTGGTGGCGACCACCAGGTGGTCGAGCCCGGCATCCGTGGTCACGCCGTCGGCGAGCGGATAGCGGAAGTGCCAGAACTGGCCCTGTTGCTCCTTGTTCTCGACCTCCAGGTCGCTGATCGCGGTGTGCAGGGTCGGGTCCCAGTTGACCAGACGCTTGCCGCGGTAGATCAGGCCCTCGTCGAACAGCCGCACGAAGACTTCCTGCACCGCCTTGTAGAAGCCGTCGTCCATGGTGAAGCGCTCGCGGGACCAGTCGACACTGGCGCCCATGCGGCGCAACTGGCGGGTGATGTGGCCGCCGGATTCCTGCTTCCATTCCCAGATCTTGTCGGTGAATGCCTCGCGGCCCAGGTCGTGGCGGCTCTTGCCCTCCTCGGCGGCGACCTTGCGCTCGACCAGCATCTGGGTGGCGATCCCGGCGTGGTCGGTGCCCACCTGCCACAGAGTGTTGCGGCCCTGCATCCGCTTGTAGCGGGTCAGGGTGTCCATGATGGTGTCCTGGAAGGCGTGGCCCATGTGCAGGCTGCCGGTGACGTTGGGCGGCGGGATCATGATCGTGTAGGGCTGACCCTCGCCCGAGGGCGCGAAGCGATTGTCGGCTTCCCAGCGCTGGTACCAGCGGGTTTCGATCTGTTCGGGTTGGTAGGTCTTGTCCATGAGCGCTCTGCCTGACGGTGCCGGGTCGATCGCGGGCGTCGCGCATGTCGCGGCGCGCTGGCGATCGAAGGCGTGAGGAAAAATGGGCCCGATTATAGCGTTAGGAAAACACTGCATAAATGGCTGTGCGGGCAAATCACTTCGTTGTGCGGTGCTGGCGCGCCAGCCCGGTCGGAATCCTCACCTATACCCCATAGGCTCCGGTTCCTGTGCTCCGTACGCCTCGTGCTGTACGCCGCTCGCCGATTTATTCAGCGCTTCCTGAGCGACCGCGAACGTCATGGGCGGACGGGGCTGGCCTGGGGGCGATAGGGATAATGACCCCGGCGGTTTACGCGAAAAGTTGCCGACGTCCCTTGTCATGCCAGATGTCAGTCCTGGCTCAGAGCTTGTGGGCCTTGACCGGGTAGCCGCGCTGCTTGTAGGTCTGCCAGCAGTCGCGCTTGGCCTCGAGTACCGCCTGGTGCTGGTTGATGATCTCGGCGACCCGCTCGAAGCGCGAGAACCACTCGGGGATGCCGTCGTGCAGGTTGAGCAGGGCTTCGATGGGCGGGCTGTCGGTCCCCGGGTCCGGGGGCGCTTCCCAGCCCAGGGTCACCGGCGGTGTGGGTGAGACGCCGTCGGCGAGCAGGCCGTGGGGCAGATAGCTCTCGGGCTTGAAGGTCCACAGGCGCTCGTCCATGTCGCGGGCCATGGCTTCGTCGCGGGTATGGACGTGCAGCCGGTAGCCCTTGCGATGGATGGTCTCGGCCAGCCGGCAGGCGAAGTCGAGGCGCGCCTCGAGCGTGGTGTCGGGGAGGATGTAGAAATCGACGTGGGTCACGGTCAGGACCTGATAACGGGCTACGGGCTACGGGCTACGGGCTACGGGCTACGGGCTACGGGCTACGCGGAGCCCGTGGTCAGTGTCCACGCCCCCCAAGACCGAGGAGCCGTGGGAGCGAATTCATTCGCGACAGAAATGGCTAAATTTCATCGGGAACGAGTTCCCTCCCACAAAAGCCTTCGATCTTGATGACTTAGGCCAGCCGGGTAAGCCAGCCACGCTTGTCCTCGGCGCGGCCGTACTGCAGGTCGAGCAGCCGGGTGCGCAGGCGCTTGGCGTATTCGCCGCCGTTGTCGCCGGTCAGCCGCAGGCGTTCGTCGTCGCTGACCAGTTCGCCGACCGGGGTGACCACCGCGGCGGTGCCGCAGGCGAAGACCTCGGCCAGCTCGCCGGACGCGGCGCCTTGGCGCCACTCGTCGATGCTGATGTGGCGCTCCTCCGGGGTCAGGCCCTCCTCGCGGGCGAGCTCGATGATCGAATCGCGGGTCACGCCCTCGAGGATGGTGCCGGTCAGTTCGGGGGTGACGATGCGCCCGTCCTTGAAGACGAAGAACAGGTTCATGCCGCCGAGCTCCTCGATCCAGCGGTTCTCGACCGCGTCGAGGAAGGCCACCTGGTCGCAGCCGTGGGCCTCGGCTTCCTTCTGGGCGGCCAGCGAGGCGGCGTAGTTGCCACCGCACTTGGCGTAGCCGGTGCCCCCCGGCGCGGCGCGCTTGTAGTTCGATGACAGCCAGATCGAGACCGGCTTGACGCCGCCCTTGAAGTAGGCCGCCGCGGGGGAGGCGATCACGTAGTAGTCGACCTCCTTGGACGGGCGCACGCCGAGGAAGGTCTCGCTGGCGATCATGAACGGGCGCAGGTAGAGGCTGGTCTCCTCGCCATCCCGCGGGGTCGGGACCCAGGCGCTGTCCTGGGCGAGCAGTGCCTTCAGCGAGCCGATGAAGTCCTCGTCGGAGAGTTCGGGCAGTGCCAGACGGCGTGCCGAGGCGCGAAAGCGCGCGGCGTTCTTCTCGGGGCGGAAGGTCCACACCGACCCGTCGGCGTGACGGTAGGCCTTGATGCCTTCGAAGATCTCCTGGCCGTAGTGCAGTACCGCGGCGGCCGGGTCGAGGGTCAGCGGCCCGTACGGGCGGACTTCGCGACCGTGCCAGCCGGCATCCGGCGTCCAGCGGATGTGGGCCATGTGATCCGTGAAATGGCGGCCGAAACCGGCGTTGCCGAGAATCTGTTCGCGGATGGCGGGATCCGTGGGATGGGCGGTCGGCCGGACATCGAAGCCTGAAGTGGTCACCGGGAGTCTCCGTAGCTGATAGGCGGTCGGCGCACAGTGGGTCCGACTCGTCGTTAGACGTCGTTCGTTTCGCGCGGACACCGCTCGAGACTGGCCGGGGAGGGCCGGACGGGCGGTGCCGGGGGTTGTGTCGAGAATGACACAAACGCCACGGGCCGGGAAAGCCCGGCCCGTGAATCGTCGACTTTTCGCACAACCCCTAAGACGTTAGCATGCAAATGGCTGCTTGCGAAGCCTCAGGCGTCGTCGGTCGCCACCACCTCGGCCTCGCGATCCAGCAGGTACTGGGTCAGCAGGCCCACCGGACGGCCGCTGGCCCCCTTCTCCTTGCCGCTGGTCCAGGCGGTACCGGCGATGTCCAGGTGCGCCCAGGGGAAGGTATCGGCGAAGCGCGACAGGTAGCAGGCCGCGGTGATCGACCCCGCCGGGCGGCCGCCGATGTTGGCCAGATCGGCGAAGTTGGAGTCGAGCTGGCTCTGGTAGTCGTCCCACAACGGCATGTGCCAGGCGCGGTCCCAGGCGGTCTCGCCGGCGTCGAGCAGGTCGAGGGCGAGGTCGTCGTCGTTGGCGAACAGCGCGCTGGCGTGATGGCCGAGGGCGATGATGCAGGCCCCGGTGAGCGTGGCGATGTCGACCACACTGGCCGGCTGGTAGCGCTCGGCGTAGGTCAGGGCGTCGCACAGTGCCAGGCGACCCTCGGCGTCGGTGTTGAGTATCTCGACGGTGAGCCCCTTGAGGGTCTTGATGATGTCGCCGGGCTTGGTGGCGTGGCCGTCGGGCATGTTCTCGGCGCTGGCGACGATCGCCACCATGTTGATGCGGGGCTTGAGGCCGAGCACCGACTTGACGGTACCGAACACGCTGGCGGCGCCGCACATGTCGAACTTCATCTCGTCCATCTCGGCGCCGGGCTTGAGCGAGATGCCGCCGGTGTCGAAGGTGATGCCCTTGCCCACCAGCACGTGCGGGGCCTCGTCAGGGTCCTCGGCGCCCTGATAGCGCATCACGATCAGCCGCGAGGGCTCGGCGCTGCCGCGACCCACCGAGAGCAGGGTGTTGGCGCCCAGGGCCTCGAGCGCTTCCTCGTCGAGGATCTCCACGCTCAGCGCACCGCCGGAATCGCGACCGAGCTCCTCGGCCTGGGCGGCCAGATAGCTGGGCGTGCAGACATTGCCCGGCAGGTTGCCCAGGGTGCGCGCGTAGTTGACGCCATCGCCGACCGCCTGGCCGACCCGTGCGCCGCGCTCGCTGGCCTCGGCGTCGCCGGCTTCGCTGACCAGCTGGCTGACCTTGGCCAGGCGCGGCGCCGGGGCGGGCTCGGACTTGAACTCGGTGAAGCGATAGACCGCACGCAGCGCCGCCTCGGCGGTCATACGGGCCTTCCAGTCGGCGCCACGGTCGGGAACCGGCACGTCGTTGAAGGCGGTCACCGCCTCGTCGATGGGCAGCTTGGCCAGGGCGTTGAAGGTGGCGTCGAGGGCCTTGCGGAAATTGCCTTCGTTGCACTTGGCGCGCTCGCCCAGCCCGACCAGCAGCAGGCGCTCGCCAGCCAGCCCCGGGGCGAACGGGACCAGTTGCACGTTGCCGAGCCCGGCATCGAAGTCGCCGCGCTCGATCAGCTGGCCGATCAGGCGTTCGCTGGCATCGTCGAGCTTGGCGGCCACCGGGAGCAGGTCACCATCCTTGAACACCGGGATCACGAAGCAGGCCGTTTCGACCTTGGCCGGATTGACGGTGAGAACGGGAAATTCCATGGCGTCTCCACAGGACATGAGAGTGGTCCTCGCGACCGTGCGTCGCTTGGCGAGACAGCGGTCCGGGGAATCTGGATAATGCCGGCATCGAGCGTGGCCGGCTGGCTTTCCAGTGTACGCAAAGCATGGCGGCATTGCATGGCACGCAGGCGTCGTCGACGGCCCCAGGCTGCGGCCACTCCGGCGCGGCGTGCTATCGTGAACGCGCCAGGCCCGCCCGCTGCGCCACGGAAGGGGGCGCTGACCGGCCCCAGGGAGACCGCTTTTGATTATCTTTCGTTACCTGACCCGCGAGATCCTGATCACCATGGCCGCCGTCGCCGGCGTACTGCTGCTGGTGATCATGGGCAGTCGTTTCATCCGCTATTTCTCGGACGCCGCCGCCGGCGAGATCCCGGTCAGCATGCTGGGTACCCTGATGCTGCTGCACATGCCGGGCTTTCTCGAACTGATCCTGCCGCTGGCGTTCTTCCTGGGCATTCTGCTCGCCTACGGCCAGCTATATCTCAACAGCGAGATCACCGTGCTCGTCGCCTGCGGGGTCGGCCCCAATCGGCTGCTCAAGGTGACCATGCTGCCGGCGCTGGTGGTCACCGTGCTGGTCGCGACTTGCAGCCTGTGGCTGACCCCGTCCGGCAAGCGTCAGAACGACACCCTGATCGCCGAGCAGGAGAGCCGGCTGGATTTCTCGGCCCTGCAGCCCGGGCGCTTTCAGGATTTCGGCGACGGGCGCACCGCCTACACCGAATCGCTCAACGACGACAAGACGCGCATGCAGGAGGTGTTCATCAGCGAGCGCCAGCGGCGCGATGACGGCGGGCCGGAGACCGTGGTGACCCGCGCCGAGGGCGGCTACCAGACCGTCGATCCCGAGACGGGCAGCCGCTTTCTGGTGCTCAACGACGGGCAACGCTACGGCGTCGACCCGGGGCGCAACGTCGCCGAGCGGCTCGTGTTCGGGACCTATGCGGTGCGCCTGTCGCGCGCCGCCGACATGGCCCAGCTCGACGATGCCGAATACCGGCCCACCGCCGAGCTGTTCGGACGCGACACCCCCGAGGCGATGGCGCAACTGCAGTGGCGCTTCAGCATGCCGCTGATGATCCCCATCCTGACCCTGCTGGCGTTTCCGCTGTCGCGGGTCAACCCGCGCCAGGGGCGCTTCGCCAAGCTGTTGCCGGCGATCTTCCTGCACATCAGCTACTTGAGCCTGCTGCTCGCCGCGCTCGACGCCATCGGTCGCGGTGCCCTGGCGCCGGCGATCGGCATGTGGCCGATTCACCTCGGCTACCTGCTGCTGGGGCTGTGGCTGACCCGACGTTCGCAACTGGTGGGGGGCCGCTGATGTTCGGCGATCGTTTCGACCGTTACCTGGCCCGCAACGTGCTGGCCGCCATCCTGGTGGTCCAGCTGGTGCTGCTGGGCCTGGACATGGTGATCAGCTTCATCAACGATCTGAGCGACGTCGAGGGGGGCTACACGGCCTTCGACGTGCTGCTCTACCAGGGGCTGCACATGCCCTGGCGCTTCTATCAGTACGCTCCGGTGGCGGTGCTGATCGGCTCGCTGATCGGCCTGGGCAGCATGGCCTCGAGCAATGAATTGACGGTCATGCGCGCCGCGGGGCGTTCGCTCACGCGGATCATCTGGGGGGTACTCAAGCCGGTCGCGCTGGTGGTCGTTGCGGTGTTGTTGATCGCCGAATTCGTCAGCCCGCGGACCGAGCAGTTCGCCCTGGCCTGGCGGCTCGAGCAGATGGAGGGGGCCGGCGCCGTGCTCAGCGAGCGTGGCGGCTGGCAGCGCGAGGGCGACAGTTACTACCGGTTCGGCGCGATCCGCGCCGACGACACCGTGGTCGACGTGACGCGTTACCGTTTCGAGGGCCACCGGCTGGTCAGTGCCACCCATGCCCGCCGCGCGGTATGGCAGGACGACCACTGGGTGCTCGAGGACGTCGACGTGACCCGCTTCGACGACGAGGCCACCCACGCCGAGCACAGGGCCAGCGCCACCTGGGACACCCAGCTCTCTCCGACTCAGCTCAACCGCCTGCTGCGCGACATCGACAGTCAGGCGCCCAGCGAACTCTGGGCCTACGCCCGGTATCTGCACTCCCAGGGCCTCTCGGCGACCCAGCCGCTGCTCTACTTCTGGCAGAAGATGCTGATGCCGCTGACCATGGCCTCGCTGGTGCTGGTCGCTGCCTCCTTCGTGTTCGGCCCGCTGCGCACCGTGGCCGCCGGCACCCGGGTGTTCTACGGGGTGATCGTCGGGCTGTCGTTCAAGTACCTCCAGGACCTGCTGGCGCCGGCGTCGACGCTGTTCGGCTTCTCGCCGGTGTGGGCGGTGCTGGTGCCCACGCTGGCCTGCGTGTTGCTGGGGTTGTATCTGCTGCGACGCAGTGGCTGAAGACGCCGCCATGCCGCGTCGTCGCTGCGTGCCGTCCGATGGGCGCCAACCGGCCGGACTGGCGCGACGCCTGGCGGCGATGGGCTACGACACCCTGGTGTTGATCGCGCTGTGGATGCTGGTGGCGTTCATCGGCGTCGCCGCCAACGGCGGCGAGGCGGTCACGGGACCGTCGTTCCGTCTGATACTGCTGCTGGTTACCTTGCTGTTCTTCATCGTCTGCTGGCGGCGCGGTGGCATGACGCTGGGCATGCAGGCCTGGCGGTTGCGGCTCGAGACCCGTGACGGGCGCAGGCCGTCCATCGGCCAGTGCCTGATTCGCCTGGGGGTCGCCGGGGTGTCGCTGCTGGCTCTGGGGCTCGGCCATGGGTGGGTGCTCATCGACCGCGAGCGGCGCAGCTGGGCGGACATCGCCTCGCACACCCGTGTGGTGGTGCAGCCACGGCGCCGGCAAGACTGAGCCCGGCGTGTCGGGAAACCTGTCGTGAGGGAGGCTGTCACATTGGGGCGGCTGTAACACTATTGATACGATAGTTTTTGGTGTATCGGGTTGCGGCAACATATGCGAATCATTTACATTCGAACTCGCGTTACCAAGCGAGGTGCTCCAATGTACGTATGTCTCTGCAAGGGTGTTTCGGATCATGCCATCCGTCGGGCCGTCGAGGAGGGCGCGCGTAGCTGGCGCGATGTCCGCGAGCAGACCGGCTGCGCCACCCAGTGCGGCAAGTGCGCCTGCGTGGGCAAGACCATCGCCCGCGATGCCATCGCCCGTCAGACCACCCCCGATTACGACCTCGCCTACGCGGTCTGAAACGCCTCCGAGCTGCACCTCGTTGCTATCCGTCACTCGCTGGCGGATGCGATATGTTCAACGTAACTCATTGCTCTGATTGGACTTTTTTGAAATCTTGGGCAATACTCTCCGAATCGGCAGCGCCGACGTCGGGCCACGTCGTGCGCAATCACGCAGAACAAGGCTGACGAGGAGATTTTCATGAAGGGTGATCCGAAGGTCATCGAGTACCTCAACCGCGGGTTGGGCAACGAGCTGGTGGCGATCAACCAGTACTTCCTGCATGCCAGGATGTACAAGGATTGGGGCTTGAAGGTTCTGGCCGACTGGGAGTACGAGGAGTCGATCGAGGAGATGCGTCACGCCGATTCCTACATCGAGCGCATCCTGTTTCTCGAGGGCGTGCCCAACCTTCAGGATCTGGGCAAGCTGCACATCGGCGAGAATACCCGCGAAATGCTCGAGAGCGATCTCAAGATCGAGCACCAGGGGCGTGACGATCTGCTCGAGGCGATCGCCTACTGTGAGCAGGTTCGCGACTACGTCAGCCGTGACCTGTTCCGTCGCATCCTCGACGACGAGGAAGAGCACATCGATACCATCGAGACCGAGCTGGGTCTGATCGACAAGGTGGGTATCGAGAACTACCTGCAGAAGAAGATGCACGCGGAAGCCGGCGACTGAGTCCGACTCCCGTTGCCGAGGCATATCGACGCCGAGGGCGCCCCAGGGGCGCCCTCGGCGTTTTTGCGTGTCTGCTGCGAAGGGAAGGGCGTCGTCAGCCCAGATCGTTGACCAGCAGTTCCTCGACCGCGGCGATACGCTCGCGAAGCTGGGTCTCGTTGGGCGCCAGCACGGTGATGTGGCCGATCTTGCGGCCCGGCCGGGGGGCCTTGCCGTAGTCGTGCCAGCGAGTGCCGGGGATGGCGAGTACCGCATCGCGCTCGGGCAGGGCACCGATCACGTTGAGCATCGCACAGGGAACCAGGCGCTCGGTGTCGCCCAGCGGCAGACCGGCGATCGCCCGCAGGTGGTTCTCGAACTGGCTGGTCACCGCGCCCTCGATGCTCCAGTGGCCGGAGTTGTGGACCCGGGGCGCGATCTCGTTGGCCAGCAGGGCGTCGTCGGCGACGAAGAACTCGAAGGCCATCACGCCGACGTAGTCGAGCCGATCGAGAACCCGGCGGGCGTAGTCGCCGGCCAGCGCCTGCAACGGGTGATCGGCCAGCGGCACCGAGCAGTGCAGCATGCCCTGGCGGTGTTCGTTCTGCACCAGTGGCCAGACGCGGGTCTCGCCGACCCGATCGCGCACGGCGATCACCGAGACCTCGTGATCGAAGTCGACGAAGCCTTCCAGCACCATCGGCACCTCGCCCAGCTCGGCGAAGGCGCCCGCGACATCGCCGGCCTCGCGGAGCACCTTCTGGCCCTTGCCGTCGTAGCCCAGGGTGCGGGTCTTGAGCACTGCGGGCAGGCCGATCTCGGCCACCGCGGCGTCGAGGTCGGCCTGACCGTCGATCGCCGCCACCGGCGGCAGCGGGATGTCGAGATCGCGGAACAGGGTCTTCTCGGCCCAGCGGTCGCGGGCCGTGGCCAGCGCCTGGGCGGGGGGAAAGGCCGGGCGCTGGTCGGCGAGACGGGCGACCACGTCGGCGTCGATGTTCTCGAACTCGAAGGTCACCACGTCGCTTTCGGCGATCAGCCGCTCGCGGGCCGCAGCGTCGTCCCAGGCGGCGCGGATGTGCGCGCCGTGCAGCGCGGCGCAGGGCGCCTCACCCGGGTCGAGAAAGGTGAAGCGGGCGTCGAAGCCGGCGCCGGCCTCGGCGAGCATGCGACCGAGCTGGCCGCCTCCGACGATACCGATACGCATGGTCACTGGCCTCCCTGGTCCTGCGCTCGCGGGTCCGGGGCGTCGAGCACGGCCCGGGTCTGCTCGGCGCGGAACGCCTCGAGGCGCTCGCGGATCTCGGGGTACTTGTTGCCGAGCATCGCCGCCGCCAGCAGGGCGGCGTTCACGGCACCCGCGCGACCGATCGCCAGGGTGCCGGTGGGGATGCCGGCGGGCATCTGGACGATCGACAGCAGCGAGTCGACGCCGCTGAGCATGCTCGACTGCACCGGCACGCCGAGTACCGGCAACACGGTCTTGGCGGCGGCCATGCCGGGCAGGTGGGCGGCGCCCCCGGCACCGGCGATGATCACCTCGAGGCCGCGCTCGGCGGCGCTGCCGGCGTAGTCGAACAGCAGATCCGGGGTGCGGTGGGCGGAAACCACCTGCACTTCATGCTCGATGCCCAGCTTGTCGAGGGTCTCGGTGGTGTGGCACAGGGTCGACCAGTCGGACTTCGACCCCATGATGACGCCTACCAGTGCGCTCATGCGTTTTCCCCTTGCGTCGCCGGACCGTGGCCCGAGACGGCCCGCTCGGGGTCTGGCGGCCAGGACGCGCTTGCTCGTCGATGGATTGCCGGGCGGGCCGCGATGCCCCCGGCGAGAAAGCGCCGGAGTATACCATCGACGCCCCTCGCCGGCAGCCGCCCGCCGGCGGTTACTTGAAGGCCGCCTCGAGCTCGAAGCGTGGCACCGGCTCGCCGGCGACCTCGACGGTCTCGCTGAACATCGTCAGCGGCCGGACCCACAGCCCGTAGTCGCCGTACAGGGCGCGATAGACCACCAGCGGCTCCTCGGTCTCGCTGTGATGGGCCAGGCCCAGGACCTCGTAGCTCTGCCCCTTGTAGTGGCGATAGATGCCCGGTACCGGCCGGGAGGCTTCATGATGCATCGGAGGACTCCTCGCTGAGAGAGATGCGCGCCGGACGCGCCGCCAGCCTGGCCAGCGTGCGCGAGGCGGCGACGAAGCCGAAGCTGCCGGTGACGAAGGTGGCCGCGCCGAAGCCGCTGGCGCAGTCGAGCCGGGTGGCCTCGCCGCTGCCCGGCTTCTGCAGGCAGACCTCGCCGTCGCTGCCCGGATAGACCAGTTGCTCGTCAGAATAGACGCATTCGACGCCGAACCGGCGCTTGGGGTTGCGCGAGAAGCCGAAATCGCGCCGCAGCCGGGCGCGGACCTTGGCCAGCAGCGGGTCGTGCTCGGTGCGCGTCAGGTCGGCGACGCGGATCCGCGTGGGATCGGTCTGGCCGCCCGCGGCACCGGTCACGGTCAGCCCCAGCTTGCGCCGCTTGCACCAGTGGATCAGCGCGGCCTTGGCGACGACGCTGTCGATGGCGTCGATCACGTGATCGGCGTCGTCCGGGATGCGCTCGGCGAGGTTGGTCGGGGTGACGAAGGCGCTGTCGGCGATGACCTCGATGCCCGGATGGATGGCCCGACAGCGCTCGGCCAGCACCTCGACCTTGGGCCGACCGATGGTGCCGTCCAGGGCGTGCAACTGGCGGTTGACGTTGGACACGCAGACGTCGTCGAGATCGATCAGCGTCAGCCGGCCGATCCCGGCCCGGGCCAGCGCCTCCACGGCCCAGCTGCCCACGCCGCCGACGCCGACCACCACCACGTGGGCGCGACGGAACCGTTCGGCGGCCCGGGCGCCGTAGAGGCGGCGGATGCCGCCGAAGCGAAAGGCGTAGTCGTCGGTCATGGCGATTCCTCGCAGGCGTCCTGGGTCGTGTGGGGGGCTGTCGCATCGGCGAGCCAGCGGTAGCCGTCGCGGGGGGCGTGACCGGCCCAGCCGAAGCGCATGAAGAGTGTCTGCATGTCCGGCTCCAGCGCACCGCTCAGCTCGAGCATCGCCTGGCGACGGGGATGCCACAGGCGCAGCCCGATGGCGGCGAGCAGCAGTCGATCGCAATCCAGCCGCTCGCGAAAGAATCGATTGTGCACGCCCTTGCCATGCTTGGCGTCGCCGATGATCGGGTAACCGCGCCGCGACAGGTGGCGGCGGATCTGGTGACGGCGGCCGGTCTGCGGGCGGGCTTCCATCAACGAGTAGCGCGCCGTGGGGTAACGGTCGACCGTCACCGGCAGCTCGACGCTGTCGAGCCGGCGTACCACGGTGCGCGCCGGTTGGGCGGGCATCTCGGCCTTGGGGCGGCGGGCGTCCTCCTCGCGCAGGGCGGCATCGAGCACGTCGTGCTCGGGGCCGAGACCGCGCACCACCGCCAGATAGCGCTTCGCCACGCGCTGGGCGGTGAAGGCCTCGCCGAGTTCCCGGGCCGTGTCGGCGTCGAGGGCGAACAGCAGAAGGCCCGAGGTCGGCCGGTCGAGACGGTGCACGGGATGGACGTGTCGGCCCAGCTGGTCGCGCAGCGTCTGCAGCGCGAAGCGGGTCTCGCCGCGCGCCAGTGCCGTGCGGTGGACGAGCAGGCCCGAAGGCTTGCGCACCGCGACGAGGCTCTCATCCTGGTAGACGATCGGCAGTGGCTCGCTCACGGTCGATGGGGTCCTGTCTCGAAAGGGGCGGGCATTGTCGCCGTTCCGGGGGTGGGCTGTCATCCCGGCGGCTTGCCGTGTGCCGCCGGAGCGGTGCTATAGTCGATGCCCTTCTCTTGCGACGGAGCCAGCGACATGAGCGAGACCCGCCCACGGCGCCTGGTGGTGCTGACCGGGGCCGGCATCAGTGCCGAGAGTGGCCTGAAGACCTTTCGCGACGGTAACGGCCTGTGGGAGGACCACGCCGTCGAGGACGTCGCCACCCCCGAAGCCTGGGCGCGCGACCCCGGGCTGGTGCTGCGCTTCTACGACGCGCGCCGCGACCAGGTACGCCGGGCCCGACCCAACCCGGCGCATCAGGCGCTGGCGCGGCTCGAGCAGGCCGGCTTCGCGGTGCATATCGTTACTCAGAACATCGACGACCTCCACGAGCGTGCCGGCTCCTCGGACGTGCTCCATCTGCACGGCGAGGTACTCAAAGCGCGCTCCAGCGTCGATCCGCGGCTGGTCTACCCGCTGGCCCGCGGCGGCATCCGGCTGGGCGATCTGTGCGACAAGGGCAGCCAGTTGCGCCCCCACGTGGTGTGGTTCGGCGAGGCAGTGCCCGCCTATCCGCAAGCCTGCGACATCGTCGCCGAGGCCGATCTGCTGCTGGTGGTCGGCACCTCGCTGGCGGTGATGCCGGCGGCGATGCTGATCGATGCCGCCCCCGTCGAATGTCCCTGTCTGCTGGTCGACCCCAAGGCCAGCGAGGTCTCGCCGCGTTGGGTCACCGCCGTCGACGAGCCGGCGAGCACCGGGGTGCCGCGGCTGGTCGATCACTGGTTGCAGGCCGGCGCCCTGAGCGCACCGTAGGCAAGGCAGGCGTCAGTTCGGCGACTTCACCTCGGCGCGCAGCCTGGCGCCGGCCTGGCAGCTCAGCCGGTCGCTGACGATGGTCCCCTCGACCACGGCGCACGACAGCAATTCCACCTGTCGGATCGCCTGCAGACGGCCGGATACCCGACCGTCGACCACCACGTGCCGGGCCGCGATGCCCTCCTGGACCTCGCCACCGGCGGCGACCGTGACACGCTGCCCGGTCGCCTCGATGTCGCCCGCGACGTGGCCGCAGACGGTCACCGGCTCATCGGCGAGGATGCGGCCGCGGACCCGCAGCGACGCGCCCACCAGGGTTCCCGGCGGCTCGGGGAGCATCACGCTGGTCTCCGGCGACGACGCGGCGGAGATCGCGGGCAGCGTGGCCGGTCGGGCACCGCCGTGTGATCCGCCGGTCGACGCGCTCGGCCGCGTCGCGTCGTGATGGGCCTGCCGACGCCGCCCATCCAGCAGGATGAGCAGCACGCCGATCAGCCCGAGCAGGATCAACCAGCCACTGACTTCCATTGGCATGTCTGCATTCCAAGACGTTTCAGGGCGTACTGTGCCGCAAAGCCGGCGCGCTGAACACCGGCCAGCGTTTGCCCAACGTTTGCCAGTGCCATGTGATGACGACGGCGGAAGGCGTTTCAATGGCGGGTGCTGCCATGGCGCAGCTCGTCCCCCTGCACGGAGTCCCGAAACATGTTCAACAAGTCCCACCGTGGCGGTGCGGCGGAGACGCCGGACGTCGCCCCGCCGGAACGCCCGGCGCCGCCCAGCGGCAAGACGCGACGCATCGCCACGATCGGCGCGGCAACGCGGGTCGAGGGTGACATCGTCGGTGACGAGGACCTGCACATCGAAGGCCGGGTGACGGGCCGCGTCGAGTGCAAGCAGAGCACGGTCACGATCGGTGGCGAGGGTGAGGTAAACGGCGATGTCTTCGCCCATGCGATGAGCGTGGCCGGCCGCGTGGAGGGCCGGTTGATCGTCGCCCACAAGGTGACGCTGCGGGACAGCGCGCGGGTCACCGGCACGATCATCTGTCCGTGCCTGGTGCTCGAGGATGGCGGCGTCTTCCACGGCAGTGTCGACATGGACCCCGACAACGCCATTCTCGCCGAGGCTTTCGACGATGACCACGCCGCGTCGGCTTCCACGCCGGCGATGAGCGTGCCGGTGGCTGCCGACGATGGCGGTGATGACGAGGTCGACGAGCGTTCCTGAGTATACGGTGCCGCGGATTGGGTCGCCCCGGCGCGGGGCGCGAAGGTCGGCTTTCGCGGTCGAGGGCGTTGCGGCATGATAGCCGGCTAAGCAAGGCCCGTGGGCCATTACGCCAAGAGCCGTGCTCAGCGGCCGTCTTCGACCCTCCAACGCCAGGACACATAACGCATGTCGATCTTCGAACGCATCAACCGTCTGTTTCCCCTGTGGGCCGTGCTGCTCGCGGTCATCGCCGCCTTCGTGCCCGACCTGTTCACCGGGCTGGCCGGTTACATCAAGACCCTGCTGGTGGTGATCATGTTCGCCATGGGGCTGACCCTCACCAAGGGCGATTTCGCGCGGGTGGTGAAAGCGCCCAAGCCGATCGCCGTGGGTGTGGTGCTGCAGTTTCTGATCATGCCGCTGGCGGCGCTGCTGGTGTCCAAGCTCCTGGGGCTCTCGCCCGAGCTGACCATCGGCATGGTGCTGGTCGGCGCCACCGCCGGCGGTACCTCGTCCAACGTCATGACCTGGCTGGCCGGTGGCCATGTGGCGCTGTCGGTATCGATGACCATGGTCTCGACGCTGATCTCGGTGTTCGCCACGCCGCTGCTCACCCTGCTGCTGGTCGGCCAGAGCGTCGATGTGCCGGTGGCCGGCATGCTGATGAGCATCGCGCAACTGGTAGTGGCGCCGATCGCCCTGGGCGTGGTGATCCACCATCTGCTCGGCGAGCGCATCCAGGCCGTCGAACCGGCGCTGGCGACGCTGGCCATGGCGGCCATCGTGCTGATCATCGCCATCGTCGTGGCGCTCAACGCCGGACGCCTGGCGACGCTGGGGCCGATCGTCGCGCTGGCGGTGATCGCCCACAACGGCATCGGTCTGGCCGCCGGCTACGGCCTGGCGCGGGCGCTGCGCTTCGACACCCGCACCGCGCGGACCATCGCCTTCGAGGTGGGCCTGCAGAACTCCGGCCTGGCGGTGACGCTGGCCAACCAGTTCTTCACCGCCACGTCGGCGCTGCCCGGGGCGCTGTTCTCGGTCTGGCACAACGTCTCCGGCTCGCTGCTGGCGGGCTACTGGAAGCGTCGCCCGGTGGACGACGGGGCCCGTAAGCCGGCTCTCGGCACGGACTGACCTCTCCGCTGAGGACGACGGGCCGGGCATGCTAGAATGCCCGGCCCGTTTCGTTGGTGACCCGATTCCCGATGAGAGATGCCCTGCACGACACCACCGCTTCCAGCGGTGAGGCCGACCCGCCGCGCAAGCCCTTCAAGGCGCGCGGGAGCTTCGTCGAGCGCTGTGATACCTGCCGTCTGCCAGCGCTCAACTGCCTGTGCCCCTACCGGGTCTCTGCCGGGAGCCGGACCCGGGTCTGGCTGCTGACCCACCCGCTGGAGCACTACAAGCCCACCAACACCGGGCGGCTGATCGGTCACGTACTGCCCACCACCGAGGTGTTCACCTGGTATCGCACCGAGCCGGACGAACGCCTGCTGGCGCTGCTCGACGATCCGCGCTTCGCGCCCTTCGTGGTGTTCCCCGACGACCAGCCGGACTATGCCGAGCGGGTGGTGGGGCCCGAAGCGGTCGTCGCCGTCGGCGAGCAGGGACGCATTCCGGTGCTGATCCTGCTCGATGGCACCTGGCGCCAGGCCCGGCGGATCTTCCGCAAGAGTCCTTATCTCGCCGCGTTGCCGGTATTGCCGCTGCACACGCAGCGACACACCCGCTATCACCTGCGCAAGCCGGCCTCGGCGTCGCATCTGTGCACCGCCGAGGTCGCCGCCGAACTGCTGCGTCAGGTCGGCGACACGGCGGCGGCGGACGTGCTCGACGACTATTTCGACGCCTTCAACGACAGCTATGCCGCCAGCCGGCGGCACAGCAAGCTGGAGGGGCCGACGCCGGCAATGCGGCGTCTGCGCTCGCGGCGTCGCGACTGACGGACCGCACGCGGCTCGACCCGGAGGCTCACACGTCGCGGGCTTCCTGGAACCGTCCCTTGCCGTCCTGCTTGGCCCGGTAGAGCGCCTGATCCGCCCGGGCGATCAACTGCTCGATACGCTCGCGGTTCGCGCCCCGCCAATCCTCGCAGTGGACGAGTCCGATGCTCAGCCCGAATTCCGTATGGACCCGACCGAGATCGGCGGTGATCTCTATCAGGCGTTGCGCGACCGTCCGGCTCGCGTCGGCGTCGGCGCCCGGCAGCAGGATCACGAATTCATCGCCGCCCCAGCGTGCCAGGATGTCATCGGCGCGCAGGGCGTCGCTCATGAGGGTGGCGATCTGATGCAGCAACTGGTCACCCTTCAGGTGCCCATGGGTGTCATTGATGCGCTTGAAGCCGTCGAGATCGATGAACAGCAGGCCGGCCGGCATCGGCGCCCGACCCGGGCCGCGCACCGCCAGTGCCTCGCGAAACCAGCCTTCCCGGTTCAAGAGTTCGGTCAACGGATCCCGGTGCGCCTTTTGCCGGCTCTGATACTCGTCGAGCAGCAACTGGGCCGACATTTTGTGAAGCGTGCGGGTCATCATGTGCAGCGCCACCCAGAAGAAGGGGCCCTGCAGCAGGAGCACCCAGAACCAGGGTTCGGGCTGAAAGGGGACCGCAAGTTTGAGCGGCAGATCCAGCAGCAGGACCTGCAGCATGGCGTAACGGGGTGTGCCATGCGAGAACCCCGCTGCGATCGAGGCCAGGGCGACCATGCTGGAGATGGTCAATACCTGCAGGACGGTGTCGCCACTGAGCAGGCAGAGCGCGGTGCCGAGACCGGTGACGGCGCTCCATAGCAGGTTGGCCAGGTAGGCCTGGTCGGCCGGCGTCGCGATATGCTGCCTGTCCCAGCGTCGCTTGATCAGGTACTGCAGCCAGATGCGGTAAGCCGAGACTGACAGCGTGGCCAGACACCACACCCAGAACGCCGGTGTCGGATTGCGGTATACCGCGATCAGTGTCAGCAGGAGAATCGTGATCGTCCCCGACCACATGAAAGACGTCTGGATGGTGGGGCCGATCAGCAGGCTTTGCTGGATCGGCTTGGGCAGACGAGGGTCGCAGAGCAGCCAGTACATGCAGCGCCAGCGCGGCAGCGAGTAGGCACGAGGACGCGCGAAGAAGTTTGTCAGCATGGGCGGCTGGCCTTTTTGCGTGCAGGACGACGTCGTATGGCGATAGCCCCGTCTACCGTATCCTCGGATAGTCGTGACCGCCGTGTCAGGGGTGTTTGGTTTTTTTAAGGCCCTAGCCGTCTTATCGGCCGGCATAGGTTTGCCCTGAAGCGTTGCCGGCGCCGGTGGCACGGATTGCGAGCAGTGGCGGGGGAGGAGAGCACATCGGCCCGCCCCATGGCGGGGAGGGCCCAGTGGCGTCGCTGAGAGTGGTGACCGCCGTGTCAGATGGCAGGCGGCGCGATGACGCCAGTGCGGCAGGGCCGGGTCAGTGGCCCAGCAGTTGCTCGGCGATGCGCAGCCCGGCGATCCAGGTACCCGCCGCCGAGCCGATGGTGGCGAGCAGGAAGACCAGCAGGGTGCGCGAGACGCGGTTTCGCCACCAGCCCTTCACCGAGCTGACGTCGTGGCGCAGCCGCGAGAAGTCGCGGACCTTGGGCTTGCGCAGCGCCAGCTCGACGCCGGCGGCGACGAACCCGGCGCCGATGGTCGGGTTGAGCGAGGTCAGCGGCGCGGCGACGAAGGTCGCCGCCACGGTCAGCGGGTGGGCCAGGGCGATCGCCGAGCCCAGCGCCGAGAGCACGCCGTTGATCAGGAACCACTCGCCGATCAACTGCCAGCCGAGCTGGGTGTCCCGCGAGAAGCCCAGCGCGAAGCCCGCCAGCACCAGCGCCGTGATCAGCCACGGAATGACCTTCCACCAGCGCGCCCGGGGCCGGGTGGCTTCCAGCGTGGCGCGCTCCTCGCCCGGCGCCTCGGGCAGCGGCTGCGAGAGATGCTCGGCGAGCCCCTTGAGGTGGCCGGCGCCGATCACCACCAGCACGTTGCGGTAGCGGGGCGGCGTGTTCTCCTCGGCCAGGCGTAATGCCATGTAGCGGTCGCGCTCGCGAATCAGCGGGGTGTAGAGCGCCTCGGACTGCTCGGCGAACTCGGCGAAGGTGGATTCCAGCACATCGCCCTGCTTGAGCCGTTCGATCTCCTCGCTGGACACCTTCTGGCGCGACAGCAGGCTGCCCAACAGCCCGCCGATCAGCCCGGCGCGCTGCCACCAGGGCACCCTGGCGTAGACGCGCTTGAGGGTCACGCCGATGTCGCGATCGATCAGCTGCAGCGGCAGGTCGGCGCGGCGGCAGGCCTTGACGGCCTCGCGCATCTCGGCGCCGGGCTCGATGCCGGACTGCTCGGCGACGCGCTGCTGGAAGGCCCCCAGCGCCAGGCTCGCCATGACCATGCCCGCCTTGCCCTGGCGGAATACCTGGAACAGGTCCTGATCGCCCATGGCGTTGGGTTGGGTGAGGCTCTGGTGGCGCGAGGGGCAGAGCTCGATCGCCACGGCGTCGAAGTCACCGGAGGCGATCAACTCGCGAACCTCGTCGGCGCTGGCGCGCGAGACGTGGGCGGTGCCCAGCAGGGTGTAGCGGGTATCGCCGACCTCGACCACCTGGCGGGGGCCTTGGGTGGTGTCCGGCGCGGCGGTGTCCTGAGTGTCGGTCATGAAGGCTCGCTATCTCGGGCAGAAGCTCGATTATCCACGTCATGGCCGGGCGGGCAAACGCCAGTGGCGATTGCTGCCATCTTGCTGTCCCGGGCAACCAGGGCTGGCGCGAAACCTCGGCGAGCGCAGACCATCTTCGTAGAAAGCCTAGCGTCGCCAGAAGGCCGGCATGAAAAGCACCAGCACCGTGAAGATCTCCAGGCGTCCCAGCACCATCGCCACCACCAGGATCCACTTGGCCAGCCCCGGAATGTCGCCGTAGTCGTTGGCCACCTCGCCGAGCCCGGGGCCCAGGTTGTTGAGCGCCGCGCCCACCGCCGACCAGGCGGTGACCTGATCGAGCCCGGTGGCCAGCATGCCGATCAGCATCAGGAAGAACAGCATCACGTAGACGGCGAAGAAGCCCCACACCGCCTGGGAGACGCCGTCGGTGACGCGGACCTTGCCGACCTTGATGGCGATCACCGCGTTGGGGTGGATCAGGCGCATCACCTCGCGCATGCCCTGCTTGATGATCAGCAGGATGCGGATCACCTTCATGCCGCCGCCGGCGGAGCCCGAGCAGGCGCCGACGAAGGCGGCGACGAACAGCATGAACGGCAGGGCGCCCGGCCACAGCGAGAAGTCGGCGACGCCGAAGCCGGTGGTGGTGGCTACCGACACCGTTTCGAACAACCCGTGGCGCAGCGCCTTCCACTGGGTGTAGTTGGGATCAAGGAGGAGCGTGACCATGCTGATCAGGCAGAGCAGGGCGAGGAAGGTGATGAAGAAGCGGAATTCCGAGTCCTGCACGTAGTGAAGCAGGCGCTTCTCGCGCCACACGGCGAAGTGCAGGCCGAAGCTGGCCGACGAGATCACCATGAACACCACGCAGATCATCTCGATGGCGGGGCTGTCGAAATAGCCGATGCTGGCGTCGTAGGTCGAGAAGCCGCCGATCGCCACCGTCGAGAAGCTGTGGCCCAGGGCGTCGAACCAGTTCATGCCGGCCAGCCAGTAGGCGCCGAAGCAGGCCAGCGTCAGCGCCGCGTAGATGTACCACAGCGCCTTGGCGGTCTCGGTGATGCGCGGGGTGAGCTTGGAATCCTTGAGCGGGCCGGGAATCTCGGTGCGGTAGAGCTGCATGCCGCCGATGCCCAGCGTTGGCAGGATCGCCACCGCCAGCACCACGATCCCCATGCCGCCCAGCCACTGCAGCTGCTGACGGTAGTAGCGAATGCCCTCGGGCAGCAGGTCGATGCCGGTGAGCACGGTGGCGCCGGTGGTGGTCAGCCCCGAGAAGGACTCGAATACCGCGTCGGTCCACGACAGCGCCGGATCGCTGGCGAGCATCAGCGGCAGCGAGCCGAACAGCCCCAGTACGCTCCAGAACAGGACCGTGATCAGGAAGCCGTCGCGGGTACGCAATTCCTTGTGGGCACGGCGGTTGGGCCAGTAGAGCAGCGCACCGGTGCCCGCGGTGATCGCCATGGCGATGGCGAAGGCCTCCCACACGCCGTCGGCGAACAGCCAGGAGATCAGGATCGGTGGCACCAGGGTCAGGCTGAACAGCATCAGCAGCAGGCCGAGGATGCGCAGTGTGACGCGCGGGCTCACGGCGCGGGGTTCCTTGCGTGGTACGGCATTGTCGTTGTCTGTCGGTGGTTGGTGTGCGCCGGTGGTCTCAGAAGAACGTCAGGCCGACCTGGAACAGGCGCTCGACGTCGCGGATGCGGCGCTTGTCGATGACGAACAGGATGACGTGGTCGCCGGATTCGACCACCACGTCGTCGTGGGCGATCAGCACTTCCTTGCCGCGCACCACGGCGCCGATGGTGGTGCCCGCCGGCAGGTCGATCTCGTCGATCGCCCGCCCCACCACTTTGGAGGAGCGCGAGTCGCCGTGGGCGATCGCCTCGATCGCCTCGGCCGCGCCGCGACGCAGCGAGTGGACGTTGACGATGTCGCCGCGACGCACGTGGGTGAGCAGCCCGCCGATGGTCGCCTGCTGGGGCGAGATGGCGATATCGATCTCGCCGCCCTGGACCAGATCGACGTAGGCGGCGTTGTTGATCAGCGTCAGCACCTTCTTGGCCCCCAGCCGCTTGGCCAGCATCGACGACATGATGTTGACCTCGTCGTCGTTGGTCAGTGCGCAGAAGATGTCGCAGTCCTCGATGTTCTCCTCGATCAGCAGGCGCTTGCTGGTCGCGCTGCCGTGCAGCACCACGGTGCGGTCGAGCCGCTCCGAGAGCACCGTGCAGCGGTTCAGGTCGTGCTCGATGATCTTGACCTGATGGCTGTGCTCGAGCTGCTCGGCGAGGCGCTGGCCGATGTTGCCACCGCCGGCGATCAGCACCCGGCGGAAGTCGCGCTCGACCTTGCGCAGTTCGCTCATCACCGCACGGATGTCCTTGCGGGCGGCGATGAAGAACACCTCGTCGTCGGCCTCGATCACCGTGTCGCCGCGCGGAATGATCGCCCGGTTGCGGCGGTAGATGGCCGCCACACGGGTATCGACGTTGGGCATGTGGCGCCGCAGGAAACCCAGTTCCTGCCCCACCAGCGGGCCGCCGTAGTAGGCCTTGACCGCCACCAGCTGGACCTGACCGCCGGCGAATTCGAGCACCTGCAGCGCACCGGGGTAGACGATCAGCCGGCGGATGTGGTCGGTGACCACCTGTTCGGGACTGATCAGCACGTCCACCGGCACCGCATCGTGGGAAAACAGCCCCTTGCGGGTCAGGTAGGCGGCGGCGCGCACCCGGGCGATCTTGGTCGGCGTGCGGAACAGGGTGTGCGCGACCTGGCAGGCGACCATGTTGACTTCGTCGGAGTTGGTCACCGCGATCAGCATGTCGGCATCCTCGCCGCCGGCCTGGCGCAACACCATCGGGTAGGAAGCGGGACCGGTCACGGTGCGGATGTCGAGCCGGTTGTGCAGCTCGCGAAGCCGTTCGGTGTCGGTGTCGACCACCGTGATGTCGTTCTCTTCATGGGCCAGATGTTCGGCCAGGGTGCCGCCGACCTGGCCGGCGCCGAGAATGATGATCTTCATCGATGTCGCGTCCGCAGGGTTCGCTGGGTGGGGCGGATTCGCCGCAAATGCGCGCTAGCATAAACCAGTCGGGCGGTAGGGGGACAGGTGCGGGATGGATGGGGGCGTCGTCCGGCGTGCTCGCCGGGCYGCGCSATGGCATGGCGCAGCCCGGCGGGCCGGGATCAGCTCAGCGTGAAGCCGACCTTGATGGTCACCTGCCAGTGCTCGATGCGGCCGTGCTCGATGTGGCCGCGGGTGTCGATCACCTCGAACCAGCGCATGTCGTGCAGGGTCTCGTTGGCCTTGGCCAGCGCCTGCTCGACGGCGTCCTCGATGCCCTTGGGCGAGGAGCCGGTCAGTTCGATGTGCTTGTAGACGTGTTGGGACATGGGCCACTCCTTTTGCCGGGAAAGAAACGCGAACCCCGCTGGCGATTGTCGTGCAGCGGGGTGGCGTGCCGACAGTATAGGCATCGGGCACCGGGCATTGTCGAATCAAGGCGTTGTACGAGAGTCGCCTGCGCTCGGCAACACGCCGTTAAACATCCGCTGGAACGCCAGCCCGGGCGTTTTTGCCGATTCATGCAGCCAGGTCGCTGCGCCGTGTCATGACCGTGTCGATCAGCCCCCACTCGCGGGCCTGCTCGGCGTCCATGAAGTTGTCACGGTCGAGCGCTTTTTCGACGGTTGTCTCGTCCTGACCGCAATGCTGGGCATACAGCGCAATCAGCCGGCGCTTGGTTTTCTGAATGTTGGCCGCGTGGATGGCGATATCCGACGCCTGGCCGCGAAAGCCACCCAGCGGCTGGTGGATCACCACCGAGGCGTTGGCCAGCGCCATTCGCCGGCCTGGCTCGCCACCCATCAGCAGGAACGAGGCCGCCGAACAGGCCGTCCCCATGCACAGTGTCGCAACGGGGGCAGTGATGAACTGCATGGTGTCGTAGATGGCGAAGGCACTGGAGACGACCCCGCCAGGGGAGTTGATATAGAAGGAGATCTCCTTTTCAGGGTTCTCCGATTCCAGGAACAGTAGCTGCGCGCAGATCAGTGCCGCGGAGTCATCGTTGACCTCGCCATTGAGGAACACGATGCGCTCCCGCAGCAATCGGGAATAGATATCGAACGCGCGTTCGCCGCGAGAGGACTGCTCTACCACCGTGGGGACGAGCTGCAGGCGGGTATTCATGTCGGCTTCTCCGGTCGAAGGCAGTCAGGCGGCGAGGGCTTGCGGTGAGTGGCAACCGTCGTTGGCGGCTCGCCGCATGGCGATGCCCGGACGGTGAGTGAGACGTAAGCGTGTTCTACCTGCCGGCAGCGGGGTCAGCTCGATCAGCACCGTCGAGTCGGGTTGATCGGTCGCGGGGTCGCGCCAGGCCAGCCAGACGCGTTGCGGCGCCTGTGTCTCGACGATGCGGTAGTCGATCCCGTCGCGCCTGGCCTCGGGGTCGCCCGGTTTGAAACCGATCCACCGGGTCAGCAGCGCCGGTGTCGTCACGGCCTTCCAGACCTGCTCGAGCGGATGGTCGAGATCGCATTCGTGCACGATCTCGGCGTGTCGAGACTCTTCACTCATGGGTCCATCTCCTCGAGAAGCGTTTGCAGATTGTCGAGACGCTGTGGCCAGAAGTCCTGGTAACGCTGGAGCCAGTCGAGCAGCGGTTGCAGGCCGTCGGGGGCGATACGGTAGCGCACCTGTCGACCCTGGCGGCTGGCCACGATCAGCCCGGCTTGCCTGAGCACGGCGACATGCTGTGAAACCGCAGGCTGGGAAATGCCCAGACCTTGGCGCAGTTCGGTCGCGTTGAGCTCGGCGAGCCTCAGGCGGTCGAGCAGGGCCCGGCGGTTGGGGTCGGCGAGCGCATGAAATAGCGTGGCTTCGTTCATTCTCTTGATATAAGTGAAGACTTATCTTTTTGCCCACACCTCTCCAGCTCGCAGAGAAGACTGAGCTTGGCTTTCCGGGTGCCGGTTTACCGGCTAGCTAACCAAGAGCCCGGGACCAAGCACTGCTTAAAGATAAGTGCGGACTTATCTTTCTGTCAAACACCAGCGGGCGCCTGTGCCGACATGATGTCGTGCAGGGCTCGAGGCGGCGTGCAGCGTTGAGCTGTACGGCCGGGGTAAGCTGGCGCGACCGGTAAAGGACAGCGGGAGGCAGGTGTGATCCCGGCCTCCACTGAACCCTAATTGCCCGCCTTCTCCAGCCGCGCGTAGAAGAAGCCGTCGTGGCCGTCGTCCTGCGGCAACAGCTGGCGTCCGGCGCCGGCGACACGCCCCCAGGCGGCCTCCGGCGTGGTCGCCTGGGCATCCGGGGTGCGTGCCAGGAAGGCGTCGATCTGGTCGGCGTTTTCCTCGGGCAGCACCGAGCAGGTGGCGTAGAGCAGGGTGCCGCCGGGGGCGAGTGTCTGCCACAGGGTATCCAGCAGACGCGCCTGCAGGGTGGCGAGTTCGCGCAAGTCGGCCGGACGGCGCAGGTGCTTGATGTCGGGGTGGCGGCGGATCACGCCGGTGCCGGAGCAGGGGGCGTCGAGCAGGATGGCGTCGTAAGGCGTGCCGTCCCACCAGGCGAGGGCACTGGCGTCGGCGCGCTCGAGACGCGCCGAGAGGCCCAGTCGCTCCAGGGTCGCGCGGACCCGGGCGAGACGCTCGGCGTCGACGTCCAGCGCCGTCAGCTCGGCATCGAAGGCTTCCAGCAGGTGCGCCGTCTTGCCGCCGGGGGCGGCGCAGGCATCGAGCACGCGCCGGCCGTTGCCGCCTTCCAGCGCCGGCGCGAGCAGGCCTTCGGCGAGTTGGGCCGCCTCGTCCTGGACGCTGACCTCGCCCTCGGCGAAGCCGGGCAGGGCAGCGACGTCGCAGGGCTCGGCCAGGGTGATCCCCGAGCCGGCATGGGGACAGGGCGACGCCGGGAGGCCTGCCTCCACGAGACGCGCCAGGTAGGCGTCGCGGGTGGTGCGCCGGGCGTTGACGCGCAGGGTCAGCGGCCCGGGGCGGTTGTTGGCCTCGGCGATCGCTCGCCAGTCATCGGGCCAGGCGTGACGCAGCCGCTTGAGTAACCACGGCGGATGCATCAGGGCCACGCCGGGGTCGCGGTCGACCCGGGCCTGGAGTGTCGTCGCCTCGCGCTGGAAGCGGCGCAGGCAGCCGTTGAGTACCCGGGTGGCCCACTCCTTGCGCAGCGCGCGGGCGGCGCCGGCGGTTTCACCCACCGCGGCGTGGGGTGGCACGCGCATGTGGAGCAACTGGTAGAGCCCCAGCAGCAGCAGGGCCTGAACGTCGGCATCCCGGGGCTTGAAGGGCTGGCGGAGCAGCTCGCCGGCGAGCGCTTCGAGACGCGGCAGGGTCCGGCACACGCCGAAGCACAGCGCCTTGGCGAAGCCGCGATCGCACTCGACCACACCGGCCTCGGCCAGCGCCGCGTCGAGCCCGGCAAGCGAGCCCTGACCGGCCAGCACCGGAGCGAGCACTCTCGCCGCGACGGCACGAACATCGACGCGACTCATGCGCTTGCCTCCTTGCCCAGGACCTGCCCCGGGGCGAAGCGCTCGCCGCGGGCATTGAGCAGCTCGCGTACCGCCAGCGGCTTGCCGCCGGGCAACTGGGCACGGGTCACCCGCAGCACCTCGCGACCCTCGGGACCGCAGGCGATGCGCAGGGCATCCGGCGCGCTTTCCAGCAGCGTGCCGGGCGCCGACGCGGCGGCTACTGTGTCATCGGCCTCGGCCAGCCACAGGCGCAGCGTGTCGTCGCCCAGGCGCGTCCAGGCCACCGGCCAGGGGTTGAAGGCGCGTACCCGGGCAGCGAGTTCCGCGGCCGGTCGGGTGAAGTCCAGTGCCGCCTCGGCCTTGGAGAGCTTGGCGGCATAGGTCACGCCCTCGGCGGGCTGCGGGACGGCTTCGATCCCGGGCCCGGCGAGGCCCTCCAGAGTGGCGACGAGCGCCTCGCCGCCCAGCGCGGCCAGTCGGTCGTGAAGCTCGCCGCCGGTGGTGGTCGCCGTGATCGGCGTGCGGCGTTCCAGCAACACGTCGCCGGTATCCAGCCCGGCGTCCATCTGCATGATGGCCACGCCGCTTTCGGTGTCGCCGGCCTCGATGGCGCGCTGGATCGGCGCCGCACCGCGCCAGCGCGGCAGCAGCGAGGCATGCACGTTGAGACAGCCGAGGCGCGGGATGTCGAGCACCGCCTGGGGCAGCAGCAGGCCGTAGGCGACCACCACCATGACGTCGGGCCGGTAGGCGGCGAGTTCGCGCTGCGCGTCATCGGCCTTGAGGGTGGCGGGCTGATGCACGGGCAGGTCGTGTTCGAGGGCCAGCGCCTTGACCGGGCTGGGGGTGAGCTTGCGGCCGCGCCCGGCGGGCCGGTCCGGCTGGGTGTATACGGCGATCACGTCGTGGCGGCTGGCGAGCAGGGCGCGGAGACTCTCCGCGGCGAAATCCGGAGTGCCGGCGAAAACGACGCGCAGGGATCGGGTCATCGACAGGGCCTTGCTGAGGGGGAGTTGGGCGATAGGGTAGCGGATGGGGCGCCGGACGAAAAACGCCGGAGTCGCAGGGGCGGCTCCGGCGGGGTCGTACGGGGGCGCGGTGCCGTCAGGCGGACTGCGTCTGACGGTGGCGCTTGTTCATCTTCTTGAGCACACGATCGCGCTTGAGCGGCGACAGGTAGTCGACGAACAGCCGACCCTCGAGATGGTCGCATTCGTGCTGAATACAGTGGGCGAGCAGGCCGTCGGCCTCGAGTTCGTAAGGCTGGCCGTCCCGCCCCTGCGCCTTGAGATGCACGCGCAGGGCACGCGGTACCTCGGCGTAGTATTCGGGGATCGACAGGCAGCCTTCCTGCATCGGTTCGCGCTCGTCGCCGAGCGGTTCGTACTCGGGGTTGATCAGTACCAGCGGCCGGGAACGATCGTCACTGACGTCCATGACGATCACGCGGCGATGCACGTCGACCTGCGTCGCCGCCAGGCCGATGCCGTGCGCGTCGTACATGGTCTCGAGCATGTCGTCGACCAGCGCGCGTACCTCGTCGTCGACGGTCTCGACCGGCGCTGCCCGGTTACGCAGCCGCTCGTCGGGGAATTCGAGGATCTCTAACTTGGCCATGGCGTTGAATATACCGTGTTCGGTTTGTGCAACAATCTGCCGACCATTGTAGTTGGCGGGCTCGCAATACGGAACCGCCGGCGGATATCGCGACAATAGGATACCCCTATCGGGGCGATAGCCGGGTCAGACGGCTCCGGCTGCCAGCGACGGGGGCCGGGTGCGATACAGCAATTTTTGAGACATCATGAGAGCGGCGAGGTTCCAGGTCCGCCGCACCGCACGGCGTCCCATACGAGACATCGAGGTCGCAGGGAAAATGACACAAACGACGACAAGCGCAGCGCGCTGGCGGCGGCGGGTCGGGCTGGCCCTGCTTGCCGGTGGCTTGCTGCTGGCGGGCTGGGTGCAGGCCGCCACACCCAGCGTGCGCGACGACGCGCCGGCCCGTTATACCGTGACCCGGGGCGATACCCTGTGGGACATCGCCGGGCGTTTCCTGGACCACCCCTGGCAGTGGCCGAGCGTTTGGCGCGGCAACCCGCAGATCGACGACCCTCACTGGATCTATCCCGGCGACGTCGTCTACCTCTACCGCGAGGATGGCGAGCCACGGCTGGGCGTCGAGCGCGGCCAGGGCGGTGTCGTCCACCTCTCGCCGAAGGTCCGCGAGGTGCCGCGCCGCCAGGCGGTGCCGCCGCTGCCGTTGGGCAAGGTGCAGCGCTTCCTCGAGGCCAATCGGGTCGTCGACCCCCGGGTGCTGGAAGGGGCGCCCTACGTGATCGCCGGCGACGATCGGCGCATCATCAGCGGTGCCGGCGATCGCCTCTACGTCCGTGGCGACCTGCCCTCCGGCGAGCGTTTCGGTATCTATCGTCCCGGCGAGCGATATGTCGATCCCGACACCGGCGAGTTCCTGGGACTCGAGCTGGAGACCCTGGGCGAGGCGCGCCTGCTGAACCGCCAAGGCGATGTCGCCCGCTTCCGGGTCACGAGCTCGCGTCAGGAGATTCGTGCCGGCGACACGCTGCTGCCCATGGAATCGCTGCCGGTGACGACGGCATTCCAGCCGCACGCGCCGGGGCACCCCGTCGAGGGCCAAATCCTCTCGGTACCGGGTGGCGTGCAGTTCATCGGCCGCCTGGATGTGGTGGCACTCGATCTGGGACGTCGCGAGGGGCTGTCGCAGGGGGCGGTGCTGGCGGTCACCCAGCAGGGCGAGACAGTCACCGATCCGCAGACCGACGAGAGCGTGCAGCTCCCTGGCGAAGATGCCGGCTGGCTGATGGTCTTTCGCGTCTACGACCGGGTCAGCTATGCGTTGGTGATGCACGCCACCCGCAGCCTGGCGGTGGGCGATCGCGTGCATGCGCCGTCCTCCGACGACCTGCTGGCAGGGTCGCCAGCGCCGTGAGTCTCGGGCTTCGCGAATGGCTGGTCGTGGCCCATCTGCCGCAACTGGGCCCGCGGCGGCTCGCCGAGGTGCGGGCCCAACGGCCGGCCTGGCCACATGGCTGGCTGGCGGTGCTGCCGGCGGCGGCCCGCGATGCCCTGCGCCTGTGGCTGGAACGGCCGGCGGCCAGCCCGATCCAGGCGCGCCTCGAGCAGGCCCTGGCCTGGGAGGCGCGTGATGACGCGCATCATCTGCTGTATCCCGAGCATCCGGCCTGGCCGGCGTTGCTCGACGAGCTGCCCGATCCGCCGCCGCTGCTGTGGGCGCATGGCGACCTTGCCGCGCTGGACCCGCCGGGGCTGGCGATCGTCGGCACCCGGCGGCCGACCCGCGACGGCCTGGACAATGCCGCACGCTTCGCCGGCGAGCTGGCCGCCAGCGGCTTCTGCGTGATCAGCGGCATGGCGATGGGCATCGACGGCCGTGCCCACCAGGCCGCTCTCGACGCCGCCGGCCCCAGCATCGGCGTGCTGGGCTGCGGCATCGACGTCGTCTATCCGTCACGCCATGGCGAGCTCTATCGGGCGATGCGCGAAGGCGGCGGCTTGCTGCTCAGCGAGCACGCCCCGGGCACCCGCGCCAATCCGGTGTTCTTCCCGCGTCGCAACCGTCTGATCACCGGGCTGTCGCGCGGCGTGCTGGTGGTCGAAGCCGCCGAGAAGAGCGGCTCGCTGATCAGCGCGCGGTTGGCCACCGAACAGAATCGCGAGGTGTTCGTGCTGCCCGGCTCCCTCAACAACCCCCAGGCCAGGGGGTGCCTGAAACTGATCCGTCAGGGCGCGACAATGGTCCTCGAGCGCGACGACATCCTCGACGAGCTGGGCCCCTGGGCAAGGCCGGTCGCGTCGGCCGACGCGCCCCCCGGGGCCTCGGCCCTGGCGGCGGCATCCGCTCGGGGTCCCGCCGACCCGATCCTCGATCTGCTCAGCGACGCGCCGACGCCCCTGGATCTGGTCATCGAACTGTCGGGACGCGACTTCGCGCACTGCCAGCAGCGACTGCTCGAACTGGAACTCGAGGGGCTGGTGGCCCAGGCGCCCGGCGGTTGGGTGCGTCTGGCGGGCCGCTAGGCTTCCCCCAGGAATGGCGACGTCGCCTTGTCGCCCAACCGTCGGCCCTCTGTGGCCACCCGCCGGCCATGCTAGAATCTGTGCCTGTTTTTTCAGTGTCTCGGAGATCCCGGATGATCGCGCAAGACGTCCTCGACCATGCCGTGGCCAGCCTGCGTTCGGGCGGGGTGGTCGCCTATCCCACCGAGGCGGTCTGGGGGCTGGGTTGCGACCCGGACGACCCCGAGGCGCTGCGTACGCTGCTCGCGCTCAAGGCGCGCGATCCCGCCAAGGGACTGATCCTGATCGCCGGGGATCTCGCGCAGCTCGAACCCTGGCTCGCCGGCCTCGATGCCGCTCGGCGCGGGCCGCTCGAGGCGTCCTGGCCGGGCCCCAATACCTGGCTGGTGCCCGACAACGGCCGTTCTCACCCCTTGCTGCGCGGCGATCATGATCGTGTCGCGCTGCGCCTCAGCGCCCATCCGCCGGTGATCGAGCTGTGCGCGGCCTTCGGCGGCCCGCTGGTCTCGACCTCGGCCAACCGCGCCGGCGAGCCGCCGGCCCGCGATGCCGAGACGCTGCGGCGGTGCTTCGGCGATGCGGTGACTCTCGTCGAGGGCCCGCTGGGCGGCGAGACGCGCCCCAGTCGGATCCGCGACCTGCTCAGTGGCGCCACGTTGCGCGAATGACGGCATCCGCGCGACGCTCATCCCTTTCACCAACAGGAGTCAGCCGTGCCCCATGCCTATCTCGATGACGTGAAACGTTACCTGCTCGACCTGCAGGATCGGCTCTGCGAGACGCTCGCCGAGGAGGACGGCGGGGCGACGTTCCGCGAGGATGCCTGGGACCGACCCGAGGGCGGCGGCGGCCGGTCGCGGGTGATCGAGAACGGTGCGCTGTTCGAGAAGGGCGGCGTGAACTTTTCCCACGTGCATGGCGCCACCCTGCCGCCGTCGGCGACCGCCGCGCGGCCCGAGCTGGCGGGGCGCAGCTTTCACGCCGTGGGGGTGTCCTGGGTGCTGCACCCGCGCAACCCGCACGTGCCCACCAGCCACGGCAACGTGCGCTTCTTCATCGCCGAAAAGGCGGGCGAGGCCCCGGTATGGTGGTTCGGCGGTGGCTACGATCTGACGCCCTTCTACCCGGTCCACGAGGACGTGATCCACTGGCACCGGGTCGCCCGGGACGCCTGCGCGCCGTTCGGCGACGACGTCTATGCGCACTACAAGCGCTGGTGCGACGAGTACTTCTATCTCAAGCATCGCGACGAGACCCGTGGCGTCGGCGGGCTGTTCTTCGACGACCTCAACGCCTGGGACTTCGCCACCTGCTTCGACTTCCAGCGCGCGGTGGGCGACAGTTTCCTCGATGCCTATCTACCGATCGCCCGCCGTCGCCGCGATGAGGCCTACGGCGAGCGCGAGCGTGCCTTCCAGCTCTACCGGCGCGGACGCTACGTGGAGTTCAACCTGGTCTGGGATCGCGGCACGCTGTTCGGCCTGCAGAGCGGCGGGCGCACCGAGTCGATCCTGATGTCGATGCCGCCGGTGGTGGAGTGGCACTACGGCTGGACGCCCGAACCCGGCAGCGCCGAGGAGATCCTCTACCGGGATTACCTGCGTCCGCGAGAGTGGCTCGAGGAAGCACGAGGAGACGCCGATGAGTGATCGCTACTGCGTGTTCGGCCATCCGGTCGGCCATTCCCGGTCGCCGCAGATCCATGCCGCCTTCGCCGAGCAGACCGGCGAAGACATCGTCTACGAAGCGATCGAGGCGCCCCGGGACGACTTCGCGGGGGCCTGGCGGGCGTTCGCCGAGGCCGGCGGGCGTGGTGCCAATGTCACGGTGCCCTTCAAGGAGGATGCCTTCCGGCTGGCCGACGTGCTGAGCCAGCGGGCGCGGCGTGCCGAGGCGGTCAACACCCTGGTGCTCGGCAAGGATGGCCGACTCTACGGCGACACCAGCGACGGCGTGGGGCTGCTGCGCGATCTCGAGGCCCATGCCGCGCCGCTCGAGGGCGCACGGGTGCTGGTGCTGGGCGCGGGGGGCGCGGTACGCGGCATTCTCGAGCCGCTGCTGGCGGCCGGGCCGGCGTCGCTGACCCTCGCCAATCGCACCGCCGGTAAGGCCGCGGCGCTGGCGGCGGACTTCGGCGACCTCGGCGAGACCCACGGCGGCGGTTTCGAGACCCTGGCAGGGCCCTTCGACCTGGTGATCAACGGCACCAGCGCCAGCCTGGCGGGGGATCTGCCGCCGCTGCCCGACGACCTGTTCGCCGCCGGTGCCCTGGCCTACGACATGATGTACGGCGCCGAGCCCACGGTGTTCCTCGAGTGGTCCGCCGCGCGCGGCGCCCGGACCGTCGATGGCCTGGGCATGCTGGTCGAGCAGGCGGCGGAATCGTTCTTCGTGTGGCGCCACCGGCGCCCGGAGACGGCGCCGGTGCGGGAGTGGCTGCGCCGCTCGCTGTGAGCGTCGGTGGCGTCGCGCCTCAGCCCGGCCGCTGGCAGTTGGGCGTGCGCCCCGCCGCGCGGGCCTGCTGGTAGAGTTCCAGCGCCTGGTTCATCTGCGCATCGAGCCCGTCGATGCGCTGGCCGTGACTGGGGTGGGTGGACATCCACGCCGGCGGCTGGCCCTGGCTGGCGGCCGACATGTTCTGCCACAGCTCGATGCTCTCGCGCGGGTCGAAGCCGGCGCGGGCCATCAGATCCAGCCCCAGGGTGTCGGCCTCGCTCTCCTGCTTGCGCGAGAAGGGCATCAGCACGCCGTACTTGGCGCCCATGCCGAGCAGCCCCATCACCTGCTGCCCGCCCTGGCTGTCCAGGCCGGCGGCCGATTGCAGTACCGACAGGCCGGTCTGGGTCGCCGCCTGGGTGGAGACACGCTCGTTGGCATGGTGGGCCAGCACGTGGGAGACCTCGTGGCCCAGCACCGTGGCCAACTGGTCCTGATTCTTGGCCACCGCCAGGATGCCGGTGTTGACGCCGATGTGCCCGCCGGGCAAGGCAAAGGCGTTGGCCGAGTCGTCCTTGAAGACCTTCACCTCCCAGTTCTCGCCGTTGTCGACCTGAGCGGTGATCGCGTTGGCCACGCACTGCACATAGTCGGCCGTCTGACCGCCCACGGTGGGCAGCTCCTGCTGGTACTGGGTGAAGCTCTGGTCGCCCATCCGATCGATCTCCTCGTTGGAGAACAGGGTCAGTTGCGAGCGCCCGGTGGGCGTCTGGCTGCAGGCGCCCAGGGTGAGCGCCAGCGCGACGATGGCGCCCAGCGATTTCCGTGTCATCGAATCTTTCTCCCTGAAGCTGACGAAGGGGCCCCGACTGGACAAGCCGGGCGCGTTCCGTAATGGTGTTCGGCTCCAAGATACCCCGTCGCCGGGCGGGGTCAACCAGACGAGAGGAGAACGTCGGCATGGACGAGCAATTGGCGCAGCGCCTGCACCGACTGCTGGATCGCGTCGAGGCCTGGCTGCCGCCGGAGCCCCCGGCGGTCGACTGGTCGCGGGACGTCGCCGCGCTGTGGCAGCGCCACCCCCTGGGGGGCCAGTTGATTCCGGTCAGCGCACGCGACAGCGTGCGGCTCGACGAGCTGGTCGGCGTCGCCCGCCAGCGCGAGGCGCTGCTGGCCAATACCCGCGCGTTTCTCGCCGGGCGCCCGGCCAACCACGCGCTGCTGTGGGGGGCGCGCGGCAGCGGCAAGTCGTCGATGGTCCGCGCGCTGCTCAACACCCTGGGGCCGGAGGGGCTGCGCCTGATCCAGGTGGATCGCCACGACCTGGCCGGCCTGCCGGCGCTGGTCCAGCAACTGCGTGACGTCGAGCATCGCTTCATCGTCTACTGCGACGATCTTTCCTTCGAGGGGCACGATGACGCCTACAAGGCGCTCAAGAGCGTGCTCGACGGCACCCTGACCGGACCGCCTGAGAATGTCCTGCTCTACGCCACCTCGAACCGCCGTCATCTGCTCCCCGAGTCGCTCGCCGACAACGAGGCGACACAACTGGTCGGCGACGAGCTGCATCATGGCGATGCCGTCGAGGAGAAGATCTCGTTGTCGGATCGCTTCGGTCTGTGGCTGGCCTTTCACCCCTTCAACCAGGATTCGTACCTCGAGGCCTGCCGCCACTGGGTGGCCCATCTCGGCGGCGACGCCGCCTGGCACGACGAGGCGCGGGCCGAGGCCATCCGCTACGCTACCTTGCGCGGGGTGCGCAGCGGCCGGGCCGCCTGGCAGTTCGCCTGCCATTGGGTGGGCAGCCGGACGCCCGCCGGCTGAGACAAGTAATGCCCCTGGCCTGAAAGCCGTGCCATCATGAGGCCGAGACCACTCGCCGTAGAAGGATGACTCGATGCCGAGATTCGGCGATCGTCTGCCCACGCTGCTGGTCTGGCTGGGCTCGCTGCTGCTGGCAGGGGGCTTCGGCGCGATGGCCTGGCTGGCCATGGGCAGCGATACCCAAGGGCTGAGTCACGATTTCGCCCATGTCGCCACCGAGCAGGCGACCACCGTTCGCGCCACCGAGACCGGCCTGATGCGCGAGGCCAGGACGCTGGCGGCGGCGCTGGCCGCCGATCCCTTGCTGGGTCGCGAGGCCGATGCGGCCGGTGCCTCGCACGAGGACGCCCGGCGCGATCTGCGACGGCGCCTGGAACACTACCTGGACGGCCTGGTCGATCAGGGCGTGGCGCGCATCGCCATCTATTCCGATCACGCGACGCAACCACTGGCCAGTGTGGTCAATACTGCCCTGGCGACGCGCTTGCCGGGCGCCGGAGGGAACGACGAACGCGGAACGCACCTGGTGGTCGGCGACGCCGGGGTCTTCGTGCGGGCGCTGGCACCGCTCGGCGAGGCCAGCCGCGTGGTGATCGACACCGTTCTGAGTCGTGAACTCAGGGCGCTCGACGCCCGGATCGGTGGTGGTGTGGCGCTATTGGCGCGGCCGCCGGGATCGGCGACGTCCTGGAAACTGATCCGACGCACCCGCCCGGAGATCACCGCCTGGCTGAACGACGCCGAATTGCCGTCTTCCGGCGACGAGGAGCGCCATACGGTCGTCGACATCCATGGCCGGCATTTTCTGCTCACCGTGATACCGCTGAGTTTCCGGATCGCTGGCGCGATGGCGCCGGTATCCTCGGGACGTGCCGCGGTTGCGGTCTGGCAGGACGTCACCGACGAACTGGCCGCCTATCATGCCGACCGCTTAGGAACGTTGCTGCGCTGGGGCGGCGCCTGGGTGCTGGCGCAGCTGTGTCTGCTGGGGCTGCTGCTGGGTACCCGCCGCGCGACTCGCCGGCAGGTGGTCGCGAGCCAGCGGCGGCTGCAGAAGATCGCCTCGCAGACCCCGGGCATGATCTATCAGTTCCGGCGCAGCCCGTCGGGACACTACAGCTTCCCCTATGCCAGCGAGGCGATCCGTACGCTCTACGAGATCAGCCCCGAGCAGGCCCGGCAGAACGTCGACTCGGTCTTCGCCATGATCGACCCGCGTGACCTGCCCGAGGTCCAGCGCACCATCGAGGTCTCGGCGGCGAACCTGACGCCCTGGCAGGGGGAATATCGCGTCCATTATCGCGACGGTCGCATGGCCTGGATGGCGGGGCAGTCGATTCCCGAGCGCGACGACGAAGGTGGGGTGCTCTGGCACGGGTTCATCCATGACATCAGCGAACGCAAGCGTATCGAGGAGATGAAGAACGGTTTCGTCTCGACGGTCAGTCACGAGCTGCGCACGCCGCTGACGTCCATCAGTGGCTCGTTGAAGCTGTTGAACGGCGGGGCCCTGGGCGCGTTGCCCGAGAGTGCCCGGCCGATGCTGAAGATCGCGGAGCACAACGCCGAGCGTCTGACCCACCTGATCAACGATCTGCTGGACATGGACAAGTTGGTGGCCGGCCAGATGGCCTTCGACATGCAGATACGGTCGCTGATGCCGCTGATCGACGAAGCCATCGAGAGCAACCAGGGCTTTGCCTCGCAGCACGAGGTCGTGGTGGTGCTGGCGGCACGGGTGCCGGAGGTGCACGTGCGCGTCGATGCCATGCGCTTTCAGCAGGTGATGGCCAACCTGCTCTCCAATGCCATCAAGTTCTCGCCGCCGCAGGGGCGGGTCGAGATACACGTGGGCCTGGTCGGCGCGAAGGTGCGCATCGCGGTGAGCGATCGGGGGCCGGGGATTCCAGCCGACTTCCAGCCGAAGATCTTCGAGAAGTTCGCCCAGGCGGACGCCACGACCACACGCCAGAAGGGGGGCACGGGGTTGGGCCTGGCCATCACCCGGGATCTGGTGATGGGCATGAAAGGCGAGATCGGCTTCGAGACCGAGCCGGGGGAAGGCACGACCTTTCACGTCGATCTGCCGATCCCCGAGGATAGCGCCGCCGCCGGGTCGCTCGAGGCCGACGAGGCACCCTCACCGGGGGAATCGCGCGGCAACATCCTGATCGTCGAGGACGAGGCCGACGTGGCGTCGCTGATGCGCTCGATGCTGCACTACCGGGGCTATCGCGCCCAGGTCGCGCGGGACGCGGCGAGTGCCCGCAGTCTGCTGACCCGAGAGGCCTTCGATGCGGTGACCCTGGATCTGCGGCTCCCCGACGAGCATGGCCTGGCCCTGCTGCGCTGGTTGCGCGATACGCCGGCGACCGAAGGGTTGCCGGTGATCGTGGTCTCGGCGACGTCCGACGACGGCCTGCTGCCGCTGGACGGCTCCCTGGCCGTGCAGGACTGGCTCGTCAAGCCGATCGACGATGCCCGCCTGGCCCGTGCGCTGCGCAAGGCGCTCGGCGTCGGTCGTTCGCTGCCCCGGGTGCTGTATGTCGAGGACGATCCGGATCTGGGCGACGTGATCGCCGCCTTGACCCGGGAGCGGTTCGACATGGAGATTGCCGGGAGTCTGGCGGCGGCACGGCAGTGCCTGGCCCGCGATGAGTACGCCCTGGTGATGCTCGATCTGCAACTGAGCGATGGCTCGGGGTGGGAACTGCTGCCGACGATCGCCGGCCTTCACCCGCGACCGGCGGTAGTGGTGGTCTCCGGCAGGGACCTGAGCGAGGCGGAGCTGGCCCGGGTCGACGGTGCCATCGCCAAGTCCATGATCACCCAGCAGGCGTCCCTGAAGACCCTGCTGGCAACCTCCCGCGCGGGCGGCTAGCGCCGGCTGCGACGCGCCTCGCGGGTGCGTGCCAGCTGGCGGGCGCGGGCCTTTTCGCGGTCGTTGGCCCCGGCGTTGGGGTCGTAGGGGTTGCTGCCCGAGCGGAACTCGAAGCGGATCGGGGTGCCGCGCACCTTGAGCACCTTGCGGAAGGTGTTGGTCAGGTAGCGCTTGTAGGCTTCGGGGAGCGCCTGCGTCTGGTTGCCGTGAACGACGATGATCGGCGGATTGCTGCCGCCCTGGTGGGCCATGCGCAGCTTGATGCGCCGGCCGTTGACCAGCGGTGGCTGATGCTCGCTGATCGCGTCCTGGAGGATGGTGGTCAGGCGGTTGGTCGACCAGTGGGCGGTGGCGGCCTTGAAGGCGCGCTCGATCGACGGGTAGAGATCGCCCACGGCGGTGCCGTGCAGCGCCGAGATGAAGTGCAGGTCGGCGTAGTCGGCGAAGCCCAGGCGGCGCTTGATCTCGCTGCGCATCTTGTCGCGCTGCTCGCTCTCCAGGCCGTCCCACTTGTTGACCGCCAGCACCAGCGCCCGCCCCGAAGAGAGCACATAGTCGAGCAGGTGCAGGTCCTGTTCGACCAGCCCGCTGCGGGCGTCGAGCACCATGATCGAGACATGGCACTCCTTGATCGCCTCGAGCGTCTTGATGATCGAGAACTTCTCGGCCACCAGGCTGACGTTCTTGCGCCGGCGCACGCCGGCGGTGTCGACCAGCACGTAGGGCCGGCCGCGGCGCTCGAAGGGAATCTCGATGGCATCGCGGGTGGTGCCGGCCTCGTCGAAGACCACCACCCGGTCCTCGCCGAGCAGGCGGTTGACCAGCGTCGACTTGCCGACATTGGGTCGGCCGATCACGCCGATGCGGATGCCCTGGTCGGTGTCGGGCGGCGCCGGGTGCTCCTCGCGTTCGGGGAAGGGCGCGAGCACCTCGTCGATCAGCGCGGTCACGTTGCGCCCGTGGCTGGCGGCGATGGGCCGCGGATCGCCGAGCCCCAGCCCCCAGAACTCGGCCATCGCCGAGTGCTCCTCGAGACCATCGGTCTTGTTGACCACCAGCCAGGTCTTCTTCTGGTTGACCCGCAGGTGATTGGCGATCGCCTCGTCGGCGGGAATCAGCCCGCTGCGCGCATCGACCAGGAACAGCACGATATCGGCCTCGTCGATCGCCAGCAGCGACTGCTCGGCCATGGCGGCGTCGATGCCCTGCTCGTCGCCGCTGATGCCGCCGGTGTCGATGACGGTGTATTCCTTGCCGCCGAGCTGGCCGTTGCCGTACTTGCGGTCGCGGGTCAGCCCCGGGAAGTCGGCCACCAGGGCATCGCGAGACCGGGTCAGGCGATTGAAGAGCGTCGATTTGCCGACATTGGGTCGGCCGACGAGGGCGATCACGGGATTCATGGAGTCAAGGAGCCGGAGTCAGGAGCGGGATTTCGCGCCGCCCAGGACGGGCGCGCGGTCAAGGACGCGATTCTAGCATTACCCGGGCGGGGCGCCCAATGCTTGCGCGACGGTGATGCCGACGGGCCGGGCGGCCCGTCGGCGCGGGGGTCATTCGCCGCCGCGATCGCTGACCCGGTAGGCGGCGAGGTCGCCGTCGTTGTTCATCACGAAGAGCTGCTTGCCGTCGGCGAGCGGCGTCAGGCTGATGCCGTCGCCCAGGTCGGTGCGGCCCACCAGTTCGCCGCTCTCGGCGTCGAGCAGGTGGATGTAGCCCTGGTAGTCGCCGACGGCGATGCGCCCGTCGATGAAGGTCGGCGCGGTCAGGCTGCGTCCCTCCAGGGCATCGGATTCCCACATCACCCGGCCCGACTTGGCGTCGATGGCCATCACGTGGCTGTTCGCGGTGACCGTGAACAGAAAGTCGCCGACCAGAGCCGGGCTCAGATAGCTCGAGGCCTCGCGCTCCCAGAGGATCTCGCCGCTGGTCGCCTGCAGGGCCAGCAGCCGGCCGTTGTAGCTGGTCACGTAGAGGCGGCCGTCACGGGTCAGTAGCGGCTGGCCGTCGAGATCGACCAGCCGGTCGACCTCGGTGCGGCCTTGCGGCACGGCGACGCGCATGTCCCACAGCGGCTGGCCGTTGCGGTTGTCGAGGGTGACCAGGCGGCCGTTGGCGAAGCCGGCGAAGCTGACCTGGTTGATCACCCGCGGCGTGCCGGTGCCGCGCAGGGTCAGGGCCGGCTCGTTGCTGGTGTAGACCCAGCGCTCTTCGCCGGTGGCACGATCCAGGGCGGTCACCGCGCCGTCGACGCTCTGCACGACGAGCAGCTCGCTGTTGGCCTGGGGCGGTGCCAGCACCTCGCTGGAGACCCGCGAGCGCCACACGATGCTGCCGTCGTCCTGATCGAGAGCCAGGACCTCGCCGTTGCGGGTGCCCAGGTAGACCTGGCCGGCCACCGCACTGAGGCCGCTGGAGACCGGCGTGTCGAGCTCGATCTGCCAGAGCCGCTCGCCGCTGTCGGCATCGATGGCGCGCAGCAGGCCCGACTGGTCGGCGGCGAACAGCCGGCCGTCGTCGAGTGCCGGCGTGATCGGATAGCGGGCGATACCCAGGCCGTCGCCGATCTGCTGGCTCCACTGTTCGTGGATGTCGACCTGACGGTCGATGTCGGTGAGCGGCTTGGGCGGATATTCCGGCTCGACGTTGCCCGAGCAGCCCGCCAGCAGCGAGATCAGCAGGGCCGGGGCGAGCAGTTGGGTAAGCTTCATAGGGTGGCGTCCTCCGCACCGAGATTGTCGAGCTTGAGCTGGGCGCCGAACACCGGCTGACCGGCCTCGCGGGACAGGTCGAGCGCCTGCTGGTAGGCCTGGCGAGCCGCGTCGCGGCGATCCAGCGCGAGCAGGGTGTCGCCGCGGGTCACGGCGCGCTGGGCACCGAGAGTGTCGGGCACGCCGGCGTCGAGGGTGTCGAGCGCGGCCTGGGCCTCGTCGTCGGCGATCTGGATGCGCGCCAGGCGCAGTCGGGCGAGCCCCTGAAGATAGCTGTCGCCGCTGTCGTCGATCACCGCCTGCAGGGCCTTGCGGGCACCGGCGTGATCGTCGTCGGCGATCTCCAGGCGCGCCTGGATCAGCGTGGCGAGACTGGCGTAGAGCGTGCCGCCGTGCTCGTTGCGCAGGGTGTCGATCAGGTCGTCGGCCTGGCTGATCGCCTTGTCGTCGAGGTCGTCGCGACTGGCCAGCGCGAGCAATTGCTGATAGCGCGCCGAAGCGGCCTCGGCCTGGCCGTCCTGGTAGCGTTCCCAGGCCTTCCAGCCGACCACCGCGGCCACCGCGACGACGACGCCGAGGAGCAGCGCCTTGCCGTTTTCGTTCCACCAGCGCTTGATCGCATCAAGCTGTTCTTCTTCGCTCCTAAGCTCGGCCACCGATGGCCCCTCCTATGCCGTGAGGTTCCGTGCCGGCGGCACGGAACTGGGTCTCAGTCGAGTCGTTCGCCCAGCCGGGCGATCGCCGCCGCCTGGTCCAGGGTTTCCTGCTCGCGCTCCTCGCGCAGGTACTTGACGGTGAGCTGCCCCTGGGCGAGTTCGTCCTCGCCGAGGATCAGCGCCAGCCGGGCACCGCTGCGGTCGGCCTTCTTGATCTGGCTCTTGAAACCGCCGCCGCCGCAGTGCACCTGCAGAGCCAGACCGGGCAGGGCGTCGCGCAGCCGCTCGCCGAGCAGCAGTGCCTCGGCCTCGGCGCCTTCACCCATCGCCAGCAGGTAGGCGTCGGGGCCGCGCTGCGTCTCGGCGGGCACCAGCTCGAGGGTCTCGAGCAGCAGGATCAGGCGTTCGACGCCCATGGCGAAGCCCACCGCCGGCGTCGGCTTGCCGCCGAGCTGCTCGACCAGGCCGTCGTAGCGGCCGCCGGCGCAGACGGTCCCCTGGCTGCCCAGCGCCGTGGTGGTCCACTCGAACACGGTCCGCGAGTAGTAGTCCAGCCCGCGTACCAGCCGCGGGTTGATGCGATAGCCGATGCCGGCCGCATCGAGCCGCGCGGTGAGCGCGGCGAAGTGCTCGCGCGAGGCGTCGTCGAGGTGGTCGAGCAGCTGCGGTGCGCCGGCCAGCATCTCGGCCATGTCGGGATTCTTGGAATCGAGGATGCGCAGCGGGTTGCTGGTCAGGCGACGCCGGGAATCCTCGTCGAGCACGTCGCGGTGCTGCTCGAAGTAGGCGACCAGGGTGTCGCGGTAGGCGGCACGCGCCTCGGGCGAACCCAGTGAGTTGAGTTCCAGGGTGACGTGTTCGAAGAGACCGAGCTGCTTCCACAGCCGCGCCGAGAGCAGGATCACTTCGACATCGATGTCCGGCCCCTCGAGGCCGTAGGCCTCGATGCCCACCTGGTGGAACTGCCGGTAGCGGCCCTTCTGGGGGCGCTCGTGGCGGAACATCGGTCCCTGGTACCACAGCCGCTGGGTCTGGTTGTGCAGCAGGCCGTGCTCCATGGCGGCGCGCACGCAGGCGGCGGTGCCTTCGGGCCGCAGCGTCAGGCTGTCGCCGTTACGGTCGTCGAAGGTGTACATCTCCTTCTCGACGATGTCGGTCACCTCGCCGATCGAGCGGGCGAACAGCGCGGTCTGCTCGACGATCGGGGTGCGGATCTCGCGATAGCCGTAGCGCTGCATCAGCGTGCGGACCTGTCCCTCGAAGTACTGCCACAGCGGCGATTCATCGGGCAACAGGTCGTTCATGCCACGAATGGCCTGGATCTTCTTGCTCAACGGGGTTGTTCTCCTGACGACCGACGACGGACCCGAAGGCCCGTCGCCGGCAAACGCGAAACTCAGCCCTCGCGGGCGATGGTGTTCTGCTCGGCCTGTTCCTTTTCGCGAACCTTGTCGCGGATCAGCCGCTCGAGGTCGTCGACCAGGTGATCGTTGCGCAGCTTGGAGGCCGGCTTGCCGTCGATGTAGACGAGGTTGGCGGGGCTGCCGCCGGTCAGGCCGATGTCGCTCTCCTTGGCCTCGCCGGGGCCGTTGACCACGCAGCCGATCACCGAGACGTCGAGCGGCGTCATGATGTCGTCGAGACGTTCCTCGAGGGCGTTCATGGTGCCGATCACGTCGAAGTTCTGACGCGAGCAGCTGGGGCAGGCGACGAAGTTGATGCCCTTGGAGCGCAGACGCAGGCTCTTGAGCATGTCGTAGCCGACCTTGACCTCCTCGACCGGGTCGGCGGCCAGCGACACGCGGATGGTGTCGCCGATGCCGTCCATCAGCAGCATGCCCAGTCCGATGGACGACTTGACGGTGCCCGAGCGCAGGCCGCCGGCCTCGGTGATCCCCAGGTGCAGCGGCTGTTCGATGCGCGTGGCCAGATCGCGATAGGCGGCGACTGCCATGAACACGTCGGAGGCCTTGACGCTGACCTTGAAGTCGGGGAAATCGAGCCGGTCGAGGTGGTCAATGTGGCGCATCGCCGATTCCACCAGCGCGGCGGGGGTGGGCTCGCCATACTTGCGCTGCAGGCTCTTCTCGAGCGAACCGGCGTTGACGCCGATACGGATCGGGATGCCGTTGTCGCGGGCGGCGCTGACCACCGCCTGCACCCGATCCTCGCGGCCGATGTTGCCGGGGTTGATGCGCAGGCAGTCGACGCCCAGTTCGGCGACACGCAGGGCGATCTTGTAGTCGAAATGGATGTCGGCGACCAGGGGCACCGGCGAGCGGGCCTTGATCCGGCCGAACGCCTCGGCGGCATCCATGGTCGGTACCGAGACGCGCACGATGTCGGCGCCGGCCATGGCCAGGCGGTTGATCTGCTCGACGGTGGCATCGACGTCGAGGGTGTCTGTGTTGGTCATGCTCTGCACGGAGATGGGCGCATCGCCGCCCACCGCCACGGAGCCGACGTGAATCTGGCGCGACTTGCGCCGCTGGATCGGAGACTGAGCGTGCATTGCGAATTACTCTCCCAGGGACTCGCCCAGCGTGAAACGGGCGACATTGTTGCCGCCGGTGTGAGCGCCGAGGTCGACGGGCTTGCCGCGATAGCTCAGCTCGACGCCGCTGGCATTGCCGATGGTCAGGCGAAACGGGGGTTCGCCCTCGGCGGTTGCCTGGGTACCGGCGGACTGCAGACCGACCAGGATGCGTCGGTCGTTGGCGTCGAAGATCTCGGTCCACGACTGTTCGTTGAAGGTGAATGACAGTCGACGGGCGTTGTCCGCCGCCGCACTGGTCGACTCGGCCGCCGCCGTGGTTTGATCGTCGTCGGCACCGGTCGCGTCACCGGTGTTGCCGGCGGCGGGTGTGTCGCCGGCACTGGCGGTGCCACCCGTGGTACTGGCGGCGTCGGTTGTCGGCGTGGCGGTGGCATTCGCCTGTTCGCTGGCCGGGTCGCCGTCGGCCGGAGTGGCGGTGGCGTCTTCGCCGCCCTGGGCCGGTGCGTCGTTGTCGTCGACCAGGCCGAGCTGGCTTTCCTTCTCGGGCAGCGGCGGGAGGTTCTCGTCGTCGGTGCCGGTCGAGGTGGTGATATCGCCGTTCGTCGACTCGCTCGCCGGCGCGTCGCTGACGCTCTGGGTGGCGGTTTCCTCGCTGTCGCCGAGGCCCAGCAGATCGTTACCGTTGCGGCTCTGCCACCACACCAGGGTCAGGCCGATCAGACCGGCGATCACCAGCAGCGTGAACAGCTTGATGACCCAGGCGCCGACCCGCGACGGTGGCCGGGACACCTGAACCGGTGTGATGCGTCGGTCGATGTCGCTCTTGGTGTCGCCGTAGAGGCGGTTGTAGGCCCCCACGACCTCGCTTTCCTCGAGGCCCATCAGGCGGGCATAGGCGCGCAGGTAGCCGCGCCGATAGGCGGCGATGGGGATCTCGCTGTACTGGTCGCTTTCGAGTCCGGTGACCACCGCCGGACGCAGGTTGAGCTGCACCGCCACTTCCTCGAGGGACAGCCCCTGACGCTCGCGCTCGCGCCTGAGCAGCTCGCCCGGCGAGTCGTTCCGGGCGTTGACGTCGGGGTCGAGACTGGCTTCGTGTCGTTGTGGTGTGTCGCTCATGACTGAGCAGTCCTCTTGAAATCGTGGTCAGGGGGCTTGCCGGGACTCGTTCAACTGCCGGGAATAGAAAGCGGCCGTGGCACCGTCGCCGCGCGCGCTGGCGATCTGCTCGGCCAGACGCAGGCTGTCGGGCGTGGTGCCGACCAACCGGATGAAGCGTTGCAGTTGGGTCCAGGCACGATCCTCGTCGCCCCGTGCGTGGAGTGTTTCGGCGAGCGCCAGATAACTCGGCGCGTAACGTGGGTCGATCGCCTGGGCTTTCTCGAGATCCTCGATGGCCGCCTGGCGATCGCCGAGATCGCGCCGGCAGCGCCCCAGGTTGGTGAACAGCTGGGCGCGATTGTCGTAATGGATGTCCCGGGTGGCCCGCTGGAGCTGGTCGCAGGCCTCGGCCACGTCGCCCTGGGCATAGAGAAAGGCCGCATAGTTGTTGCGGGCCCGGGTGAAGTCGGGGGCGGCGTCGAGCGCACGGCGGAAGAACTGCCGCGCCAGGTCGCTCTCGCCCTGGCGTTGATAGAGCAGGGCGCTGGCCTGAAGGGCATCCGGGTCGTCGGGATCGATCGACAGCGCCTTGTCGAGCTTGTCACGAGCCCGGGGCAGGTTGCCCTGACGCATGTATTCGATACCCATCGTCACGTTGAGCTTCACCGCCTGGGCGGGGTTCGCGCCGCTCTCCAGACCGTCGGACTGCGTGGTGGCGCAGCCGGACAGCCAGAGCATGCCGAGCAGGGCGGCACACCACAGCGGGGCGAATGACGGACGTTGGCGACGAATCATGCACTCCTCTCGACAGTGACGGTCCCGGTCAGGACTCGCGTCGAATCAATACATTGCGGGGTGACGATGTCGAGTCGACCCGTGACGGCGAAGCGTACTCATAAAAGCGCCGCACCGAGTTGAAGTCAAGGACACCCCGGCGACTCAGTCGGCATCCAGCTGAATCGATTGGATATAGCGTTCGTGGCGGCGGGTGCGGTCCTTGACCCGACCGACCAGCTGACCGCAGGCGGCATCGATGTCGTCGCCGCGGGTGCTACGGATCGGCGCCGTGTAGCCGAGCTCGTAGAGCCACTGCTGAAAGCGCATGGTCTGGTTGCGCGAGGGCTTCTCGTAGCCCGAATGCGGAAACGGGTTGAACGGAATCAGGTTGATCTTGCACGGCAGTTCGTCGAGCAGCGCGGCGAGCTGTTCGGCGTGCTCGCGCTGGTCGTTGACGTCCTTGATCAGCGTGTACTCGATGGTGATCAGGCGCGTGTCGTCGCACTTGGCCAGGTAGCGCTGGCAGGCATCGAGCAGCTTGCGAATATCGTACTTGCGGTTGAGCGGCACCAGTTCGTTGCGCAGCTCGTCGTTGGCGGCGTGCAGCGAGATCGCCAGACTCACGTCGATCTCGTCGCCGAGCTTGTCGATCATCGGCACCACGCCGGAGGTCGACAGCGTCACGCGGCGCTTGGACAGCCCGTAGCCGTTGTCGTCGAGCATCAGCTTCATCGCCGACACGACGTTGTCGTAGTTGAGCAGCGGTTCGCCCATGCCCATCATCACCACGTTGGTGACCGGGCGGTTGGCGGTATCGCGACGCGGCCCCGCGCTGCGGCTGGCGACCCACACCTGACCGATGACCTCGGCGGCGGTGAGGTTGCGCTGAAAGCCCTGCTTGCCGGTGGAACAGAAGCTGCAGTCCAGCGAGCAGCCGACCTGCGACGACACGCACAGCGTGCGCCGGTTGCCGTTTTCGGAGGGGATCAGCACGGTCTCGACGTAGCTGCCGTCCTCGACCTCGAGCACCCACTTGCGCGTGCCGTCGCTCGACGTGCCCTCGTAGACCACCCCGGGGCCGCGAATCTCGGCCACTTCGGCCAGGCGCGCGCGCAGGGCCTTGGAGAGGTTGGTCATGGCCTCGAAGTCGTCGCAGCCTTCGTGATGGATCCACTTCATCACCTGGCTGGCGCGAAATTTCTTCTCGCCGATCGAGACGAAGAAGGCTTCCATCTGCTCGCGGGACAGGCCGAGCAGGTTGGTGCGAGGGGTATGGGTGGTGGCGGTCATGATGGTCAACCGATGGTCGGTGGGGCGGACGGCGAGGGGCCCGGAGCGGTCGGAGCGGGAGCCTGCGGCCCCCGCGAACCGGCTCAGCGCGGGCAGATCTCGTCGGCGCCGAAGAAGAAGGCCACTTCGCGCTCGGCGGATTCCGGCGAGTCGGAACCGTGCACGGCGTTGGCGTCGATGGACTGCGCGTAGTCGGCACGGATGGTGCCCGGCGCGGCTTCCTGCGGGTTGGTGGCGCCCATCAGGTCACGGTTCTTGGCGATGGCGTCCTCGCCTTCCAGGACCTGGACGACCACCGGGCCGGAGGTCATGAAACCGACCAGCTCACCGAAGAAGCCGCGCTCCTTGTGCTCGGCATAGAAGCCTTCGGCCTGCTCCTTGGACAGGTGCAGCATCTTGGCCGCGACGACCTTGAGGCCGGCCTTCTCGAAGCGGCTGATGATCTCGCCGATGACGTTCTTGGAAACGGCGTCGGGCTTGATGATGGACAGCGTGCGCTGGGTTGCCATGCAGGGTATCTCCGTGAACAGGGGATGGCGTGAATACGGCTGCGCGCCGCGAGGATCGCAGCGCGCAGGAGTCGGGTTCAGGTGCCGGACCGCGGGGGCCGGGCTGAAAAGCGCCTAATTATAGCGGCTCTGGCGCGGCTTGACACCCCGCGCGGCCGGCGCTCACCGGGGGCTTACAAAAACCGGGTCAGACGCTGAAGCTCTCGCCGCAACCGCACTGGTCCTTGACGTTGGGGTTGTTGAAGCGAAAGAAGCGGTTGAGCCCCTCGTTGACGTAGTCGACCTCGCTGCCGTCGAGCATCTCGAGCGCCTCGGGAGCGACGAACACCTTGGCGCCGTGCGCTTCGAAGGCCACGTCCTTGTCGATCGCCTCGTCGGCGAAGTCGAGCACATAGCTGTAGCCGGAGCAGCCGCTGGGCTTGACGCTCACGCGCAGGCCCAGGCCGTGCCCGCGTTCGTCGAGCACGCGATGGATCTGATCGGCGGCGGCGGGGGTGATCGAGAGTTGCGCCATGGTGGATCCTCCTGACTGCGAAGCGGCGATTCGTGCGAGCAAATCAGCCGCGTAAGGTGGTGATGGCATGCCGAATGTCGGCGACGGCGGTGTCGATGTCGGCCTCGTCGGTGAAACGGCCGAAGCTGAAGCGCAGCGCCGTCAGCGCCCGTACGCGGGGCACGCCGATGCCTTTCAGGACATAGGATGGCTCGACGCTCGCCGAATTGCAGGCCGAACCGGTGGAGACCGCGATCCCGCGCAGTGCCATGAGCAGCGACTCACCGTCGACGCCGTCGAACGACAGATTGACGATGTTGGGCACCGCCACGCCGACGTCGGTGTTGCGGTGCACGCCCTGGAGGTCGTCGAGTTCGGCCAGGAAACGCTGCGCCAGGGTGGCGATGCGCGCCTGATCGGCCTCGCCTTCGGCCTCGGCCAGGGCGAAGGCCTCGCCCATGCCGACGATCTGATGGGTGGGCAGGGTGCCTGAGCGCATGCCGCGCTCGTGGCCGCCGCCGTGGATCAGGGCCTCGAGGCGGATGTCGGGGCTGCGCCTGACGTAGAGCGCGCCGACCCCCTTGGGGCCGTAGACCTTGTGCCCGGACAGGGACATCAGGTCGATACCCAGGTCGACGACGTCCAGCGGAATCCGGCCCACCGCCTGGGCGGCGTCGACGTGGAACACCGCATCGCGGGCGTGGACCACCGCCGACAGCGCGGCCAGGTCGTTGATCGTGCCCAGTTCGTTGTTGACCGCCATCAGCGACACCAGCACGGTGTCGTCGCGCATCGCCGCGGCCAGGCGGGTCGGGGCGATGCGGCCGTCGTGACCGGGTTCCAGCCAGGTCACCTCGACGCCCTCGCGCTCCAGTGCCTGGGCAGTGTCGACCACCGCCTTGTGTTCGATGGTCGAGGTCACCAGATGATTGCCGCGATGGCGGTTGGCGCGCATGAAGCCGATCAGCGCCAGGTTGTCGGCCTCGGTGGCCCCCGAGGTCCAGACGATCTCGCGGGGGTCGGCACCGATCAGGTCGGCGACCTGACGGCGTGCCCCCTCCACCGCCTGTTCGGCCTGCCAGCCGGGCATGTGACTGCGCGAGGCCGGATTGGCGAAGACGCCATCCAGGGTCAGGTAGCGTGCCATGGTCTCGGCGACGCGGGGGTCGACCGGCGTGGTGGCAGCGTAATCGAGATAGATGGGTGCGTTCATGGCTCTCTGTATACGAGTCGCGGCGCGGCCGGGGCGGCGCTCAGGGTGACGAGACGGCGATGGTGCTGTCGGCGACGTGGAGGCGCTGACGCTCGGCGATGTGGCGCACTTCCTCGCGTTCGACCAGCGTGCCCAGCGTGATGCCCTCGAGAAACCCGTGAATCTCCTGCGACAGCTCGCACCACAGATGATGCGTCAGGCAGGTGCGGCCCTGCTGGCAGTCCGACAGGCCCTGACAGCGGGTGGCGTCGACCGATTCGTCGACGGCGTCGATCACCCGGGCCACCGAGACGGCGTGCGGGGCCACGGCCAGCAGGTAGCCGCCGCCCGGGCCGCGCACGCTCTTGACCAGCTTGGCGCGCCGCAGCCGGGCGAAGAGCTGCTCCAGATAGGACAGCGAAATGCCCTGGCGCTGCGAGATGTCGGCGAGGCTGATCGGCCCCTGGTCGCCATGCAGGGCCAGGTCGAGCATCGCGGTAACGGCGTAACGTCCTTTGGTGGTCAGGCGCATAGGGCGGTCGGGTTCGAGACGGCGAGCGAATGGCCGCGGGTCCTGCCGTGGCTCGTGGCGAGCCGCCGGGACCGACGGAATAGTGCGCTCATTATGAGAAAACCCAGTATGACGGTCAACTACTTGCCTGGCGGTGAACGGGCCTAGCGGCGCTCGCCGGAACGCCGGCGTTCGGTCTCGTCGCTTTCGGCGCTGGCCTCGACGGCCTCGTCAGCGGCAGTGGTCTCGCTGCCGCAGCAGCTGTCGACGTCGGCGAGAATCTCGGCGAAGTCCTCGTCGCGCAATTCCGGCAACCGGCCTTCCCGGTAGCCGGCGTCGAGCTTGCGCAGCGTCGAGCACATGCGTTCGATGCGCTGGTCGACGGCGTGCATGTGATCGAGCATCGCCTGCATCGAGCGAGCCACCGGGTCGGGCATGTCCTGGCTGACGCCATAGGCGTCGAAACCGAATTTCTGGCGGATCGCCTCGCGACGCTCGGGGTCGAAGTTGGGCACCTCCTCGGCGTCGGGATCGGCGCGCTTGACGATCTTGCCGGGAATGCCGACCACCGTGGCGCCCGCCGGCACGGCCTTGGTGATCACCGCGTTGGAGCCGATCTTGGCGCCGGCGCCGACGGTGAAGGGGCCGAGGATCTTGGCGCCGGCGCCGACGATCACGCCGTCTTCCAGCGTCGGGTGGCGCTTGCCCTTGTTCCAACTGGTGCCGCCCAGGGTGACGCCCTGATAGAGCGTGACGTCGTCGCCCACTTCGGCGGTCTCGCCGATCACCACGCCCATACCGTGGTCGATGAAGAAGCGCCGGCCGATACGCGCCCCGGGGTGGATCTCGATGCCGGTCAGCCAGCGCGCCAGGCTCGAGACGCTCTTGGCCAGCCACTTGCAATCGCGACGCCACAGCCAGTGACTCACATGGTGGGCGAGCAGGGCATGCAGACCCGGATAGTTGGTCAGCACCTCGAGGAAGTTGCGTGCCGCCGGGTCGCGGTCGAACACGCTGTTGATGTCTTCACGCAGACGGCGAAACATGAAGCGTTCCTTGTTGACGGATCGGCGGGCGCAGGCCACGGCCGCTGACGGGATGATCACCCATTATTGGGGCGCCGCGCGCGCCCTGCAAGGCACCGCTCAGCGCCCGCCGGTACGCTTCTCGATGGCGCTGAGAATGCCGCGCAGGATGTTGACCTCCAGGGTATCCGGTCGGGCGCGCAGGTAGAGGCGGCGCAGGCGGGCCATCAACTGACGGGGTTTTTCGGGATCGTGGAAGCCGATGGCGATCAGCACCCGTTCGAGGTGCGCGAAGTAGCGTTCCAGGTCGGCGTGCTCGGCCGGCGGGTTGTCCCAGTCGATGCCGAACGGCGCGGCGTCGCTGCGGGAATGCTCGGCCCCGGCCAGCCAGGCCAGGCGGCATTCGTAGGCCACGACCTGCACCGCGGCGGCGAGGTTCAGCGAGCTGAACTCGGCGTCGGTGGGAATGTGCACGTGGCGGTGGCAATGCTGCAGCTCGGCGTTGGTCAGGCCGGTATCCTCGCGACCGAAGACCAGCGCGACCCGTGCCTGTCGCCCGGCCAGCTCGGCGGGCAGCGATTCGCCGAGCTGGCGCGGGGTGATCATCGGCCAGGGCAGGGTCCGCGAGCGGGCGCTGGCACCCACCACCAGGGTGGCGTCGGCGACCGCCGCTTCCAGCGTCGTGTGCTGCACGGCCCCGGCGAGCAACGCATCGGCGCCCGAGGCCCGCGAGATCGAGTCGCTGGTCTGGACCTCGCAGCGCGGGGCGACCAGGGCCAGGTCCGACAGGCCCATGTTCTTCATCGCCCGACAGGTGGCGCCGATGTTGCCGGGGTGACTGGTACCGATCAGCACGATGCGCAGCTGATCGAGGGAGAAGGACGGGTCGGACATGGGCATCACGGGTGGCGGATTTCGGGGCGGGCATTCTAGCATGCCTGAGGGCGTCGCGATTCCCTCGCGGCGCCGGGTCTGCTAGCATGCGCGGCGTTCTTTAACAGTTACCGACCCGTCAAGGCCCGATCATGCATCCGATGGTCCAATTCGCGCTGCGCGCCGCGCGCAGCGCCGCCGAGCAATTCGTCCGTGTCCGCGAGCGCATCGAAGTTGCCCACGAAGACCGCAACCTCGATCGCCTGCTGGAGGACACCGCCCGCAACGCCGAGACCCTGATCGTCCGTCAGCTCTCGCGCGGTTATCCCCAGCACGGCGTCGCCGGCCGTTACACACCGCATCGCGACGGCGAGGGCGAAGGCCGCGACATCGTCTGGCGGATCGAACCCTTCCACGGCTACTCCAATCTCGGTACCGCGAGTGCCGGCTTTGCGCTGTCGCTGGTCTGCCTGGTCAAGGGGCGCCCCGAACACGCCGTGGTGATCTGCCCGTTCAGCGACGACGAGTACCTCGCCAGCCGCGGGCGCGGCGCCCAGCACAACGGCAAGCGTATCCGCGTCAGCAAGGCCAACGGCATCGACGGCATCCGCCTGGCCATGAGCCTGCCGGAAACCTGGCTGCGCTCGCGTCACCTGCCGACCTATCTGACGCTGGTCCAGCAACTGGGGCCGCGCGTCGACACGCTCACCGCCAGCGGTTGCGGTCTGCTCGACATTGCCGAGATGGCCGCCGGCCGCGTCGATGCGGTCTTCGTGCTGGGCCTCGAGGAGCAGGACAGCCTGGTCGGTACCCTGATGCTCAAGGAAGCCGGTGCCCTGATGGGCGGCCCCGACGGCGCACCCAGCGTGGCACCGGAGGCCAGCCTGATGGCCGCCAGTCCGCGGCTCTACAAGACGCTGGTGCAGACCCTCAAGCCGCACGTCTGAAGCCCTGCCCGCACGACTCTAAAAACCCCGCTCGCGATCTCGCGAGCGGGGTTTTTTCATGCCTGCCCGATGGCGTATGGGACGGCTAGCTCCGCGTTCCCGACGCCGGCCCGATCAGGTGCTTGACCTCCAGGTAACCGGCCAGCCCCCAGGGGCCGAGTTCGCGGCCGATGCCGCTGCGCCCGAAACCGCCCCAGCCGGCCTCGGGCAGTACCAGCTGTTCGCTGTTGAACCACACGCTGCCGGCGCGCAGGGCACGGCCGACCCGCCGGGCGCGCTCGGGGTCACCACTGATCACCGTGGCGGCGAGACCGAACTCGCTGGCGTTGGCCAGGGCGATCGCCTCGGCGTCGTCGGCCACGCTGCGTGCGCAGAGCACCGGGCCGAAGATCTCCTCGCGCCACAGCCGGCTGGTCAGCGGCACATCGCGATACAGGGTCGGGGCGACGAACTCGCCATGGGCCGGCAGCTGGCGATGGCGGGCGTCACGCACCGCGACGAGCCCCTCCTCCCGGGCGATGGCCAGATAGCCCTCGACGGCGTTGCGCTGGCGGGCGCTGGTCATCGGCCCCATGTCGGTATCGTCGGCCAGCGGGTCGCCCAGGCGGATGGCGTCGATGCGCCGGGCAAGGGCGGCGTAGAGCGCCTCGGCCAGGCTGTGATGCACCAGCAGCCGCGAGGTCGCCGAGCAGACCTGGCCGCTGTTGAAGAAGAGGCCCGCCATCACCCAGTCGGCGGCTTGGGCGACGTCGGCGTCGTCGAGCACCAGGATCGGTGACTTGCCGCCGAGTTCCAGCGACACGCCGCGGCTGCCCGTGGCGGCGGCGCGCATCACCGCTTCGCCCACCGCGTTGCTGCCGGTGAAGGAGAGCTTGTCGATGCCGGGGTGCGCGCTCAGCGGCGCGCCGATGCCCGCGCCGTCGCCGAGCAGCAGATTGAACACCCCGGCGGCCAGGCCGATTTCGACGGCGATCTCGGCTAGTGCCAGCTCCGGCAGCGGCACCACTTCGGAGGGCTTGAACACCAGTGTGCAGCCGGCGGCCAGTGCCGGGGCGATCTTCCAGGCGCTGGTCACCAGCGGGAAGTTCCAGGGCGTGATCAGCCCCACGACCCCGGCCGGGTCCTCGTAGACCCGCGCCTCGATGCCGTCCAGGGCGTGCTCGACGAGCCGGCCCTGGCGGGCGTCCAGGGCCCGCGCCTGGCCGGCGTAGTAGCGATAGCAGGCGATGGCGTCGTCCATGTCGATGGCGGTCTCGGCCAGCGTCTTGCCGTTGTTGGTGGCGGACAGGCGCATCAGCGTCTCGCGGCGGCGCTCGAGGGCGTCGGCGAAGGCCTCCAGATAGCCGGCGCGACGTTCACCGCCGAGGGCCTGCCAGGCGGGCAGCGCGCGGCGTGCCGCGGCCACCGCCGCGTCGACGTCGCCAGCATCCCCGGCGGTGATATCGGCGAGCCGCTCCTGGCGATAAGGGTCCATCACCGGCAGGCGCCGTTCGCCCGGCGAGGGCACCCAGCGGTTGTCGATGAACTGGTGGTCGAGTCGTTGCATGACGAAGGTCTCGTGTCGGGGTCAGCCGTTAGGCCAGCTGTGAGCGTCGATTTCGATCAGGCAAGGTCCGTCGTCGGCACGCGTGGCGATTGCCGCGGCCAGCGCCCTCGGCGAGTCGACCCGGCTCGCCTGGCAGCCGAAGCCGGCAGCCAGGGTCTGGAAGTCCGGCGCCCGGAGATCGACGCCGCAGCGTGGTACCTCGTGGGCATCCATGTAGCGGCGGATTTCCTCGTAGCCGGCGTTGTGCCAGAGCAGCACGACCACCGGCAGGCGTTCTTCGACGGCGGTGGCCAGCTCGCTCAGGGTGAACATCGCCCCGCCGTCGCCGACCAGCGCGACCACCGGCAGGTCGGGCCGGGCCAGGCTGGCGCCGAGTGCCGCGGGCAGGCCGTAGCCGAGGGTGCCGAAGCCGGTCGAGGCGTTGAAGTAGCGCCGCGGCTCGGGTTGGCTGACCAGGTGGTTGGCGGCGTAGACCGGGGCGGTGGAGTCGCCGACCAGCACCGCCTCCGGCAGTGCCTGGCGCAAGGTGTCGAACAGCGGCACGAAGGGCGCCAGGGCCGGATCGTCGGCCAGCGCCAGGGCCTCGAGCGTGCGTGTGGTACGGGCGACGCCGTCGCGGCTCATGGGCTCTGGCACGAACGCCAGCAACTGGCGCAACGCGCCGGCCGCATCGCCCACCAGACCCAGGCTCGTGGCCTGGTTGCGCACCAGTTGCTGGGCGTCGATGTCGATGCGGATCAGCCGGCCGTCGAGCGTGAAGCCGTCATCGAACACCACGTCGTAGTCGGTCTCGCCGAGCTCGGTGCCCACGGCGAGGATCACGTCCGCCTCGCGGGCGAGTTCGCGCACCGCCGGCAGGGCGGCATTGGCGCCGAGATCCAGCGGATGGTCGCGGCCCAGCAGACCCTTGGCGTTGATGGTGGTGACGGTCGGCGCGTCGAGACGCTCGATCAGCGTCCGCGCGGCCTCGGGGGCGTCGACGCAGCCACCACCGAGCAGCACCAGCGGGCGCTCGGCCTCGCGCAGCCAACTGGCGGCCAGCGCCAGCCCCTGCGGGTCGACCGCCGGCGGATACAGGCGCGGGCCCGTCCAGTCGCGCGGCGTGGCGGCCGGCATGGCGAACAGGTCGATGGGGATCTCGATGTGCACCGGTCCCGGGCGCGCCGAGTCGAATGTCGCGAACGCCCGGTCCAGTACCTCGGGCAGGGCGGCAGGGTCGAGCAGGGTATGGCTGAAGCGCGCCACCCCGGCGAGTGTCTGCTGCTGGCTGGGCAGTTCGTGCAGCCGTCCCTGGCCGCGACCCAGGGTGTCGCGGCGGTTGACGCTGGAGATCACCAGCATCGGCACCGAGTCGGCGAGCGCCTGGCCCATGGCGGTGGCGATGTTGGTCATGCCCGGGCCGGTGATGATCAGGCATACCCCGGGCTTGCCGCTGGCGCGGGCGTAGCCGTCCGCCATGAAGCCCGCGCCCTGCTCGTGGCGTGGGGTGACGTGGCGCAGTGGCTGGCCGTCGAGCCCGCGATAGAGCTCGACGGTGTGCACCCCGGGAATGCCGAAGACGGTGTCCACACCGTGGCGCTCGACCAGCAAGTGAATCAGCAGCTCGGCACAGGTCATGGGCGTTTCTCTCTCGTCTCTCTCGCGATTCATGGGCATCGACTCAAGCAACCAGCCAGTGGCCCATGACCACGATGATCGGCAGGGTGATGGCGGTGCGCAGCAGGAAGATGGTCACCAGTTCCCACAACTTGAGCGGGATCTTCGATTTCAGCAGCAGGGCGCCGATCTCGGACATGTAGATCAACTGGGTCAGCGACAGGCAGGCGATCACGAAGCGGGTCAGCTCGCTTTCGATGTCGCTGGCCAGTACCGCCGGCAGGAACATGTCGGCGAAGCCCACCAGGGTCGCGGGAGCGGCGGCCTCGGCCTCGGGGATCCGCATCCATTCCAGGATCGGCACCATGGGCGTGGCGAGCCAGGTGAACAGCGGTGTGAACTCGGCGAGCATCAGCGCCACCGTGCCGATGGCGATCACCAGCGGCAGCAGGCCGAGGAAGATGTCGGCGACGTTGAACAGCGCGAAGCGTGCCAGCTTGAGCGGCCCCGGAGCGGTCTCGGCGCGGGCCACGGCCATGCCCAGGCTGTAGCGCAGCAGGTTCTGGTCGCCGGTGTTCTCCTCGGCGATTCGGCAGCCCACCGGCTCGTAATAGCTGTTCGGCTTGCGCGACAGCGGCGGCAGGCGCGGCACGATCACCGCGGCCACCAGGCCGGCGACCACCACCGTCAGGTAGAAGGGTACGAAGAGGTGGTTGATGCCGATGAAACTGGTCACCAGCAGGGCGAAGGCAATCGACACGATGGAGAAGTTGGTGGCGATTGCCGAGGCCTCGCGGCAGTTGTAGAAGCCCTGTTCGTACTGCTGGGTGGTGATCAGCACGCCCACGGTGCCCGAGCCCATCCAGGAGGCGGTGGCGTCGATGGCGCTGCGTCCCGGCAGGCCGAAGATGCGGCGGAAGGGCGTGCGCACCAGGCTGCCGATGAATTCCATGAAGCCGAAGTCGACCAGCAAGGGCAGCAGGATGGCGGCGAAGAAGAAGAAGGTCAGCAGCACCGGGGCCAGGTCATTGAGCATCACGCCGCCGGTAAAGGACGCGGTGACCACCTCGGGACCGACCTGGAAGTAGGTCATCAGTGCGAAGATCGCGCCGAGGGCGCGCATGGCTACCCACAACGGGGCGACGTCGAACAGCTCGTGCAGGGCGCCTTCACGGGCCCAGCCCGGGTTGGCGAGCTTGACCACCAGCGTCAGCACGATGGACAGGCACAGCACCGCCACGGCGATGGGTGGCAGGGCCTCGCCGAGCAGCGCCTTGAGGCCGTCGGCCATCAGGCCCATGCCGATGTTGATGGTGTCGCCGGTGGAGAAGGGCACCAGGAACAGGCCGATGCCGAGCAGCGAGGGAATCAGGAATTTCAGCAGACCGGCGCGACTCAGCGGCGCGGCCTGGGTGGCGAGGGTCGTTTCGATGGAATCGGCCATGAGAGGGCTCTATTGGTCTTGTAATGGGGTTGGCCCGACCCTCGAGGAGCCGGGCGACGTTGCGAATCAGTCGCGGTGTTCCACGCCGGGCAGCACGCAAAGCATCTCGTAGAGCAGGGTGGCGCCCATCAGCGCGGTATTGCCGCTGGGGTCGTAGGGCGGCGAGACCTCCACCAGATCGCCGCCGACCACGTTGAGACCGGCCGCGCCGCGCACGATCTCCAGGCCCTGGGCGGCGGTGAGTCCCCCCATCTCGACGGTGCCGGTGCCCGGCGCCACCGAGGGGTCGAGGCCGTCGATGTCGAAGGAGATGTACACCGGGGCGTTACCCATTCTCTCGCGGACCTCGGCCATCAGCGGCGCCAGTGACTGGTACCAGCACTGTTCGGCGGTCACCACACGAAAGCCCTGGTCGCGACACCAGTCGAAGTCGTCGGCGGCGTAGCCGGTGCCGCGCAGACCGATCTGGACGACCCGCTGGCTGTCGAGCAGCCCCTCTTCCTGGGCGCGACGGAACGGACAGCCGTGGGCGACCTCCTCGCCGAACATGTGCTCGTTGACATCGGCATGGGCGTCGATGTGGATCAGTCCCACCGGGCCGTGCCTGGCGGCGATGGCGCGCAGGATCGGCCAGGTCAGGGTGTGGTCGCCGCCAAGCGTCAGCGGCACGCAGCCTTGGGCCAGCACGTCGTCGTAGAAGCGCGTGATGATGTCGAGATTCTTCGGCAGGTTGAAGGTGTTGATCGGCACGTCGCCGAGGTCCGCCACCTGCAGGCTGTCGAAGGGCGCGGCGCGGGTCGCCATGTTGTAGGGCCGCAGCATGCGCGACTCGTCGCGGATCTGGCGCGGGCCGAGGCGGGTACCCGGGCGGTTGGAGGTGCCGATGTCCATGGGGATGCCGATGAAGGCGGCATCCAGGCCGCTGGCATCGGTCTGGGTGGGCAGGCGCATCATGGTCGCCGGACCGCCGAAGCGGGGCATCTCGTTGCCGCCCAGCGGCTGGTTGAAGGATGAGTCGCTCACGCGGTCTCCTGATTCGCGAATGAGTGGATCACCTTCCCTGGAGCAGGAAGCGTGCCAATTCGTAATGAACTGTTTTCGAAGGCTTTCAGAGATCAGGGCGATGCGTTTTTGAATCAACTGATGGCGTCGGGTGATACGCTCATGAATCATTGATACGCTGTTGCATCACCCGCGATGCAGCGAGCCGCCATGACCGACATCGACCGCGCGATCCTCGATACCATCGTCGAGACCGCCCACGACCACTTCTTCATCGTCGATGCCGGCGGGGGGATCCTCGACGTCAGCCCGGGCAGTGCCGCCGTCTACGGTCTGAGCCGCGAGGAACTTCGCGCCAGTACCGTTCAGCAACTGGTCGAACGCGGCGTCCTGCGCCCTTCGGTGACCCTCGAGGTACTGCGTACCGGGCGGCCGGCGCAACTGATGCAGCAGACCGAGACCGGCCGACGGGTCGTCGCCGAAGCCTATCCGGTGTTCGTCGACGGCGAGCTGGTGCGGGTGGTCTCGCGGTCGATGGATCTTACCGACCTGCAGTTGCTGCAGGACGAGTACAGCCTGCTCCAGCAGCGCTTCAGCGATCACCTGAAGCGCGGCGCGGGCACGTCGCTGGACGATGCGCTCGACCTCGACACGCTCGAGGTGCGCAGCGCGGTGATGCGCGAGATCGCCTTGCTGCTCAAGCGCGTGGCGCCCACCGATGCCACGGTGCTGATGCTCGGCGAGTCGGGGGTGGGCAAGACCGCCTTCGCCCGACAGCTCCACCGCTGGAGTCAGCGCGGCGAGGGGCCCTTCATCGACGTCAACTGCGCGGCGATCCCCGAGGCGCTGTTCGAATCCGAGATGTTCGGCTACCAGCCCGGTGCCTTCAGCGGCGCGGCGCGTCAGGTGCAGACCAAGCTGCTCAAGGTGATCCAGGACGGCCGCCTGACGCGCCTCGGCGATGTCCAGTCACGGCGGGTCGACTTCCGCCTGGTGGTGGCCACCAACCAGGATCTGGAAGCGCGGGTGGCGAGCGGTGACTTCCGGCTCGATCTCTACTATCGGCTCAACGTCATCCCGGTGACCCTGCCGCCGCTGCGCGAGCGTCGCGAGGACATCCCGGCGCTGGTCGAGCGCTGCCTGGGCCACCTCAACCAGCGCTATGCGCGCACCAAGGTGTTGCACCCGACGGCCTGGACGACGCTGATGGACAATGAGTGGGCGGGCAACGTGCGCGAGCTGGAGAACTGGCTGGAGCGTGCCTGGCTGGCGTCGCCGGGCGACGTGATCGGCGCCCCCGGCGATCGCGAACCCGAGGCGCCGGGGGTGGCGGTGGAACCGAGCCGCGAGGTCGGGGGCGCTTGCCTGGCCGAGGGCGAAACGCTCGGGCAGGCGATGGCCACCCACGAACGGCGGATACTCGCCGCGCAGTGCGCGTCGGGCGAGAGTACCTACGCCATCGCCCGCCGCCTGGGAATCAGTCAGCCCAGCGTGGTGCGCAAGTTGCGCAAGCACGGCCTGCGCTGCGGCGGGTAGCGTGTTCGAAACGACGACACCCCGCCGAAGCGGGGTGTCGTGAGCCGGGGGGCGGTGCGAGTCGCTCAGGGCAGTTCGTCCGCCTCGGCGTTCTCCTTCTTGGCCGGGATCAGGTCCTCGCGGCGGAGCTTGAGGCCGATCAGCAGTGCCGAGGCCACGTAGACCGACGAGTAGGTGCCGATCCCCACGCCGACCATCAGCGCCAGGGCGAAGTTGTGGATCATGTCGCCGCCCAGCAGCAGCAGCGCCAGCAGCACCAGCAGGGTGGTGCCGGACGTGGCGAGCGTACGCGCCAGGGTCTGGTTGATGGCGTCGTTGAAGATCGCCGCCATGTCGTCGGTACGCGACTTGCGGATGTTCTCGCGGATGCGGTCGTAGACGATGATGGTGTCGTTGAGCGAGTAACCGATCACCGCCAGCACCGCCGCCAGCACCGTCAGGTCGAAGTCGATCTGGAACAGCGAGAACACGCCGAGCACGATGACCACGTCGTGGACCAGGGCGAGCAGGGCACCCAGCGAGAACTTGTACTGGAAGCGCAGTGCCACGTAGAGCATCACCACGCCCAGTGCCACCAGCATGCCCAGACCGCTCTGGTCGCGTAGCTGGTCGCCCACCTGGGCGCCGACGAACTCGGCGCGCACCAGGCTGACGTTGCCGCCGGCCTGGGCGAGCACGCTGGTGACCTGATTGCCGACGCCGGGGTCGAAGGCCTGCTGCAGGCGCACCAGCACGTCTGTGGGGGCGCCGAACGTCTGCACCGAGACGTTGCTGAAGCCGGCGCTCTCCAGTGTCTGACGCACCGCCTCGAGGGCCGGGGCCGTGGCGTAGCGCACCTCGACCAGGGTGCCGCCGGTGAAGTCGAGCCCCAGGTTGAGCTGCTGGAACAGCAGCGAGACGATCGAGATCAGCAGCAGCGCTCCGGAGAAGTAGAACGCCAGATGGCGCTTACCCATGAAGTCGAGCTGTCGATTGACGAGAGATTTCATGGCCACCTCTTATATCCAGAGTTTCTTCACTGGCTTGCCGCCAATGGTGAGATTGACGATCGCACGCGAGACCATGATGGCCGTGAACATCGAGGTCAGGATGCCCAGCGAGAGCGTCACGGCGAAGCCCTTGACCGGCCCGGTACCGATCGAGAACAGGATCACCGCCACCAGCAAGGTGGTGATGTTGCCATCGAAGATCGACGTGAAGGCGCGTTCGTAACCGGCGTGGATGGCCTGCTGGACCGGCATCTTGGCGCGTATTTCCTCGCGTATTCGCTCGTAGATCAGCACGTTGGCATCGACCGCCATGCCCAGCGTGAGGACGATACCGGCGATGCCGGGCAGCGTGAGCGTGGCGCCCAGCAGTGACAGCGCGGCGACCAGCAGCACCAGGTTGGTGGCCAGCGCGACGTTGGCGATCAGACCGAAGGCCTTGTAGCGGATCAGCATGAAGGCCACCACCAGCAGCATGCCGATCTCCACCGAGAGGATGCCCTGCTCGATGTTCGACTTGCCCAGGCTCGGGCCGATGGTGCGTTCGGCGACGAAGTAGATCGGCGCGGCCAGCGAACCGGAGCGCAGCAGCAGGGCGAGCTCCTTGGCCTCGGTGGGCGAGTCCAGCCCGGTGATGCGGAAGCGGTTGCCCAGTGCGCTCTGGATGGTCGCCAGGCTGATGATGCCGCGCTCGGTGTAGTTCTCGCGCTTGTCGACCGCCTTGCCATCTTCCATCACCGTGCGGGTGCGGGTCTTGTTGTCGATGTAGACCACCGCCATCGAGCGGCCGATGTTGGAGCGCGTGGCGCGGTTCATCAGCGTGCCGCCGGTGCCGTCGAGGTTGATGTTGACCTGCGGGCGGCCGTTCTGGTCGAAGCTGACGCTGGCGCTGGAGACGTTCTCGCCGGTGATGATCACGTCCTTCATCAGTTCGGCGGTGCGCTGCGGGTCGTTGCGGAAGGGCAGCGTATCGGTCTCCGAGGCCGGGCTGTCCGGGCGCGCGGCGAGGCGGAACTCGAGGTTGGCGGTGGCGCCGATCACGCGCTTGGCGGCGGCGGTGTCCTGCACGCCGGGCAGTTCGACGACGATGCGGTTGGGGCCCTGGCGCTGCACCAGCGGCTCGGCCACGCCGAGTTCGTTGACGCGGTTGCGCAGCGTGGTGAGGTTCTGTTCGACCGCGTAGTCCTGGATCTCCTGGATCTTCTGCGGGCTCAGGGTCATCGCCAGGGTGGCGCCGTTGCCGGCGTCGCGATCCTCGTACTGGAAGTCCGGGAACTGGCCGCGAATGATGTCGCGAGCCTGGCTGCGATCGTCGGCGTTGGCGAAGGTCAGGGTCAGGGTACGACCGTCGATCCGGGTATCGCGATAGCGGATGCGCTCGTCGCGCAGGGCGCTGCGGATGGCGCTGGCGTTGACCTGCAGACGCTGCTGGATCGCCGCGTCCATGTCGACCTCGAGGGCGAAGTGCACGCCGCCGCGCAGGTCGAGACCCAAGTTCATCGGCGAGGCGCCCAGGCTCGCGAGCCAGTCCGGCGTGGCCTCGGCGAGGTTCAGCGCCACGGTGTAGTCGTCGTTGAGCAGGCCGCTGATGACCTGGCGTGCCTCGAGCTGGTCGCCGCCGTCTTCGAGGCGTACCAGGGCGCCGTTGGGCTGGGTATCGATGCGCTCGACGGCGATGTCGGCCTTGTCGAGCGCACTACGGATTCGCTGGAGTTGACTGTCGTCGAGGGAGACACCACCACGCGCGCTGCTGATCTGGACCGCGGGATCTTCGGGAAAGAGGTTGGGGAGGGCGTAGATCAACCCGACGACGAGCACGATGAGTATCAGCAGATACTTCCACAGGGGGTAACGGTTGAGCATGGAAGCCCTGTCCTTGTTGCTGACGCGGAAAGAACGCTGCCGGCTGGGGCCGGCAGCGTGAGGGGAATCAGAGAGACTTCAGGGTGCCCTTGGGCAGCACGGCCGCCACGGCGTTCTTCTGCACGTTGACCTCGGTGCCCTCGGCGATCTCCAGCGTGAGGAATTCCTCGTTCACCTTGGTGACACGCCCCACCAGGCCGCCGCCGATGACGATCTCGTCCCCCTTGGCCAGGTTGCTGATCAGCTTCTTGTGCTCCTTGGCGCGCTTGGACTGCGGACGCCACAGCAGGAAGTAGAAGATCAGCACGAAGCCGACCAGCATGACGATCTGCGCGATGCCGCCACCCGCGGCGCCACCGCCACCCGCGGCCTGAGCCTGGGCCTGGGGGATGAGGAAATCCAGCATGGGTTGTTGTCTCCCGGAAGGTTACAGAGGTTGCAAATGCCGGGCCGAGGTTGGCCCTCGGCCGCAGAAAGGGGGTCTCGTGGCCGGCTCTAGAGCGGTGCCTCGGGAACCGGCAGGCCCCGTCGCGCATAGAACGTATTCACGAAGTCCGCCAATGTACCCGCTTCGATAGCACCGCGCAAACCGGCCATCACACGCTGATAATGGCGCAGATTGTGGATGGTATTGAGCATCGAACCGAGCATTTCGCCGCAGCGATCCAGGTGGTGCAGATAGCTCCGCGAGAAGTGCCGGCAGGTGTAGCAGTCACAGCCCTCCTCGAGCGGCCGGGTATCGTGGCGGTGCTTGGCGTTGCGGATCTTGACCGTGCCCTCGGCCGTGAACAGATGGCCGTTGCGGGCATTGCGGGTGGGCATCACGCAGTCGAACATGTCGACACCGCGGCGCACGCCCTCGACCAGATCCTCCGGCTTTCCCACGCCCATCAGGTAGCGCGGCTTGTCATCGGGCATCCAGGTGGGCAGATAGTTCAACACCTCGAGCATCTCGTGCTTGGGCTCGCCGACCGACAGCCCGCCGATCGCCAGGCCGTCGAAGCCGATCTTCGCGAGCCCCTCGAGCGAGCGCTCGCGAAGGTCCGGATACATGCCGCCCTGGATGATCCCGAACAGCGCCGAGGGCGAATCGCCGTGGGCGCTGCGCGAGCGCTCGGCCCAGCGCAGCGAGCGCTCCATCGAGTGGCGCGCCTCGTCGTGCGTCGCCGGGTAGGGCGTGCACTCGTCGAAGATCATCACGATGTCCGAGCCCAGCGAGCGCTGCACGGCCATCGACTCCTCGGGGCCCATGAACACCTTGGCGCCGTCCACCGGCGAGCGGAAGTGCACACCTTCCTCGGTGATCTTGCGTGTCGCCCCCAGCGAGAACACCTGAAAGCCGCCGGAGTCGGTGAGGATCGGCTTGTCCCACTGGGCGAAGTCGTGCAGGTCGCCGTGGGCCTCGATCACCTCCATGCCGGGGCGCAGCCACAGGTGGAAGGTGTTGCCGAGGATGATCTCGGCGCCGATCTCCTTGACGCTCTGCGGCGTCATGCCCTTCACGGTGCCGTAGGTACCCACCGGCATGAACGCCGGGGTCTCGACGCTGCCGCGGGGGAAGGTCAGCCGGCCGCGGCGGGCGCGCCCGTCGCTGGCCAGGCGCTCGAAACTCATGAAGCAGTCGTTACGCATTGATACTCTCGATACGGGATCAAGCCGCGCCGAAACGGCTCGGCTTGCGGGTCAGGGCTGGCGTGTCAAAAACATGGCGTCGCCGTAGCTGAAGAAGCGGTAGCGCGTCGCGACCGCCTCGCGATAGGCGTGCATCACCGTGTCGTGGCCGGCGAACGACGCCACCAGCATTACCAGCGTCGATTCCGGCAGGTGGAAGTTGGTCACCAGGGCATCGACGCAGCGCCATGGATAGCCCGGGTAGATGAAGATGTCGGTCTCGCCGCGAAACGGCGCGATCGTGCCGTCGTCGCTCGCCGCGCTGGCGCTCTCCAGGCAGCGCACGCTGGTGGTGCCCACCGCCACCACCCGGTTGCCGCGGGCATGGGCGGCGCGTACCTGCGCGCAGACCGTCTCGTCGACCTCGATCCATTCGCTGTGCATGACGTGCTCGCGGATGTCGTCGACGCGCACCGGCTGAAAGGTCCCGGCCCCCACGTGCAGCGTGACGAAGGCCGACTCGATGCCTTTGTCGCGCATCGCCTCGAGCAGCGGCTCATCGAAGTGCAGCCCGGCGGTGGGCGCGGCGACCGCGCCGTCGCGGCGGGCGTAGACGGTCTGGTAGCGCTCGCGGTCGGCCAGTTCGTCCTCGCGGGTGATGTAGGGCGGCAGCGGCATGTGGCCATGACGCTCGAGCAGCTCGATGAGCGGCGTCTCGCCGAGAAAGCGCAGCTCGAACAGCGCCTCCTGACGGCCCTCGACGACCGCGCGCACGTCGCCCTCGAAGATCAGTTCGGTGCCGGGCTTGGGCGACTTGCTGGCGCGGATGTGGGCCAGCCCGCGATGGGCGTCCAGCGGGCGCTCGAGCAGCATCTCGACGCGCCCGCCGCTGGCCTTCTGGCCATGCAGGCGGGCCGGAATCACCCGGGTGTCGTTGAACACCACCAGATCGCCCGGATCGAGCAGTGTCAGCAGGTCGGGAAAGCGCCGATGGGCCAGCTCGCCGCTCGCCCCGTCGACGCACAGCAGCCGGCAATCGCTGCGCTGCTCGCTGGGATACCGCGCGATCAAATCCTCGGGAAGCTCGTAATGAAAGTCGGCACGCTGCATGGATCAAGAACCGCCAGGCCAGTGGATATCGAATCGGGGGTCAACGGATGCTCGGGTGGACCGTTTGGACAGGGCGCCCATGATAGCCGAGGCGGGCCTCGAAGTCAGGAGCGCCATTGACGCGCTGACGAAGCCCCGTATAATGCGATCCCGCTGCCGGCGTGGCGGAATTGGTAGACGCAGCGGATTCAAAATCCGCCGCTGGAGACAGTGTGTCGGTTCGAGTCCGACCGCCGGCACCACGAAATCAAGCACTTAGCGGTTCCTTCCTTGGCTTGATTATTCGACCTTACCCCTCAGTGTCCACAAAGTGTCCACGGCACTTTCCGATCCTCGGTGCGTACTTGATCGCGTCCGCGAGATGGTCGGGGGACAGGTGCGCGTAGCGCATGGTCATCGTAATGGGTCTGATGCCCCAGTATCTTTTGCAGCGTGAGCACGTCACCGCCGTTCATCATGTGTAAGCTCGCGCTGTATTCGGCACAGCCTCGCGGCAACTTTGGCACCGGGAACCATCGTAAGCGGTCCACGAACCCACACCTTTTGCGGCCTGAGTTAGACCGCCAACGATTTCAAAGTGAAGTGCGCGTTGGAACTCGATGCCCCGAGTCATGAAAGGCCCGATCGTATGAAGCGAGATTGCATCTTGAACCAAGCCTGCGAGGTGGCAGGCGTTCGTCTAGAGCGGATGAAGATCAATTACGCCGAGAAGCGCATCGAGATCATCCGGTGAACTCGACCTCGACGTGACCGGGCTTGGAGCGAGGTCGCGAGGGGCCAACGACGATACGAACCTCGCGGCCCAGACGAGCGAGGCAGTCGAGCATCTTGGCTTCGCTGATACCGCGGAATTGACCACGCAGCAGGCCGGAAAGCTTGGGCTGGGGGATGCCGACGATCTCGGCGGCCTTGGCCTGGGTAAGACGACGACGCTTGATGATCTCGGCGATCTTGGTGGCCAATTGGGCCTTGATCAGCATCTCGTCGGCGTCATTGCGACCGAGGTCGGCATAGACGTTGGTGCTGCCTTGTTCGATATCGATCATGACGAGGAACCTCTCAGGTGCTGTTCGACGGCCTTGAGCCGATCGCGGATCTTGTCCAGGTCAGGCTTGGGAGTGGCTATCCCGCTGCTGGACTTCTTCTGAAAGCAGTGAAGGACGTAGACGGCACCCTGGAACTTAACCGTGTAAACGGCGCGATAGGTGTCGCCCTGATAGTCTTCGACTACTTCGAGGACGCCAGCAGAACCGAAACCCTTGAGGGGCTTGGTCTGGCTGTGCTTTTTGCCGATTTGCGCCTGGTGGAGCGCGTAGCCGAAGACATCCTGAACGTCTTCAGGCATGGTCAGCAGATCTTTCTTGCTGCTGGCGACCCAGTAGAGCGGTTTGATGGCGTCCTCCAAATCCATGGTGGTATTTTATACCTAAAGAGGTATAAAGGCAATGCAGGGGGGACGTGGCCATATTGTGTCCACGCCCAAGCCCGACAAAGGCGCTTGAAGGCGAAGTTAAACGCTATAAGTCGCTGATTTTTCAAAGTATAGATTGGCAAAGGCTGGTTCGGATACCCTGCAAAATCCGCCGCTGGAGACAGTGTGTCGGTTCGAGTCCGACCGCCGGCACCACTTGGAAAACAGTCGCTTACGGGCGGCTGTTGGTGTTTTTACCCTTCCTTCTTCGGCATTGGGTCGCAGAAAGCGACAGAATAGGTCCGACAGTCGGCCATCGGTGCGTCGTGTAATGGCGTGATCGGGCGCCCCGGTCGTACCTCTCCGCAAAATCCGCAAGACTGTTCATCAAGCTGTCACCTCGCCTTGTCAGGATGTGCCCGCCACACCCAGGCAGGAGGCCACTTTTCATGTTGAACCGTTCGAGACGTGTCGATTGCCCTGCATGCCAGGGCAGCAATTTCTGGAAGGGCGACCCCGGCCCCGCGGATGTCTTGCACTGCCGCCATTGCCGGGCTTTCATCACCACCTACGACGACTATATTCACGATCGCATCCGTCGGGAGGCGGCGGCCACGCTGGCGGCGTTCGTCGGGGCGCGTACCGACGACGAACTGGCCCGGGTCGAAGCGCTGCTGCCCCGCTCGGGGGCGCGGCGGCAGACGCGGGCGGCTTGAGGCCCAGGAGGGTGTCTCGGGCAATGATAGGTCACGTTAATTAATCATAAGTTATGTAATAGCTTTAATTTGATAAAAAACTGTACTAAGTTAACTGTGACCTCGCCGATCAGGGAGTGATCGCGCAGGCAAGGAGGCTCGGGCCAGGACGGCCCACGGTGGGCAAGGAAGGCAGCTTTCGACAGGATGTCGTGATTCGCCAGGGAGCCCGCAAGACCGACATGTTAGTGCCTCGAGCGCCCCATCCTGCCGGATGGGGCGCTTTGTCGTTGGGGCCTCCCGAATGACAGCAATGTCTCTCCCGCTGGTGCCGGCAAGTGTGGCTGCCCAATGGCGGGCGGTCTGTCCTCTTGAACCCGGGTCTTCCGAGCGATACCCCTCGCCCTGAGGCATAGCTATTGCCTTGTTTTTACGGGTAAATGCTCGGAAGCATCTCGAACGGCGTTCTACATGAATAAACTCGAATAAATGTCATCAGTTCGCCGGATTGCCGCTGGCTGCGAGGCGTAGAATGGCTCTCGCTGCATCCCAGCATCCCTGTTTGACCGGCGCTTCCAGCGCCGGTTTTTTTACGTATGGCGCCTGGTTTCCCGACCTTGCCCGATCGGGGGCTGGGTTCGTACTCTGCCGCCTTCGCCGGTCATCGCACGATCCACACCGAAAACTCGCCTTTGGTCCAATCCCGCTCTGCTGACTCAGCGGGTGGTGAGGCTTATCATCGTTTCTACGACAACGAGGCCTTCTCGAGCCGGCGGTAGCCGGCCTCGCCCCATCGCCCCCTACAAGGAGAGAATCATGCCCCTCACGCTTTGGCTTTCGCTGGCCGCAGTTTGCGCGATGGGGGCCATGTCGCCGGGACCGAGCCTGGCGATGGTCCTGCGCCACACCCTGGGGGGTGGCCGCGCGCCCGGGGTGGTCGCCGGGGTCAGCCATGCGCTGGGGGTGGGGCTCTACGCCCTGCTCACCGTCTGGGGGTTGGGCGCGGTGATCGCCCACCAGCCGACGTTGTTCCGGTTGATCAGTTGGGTGGGGGCGGCCTATCTGGCCTGGCTGGGCATCAAGGCGCTGCAGGCCGGGCGCGGCGGTGCGCTGGAGGCGCGCGGCGTGGCCACCGACCCCGCCCAGGCGGCCCGCGACGGTGTGCTGGTGGCACTGGGCAATCCCAAGCTGATCCTGTTCTTCGTCGCGCTGCTCAGCCAGTTCGTGAGCGACGACATGGGCTGGGGCGCCAAGGCGCTGATCGTGGCCACGGCGACGCTGATCGACGGCGTGTGGTACGTGCTGGTGGCGGTGGCGCTGTCACATTCCGCCGTGCTGCCCTGGTTGCAGGCACGGGCGCACTGGATCAATCGTATCACCGGCTGCCTGTTGCTGGCCCTGGCGCTGCGAGTGGCGATTGGCTTTCATTGAGCCCGCGAGCGTGCTGAGTTCGCCGTGCTCTGGGCTCAGGGCTCGATACGGGCAAGGATGGCGTCGAGCGGAGCGTCCAGCGGCAGCACGCCGTAGACCGGGCTCACACCGTCGCCCAGCCGGCTGCGGCAGAAGGTCTCGGCGATCGCGTTGGGGGCGTGTCGCAGCAGCAACGAGGCCTGCAGGCACTGGGCCATGCGCTGGGTCAGCCAGCGGGCGTTGGCCTCGAGCGCGTCCTGGGGCTCGCCCAGCGCCCGCTCGAGCTGGTCGACGGCACGATCGTAGTCGCTCGACACGCCGCGAGCGGCCGCGTATTCCTCGCGTAGCACGTCGACGCATTCCGGATGGCGACCCATCGCCCGCAGCACATCCAGGCAGATCACATTGCCGGAGCCTTCCCAGATCGAGTTGACCGGCGCTTCGCGATACAGCCGCGCCAGCGGCGACTCCTCGACATAGCCGATGCCGCCGAGGCACTCCATGGCCTCGGCCATGAAACCGGGGCCGCGCTTGTTGTGCCAGTACTTGCCGAGCGCCGGCACCAGGCGGGCGAGCAACTGCTCGCGTTCGTCGGTGGCGGCGTCGAAGGCGCGTGCGGCGCGCATCACCAGCGCCAGGCTGGCTTCGGTCTCGAGCGCCAGGTCGGCGATCACGCGCCGCATCAGCGGTTGCTCGCCGAGCGGCTTGTCGAAGGCGTGGCGCTGGCGGACGTGGCTCCAGGCCTCGAGCAGTGCCTGGCGCATCATGCCGGCGGGGGCGGTGGCGGCATCGAGCCGGGTCTGCTGAACCATGCCGAGGATCGTCGCCACGCCGCGGTCGGGCTCGCCGATCGGCTCGGCCCAGGCGCCGCGGTATTCGATCTCGGCCGAGGCGTTGGCGCGGTTGCCGCATTTGTCCTTGAGACGCTGGATCTCGATGGCGTTGCGCTCGCCGTCGGGGGTGAAGCGCGGCACCAGAAAGCAGCCCAGCCCCTCGTCGGTCTGGGCCAGGGTGAGGAAGGCATCCGACATCGGTGCACTGCAGAACCACTTGTGGCCGGTCAGGCGATAGCCGTCGCCGTCGTTTTCGGCACGCGTCGAATTGGCGCGGACGTCGCTGCCGCCCTGTTTCTCGGTCATCGCCATGCCCAGCGTCACGGCGGGTTTCTCCCAGGCGGGGACGGCGCGTTCGTCGTAGTCCCAGGCCATCAGCCGGGCGTGCCATTCGTCGTAGATACGCGGCTCGCGGCGCAGCGCCGGGACGGCCGCATGGGTCATGGTCACCGGGCAACAGAAGCCGGGTTCGGCCTGGGTCAGCAGATAGAGGCCGGCGGTGTGTGCCTGCTGGCCGCCGTGGTGTTCTTCCTCCCAGGCCACGGCGTGCCAACCGTTGTCGAAGGCCAGATGCATCAGCTGGTGGTAGGCGGGGTGGTAGGCCACCTCGTCGAGACGACGGCCGTGACGGTCGAACAGCTTGAGTTCCGGCGGGTGGCGGTTGGCCGTCTCGCCCAGCGCCTGGACCTGGCGGCTGCCCACCGCCGCGCCCAGCGGGGCCAGACGCCGTGCCACCCAGTCCGGCGCTTCGCGGGCCAGCGCTTCCCGCAGCGGCTGGTCGAGGGCGAGCAGGTCACGATCGCCGGGCGGGGCGGGCTGGTTGTCTACCCGGTGGGTGGCGAGCTGGCGGCGAGGGGCGCGATCGGACATGGCAGAGGGCTCCGCAGTCGAGCAAGGGAAGGCCTTTGCATCGAGCATGGGCCGCGCGCGGACGGGGGTCAATCTCGCCGTCGGGGGCTCGCCGGGACTGGGAGGGTCGCGGCGCCTCTGGCATGCTGGGCGTTTCACCGCGACCGCGAGGCCAGCATGCCGCAAGCAGCGCCCTCCATCGACCTGGCCAACGTCAAGGCCGAGCGGGTCCAGCTCGTCGATGCCCGCAACCGCCCCTGCGGAAGCGCCCCGCGGCGGACGATGCGCCGGCTTTCATGCTGGCATCGCGCCACCTACGTGTTCGTGCGCGATTCCCGCGGGGCGCTCTGTGTCCAGCAGCGCACGCCGACCAAGGAGGTCTACCCCGGCTATCACGACCTGGCTGCCGGCGGGGTGGTGGGCGCCGGCGAGGCGGTCCACGTCTCGGCGCGGCGCGAACTGGCCGAGGAACTGGGCGTCGAGGGGGCCCGGCTGCGCTGGTGCCTGGATTTCGTCTTTCGGGACGCCGCCAACCGGGTTCATGGCAGTGTCTTCCTGACCGACTACGATGGGCCGCTGCGGCTGCAGGCCGAGGAAGTGGCCGGTGCCGAGTGGCTGGCCCCCGATGCGGCCCTGGCCCTGGAAACCTCCACCCCCGACAGCCGCCGGGCGCTGGAACTGCTGCGCCAGCGCGGTTTTCTGTGAAAGCCGGCACGGCGGGACGGCGATGGCCGGGGCAACTATCCTTGAAGATGGCCTCGACGGATCGTGAGCCGCGCATTGCTGGCAGGCCATGGCCAGACATGGCATCTTCTCCGTTCAGCGAAGCGAATGGCGGGCTATGCAGATCTACACGCAAGATTGTCGGACCCAGAGCGGCGAGCCCTTCAACCTGCGCGCCCTGCGCGGTCAGGTGCTGCTGATGGTCAACGTCGCCAGTCGCTGTGGCTACACCCCCCAACTGGCCGAACTCGAACGGCTCTATCGCCGTTATCGCGACAGGGGGTTCACGATACTGGCCTTTCCCTGCAATCAGTTCGCCCGCCAGTCGCCGGAGTCGGCGCGCCTGTTCGGGGATTTCTGCGAGCGCGAGTACGGGGTGACCTTTCCGGTCATGGAGAAGGTGCGCGTCAACGGTAGCGATGCCCATCCACTGTTCGTGCTGCTGCGCCGCCAGGCGCCCGGCGTGCTGGGCAGCACCCCGATCAAGTGGAACTTCACCAAGTTCCTGGTGGGACGCGACGGTCAGGTGATCCGCCGCTTCTCGCCGCGCACGCGAACGGCGCGCATCGTCCCGGAGCTCGAAAAGGCCCTGGACACGCCTTTCTCGGCCTGAGCCGTCAGCGCGGCGGCGTCTCGCCGCGGGCTACCATCAGGCGTGTCATCAGGGTGTTCCAGCGCGGCCGGGTGACCATCGTCGTCAGCCCCGAGAACAGCGTCCAGAATCCCTTGCGCCAGCCACGGAGGCGGCGGTTGTGGGCGACCAGCTGACGCATCAGCCGGTAATCGTTGAAATCCCGCCAGTTGTCGGCCACCGACATCTGGTAGCGGGTCAGCACCGGGGCCAGTTCCAGGCGAAAGACCCATTCCAGTTGCTCGAGACTCAGTTCGTGGCGCTCGATCACCGCGACCATGCGGGCGTAGTCGGTCTCGCGGGGCTCGCGTTCCAGCCACAACGGCGCCAGGGCGAGCCACAGATCGCCGCGTTCGTCGACCAGGGTCTGGGCGTCCTTCACAGTCACTCTCCTCGGCTCGGCGGGGTGTCGGCGATTGTCGCACAGCCTCCCGTTCGGCGCAGAGCGGACAGTCCCGCATCTAACCGCTAGAATAGCCGCATCAGTCGCCCCGCTCGTAGCGCGTGGCGCCCAAGGCAAGGAAAGTCTCAGGAAAGTCGAGGTCTGACGTGATCATCAAACCCAAGGTTCGCGGTTTCATCTGCACCACCACCCATCCCACCGGCTGCGCGATGAACGTGCTCGAGCAGATCAATGCGACCCGCCAGGCGATCGGCGAGCGCGATGCTGGCGACAGTGGGCCGAAGAAGGTGCTGGTGATCGGCGCCTCCAGCGGTTACGGCCTGGCCGCGCGGATCACCGCCGCCTTCGGTTATGGCGCGAGCACCCTGGGGGTGTTCTTCGAGAAGCCGGGGACCGAGAAGAAACCGGGCACCGCCGGCTGGTACAACGCCGCGGCCTTCGATCGCTACGCCAAGGAGGAAGGGCTCTACAGCAAGGCGATCAACGGTGATGCCTTCGCCCACGAAACCCGCCAACAGGCGATCGAGACGATCAAGCAGGACCTCGGCGAGGTCGACCTGGTGATCTACTCGCTGGCCTCGCCGGTGCGCAAGCTGCCCGACAGCGGCGACATCAAGCGTTCCGCGCTCAAGCCGATCGGCGAGACCTACCGTGCCACCGCCATCGACACCAACAAGGACGCGATCATCGAGGCCGAGGTCGAACCGGCGACCCAGCAGGAGATCGACGACACCATCCAGGTGATGGGGGGCGAGGACTGGGAACTGTGGATCGACGCCCTCGACGAGGCGGGTGTGCTGGCCGACGGCGCGCGCAGCGTGGCCTTCAGCTACATCGGTACCGAGATCACCTGGCCGATCTACTGGCACGGGGCGCTGGGCAAGGCCAAGGAGGATCTCGACCGCGCCGCCGGCGAGATCGACGCGCGCCTGGCCGAGAAGGGCGGCAGCGCCAATGTCGCGGTGCTCAAGTCGGTGGTCACCCAGGCCAGTGCGGCGATCCCGGTGATGCCGCTGTACATCGCCATGGTCTACAAGGTGATGAAGGAGCAGGGCCTGCACGAGGGCACCATCGATCAGCTCAACCGGCTGTTCCGCGATCGGCTCTACGCGGGCGAGGCGCCCGAGACCGACGACGCCGGGCGTCTGCGTCTCGACGACTGGGAGTTGCGCGACGACGTCCAGCAGGCCTGCAAGGACCTGTGGCCGACCGTGACCACCGAGAACCTGTTCGAGGTCACCGACTACGCCGGCTACAAGCACGAGTTCCTCAAGCTGTTCGGCTTCGGCCGCGATGACGTCGATTACGACGCCGAGGTCGACCCGGTCGTCGCGTTCGACGTCATCCAGCTCTGAGGCGCCGCGATGTTCCGGTGCCGCACACGGCGGCCGGCTCGGGGGTGGCTGGCCGGCGGCTTGCTGGCCCTGCTCGCCGGCTGCTCGAGCCTGTATTACGACACCCTCGAGAACATGGGTGTCGACAAGCGCGAGCTGCTGGCCGAGCGGGTCGATGATGCCCGCAACGCCCAGCACGCGGCCGCCGAGCGTTTCGACTCGGCGCTCGAGACGTTTCGCGAGGTGGTGCGTGTCCCCGACAGCGAGCTGTCGCGCAGCTATGCCCGGCTCGATGCCGAATACCGGGCGAGTGCCGAGGCCGCCGACCGGGTCGACGCCCGCATCGACGACATCGAGAGCGTCGCCGAGGCGCTGTTCGACGAGTGGCACGACGAGCTCGATCTCTACCAGCGGGACGACTACCGCCAGCGCTCGGCGCGCCGGCTCGAGGCGACCCGCGCGCACTACGCGCAGATGATCGGCGCGATGCATGACGCCGCCGAGAGCATGCAGCCGGTGCTGGCGACGCTGCACGACAACGTGCTGCTGCTCAAGCACAACCTCAACGCCCGGGCGATCGACGCCCTGCAGGGTGAGGTCGACCGCCTGGAAACCCGCGTCGCCGATCTGCGCCGGCGCATGCGCGCGGCCATCGCGCGCTCCGACGCTTTCATCGCCGATCTCGATAGCGTCGATGCCCGCCGATAGTCGTCACCCCGCCACGCCCCGGCAGATCGGTTTCGTGCTGCTGCCGGGGTTCTCGCTGCTTGCCCAGGCCTGTGCCCTGGAGCCCTTGCACGTCGCCAATCGGCTGGCCGGCGAGCGGCTCTACACCTCGATCACCTTCGGCCTCGACGGCCGCGCGGTGACAAGCGCCGCCGAGCTGTCGCTGTCGCCGCAGAGCGTGGCCGGCAGTGACGCGGGCTCGCTGGACATGCTGTTCGTCTGTGCCCCCAGCCAGTCGCCGGGCGAGGCCCCCGCGCTGGAAGCCTGGCTGTCGCGGCTGGCGGGGCGCGGCGTGGCACTCGGTGGCATTGCCGGGGGCACCGAGGTGCTGGCGCGCGCGGGCGTGCTCGACGGCTACCGGGCCACGCTGCCCTGGCAGAGCGCCGAGGCCTTCGCGCGTGCGCATCCGGCGGTGCGGGTCAGCCATCACTTGTTCGAGATCGATCGCGACCGTCTGTCCTGTGGCGGCGGGACCGCGGCGATGGACATGATGATGACGCTGATCGCCCAGCACCACGGCCAGCGTCTCGCCGAGCGGGTCTCCGAGCATTTCGTCTGCGAGCGAATCCGCATGGGCGACGAGCCGCAGCACGTGCCGCTGCGCTCCCGGCTCGGCCACGCCCCGCAGAGCCTGATCGATGCGCTGGCGCTGATGGAGACCAACATCGAGGAGCCGCTGACCACCCACGAACTCGCCGAGCATCTGGGGATCTCGCGGCGTCAGCTGGAGCGGCTGTTCAAGAAATATCTGCAGGCGGTCCCCAGCCGCTACTACCTCGACCTGCGCCTGCAGCGGGCCCGCAAGCTGCTGCGCGAGACCGACCAGGCGGTGGGCGACATCGCCCTGCAGACCGGTTTCTCGTCCGGCGCCCACTTCTCCACCGCCTATCGCAACCACTTCGGCATGACCCCGCGCGAGGAGCGCATGAGCTGATGTCGATGTTTGGCCGATAATGTCCGCCATCGGGCCATGAGGGGACTGGGTGGATGGCATGCCAGGGCTTACGCTGACGGTTCATCCCTGATCGTGAAGACATCATCATGAAAACTGCGCTCCTGCTCATCGATGTACAGGCATCCTTTCCGGCCCGAGAATACTGGGATGACAATCTCACGAGGACTTGGCGGGGCAGGCAGCGAGCCCTGCTGGACGGCGCACGCTCGGCCGGCATTCCCGTGATTCGCATTCTGCACCAGGCACCGGGCAGTCGAGGCCCCTTCGATCCCGACAATGGCCTGGTTCGTCCGCTGGCGGGGTTCGAGGACGCGGCGGCTGCCGTTTTTCACAAGACCGCTCACAATGCCTTTACCGATACCGGGCTGGCACGTTGGCTGATGACCCGGGATATCCGTCGTCTGGTCATCAGCGGCATCCGCACCGAGCAGTGTTGCGAAACCACGGCGCGTGTCGCATCCGACCTGGGCTTCGATGTCGACTTCGTCGGCGATGCGACACTGACCTTTCCCATGACTCGGGCGGGGCGGACTTACACGGCCGAAGAGATCCAGGCGCGCACCGAACTCGTCCTGGCCGAACGCTTCGCGCGAATCGTCGGAACCGCAACCTTGCTCGACGAATGGCGAGGCCATGCGGCCTGAGTCGCGAGCGGCCCAAACCCGGGTCGGTGTATTGATGCTGCCTGGCCAGGTGCCGCTGGATCTGGTCGGGCCCCTGCAGGTGCTTTGCAGTGCTGTGCGTCTCGACGCCGGGATCGCGGTCGATTACTTCGGGCCGGTCGAGTGTCTGGCGTGGTTGGGCCCCCTGACTCTGTCGGGGATCGCCCCGCTGCCCGAAAGCCTCGACGGCTATGACCTGCTGCTGGTTCCCGGCCAATATCGCGATGCTACGGATCCCGTCGTGCAGCAGCGCTGCGCCGACTGGTTGGGCGAACGAGCCGATCGGGTTGGCTGCATCATGAGCGTCTGTTCAGGCACTTTGCTGCTGGCGGCGGCGGGGCTGTTGGAAGGAAGGCGCTGCACCACGCACCATACCCTGCTGGAGCGCTTGCGCGAACTGGCCCCGCTTGCCCGCGTGCAGGGCGACTGCATCTTCGCCGAGGACGGCCCCTTTCTGACCAGTGCCGGTATTTCCACGGGCATCGATACCATGCTGCATTGGCTGATGCGCGAGAAAGGCCACGACCTGACGCTGGCAGTAGCTCGGGACATGGTGCTCTACCTGCGTCGCAGTGGCCGCGAGCCGCAACTGGGTATCTGGCTGGAAGGGCGCAATCATGTCGATGTCCGCGTCCACCGCTTGCAGGATACCCTGGCTGCAAGGCCTGCTCGCTCCTGGAAGCTCGCGGAGATGGCCGCCGAGGCTGCGATGAGCGAGCGCCATCTGCGTCGACGCTTTACGTCATTGACCGGCATGACGCCGGGGGATTATCTCACCCGCGTGAGACTGCAGTTTGCACGCCAACTGATGGTCGAGACCGACTGGTCGCTGTCTCGAATCGCCGAAGCGGTCGGGCTCGGCGAGGATCGTCAGCTACGCCGTGCCTGGCGGCGTTTCTCGACCGACTCGCCGAGTGCCTGGCGTCGCCGGGTGGAAAGTGGCTGAGACGCGCTGCTCGGCGCATCACGCCTTGCGTGCCAGCAGGGCGCGGAACAGCGAGCCCATCATCACCGGCTCGTCGCGTTCGACGACGAAGCCCGCCGCGGCGAGCAGCGGCCCGGCCTGGCGGGTGATGTCGGTGGCGATGGCGCGGGTGATCAGGTTGAGCGCGCGCCTGCCGAGTCCGGCGGGCCGGTCGTCGGCCTGGAACTTGTCCATCACGCACAACTGCCCGTCAGGGGCGAGCACCCGGTGTGCCTCGGCGAGCCCGCGGACAGGGTCGGGCATCACCGCCAGGATCAGGTGCATCACCACCACGTCGAAATGCCCGTCGGGATAGTCCAGTGCCGCCGCATCCATCACCCGCGCCTGGGCGTCGAAGCCCAGGGTATCGGCCCGGCCGCGAAAGCGCCGGACCATCGCCGGGGTCAGATCGCAGCCGTGCAGTTCGATGCCGCGGGGCAGATAGGGGAGGTCGAGTCCGGTGCCGCAGCCCACGATCAGCACGCGCTGACCGCCGGCCCAGTCCACCGCCTGGAGGGCCCGCTCGCGGGCCTCGCGGAAGGCCCGGTCGGCGACCCAGTCGTAGACCGGGGCGTAACACGCGTAGCGCCAGCGGTTCCAGACAGTGGGGTCGAGCATGCGGCGGTCTCCGAGGCGCGCGGGGTATCGGTCGTATCATGCGCCGCTACCGTGACCTTGAGAAGACATCGCCGCCCTGGATATTGCCGTGCGCCCGGCGGCGTCAGGCCATGGTGTCGACGATGCCGCCCTCGACACGCAGTGCCGCCCCGGTGGTGGCGCTGGCTTGCTGGGAGGCCGCATAGACGCTCATGTGGGCGACCTCCTCGGGGGTGGCCAGGCGCTGGATGATCGACGACGGACGGTTTTCCCGAACGAAGCGGGCTTCCATCTCTTCCGGGGAGACGCCCTGTTCCTCGGCGGCCTGCTTGATCATGTTGAGCACGCCCTCTGAGCGGGTCGGCCCCGGCAGAATGGCGTTGACGGTGACATTGGTGCCGCTGAGTACCTTGGCCAGCCCGCGCGAGATCGACTGCACGGCGGTCTTGGTCATGCCGTAGTGGACCATCTCGCTGGGGATGTTGAGCGCCGACTCGCTGGAGATGAACTGGACGCGCCCCCAGTCGCGCTGTTTCATGCCTTGCGCGTAATGGCGCGACAGGCGCACCGCGCTCATCACGTTGACGTCGAAGAACTGCTGCCAGGTGGCGTCGTCGACCTCGAAGAAGTCCTGCGGGCCGAAGATACCCACGTTGTTGATCAGGATGTCGGTCTCCGGGCGGGCGTCGATCAGCGCCTGGCAGCCCTCGGCGGTACCCAGGTCGGCAGCTACACCTGAGACGGCGGCGTTGGGCACGGCTTGCTCGATCGCACCGATCGCCGCGTCGACGCGGTCCTGGGTACGACCGGTGACGGTGACCTCGGCGCCGGATTCGGCGAGTCCCTGGGCGATGGCGAAGCCGATGCCGGCGGTGGAGCCGGTGATGATGGCGTTCTTGCCGGTAAGATCGATACGCATTGACGGTCTCCTTGTCGAAAGCGGGCCGCGAGCGGGCGCCCGCAGGATTGCTGGCCTGCCAACAGCATGGGGCGAATATCGAATTCTTCAAGGCCCGCGCCGCCGCTGGCGTCGTCGGTAGTCGCCGCTTTTCATAATTCGTCGTCCCATCCCTGTAAGCCGTGGGTTGCCGCGCTCCTTATACTCGAAGGACTGCACATGCCCTTCGGATGGAGACCGACATGGATTACACCCCGACCCGCGACGACTTCGATCGCTACATGGTGCCCAATTACGCCCCGCAGCGGGTGATCCCCGTGCGTGGCGAGGGTAGCCGCCTGTGGGATCAGCAGGGGCGCGAGTACATCGATTTCGCCGGCGGCATCGCCGTCAACTCGCTGGGTCACTGCCATCCGGTGCTGGTGGGCGCGCTCAAGGCGCAGGCCGACAAGCTCTGGCACCTGTCCAACGTCTACACCAACGAGCCGGCCCTCAAGCTGGCCAGGGCGCTGACCGAGCGCACCTTTGCCGACAAGGCCTATCTGTGCTCCTCGGGTGGCGAGGCCAACGAAGCTGCGCTCAAGCTGGCGCGGCGCTGGGCGCACGACACCCACGGCGAGCGCAAGCACAAGATCGTCTCGTTCCGCCAGTCGTTCCACGGCCGCACCTTCTTCACCGTCAGCGTCGGCGGCCAGCCCAAGTACTCGCAGGGCTTCGGCCCGGTGCCCGGCGGCATCGTCCACGGCGAGTTCAACGACCTCGACAGCGTGCGCGAGCTGATCGACGCCGACACCTGTGCGGTGATCGTCGAGCCGATGCAGGGCGAGGGCGGCATCGTGCCGGCCACCCAGGACTTCCTCGAGGGGCTGCGCGCGCTGTGCGACGAACACCAGGCGCTGCTGATCTTCGACGAGGTCCAGTCGGGCATGGGCCGCCCGGGTACGCTGTTCGCCTACATGCGCTATGACGTGACCCCGGACATCCTGACCAGCGCCAAGTCGCTGGGCGGCGGCTTCCCGATCGGCGCCATGCTCACCACCGAGCGCATCGCCAAGGTCTTCACGCCGGGCACCCACGGTTCCACCTACGGGGGCAACGCCCTGGCCTCCGCCGTGGCGCTGGCCGCGCTCGAACACATCGATACCCGCGAGGTGCTCGACGGCGTGCAGCGCCGGCATGCGCGTTTCCGCGAGCATCTCGAGGCGCTCAACGCCAAGTATGGCGTGTTCGGCGAGGTCCGGGGTATGGGGCTGCTGATCGGCGCGCCGATGGCCCCGGCCTACGAGGGCCGTGCCAAGGACATCCTGCCGCTGGCGATCGAGGAAGGGCTGATGGCGCTGATCGCCGGACCCAACGTGCTGCGCATGGCGCCGTCGCTGGTGATCCCCGAGGCCGACATCGACGAGGGCATGGCACGTCTCGACCGTGCCCTGGCGCGCTTCGTCGAATCCGCATGAGCCGCCATTCGCCATCGACGGGAGGAAACGCCATGCTGGTCGTGCGTCCCGCCAAGCCGGCCGACCTGCCGGGCCTCGAACGCCTGGCGGGAACGGCCACGCCTGCGCTGACCAACCTGCCGGCGCACCGCGATCGTCTCGAGGAGCGCATCACCCGCTCGCAGCGCTCGCTATCCCGCGACATCGAGTTTCCCGGCGACGAGAGCTACACCTTCGTGCTCGAGGATCTCGAGCGCGGCGAGATCGCCGGTACCGCCACCATCCGCGCCCAGGCCGGCGCCCATGAGGCGTATTACACCTATCGCCAGGAGACCCTGATCCACGCCTCTCAGCAGCTCAACGTGCGCCGCGAGGTGCAGACGCTGTCGCTGTCCCACGAGGTCTCCGAGGCGACGCTGTTGTGCGCGCTGTCGCTCGATCCGCGCTACAAGGGCTCCAGCGCCGAGAGCCTGCTGCGCCGCTCGCGGCTGATGTTCATCGCCCAGTACCCGGAGCGCTTCGCCGAGATCCTGGCGATGGCCTTTCCCGGTTACCTGGACGCCGACGAGGAATCGCCGTTCTGGAACAGCGTCGGGCGGCACTTCTTCGTGCGCGGCTACCAGGAGATGAACCACCTCGCCGGCGTGCGCTCGAAGAGCTTCATCGCCGAGGTGATGCCGCAGTTCCCGCTCTACCTGCCGCTGCTGACCCCGGCGGCCCGGGCGGCGATCGGCCGCGAGCACCCGGCCCACGAGTCGGCGCTCGACGAGATGCTCGCCGAGGGTTTCGCCCGCTCGCGCCACGTCGACATCTTCGATGCCGGCCCGGTGATCAAGGCCGAGCGTGACCGGCTGGAGACCTTCCAGCACAGCACCTGGCACCCGGTTCGCGTGCGCCCGGCGGCGTCGCTGCCCGACGCCGAACCGGCGATGATCGCCAACCAGAAGCTCGACGGCTTTCGCTGTGTGGTGGCGCGCTACGCCCTGTCGCCCACCGGCCAGTTGATGCTCTCGCCCGAGCATGCCGCGGTGCTCGGCGTGGAGGAGGGGCGTGCGGTGCTCGCCGCGCCGCTGAGCCTGCCCGCTGCGGAAGACGCCTTCGACGAGGGGGAACTGTAATGCGCATTCGTCCCATCGCCCGCGGCGATCTCGACGGCCTCCAGCAGATCGCCCGGGAAACCGGGGTCGGCTTCACCTCGCTGCCCGACAACCGTGACTTCCTGGCCGGCAAGATCGCCTCGGCCGAGCGCGCCTTCGCCCAGCGTACCCCGGTCGACGACCGGCTCTACTTCTTCGTCCTCGAGGACGAGGAGAGCGGCGAGCTGGCCGGCTGCTGCGCGATCGAGGCCCAGGTGGGCCGCGAGGTACCCTTCTATCACTACCGGCTGGGCACCCTCGCTCACTCCTCGGTGCAGCTCGATCTGCACCGCACCATCGACACGCTGTTCCTGAGTTCGGACCACACCGGCGACGCCGAGGTGGCTTCGCTCTACCTGCGCCCGGAATACCGCGGCGTGGGCCGGCACGCCCGCAACGGCGCGCTGCTCTCCAAGGCGCGCTGGCTGTTCATGGCGCAGTTCCGCGACAGCTTCCCCGACAAGGTGCTCGCCGAGATGCGCGGCAAGTTCGACGCCGACGGCGTCAGCCCGTTCTGGGAATGCCTGGGCAGCCACTTCTTCCCTATGAACTTCAATGAAGCGGACAGACTGACTGGGTTAGGCCAAAAGAGCTTTATCGGCGAGCTGATGCCCAAGTTCCCGATCTATACCACCTTTCTCACCGAGCAGGCGCGGGCCTGCATCGGCGAGGTCCACGACGATACCCGCCCGGCGCTGGAGATGCTCAAGAAGGAGGGGCTGCGCTGGGAGGGCTACATCGACATCTTCGACGGCGGCCCCACCGTCGAGGCCTACATCGACGACGTGCGCGCGGTGCGCCAGTCGCGGCTGTGCCCCGTGGAAGTCGCCGGCAGCCTGCCGGAGAGCACCGAGCGCCCCCGTTGGCTGGTCGCCACCACCGACATGGCCGACTTCCGCGCCGCCTGGGTCGGCCGTGGCCCGGATGACGACGGCACCCTGACCCTCGGCGAGGCGGAAGCCCGACGCCTCGGCGTCACCACCGGCGACAGCCTGCGCGTTCTGGAAACCTAGGAGCCTCCCATGCAAGCTCAGCAGAAACTCTTCATCGGCGGCGCCTGGCTCGCTGGCGATGCCGGCGAGCTGACCAAGCACGATCCGATCGACGACGCCGTGCTCTGGCAGGGCGCCACCGCCAGCGAGCGTCAGGTCCGCGAGGCCGTGGCCGCGGCCCGTGCGGCCTTTCCCGGTTGGGCGCGGCGCGGTTTCGACGAGCGCCTGGCCATCGTCGAGCGCTTTCGCGACCAGCTCGAGGCCAACCGCGAGGCCCTGGCCACGAGCATCGCCCACGAGACCGGCAAGCCGCTGTGGGAGGCGCGTACCGAGGTCGGCGCGATGATCGGCAAGGTGGCGATTTCGGTGACCGCCTACCGGGAGCGTACCGGCGAGCGCAGCCGCGACGTCGCCGGCGCCAGGGCCGTGCTGCGGCATCGCCCCCACGGCGTGCTGGCGGTGTTCGGCCCCTACAACTTCCCCGGCCACCTGCCCAACGGGCACATGGTCCCGGCGCTGCTGGCCGGCAATAGCGTGGTCTTCAAGCCCAGCGAGCTGACGCCGTTGACCGCCGATTTGACCCTGCAGTGCTGGCAGGCCGCCGGGTTGCCCGACGGCGTGATCAACCTGGTGCAGGGCGGCGCGCCGGTCGGTCAGGCGCTGGCCGGGGCCGACGACATCGACGGCCTGCTGTTCACCGGCAGTGCGCGCACCGGCAAGCTGCTGCACAAGCAGTTCGCCGGTCAGGTCGACAAGATCCTCGCCCTGGAGCTGGGCGGCAACAACCCGCTGGTGGTCAAGGACGTGCCGGACGAGGCCGCCGCGGTGCTGACTATCCTGCAGTCGGCGTTTCTCTCCGGCGGCCAGCGCTGCACCTGCGCGCGGCGGCTGATGGTGCCCGAAGGCGAGGTCGGCGACCGCCTGATCGAGGCTCTGGTCGCGGCCATCGCCGAGCTTCGCGTCGCCGCGCCGTTCAGCGAGCCGGCGCCGTTCTACGGCGGGCTGGCGAGTGTCTCCGCGGCCGATGGCCTGCTCGCCGCCCAGGACGACCTCGAGGCGCGCGGCGGCACGGTGCTGGCGCGGATGCGCCGTCTGGTCGACGGCACCAGCCTGCTCACGCCGGCGCTGATCGACGTCACCGGCTGCGAGGTGCCCGACGAGGAGCACTTCGGGCCGCTGCTCAAGGTGCACCGCTACCGCGACTGGGACGAGGCGATCAAGCTCGCCAACGATACCCGCTACGGGCTCTCCGCCGGGCTGATCGGCGGTGATCAGGCCGACTGGGACGACTTCCTGCTGCGCATCCGCGCCGGCATCGTCAACTGGAACCGCCAGACCACCGGCGCCTCCAGCGACGCGCCGTTCGGCGGCATCGGCGACAGCGGCAATCATCGTCCCAGCGCCTACTATGCGGCGGACTACTGCGCCTACCCCATCGCCTCGATGGAGTCCGAGTCGCTGGCGCTGCCCGGCGAACTGCCGCCCGGGGTGAGTTTATGAGCGACGCGATGAACGACGTGCGCGAGGTCAACTTCGACGGTCTGGTCGGGCCGACCCACAATTACGCCGGCCTGGCCCACGGCAACGTGGCGTCGATGCGCCATGGCGGGCTCGCCTCCAACCCGAAGGAAGCGGCACTCCAGGGGCTGGCCAAGATGAAGGCGCTGATGGACGCCGGTTACGCCCAGGGCGTACTGCCGCCGCAGCAGCGCCCCGATCTCGGCGCGCTGCGCGATCTGGGTTTTTCCGGCAGCAACGCCGAGGTGCTGGCCCGGGCCGCCCGCGAGGCGCCACAGATCCTGCGCGCGGTGTGCTCGGCGTCGAGCATGTGGACGGCCAATGCCGCCACGGTGACGCCGAGTATCGATGCACCGGACGGCCGGGTGCATTTCACCCCGGCCAATCTGCAGTCGAGCTTTCACCGCTATCTCGAGCCGGAGACCACCGCCCGCGTGCTGGCGGCGATCTTCCGCGACGAGGCACGTTTCGCCCATCATCCGGCGTTGCCGGCGACCCCGGCGTTCTCCGACGAAGGCGCGGCCAACCACACCCGGCTTTGCGGCGATCACGGCGAGTCGGGCGTGCACCTCTACGTCTACGGGCGCCAGGCGTTCGGCGGCGAGCGCGGTCCTCAGCGTTACCCCGCCCGCCAGACCCTCGAGGCCAGCCAGGCGGTGGCGCGCCAGCATGGCCTCGCTGACGCGCAGACGGTGTTCGCCCAGCAGCATCCCGAGGCGATCGACGCCGGGGTGTTCCACAACGACGTGATCGCGGTGGGCAACGGCCCGGTGCTGCTCTATCACGAGATGGCGTTCCTCGAGGAGGAGCAGACCCTGGAGGCGCTGCGCAGCCGGATGGCCACGCCGCTGATCCCGGTGCGCGTTCCCGGCGAGGCGATCAGTCTGGAGGCGGCGGTCTCGACCTATCTGTTCAACTCGCAGTTGCTCACCAACCCCGGCGGCGACATGACGCTGGTGGTGCCGGGCGAGTGCCAGGAGAACGAGACGGTGTGGCGGGCGATCCAGGATCTGCTGCTGGCCGGGCACAACCCGATCGGCGAGGTGGTGGTCAAGGACGTCAAGCAGAGCATGCGCAACGGCGGCGGTCCGGCCTGTCTGCGCCTGCGGGTGGTGCTCGACGCCGCGGAGCGCGCCGGGCTTGCCGGCCGGGTACTGCTCGACGACGCGCTCTACGGCGAACTCGTCGGCTGGGTCGAGCGCCACTACCGTGACCGGCTGACGCCCGACGATCTGGCCGACCCGCAGCTCGCCGAGGAAACGCTGACTGCCCTCGACGAGCTCACCCGCCTGCTGGGTATCGGCAACGTCTATCCGTTCCAGCTCGGCTGAGAGGGGCCGGTTCCGGCCGCCCGGGCCCGGCTCAACCCTGGCTGGCGGCGCCGCCGACCATGCCGCGCTGCAGGTCGTTGTCGCGCAGGTGCTTGGCGACGGCGTCTTCCGGCGAGCCGGCCATCTCGCGGAACATGCCCATCGAACCCAGCAGGGCGGAGGACTCGTAGGGCACGAAGACCCGCTCGCCCGCCTTGGCCATGGTCGGCAGCGCCTTGATGTAGCTCTGGCCGAGCAGATAGCCCACCACGGTGCGCTTGTTCTCGTCGCTCTCGCCGATGGCGTTGAGTACCAGCTTGATCGACTCCTGCTCGCCCTGGGCGCGCAGGATCGCTGACTGCTTGTCGCCCTCGGCGTTGAGAATCGCCGACTCGCGCTGGCCCTGGGCCATGGCGATGGCGGCGGACTTCTCGCCCTCGGCTTCGGTCACCGTGGCGCGGCGCTTGCGCTCGGCGGCCATCTGCAGGCGCATGGCGCTCTCCACCTCTTCGGGCATGGCGATGTCCTGGACCTCGACGCGGGTGATCTTGACCCCCCACTTGGAGGCCGGCGCCTCCATGTCCGCCTGGATGGCGTTGTTGACCTCGGCGCGGGACTCGAACAGCTTGTCCAGTTCCATCTTGCCCACCACCGAGCGCAGCGTGGTCTTGGCCAGCACCTCGACCGCCTGGCTCATGTTGGCGACCTCGTAGACCGCGCGCTTGGGGTCGATGATCTGGTAGTAGAGCGCGCCGTTGATGGTGACGGTGACGTTGTCGGTGGTCACCACCGGCTGCCCCGGAAAGTCCATCACCGTCTCGCGGCGATCGATGCGCACCTCCTCGGTGGAGATCGGATAGAACTCCTCGCCCTGCTTGCGATAGCGGATCATGCTGATCGCCCGGGGCTGCTCGATGAAGGGGATGATCACGTTGATGCCGCTCTCCAGCAGCCGATTGAAGGAGCCGAGACGTTCGACCACCATCACCTCCGACTGGCGCACGATGACCAGCCCCTTGATGATGAGGATCACGCCCAGCGCGACGATGATCAGGCTGATCAGCAGCCCGGGTCCGATGACATTCATGACGATGATGACTCCGTGGGGTGGGGAAGCGTGACGATGGCGACGGTGCCATCGAAGCGCTGGAAGATGACTCGACGATTCTCGGGAAGCTCGGTCGTATCGCTGTCGGCGAGGCGCAGGCGATAGAAGTCGCCGTTGATCTCGATGCCCGTGGCGCCATCGAAGTCGCGCTTCAGCGTGTGGTAGACCTTGCCGCGTTCGGTACCGGTGCCGGTGGTGCCGTAGGCGACGCCACGCGGCGAGAAGCGCGGGCGGATCACCTTGACCACCACCGGCAGCATCACCCCGGCGGCCAGGCCCAGCCCCAGCAACTGCCAGGTGAGCGAGGCGCCGAGGGCGGCCAGCAGTACCGCGGCCAGCGTCGCCACCGCCAGTCCCAGCAATACCAGCGCGCCGGAGAGCAGTTCGGCCAGCCCCAGCAGCAGGGCCACCGCCAGCCAGACATAGGCCATGTTCCAGTCCATAGCGTTTCCCGGGATCGTATCGAAGGGAGGCCGCCCGCCCAGCGACGACGAACCCGGCCCTGCGGCCGCGTTCGGGTCGCCGTCGAGCGATCCGCCAATTTGCCTGCCGGCACACCGGACGGGTATCGGCGATCGCCGTCACGTCGTGTAAGCCGTCGACGACGATAGCCTGTTACGCGTGTGGTTGGCGAGACCCGGCCGGGTCACTCGTCGGCGAGCCTGACCATCTTCGGCCGGCCGATCAGCATCCCGGCCACGCTCTGGCCGGCGAGCAGCACCAGCAGGAACACCAGCGAGAGCTGCCAGTCGCCGTTCATTTCGTGCAGGGCGCCGAACAGCAGCGGGCCGCTGGCGGCCATCAGGTAGCCGACGCTCTGCGACATGCCCGAAAGCATGGCGGCATGCTGGGGGTGGCGCGTGCGCAGCACGATCATGGTCAGCGCGAAGCTGAAGCAACCGCCCTGGCCGGCGCCCAGCATCAGCGCCCAGCCGATCGGTGCGGCGGTGGGTGCCAGCAGCAAGCCCAGCAGGGCGATGGCGATCAGCGTGCACAGTCCCAGCACCAGCAGGCTGTGGCGTGACAGCCGCGAGGACAGCCGGGCGATGAAGTAGCTGGCGGGAATGCTGGTGAGGTTGATCATCGACAGCATGAGACCCGCAGTCGCCTGGGGGACGCCGGCCTCGCTGGCGACCGCCGGGACCCAGGTCTGCAGGGTATAGAAGCTCAGTGACTGGGCGCCCATGAACAGTGTCAGGGTCCAGGCGACGGGATTCTTGAACAGTCGGGTCATCGACGGTCGATGGCTGTCCGTGCCGGCCTCGGGGCCCAGGCGCAACGCCAGACGCCACCAGATGATCGCCGAGACGATCCCGAACGCCGCCCACAGCCAGATCGGCAGCGACCAGCTGCCCGACAGCTGCATCAGGGGAATCGCGGTGCCGGCACTGATCGTCGCGCCCACGCCCATCATCACCGTGTAGAGCCCCATGGTGCGGCCCAGGCGGTCGCCGCGGTCGCGCTTGACCAGGCTCGGCATCAGCACGTTGCCCAGCGCGATGCCCAGCCCGGCGCACAGCGTGCCCAGCAGCATGATCGCCACGCTCTCGACGCCGCGAAACACGCCGCCGATGGCGATCAGGCTGATCGCGCAGGCGATCGCCCGGTCGAGGCCGACCCGGTCGGCGAGCCCGGGCGCCAGCGGCGAGAGCAGGCCGAAGCAGAGAATCATCCCGGTGGTGAACAGGCTGGCCACGCCGGCGCCGATCGACAGCGTCGCCATGATCGGCTCGAGCACCGGGCCGATGACCACGATCGGTGCACGCAGGTTGATCGCCGCCAGCCCGAAGGCCAGCAGCCACAGCCAGGCCGGCAGCGAAGAGCGGGACGAGAGCGAAGCTTGCGACACGACGGATCGTCTCCAGGCAAAGGGGCGACAGTCTATCATCGACCGGCGTGACGACCGAGGCATGTCTGACCGAATGGTCGGTTGCCGCGCCAGACGCCGTGGTGACGCTCGCTCGGCGGTCCGTCGGTCGCCGCTGGGCTCGCGTCGTCGCGATCTTCTGATACCTTGAAACGATCACGCGTTATCCAGGGAAAGGAGAACAGCGATGACCGGTCCATTGTCGGGCATTCGCATCATCGATCTCACCGCGATGGTCTCGGGGCCGCTGGCGACCATGATGCTCGCCGATCAGGGTGCCGAGGTGATCAAGGTGGAGAACCCCCACGGGGGCGATTTCACGCGCTCGGCGTCCAACCGCCGGCACGGCTTCGCGGCGTCGTATCTCAACAACAATCGCAACAAGCGTTCGGTGGCGCTGGATCTCAAGCATCCCGGCGGGCGGGCGGCGCTCACCCGGCTGATCGAGCGCGCCGATGTCTTCGTGCAGAACTTTCGCCCCGGGGTGATCGAGCGCATGGGCTTCGACGAGACGCGGGTGCGCGAGATCGCGCCGTCGATCGTCTACGTCTCGATCAGCGGCTTCGGCGAGGCCGGGCCCTACGCCCAGTACCCGGTCTACGATCCGCTGGTCCAGGGGCTCTCGGGGCTGGCCACGGTGCAGGCCGGCAGCGACGAGCGGCGCCCGCAACTGGTGCGCACCATCCTGCCCGACAAGCTCACCGGGGTGAACGCCGCCCAGGCGATCAGTGCCGCCCTGTTCGCCCGCGAGCGCACCGGCGAGGCCCAGCACGTGCGCCTGTCGATGCTCGATTCGGTGATCGCCTTCCTGTGGGCCTCGGACATGGGCAGCCAGACCTTCGTGCGCGGCGAGCTGCCCCAGCAGGCGGCGGCGAGCTTTCAGGACCTGATCTACGAAACCCGGGACGGCCATATCACCCTGGCGGTGCAGAACGACCGCGAATGGGCGGCGCTGACCCGGGCGCTGGAGCGTCCCGACTGGCGCGACGATCCGCGCTTTGCCACCGCCGCGCTGCGCCAGGACAACATCGATGCCCGTCTCGAGCTGACCCAGTCGGTGATCCGCACCGCGACCAGCGAGCACTGGCTGCAGCGACTCCAGGCCGAGGGCGTGCCCTGCGCGCCGGTGCTGACCCGCCACGAGGTGCTCGAGCACCCGCAGGTCACCGCCAACGCCATCGTCCGCGAATACGACCATTCCCAGGCGGGCCGGTTGCGTCAGGCGCGTCCGGCGGCGCGCTTCGACGAGGGCGACGTCGACGCGCCCGAGGCCTGGCGGGGCGCCCCGGCGCTGGGCGAGGACACCCGCACGGTGCTCGGCGAGTGCGGCTACAATGCGGCCACGCTCGACCGCCTGGCCGCCGACGGCGCCTTCGGGCCCGACGCCTCGGCCGCGTCGGGCAATTCGACGGATACTTCCAGGGACGGTGACCCATGATCGACTTCTACTACTGGCCCACCCCCAACGGCTGGAAGGTGGCCATCATGCTCGAGGAGTGCGGGCTGGATTACCGCACCATTCCGGTCAACATCGGCAAGGGCGAGCAGTTCAGCGACGACTTCCTGGCCATCAGCCCCAACAACCGCATGCCGGCGATCGTCGACCATGATGCCGCCGATGCCGACGACAACGGGCCGCTGCCGATCTTCGAGTCCGGGGCGATCCTGCTGCACCTGGCCGAAAAGAGCGGGCGCTTCCTGCCCACCGGGCCGCGCGGGCGCAAGGAACTGCAAGAGTGGCTGTTCTGGCAGGTCGCCAATCTGGGGCCGATGGCCGGGCAACTGAGCCATTTCGTCAACTACGCGCCGGGCGATCATCCGTACGCCCACGAACGCTACGCCAACGAGTATCACCGCTGCCTGGGGGTGCTCGAACGGCGCCTGGCGGGGCGCGATTATCTGCTCGGCGACGACTACACCATCGTCGACATGGCCGCCTGGCCGTGGGTGCTGATCGCCAAGCCGCTGGGCCAGCCGCTCGACGAGTTTCCCAACGTCGCGCGCTGGCGCCAGGCGATCAAGGCGCGACCCGCGGTGCAGCGCGGGGTCGATCTGGGCAAGGAGTACCGTCGCCAGGCGCCGCCCGACGAGGCAGAGCGGCGCATTCTCTTCAACCAGCGCGGTGGTGGCGGGTCAGCCAGTCAGGGCGATTAAGAACTCAATTCCAAACCCCGGTGATGCTGGGCGCCGGGGCAAGGCGAAGCGAGGGTCCTTTGCCATGGATGGCAAAGGTAGCGCCCACGGAAGGGTTCACAGCGCCCTCGCGAAGCCTTGTCCCGGGAGCCTGCTTGGTCTGCCGGGTTGTGTGTTAAGGAAACTCTAAGCCTGAAAGGGATCGCTGGCCTCGTCGAGCGTCTTGAGCGCGTTGTCATCCAGCGTCAGCCGGGTGGCGGCGATCATGGCATCCAGCTGGCGCTGCGACGTGGCGCTGGCGATCGGCGCGGTGACCGCGGGGCGGGTCATCAGCCAGGCCAGCGAGACGCTCGCCGGGGTGGTGTCGAGGTGCTCGGCGACCTCGTCCAGGGCCGCGAGAATCTGCATGCCGCGCTCGTCGAAGTACTTGTCGAGGAAGGCCTCGCGGGGCTTGCCACGGGCGTCTTCGCGGCTGCGGTACTTGCCGGTGAGAAAGCCGCTGGCCAGCGAGAAGTAGGGAATCACGCCGACGCTGCGTTTCTCGCACAGCGGTGCCAGCCGGGACTCGTAATCGCTGCGATCGTAGAGGTTGTAGAAGGGCTGCAGGGTCTCGTAGCGCGGCAGGTCGTTTTGCTCGGCGACCGACAGCGCCTCGTCGAGGCGGCGTGCGGGGTAGTTCGAGGCGCCGATGGCGCGGACCTTGCCCTGTTCGATGAGCCGCTGATAGGCCTCGAGGGTTTCTTCGAGCGGGGTGTCGGTGTCGTCGTCGTGGGACTGATAGAGGTCGATCACGTCGGTCTGCAGGCGCGTCAGCGAGGCCTCGACGGCGCGCATGATGTAGTCCTTCGACAGACCTTGTTCGCCGTCGCCCATCGGCTTGCCGACCTTGGTCGCCAGCAGCACCCTGTCGCGGTTGCCACGGGCCTTGAAGTAGCGGCCCAGCACGCTCTCGGATTCGCCGCCGTCGTGGCCGTCGACCCAGCGCGAATAGACGTCGGCGGTGTCGATGGCATTGAAGCCGGCATCCAGCCAGGCATCGATCATCGCGAACGACTCGCGCTCGTCGAGTGTCCAGCCGAAGACGTTGCCGCCGAAGATCAGCGGCGCGGTTTCCAGACCGCTGTTGCCGAGGGGGCGTAGTTCCATGATCAACTCCTTGTGTCTGGCCTCACGGGGTGGCTGTGAGGCTGCTAAACGATGGTATCGCCAACAGCGTAGTCGACCGCCGGGCGCGCTGTCGGTTCCCGTGGCTGTCGGTTGCGGTGCAAATGTCGCGACAGCGGGCGTCGTCAGCCGGTAAGCTGGCGCGAAACCCTGTGGGAGGTGCCCCCGTGGCCGGCAGCAGTCTGCTTACCTTGATCGACGATATCGCCACCCTGCTCGACGACGTCTCGCTGATGACCAAGGTGGCGGCGAAGAAGACCGCCGGGGTGCTCGGCGACGATCTCGCCCTCAACGCCCAGCAGGTTACCGGCGTCAACGCCGACCGCGAGCTGCCGGTGGTCTGGGCGGTGGCGGTGGGCTCGCTGCGCAACAAGCTGATCCTGATCCCCGCGGCACTGCTGATCAGCGCCATCGTGCCCTGGGCGGTGACGCTGCTGTTGATGCTCGGTGGTGCCTACCTGTGCTACGAAGGCGTCGAAAAGCTCGCTCACAAGTTCCTGCATCGTGCCGACGATGCCGAGGAACACCGTCGGCGGCTCGCGGCGATGGCCGACGCCGAGACCGACATGCGCGCCTTCGAGCGCGACCGTATCAAGGGCGCGATTCGCACCGACTTCATCCTCTCCGCGGAGATCATCGTCATCACCCTGGGCAGCGTGGCCGGGGCGACCCTGACCCAGCAGATCGCGGTGCTGGTGGGGATCGGCGTGCTGATGACGCTGGGCGTCTACGGGCTGGTCGCGGGGATCGTCAAGCTCGACGATCTGGGGCTCTACCTCAGTCGCCGCCGCGGTGCGGCGGCCACGCTGGGCCGTGGGCTGCTGGCGGGAGCCCCCTGGCTGATGAAGGGGCTGTCGGTGGTCGGCACCCTGGCGATGTTCCTGGTCGGTGGCGGCATTCTCAGCCATGGAGTGCCGCTGCTGCATCATCTCGTCGAAGGTGCCGCCGAGGCCGATGTCGGCGTGCCCGGTCTCGATGCCCTGATCCACGGTCTCGGTCCGTCGCTGCTCAACCTGGCGATCGGCCTGGTGGTGGGGGCGGTGGCGCTGGGCGTCGTCACGGCCGTGCAGCGGCTACGTGCCGGCTGAACGCGCCTCATTCACGGTAACCGGCGCTTCGTCGTCGACCTCGACCTGGTTGCGCCCGCGGTGCTTGGCGATGTAGAGCGCGCGGTCGGCGCGGGCCAGGGCGACGGCCTGACGCTCGTGGACGTCGTCGAGCGGCGGGACGCGCGTCAGGCCGATACTCAGCGAGACACTCAGGGTCACCCGGTCGCTGTTCTCTCCCGGGGCCACGCTGAACGGCTCGTCGGCGACCGCGCGGCGGATTCGCTCGGCCAGTTCGAGCGCCTGGTTCGGAGCCATCGCGGTGGTTAGGATCGCGAACTCTTCGCCACCGATGCGGGCGAAGGCATCCTCGTGTCGCAGGGTCCCCTGGATGCGCCGGGCCACCAGGCACAGCAGGGCATCGCCGACGGGGTGGCCATGACGGTCGTTGACTCGCTTGAAGTAGTCGAGGTCGAGCAGCAGGAGGTGGGCCTCGGCTGGGCCATCCCCGCTTCCCGGCACGGGCCGGGGGAGCGCCGCGAAGTGCTGTTCCAGGCCGCGCCGGTTGAGCAGGTCGGTCAGCGCATCGTGATGGGAGGCGATCAGTGCCTGCTGCTCGCGGAGCTTGCGCCGACTGATGTCGATCAGCAGGCCGGCGATGCCCAGCGGTCGCCCGCAGGTATCGTAGGTGATGTCGGCGACCACCTCGCTCCAGCGCGTGCGGCCGTCGGCGATGCGTACCCGAGCGTCTTGGCGCCAGTAGGCGATCCCGTCGTGCAGTGCCTGGCGCAGACTCGCGAACAGTCGCTCGCGATCCTCGCCGACGAGGCGGACCAGCACCCGGCGCAGCGGCACGTGCGGGTAGCTGTCCGGGTAGCCGAGCAGGCGACGCAGGCCCTGGGAACACCAGAAGTCGCCCGAGGTCAGGTCCACTTCCCAGACGCCGCAGTCGGTGACCTTGTGGAACAGCTCGACCTGCGAGGAGCGGCTGGAGAGTTGCTGGCGAGAAAGGCCGGCGGCGATCAACTCGGCGGCGATGGCCAGGGTATCGAGCCCCACCCCTTCCCAGTCGATGGCGCGCTCGCAGTCGTCGATCCCCAGCGTGCCCCACCAGCGGCCGTTGACCAGGATGGGCACCGTGGCCATCGACAGGATCGACTGACTTTCGAGGTTGGCGCGCAATGATCCCGGCGCCAGGCGGTGGGTGATGGTGCTCTGGCGCTGGCCCAGGCGGCGCTGGTTGACCAGGCGCATGAACTCGGGGTCGTCGAACAGGGTGGAGAAGAAGCGGAAGCGTCGCTGGGTCAGCTGGCGATAGCGTGCCGCGGCGGCCCACTCGAAGACATAGTCCTGGATGATCGCCTCTTCCTGAAAGTCGATCAGCTGGAAGATCCACACCCGGCTGCCGCCGGTGGCCTGGCCGATGTGCGCGAGCAGGCGCTTGACGCCGTCGGTGAAACGGCTCGCCTCGGCCAGTGCCCGACCGCCCTGGTTCAGGGCATCGAGCAGCGCGACGGTATCGAGGGGGCCGGCTGAGTCGTGGAGCATGAGGGGCATTGTTGTTTATTATCGATTCTGAAAGTCTAAGGCGCCGTGTGGGGCTTGCCAATCGGCGAGTCGTCATACCTTCGCCTTGAATGCCATGAGGAAAACGTGCCATGCCGCAGGACTGGACGCTCGAGCGTCTGCCCCCCGATTCGCCGCATCTCGATACCGTGACGCGCTGGACCCACGACACCTGGGGTCATCTCAACCCGGCACTCGACTTTGCCGACCGGCTCGCCGAGACGCGCGACGAGTGTGGCGAGGCCGGGGTGCCGTCGGTGTTCGTGGCCATGAGCGGCGAGACACCGCTGGGCACGGCGAGCCTGATCGTCGACGACATGAGCAGCCGCCCCGAGCTGACGCCCTGGCTGGCCTCGGTGTTCGTGCTGCCCGAGTGGCGCGGCCGTGGCATCGCCTCGGCGCTGGTCCGCCGCGTCGAGTGCGAGGCCCGGGAAGCCGGGCTCGAACGCTTCTACCTCTACACGCCGGACCAGCAGGCGCTCTACCGGCGGCTGGGCTGGCGCGATGTCGAGAGCGTCGATTACCGGGGCGAGACGGTGACGATCATGGTGCGCGAGTGGCCGTAGGCCCGCAGCAAGCGTCGCCGATATTGTCAGCGCGGCGGGAGCCTCCTAGAGTGCAGATTTGCCCGGCCCATCGGAAACCCTCATGAGTCCATCAGCCAGTCGTCTGACGCGATGCGTAAACATCCTGCGCGAATGCTTGCCGGCGTTGCAGGCCGTCTATCTGTTCGGCAGTCAGGCCAGCGGGCAGCACGAGACTTCCAGTGATGTCGATCTGGCAATACTGCTGCCCGCACCGTTGGATGCGTATCAGCGTTGGGAGCTGGCCGAGCGTGTCGCCGAGCTGCTGAATCGGGACGTCGATCTGGTCGACCTGCGGTGCGCCAGTACCGTCATGCAACATCAGGTCGTCGAACACGGACGCCGGTTGTGGAGTGGTGGCACGGTGGCCGACGAATTCGAATTGACCGCACTCAGCGAGTACTGGGACCTGGCCATCCTGCGCCATGACCTGCTTGACGACATCCAGCAGCGAGGCAGCATTCATGGCCGATGACGTGCTTCTCAACAAGGCTGCGACCATCGAGCGCTGTGTGGCGCGTGCCCGGGAAGAATATGCCAAGGGGCCGGACTCCTTCGAGACCGATCAGACGCGTCAGGACGCCGCCATCCTGAATCTTCAGCGCGCCTGCGAGGCGGCACTCGACGCCGGCAATCGACTGATTCGAACCCACCGCCTCGGCCTGCCTCAGAGTGCCCGGGAGATATTCGATCTGCTGGCGAAAGCGCAGTTGATCGACCCCGAACTGGCCGGTGTCATGAAGCGCATGACCGGCTTTCGCAACATCGCCGTGCATGACTATCAGGCCGTGCAGATCCCTATCGTCATCGCGATCATCCAGAACTACACGGATGACCTGCTGAACTTCGCCAGCCGGATGGTTCGGCTGGCGTGAGCTGTAGCGCTCTCACTCGGTCTTTCAGTGTTCACGCTTCCGGTAGCGTCTTCGTGTCGATCCCGTGTCGCGCTACCATGCGCGGATGACGATGCTTGGTGAGTGAGCCCCGATGATTCTCGACCCGATCCCCCTGGCCGTAGCGGCCGCCCTGACGGCCTTCATCGCCGGCTGGAGCCTGGCCGCCTGGCGTGGCGCACGTCGGGTGGCAGCATTGCGCGCGATTCAGACCGACCTGGAGTCGCGGCTGGCCGAGCAGGCGCGTCAGGCCGAGGCCGCCCAGGCAGCGCTGTCCCAGGCCGACATCGCCCGGGCGCGCGTCGAGACCGAGCTCGCCGGGCTGCGCCGACACCAGGATGAGCTGCGGGCCGGGTTCGAGGAGCGCCTTCGTGAGCGCGACACCGAACGCCAGCGCCTGGAAGCACGGCTCGCCGAGCAGGCCGCGGTGCTCGAGGAGGCCCAGGAGCGCACCGCCGGGCTACGCGAGACGCTGCAGTCCGCCACCACCCAGCGCGACGAGACGCGCCGCTCGCTGGCCGATCATCGCCAGTGGTGGGAGGCCGAGAAGTCCCGTAGCGGCGAACTCGCCGGCGAGCTCGCCGAGCTGAAGACGGCCTACGGCGAACTCGCCACCACTCTCGAGCAGAAGCAGACGCACTTCGACGAACAGCTCGACCTGCTGCGCCAGAGTCGCGAAGCGCTCAAGCAGGAGTTCGAGAATCTCGCCAACGAGATTCTCGAGCGCAAGGGCAAGGCCTTCTCGGCGCTCTCCCAGGAGCGCATCAGCGGTCTTCTGCAGCCGATCCACAACGAGATGAAAGGCTTTCGCGAGAAGGTCGAGTCGATTCATCAGCAGGAGAGCGAGCAGCGCGTGCAGTTGCGTACCGAGCTCAGGCACCTGCAGGAACTCAACCGCGCGATCACCGACCAGGCCGATCGGCTGACCAACGCCCTGCAGGGGCAGAAGAAGATCCAGGGCAACTGGGGCGAGCTGATGCTCGAGAACGTCCTCGACGGCGCCGGCCTGCGTCGGGGCGTCGACTACCAGCGCGAGGCGAGCTTCACCACCGAAGAGGGGCGCAAGCGACCGGATGCCATCGTCCATCTGCCCCAGGGCAAGCATCTGGTGATCGATGCCAAGACCTCGCTGGCCGCCTACACCCGCTACGTCAACGCCGACGACGACACCGAACGCCGCCAGGCGCTGGCCGAGCACTGCCGGGCGGTGCGCGAGCGCATCAACGAGCTGGCCGACCGCCATTACTACGACCTGCCGGGGCTCAATTCGCCGGAAGTGGTGATCATGTTCGTGCCGGTGGAGTCGGCCTATGTTGAGGCACTCAAGTTCGACGACGGTCTCTACCAGCGGGCCATCGAGAACAACGTGCTGGTCGCCACGCCGACCACGCTGCTCACCAGTCTCAACATCGTTCGTCAGTTGTGGCGCTTCGAGGATCAGAACAAGCACACCGCCGAACTCGCCAACCGCGCCGAACGCTTCTATGCCAAGCTGGCCACCTTCCTGAACAGCATGGAGGACGTCGGCAAGAAGCTCGATGGTGCACGCGTGAGCTACGACCGGGCGATGAATCAGCTGGTCAGCGGCAAGGGCAACCTGATCAAGCAGACCGCCGAGTTCAAGGACCTGGGCGTGGCGGTCAAGAAGGAGCTGCCCGCCGAGCTGGTCGAGCGTGCCCACCTGGAACTCGACCGCCACGGCGCAGCGGGGACCAGCGATGCGCCGTCCGGCGATCCGGCGAACCCGGCCGTCAGCCGCTCGGACGTCTGAGCCGCCGTCGAGTCGGGGACTGGCAGCGGCGCGTTCAGGCGGTGTCCTCGACCCGGGCATGCAGCCCGCTCATGGCCGAGCTCAGATAGCGGTCGTCGAAGTCGGCCTCCTCGAACAGCCGGTCACGATCGTGAACTTCGATGTGGTGACGCGCCTTGGTGAGCAAGCCGTCACGCGTCATGTCGGACAGCGAGCGGGATACGTGGACCGAGGTCAGGCCGAGCAGTTCCCCGAGCAATTTCTGCGAGAGCGGCAGGTAGAAGCCGCTCAGGTCCGTGGGCTGCACCCGATTCAGGCGGGTATGGGTCTCGATGATGAAGTGGGCGATCCGGGCACGCGCGCTGCGCTGTGAAATCAGCAACAGACGCTCGGTGAGGATCGCTTCCTGCCGGGCGAACGCGGCGAGCAGCGCCATCGACAGCGGGGTCGAATTTTCCATGATGTCGAGAATTCGGTGATGCGGGAACGGGTAAACCACCCCTTCGGTGATCATGCGTGCCTCGGAGATATGCGTCGCGAAGGTCAGTTCACGCAAACCGGCGACATCGCCCGGCAACAGGATGTCGACCACCTGTCGGCCCCCGTCGGGGTTGTCGCGAAAGCTGTAGGCCCAACCGCTTTGGATGATATAGAGCTGATCGACCGGGCTGTCGGCCGTCCACAGGGGCTGACCGCTGCGCATTTGGGCCGGATCCTTCTCGAGATCACGCAGAAGACGCTGGTCGTCGTCACCCAGCCTGAAATAGTGATTCAGGTTGGCCAGGATGCAGCTTTGGATACGGGGCATTGAAACCGCCTTCTAGGATGGGGGCGACAGTGGAGCGGTAAGGGTCGGCTGGTCGTTCGCTGACACGACGAATGCGATGAGTCGCGTGTCCCGGGCCGCAAGACCCGCAAATGTCTCCTGTGCCTGAGGCGGTCAAGGGAAAGTTACCGTAACGATGTCATCGGAGCCCGAAGGATAGTTAATTTTTCGGGTTGCTCCAAGCACTGGCGGCATCCGGCGTGTACACAAATCTTGCCCGAGATAGCCGCCGTGCCGTTTTGGCGTCCCGATCAGCGGTCGTGGCGCAGTGCGACTGCGCCATCGGCCGGCACCGTCAGGCGGGCCCGGCCGTTGTCATCGATGTGAATCGTCTCGCAGTCGGGGGCGAGGATATTGCAGTAGTCGCCCGGTGCCAGGCCGGTGGTCAGCGTTGCACTCCAGTCGGTCTCGCTGCGGTTGAAGGCGACGAAGCCGCGGGACCCGCGGGAGAAGGCGATACGCGACTCGCCGTCGGTCTGCCAGTGTGTCACCGGGGCTTCGTGCACGGCGCGTCGAAAGCCGACCATCGTCAGCACTGCCGGATCGCGGTGCTCGCAGACCCAGCGTGAGTCGCCGCAGCGGTCATCGTTATCGGTGTAGACGGGCAGGGTCTGCCAGCCCTCGTCATGGTGCGGCGGCCCCTGGTCGGCGTTCTCGAAGGTATAGCTCGACATCAGCCTTGGCGTGCCGTAGGGCCAGGCGAGCATGAACAGCCGGCCGAGGGTGTAGCGCATGCCGCTGTCGAAGGTCATTACCATGCCGCCGGCACCATGGCCGCGCTGGTTGTCGTGGTTGTCGATGAATACCAGGGCCCGTTCGGCGGGCGCCCAGCCCGGGGCATCGCCGAGATCGTGCAGGCGGGCCAGATCGCCGCTCATGAACGCGCGTGACAGCTGCGGTCCGTAACGGAACTCGGTCACGTCGCCGTTGGCGAGATAATCCTGCACCGTGATCGGTTCGTTGCCCATGTCGATCACTTCCTGGAAGACGTAAGAGGCGCCGTGGAGGCCGTCGAGAATCGCCGCGATATCCTCCGGCGGGATATGCTTGGCGGCGTCGATGCGAAAGCCGGCGACGCCCAGATCGAGCAGCGTCTGCAGATAGTGTCGGATGCGCTCGCGCACGGCCGGCTTCTCGGTGGCCAGATCGGCTAGCCCCACCAGATGGCAGTGCTGGACTTCCCAGCGGTCCTGATAATTGCGGATGCTGTCGTCGCCATGTCGCCCGCAGTGGTGGAAGTCCTCGTGACGATACAGATCCCCGTACCGGAACGGCGTGTAGCGGGTGCCGGCGATGCCTTCCCCCTCGCCGATGCCGGCCATGTGGTTGATCACCGCATCGACGACCACGCCCACGCCGGCGGCACGACAGCGTGTGACCATGTCGGCGAAGGCGGCGTGGCCCCCGCTGCGCGAATCGAGTCGATAGCTGACCGGCTGGTAGCGTGCCCACCAGGCGCCATCGACCGGGTCGAGGGCGATATGCTCGTTGGGCGGCGAGACCTGCACGGCACTGACGCCGGCGGGGGCCAGCACACGCTCGCATTCGCGGGCGACATCGTCCCATCGCCACTCGAACAGATGTACCATCACCGCGCCCGGCGCGTTCAGGGTGACGGCATCCAGCGGTGACTTGGCGGCGACGACAGGGACCATCAGGCCGGCCAGCAGCGAGCCGGCGAGCCAGTGGACGGGGGAAGCGAGGCGCATGACATGTCTCCTGAAATAGCGTCGTCCGGTCATGCTAGCCGTCGCACACAAGGGGCGAATCCTTCCGCGACAGGCCCGGCTACGCCACCGCCCTACGCCGGCTACGCCCCGGCCGGGGATGAGGAAGGCGGACTGCGGATTGGCGAGGCTTTGGGCTGAAGGGCCGTGCCCGATTGTTGTCGGGGCACGGCGTGATTGGGACAACAACAAAGGACGCTCTCACCGATGCAAGCACGCCACCGTTTCACCGTTTCGCTCCTCGCGCTGGCCCTGGGCGCCGTCGCGCTGCCGGCCCAGGCCTTCGAAGACGACGCCCTGACCGTCTGGATGGGGGACAACAAGGGGGCCGAGGGAATTCGTCAACTGGCCCGCCAGTTCGAGGACGAGACCGGCATCGAGGTCGACATCGTCAATCCCGACAACCTGACCGATCGCTTCCCGCAGGCGGCGGGCAGCGGCCAGGGGCCGGATATCGTCATGTGGGCTCACGATCGGTTGGGGGAGTGGGCGCAGAGCGGCCTGCTCGCACCGGTCAAGCCGGATACCGAGTTCCGTCGCCACTATTTCGACTTCACCTGGGAAGCCACCACCTGGAACGGCCAGAATTACGGCTACCCGGTGTCGGTGGAGTCGATCGGGCTCATCTACAACAAGGCCCTGGTCGACAAGCCGCCGCAGAGCTTCGACGAGCTGACGGCACTCGACGCCAGGCTCGAGAAGCAGGGCAAGAAGGCGATCCTCTTCGATTACGGCGAGCCCTACTACGGTTGGCCGCTGCTCGCGGCCAACGGTGGGTATCCCTTCAAGCACACCGCCGAGGGTTATGACGTCAGTGACATCGGGGTCAACGACCTCGGTGCGGTCCAGGGCGCCAAGCGGTTGCGCGAACTGATCGAGAACGGTGTGCTGCCGGAAGGCACGGACTACAACATCATGGACACGCGGTTCAACAAGGGTGAGGTGGCGACCATGATCAGCGGCCCCTGGGCCTGGGGCAATCTCGAGCGCAGCGGCATCGACTTCGGGGTGGCGTTGCTGCCCAAGGTGGGTGACGAACGTGCCAAGCCGATGTTCGGGGTGACGACGGCGATGATCAATGCCGCCTCGCCGAACAAGCTGTTGGCCACCGAGTTTCTCGAGAACTACCTGCTCACCCGCGAAGGGCTCAAGACCTTCAACAGTGATGGCTCGCTGGGCGCGGTGGCCAACAAGGTCTACCAGCAGGAGCTGGCTCGCGATCCGAAGATCGCCGCCACTCTGGCGAATGCCCAGGCGGGCGACCCGATGCCCAATATCCCCGAGATGGGGGCGTTCTGGTCGGCGATGAAGCCGGCGTTGCAGAACATCGGCAGCGGTCGCCAGGCGCCACAGGCGGCTCTCGATGCCGCCGCCGAGCGCATTCGCACTTCCATTCAATAACCCGCGTTCGCGCCGATCCGGTGCCCGTCGGGGCGCCTGGTCGGCGCGCCGTCCGGTGATCTCCATGTATACGACCAACGCCTCGCGCGGCCTGCCGCGCCATCGCTCGCGCCATACCGGCGAGCGCTATTCCCGCTGGGCGATGCGCGCGCTGATGGCGCTGTTGACCCTGGCGCTGCTGTGGCTGGTGGTAGGCTTCTACCTCAATGGCCAGTGGATGTTCGCGCTGCTGTTTCTGGTGCTCGACGCCGCTCTGGCGATCGTCTTCACGCGGCGGCAGTTGATGAGTCACCGCTATGTCTTTCCTGCCCTGGCGGGAATGGGCGTGTTCGTGATCTTTCCGCTGCTCTACACGATCGGTATCAGCTTCAGCAACTACAGTTCGAGCAACCTGTTGAGCGAGCAGCGCGTGCGCGAGCAACTGCTCGCCGAAACCTATCGGGTGCCGGGCGAGACCTTCAGTTTCCAGCTCTTTGCCGCCGGCGATTCGCGCGTGCAACTGTTTCTGACCGGCTCCCGCGTGGCTGAGGATGGCACCGACTCGCGGGTGGAAGACCTGATCAGCCCGCCGGTTCGTCTCGACGAGGCCCCCGCCACACTGCCCCTGAAAGCTGCCGACGCACCGCCCGACGCCGAACCGCTGGGCGTTCGCGCGGTGATCCGTCACCGCCAGGCGTTGGGCGATATGACCCTGATCGCCCCGGGTGGCACCGAGCTGCGCCTGGCCGGGTTGCGTGACTTCGCGCCGATCCAGCCGCGCTATCGGGCCAACGATGATGGTACCTTGAGCGATCGCAAGACCGGGGGAACGCTCACACCGGACTCGACCAGCGGCTTTTTCGTCACCGATGACGGACAGCGCATCACGCCGGGCTGGCCGGTGGCCGTGGGTCTCGACAACTACCAGAGGGTGCTGTTCGACCCGGCGGTTCGCGGCCCGTTCCTGCAGATCTTCGTGTGGACCTTTGCCTTTGCCGCCCTGACCGTGGTGTTCACCCTGGCGGTGGGCTTCGTGCTGGCCTCGCTGCTGCAATGGGACCAGTTGGGCGGCAAGGCCACCTACCGCACGTTGCTGATCCTGCCCTACGCGGTACCGGCGTTCATCTCGATCCTGATCTTCAAAGGCATGTTCAACCAGCAGTACGGCGAGATAAACCTGATCCTGGAGTCGCTGTTCGGCATCAGTCCCGACTGGTTCACCGACCCGTGGATGGCACGTGGCATGCTGCTGATCGTCAATACCTGGCTGGGCTATCCCTACATGCTGCTGCTGTGCATGGGGCTGATCCAGTCGATCCCGCGGGATCTCTACGAGGCCTCGGCGGTGGACGGTGGCGGGCCGCTGACCAACCTGTTCCGCATCACGCTACCGCTGATCATCAAGCCGCTGACGCCGCTGCTGATTGCGGCCTTCGCCTTCAATTTCAATAACTTCGTTCTGATCACCCTGCTCACCGGCGGGGCACCGGACATCATCGGCGCGAGCACGCCGGCCGGAACCACCGATCTGCTGGTCAGCTACACCTACCGCATCGCCTTTCAGGATGCCGGCCAGAACTTCGGCCTGGCGGCGGCGATCGCCACGCTGATCTTCGTGATCGTGGCGGCGCTCTCGCTGCTCAATCTGCGACTCACCAAGGTCAAGGTCTAGGAGACACGCCCATGCCCATGGTCCAACCCCGTTCGATTCGCCGCCGCAGGCTGGTCGCGCATCTGGCCTTGCTGGTCTTCGTCGCGCTGGTGGTGTTTCCACTGCTGCTGGTGATCTCGATCTCGTTTCGTCAGGGCAACTTCGCCACCGGAGGCCTGATCCCCCATGACTTCTCGCTGGAGCACTGGTCGCTGGCGCTGGGCATCCCCTGGGAGCGGCCCGATGGCAGGGTGGTGCAGCCCCCATTCCCGGTGCTGCTCTGGCTGTGGAACTCGATCAAGGTGGCGGTCAGCTCGTCGCTGTTGATCCTGCTGCTCTCGACCACCAGCGCCTACGCCTTCGCGCGCATGCGCTTCGCCGGCAAGGCGCCGATCCTCAAGGGCATGCTGATCTTCCAGATGTTTCCACCGGTACTTTCGCTGGTGGCGCTCTATGCGCTGTTCGACCGTCTCGGCGAGTACGTGGCATGGCTGGGTATCAATACGCACGGCGCCCTGATCGCCGCCTCCCTGGGCGGGGTGGCCCTGCACATCTGGACGATCAAGGGCTATTTCGAGTCGATCGACGGCTCGCTGGAGGAGGCGGCGATGGTCGACGGCGCCAGCACCTGGCAGGCGTTCCGGCATATCCTCCTGCCGCTCTCCGTGCCGATCCTGATGGTGGTCTTCATCCTCGCCTTCATCATGTCGATCATGGAGTACCCCATGGCCTCGGTGCTGCTGCTCGACGAGAACAAGCTGACGCTCGCCGTGGGAGCCCAGCAGTACCTGGCCGATCACAACCAGCGCTGGGGCGACTTCGCGGCTGCCGCGGTGCTTTCCGGGCTGCCGATCACCGTGGCCTTCCTGTTGTGTCAGCGCTGGATCGTCGGTGGCCTGACTGCCGGTGGCGTCAAGGGCTAGCCCCGGCCCCTGTTCGGCTCGTCCTCTTGCCCCGCCTTGTGCGGGGCTTTTTCTATGGGTGGCCCCCGTCTCCGCTCCGTTCCGCATCGCCCGAGCGCCTCTTGTCTCGTCGACCGCTCTGCTCGACGAAAGACTTACACCCCGGTCGCCGCCGAGCTACGCCCCACCACCCCGCCCTGAGCCAGTGAGGCGGGGAGGGTCTTAAGCGGCGACATATGCGCGAGAGTGACAGGGCAGCGCTCGAGGGCGCCATTTTTCAGCCGTAGCCCGAGGCAGTCTCCGGCCTGGGCAGGGAACCGCACAACAACAAACGAGGATCGACATGCGACTCTCACGTTTCACGCCATTCACGCTCTCTACCCTGGCTGCCGCCGTGGCACTGGGTGCTTCCGCCTCGGCCCAGGCGGTCGACGCCGACTTCCACGGCTACGCCCGCTCGGGTGTCGGGGCGACCGCCGGCGGTGGCGATCAGGCCTGCTTCCAGGCCGCGGGGGCATCGGCCAAGTACCGGCTGGGCAACGAGTGCGAGACCTATGCCGAGCTGGGCCTGGGCTCGACGCTCTACGAGCAGGATGGCAAGAGCTTCTACTTCGACAGTCTGGTCGCCTACGTCAACGAGCAGGGCAACGACTTCGAGAGCCTTGACGGGTCCAGCGAGGATGGCAACACCATCGCGCTGCGCCAGATGAACGTTCAGGCCACCGGGGTGATCGAGGCGCTGCCCAATGCCACCGTCTGGGCGGGCAAGCGCTTCTATCAGCGCCACGACATCCACATGAACGACTTCTACTACTGGGACGTCTCGGGCCCCGGTGGGGGGATCGAGAACATCGATCTGGGCTTCGGCAAGCTCAGCGTGGCCTGGATGCGCAACAGCAGTACCGACGATGCCTTCCCCGACAGCGACCAGAACCTGGCCAACGATACCCTCGACATTCGCCTGGCCGGGCTCGAGACCAACCCCGGCGGCCAGCTGGAGATCGGCTATGACTACGGCGCGGCGAACCTCACCGAGGCCCAGGAGGACGCCGACGTCGACCCCGAGAATGGCCACCTGGTGACGCTGGAGCATGTTCAGGGCGATTGGTTCGGGGGCTTCAACAAGTTCGTCGTGCAGTACGGCAAAGATGGTGCCATCGGCAGTTCCGGCAGGTCGAATCCCGCCTCGTCGGTGCCCGAGGGCGACATGATCCGCGTCATCGACCATGGCCTGGTCAATCTGTCACCCAACGTCGACATGCTCTACGCGGCGATCTACGAGGACCGCGATCTCGACAACGGTCAGGGTCAGACCTGGACCTCGGCGGGGGTGCGCCCCACCTATTACTGGAGCGACACCATGAGCACGGCCATGGAGCTGGGTTACGACCGTGTCGATCCGCAGGACAGTGGCCAGGAGACGGCCGACCTGACCAAGCTCACTTTCGCCCAGCAGTGGTCGGCGGGGCGTGGCGCCTTCGCGCGCCCGGTGGTGCGCGCCTTCGTCACCTACGCGAGCTGGGATGGCGACGTCTACAACGCCGCCAGTGAGTCGATCGAGGATGGCGAGGATGACGGCCTGACCTACGGCCTGCAGATGGAAGCCTGGTGGTAATCGTCCGGTTCGTTACCTGCATCCGATAGTGACGGTTCGATCGTTCATTGGCCGGTCTCCACGGAGGCCGGCATTTTTCGCAAGGAGATCGCGATGTTCCTCCCGCGCCTGACCTTGACCGCGCTTTGTGCCGCCCTGCTGGCAGGCTGCGCCGCGTCCGCCGAACGCCCCTCGACACCTGCCGACGATGCCTGGCTCACGCGTGCCGATGACTGTTGCACGGCAGGGCTCGATGGCCTGCCCGCCACCGCGGTCGATGCCCCTCAGTCTCTGACGCTGCGTTTCGGGCCCAAGACGCCGGTACACACTTTCGAAGGTGGCAAGGCACCGTTTCACGTGCTGGCATTGCCGCGTGGTCAGGGGCCCTTGCGCCTTACCCTGACCAGCCGGGTGACGCGCGACGCCGAGGGCGAGCCGCAGGTGTTCGCCCCGGTGATGGTGGTGCTCGATGCCCGGGGCGAGGTGCAGCGCCGGTTCGGCTGGCACGACTTCGAGTACCATCCAGCGCTCGGTTTTCAGGTCGACCGTCTGACACTGGGGGTGTCGGTGTCGCCGGGCACGGGTGCCGATCGGGTGCTGATCACCACCAGCGATGAGGCCTTGGCCGCGCGAACCGAGCTGCTGCATCCCGCGCGTCTCGAGGCTCGGGCGCGTCACCTGGCGGAACCACCGGTGGTCAACCCCGAGGCCGCCCACCGCGCGAGCGGCGAGGTGCGTGTCGAGGTGCGCCCGCTGGGCGAGGCGACGGGTGTGCTGGCGCCCTTGATCGGCGATGCCTTGTCGGATGACGACGCCCCCAGTGCCATCGAGGCGCCGAGTCCGGCTTCGACGGCGGCTGACAGCGCCGCTGCCCGTGACGCCGCGGCGCTCGGGGGCGTCGACTTCCGTCGCCTGATTCGCGCCGCGCTGGCCGCCGATGATATCGCGCTGGCCATGGATCTCGCCGAACGTGCCGAGCGCGCCGGTCATGCCGGCACCCGAGACTGGCTTGCGAAGCAGCTCGAGCGGCGCTGAGTGGGCCGCTGACATCGCACCCGGCCGCCCGAGATGAGCCCGAAACGCAACGACCCCGGCCGATCGTTCGGGGTCGTTGCGTTTCGGGCGGCTGAATCGTCAGCGTTTCGCGCCGCCGACGATGCCGGGGATCTCGATCCGGCGGGGGCAGGCGCGGCCGTCATCGGCGAACAGGTGGCAGTGATCGCCGGCGAGTCCGAGATGCGTCGGCTGGCGCCCGTCGAGCCGGGCCAGGCCGTCCAGACGCCGGGTGACCGGGCCATGGGCGCCGTCGACCTGGAAGTGGGCCAGAGTCTCGTAGCCCAGCTTCTCGGCGACCGTCAGGCGCGCCGCGAGGCTCGCCTCGGCAGCCTCGGCGGCGACGAAGTCCTCGGCGCGCACGCCCAGCGTGGCCTCGCTACCTGCCTCGAGCATGCTGCCGTCCACCGCCACGGCCAGCGGCTGACCATCGGGCAGGCGCACCGTGGTGGTGGCGGTACCCGGCTCGACGACCGTGACCGGCAGGGTATTGATACGCGGCGAGCCGATGAAGGCGGCGACCTCGAGGCTTTCGGGAAAGTGGTAGAGCGACAGGGGGGCTCCGACCTGGGCGATGCGCCCGCCGGAAAGCAGCACGATGCGGTCGGCCAGTGTCATCGCCTCGACCTGATCATGGGTGACGTAGATCATTGTCGCCCCGAGGCGCCGGTGCAATTCGGCGATCTGCACGCGCATCTCGACACGCAGCGAGGCGTCGAGGTTGGACAGCGGCTCGTCGAACAGGAATACCGCCGGCTCCTTGACCAGCGTGCGGCCGATGGCCACGCGCTGGCGCTGGCCACCCGAGAGATCCCTGGGCTTGCGCTCGAGCAGTGCCTCGAGCTGCAGGATGCCTGCGGCGTGCTCGACCCGCCGGCGGATATCGGCCTTGGGCGTTCGCGAGAGCTTGAGGCCGAAGGCCATGTTCTCGGCGACGCTCATGTGCGGGTAGAGCGCGTAGGACTGAAAGACCATGCCGATGTCGCGCTCCTGCGGCGGGATCTCGTTGATTCGCTCACCGTCGAGGCGCATTTCTCCGGCGGTGATGTCTTCGAGGCCGGCGATCATGCGCAGCAACGTCGACTTGCCACAACCCGAGGGGCCGACGAATACCACGAATTCACCGTCTTCGATGGTCAGGTCGATGTCGCGGGAAATCTCGACGCCATCGTAGGCCTTGCCGATCCCCTCCAGGGTCAGACATCCCATGGTGCCGTCTCCTCGTCGTCAGTACAGTGGCCGATCGCGATGCCATGGCCCGGCAGGACGAGGGTCCCGCCGTCCCAGCTTCCCTCGACCCAGGCCGGTGCCGAGGTCATGGCAGACGTCGCGCGCGGTGCCCTCAGCTCGCGTGGCTGCGCGGCAAAGTTGAGCGCGATCAACAGGCGCTCGCCGCCGCCGGGCAGACGACGCTCCAGGCAGAGTACGTCGTCGCGTACCGGATGGTAGCGGACATCGCCCTTGATGAGCGCCGGCTGGCCGCGGCGGAAGGCCAGGAACTCCCGGTAGGCGTTGAGCAGCGAGTCCGGGTCGGCCTCCTGGCTGTCGACGGCAAGGGCATGATGCGCCGCGGGTACCGGCAGCCAGGGCGCTGCCGGGCTGAAGCCGGCGTGCGGTGCGTCTGCCTGCCAGGGTTGGGGCGTGCGGCAGCCATCACGACCCTTGTAGGCCGGCCAGAAGGTGATGCCCGCCGGGTCGACCAGTTGCTCGAAGGTGAGTTGCGCCTCGCCGAGGCCCAGTTCCTCGCCCTGATAGAGACAGACGCTGCCGCGCTGGGTGAGCAGGAAGGCGAGATAGAGGCGCAGGGCCGCTGGACTCTCTTCGGCGTTCCAGCGCGTGGCCAGGCGTGTCACGTCGTGATTGCCGAGTGCCCAGCACGGCCAGCCGTCGCCGATGCGCGCTTCCATGGCGGTCAGCGTGTGATGCAGGAATGGCGCATCGTGCCGCTCGCCGAGCAGGTCGAAAGAGTAGGCCATGTGCAGTCGCTTGCCGCCCTGGGTGTATTCGGCCATCACACCCAGCGAGTCGTCGTCGCCGATCTCGCCGACGCTGGTGGTGCCTGGGTACTCATCGAGCAGCGCGCGCAGCTTCTCGAGGAAGTCGAGATTCTCAGGCTGGGTCTTGTCATGCACATGCCGCTGGAAGCCATAGGGATTGTCCGGGCGAACGCCGATGAATCCTTCGCCGAGTTCCTCGCGAGGCGGGTTGTCCTCAAGCTCGCCATGGGTGCAGAAATTGACCGCGTCGAGCCGGAAACCGTCGACGCCACGCTCCAGCCAGAAACGTACCTCTTCGAGGATGGCTTCGACCACTCTGGGGTTGCGGAAGTTGAGGTCGGGCTGCTCGACCAGGAAGTTGTGCAGATAGTACTGGCAGCGCCGGGTGTCCCATTGCCAGGCGCTGCCGCCGAAGATCGACTGCCAGTTGGTGGGCGGCGAACCGTCGGGGCGCGGATCGGCCCACACGTACCAGTCGGCGCGGTCGTTGTCACGGCTCTCGCGACTTTCCAGAAACCACGGGTGCTGGTCCGAGGTATGCGAGAGCACCTGGTCGATGGTCACCTTGAGCCCGCGGGCATGGGCGGCTTCGACGAGTCGGTCGAAGTCGGTCAGGGTGCCGAACATCGGGTCGACGCCGCGGTAGTCGCTGACATCGTAGCCGAAGTCCTTCATCGGCGAGGTGAAGAAGGGCGAGAGCCAGATGGCGTCGACACCCAGTGACGCGATGTAGTCGAGTTTGCCGATCACGCCCTGGAGGTCGCCGATGCCGTCGCCGTTGGCATCCATGAAGCTGCGCGGATAGATCTGGTAGATCACCGCGCCGCGCCACCACTCCTGGCCATGGCTGCCGATGCCGTTTGCAGTCGCTGTCATTTGCCGTTGTCCTTGTCGAGCCCCGTCGCGCCTGAACGGGGCGTTGTCGTTGCGTCGACGTTCATGGTGGCGACAGGCGGCGGGGCGGGCATCCTCCCGCCGGTGAGCGGGCGGGCGTAGCCGGGGGGAGGAGGCGGACTGAGCGAGGGGTCACTGCCCCTCGATGCGTGCGAGCAGCTCCCCGGCCAGCGCGATCGCCTCCTCGCGGCGGCGGATGTTCTGCTTCTGGTAGAGGCTGCGGATGTGCGTCTTGATGGTGGTCGGGGCGACCGAGAGCTGCTCGGCGATCTGCTCGTTGGAGAGCCCGGCATGGATCAGTCCCAGGATCTGCCATTCGCGGCGAGTCAGCGGCGAGGTACGGATCAGTTCGGGAACATCGGGGCGGGCGACGATGTCGGCGATTACCGTCTCGTCGAGCATCAGCCGCACGGCGTTGCCGAAATCGCGCTGACGTTCGGCCAGGGTGAGTAGCCGTTCGGCGCGCGACCGGGCCAGAGCGTCGAGCTCGTGTGCGGCGAGCAGGGCCTGAAGCATATCCACCAGCGGCCGGCCGAGGCGCAGGAAACTGCCGGTGAGCGTGGTACGCCCGGCCAGTTCCAGGGCGACGGCCAGATGGTCGAGCGCCGTGGCAGGTTCGCCAGCGTGCCAGGCGAGATCGGCGAGACACAGACGGTTGCGGTTGGCGTCGGTCACCAGGCCGAAGCGCTGGGTCTGCCCTTCGAGCCGTTCGAGCAACTGCTTTGCCTGTTCGTAGTGGCCGAGCAGGGTCAGGGCGCGGGCGTGGTTGCGAGCGTTGCACTGGGCGAAGTGATTGCTGGCGCCGTCGAGGTCGATGGGCGGCGCGTTTTCCAGCCAGCGGGCTACCGCCTCCTTGTCCTCGGTGGAGCGCCACCAGGCCAGGAGGGTAGCGTGAGCGTTGGCGCGCCAGTCGATATGGTAATCACCGTCGGCGAGAATCTTGCGCAGCCGGCGGATATGGTCGGCACACTGTGCCTGATCGCCACGGGCCTGAGCCACCTTGGCGAGGCTGATGTGACACTGCAAAGTCCAGCGCTCGCCCTGGCTGTCGAGTACGGCGATACCGGCTAGAGCGGCCTGTTCGGACTCGTCGAGGCGATGCCATTCCCAGAGTATCTGGCTGCGGATGCGGTAGAGAAACTCGGCCACCGGCAGGCGGTCGAGCTCACAGGTCTCGAGCAGCGAAAATGCCTGCTCCTGGATGTCGTAGGCGGCCTGCAATCGGCCCTGGGCGACCAGCGTCTCGGACTGGTGACACAGTGCCCAGAGCTGTAACTGGTCGTCGCCGATACGCCGGGCATCGCGTACCACGTCCTTGACCCGGGCCAGCGACTCTTCGAGCTGGCCCTGGACGAAACGGGCCTCGCACAGGATCGCGCCCGCCGAGACCGAGGTCGCGGCGAGATAGCGTGCCGGCAGCGCCAGCGCATCCCTGGCCAATGGCGCGGCGAGGCCGGCATTGCCGCGGTTGATCGCCAACTGGGCGCGCAGGGTGGCGAACTCGGCGGCGAGTGCCTGCCAGTCCGGGGCTTCCTGCTGGGCCTCGATCCAGCCGATGGCGCGGGCGGTTTCGGTGAACTGGTACTGGGCGTGGGTGACCCAGCCGTAGATCAGCGTCAGGCGGGGCGAGACGCAGACGCGTGGCTCGCCGAGCGACGCCAAGCCCTGGGCGAGCAGAGCGAAGTGACCATTGGCCAAGAGGTGCGGGCCGTGGTTCTCGAGCAGGGAGACCAGGGCGTCGGGTTCTTCGGCCTCGATCGTCTGATGGAGGGCGAGCGCCGGATCGCCCAGCGCCAGCCAGGCCTCGCCGGCGCGACGGTGCAGCTCGCGCTGAGTGGCGACGCTGAGTTCGTGGCGGCGATGGCGCAGGTAGCCGGCGAACAGCGGGTGGAAGTGCCGCCACTGGCCGTGTGGATCCTGGCGGTGAATGAACAGGCCGGCGTCCTCCAGGGCTTCGAGGCGTCGCGATAGATTGCCGCCCTCGAGCAGGCGCGCGACCAGTTCCGGCGAGAAGCGCGACAGCACCCCGAGTTGCAGCAGCAACTGGCGATCGGCGTCGCCGACGCTGTCGGCGAGCATCTCGTCGAACCAGGCGACGAAGTCGGGATGGTCGCCGCCGAGCCGCTCGAGCAGGGCATCGAAGCTGGCTCGCGTGGTGGTGCGTTCGACCAGCCAGCCCAGGGCCATCACCCAGCCCTCGACGCGGCGCATGGCCCGTTCGAGGCTGACCCGGGTGGGCGGAAAGGCAAGCTGCTCGGCGCACAGGGTCTGGGCTTCCTCGATATCGAAGGCCAGCACGTCCGCGGTGATCTCTTCCAATTCGCCGCGCAGGCGTAGCGTGGGCAGGCCCAGTGCCGGCTGGGTGCGCGAGAGAACGGTCAGCGTCAGCCAGCGCGGTTGGTGCTTCAGCCAATAGCGCAGCCCTTCGAGGATGTCGGGGTGGTGCAGATGCTCGAATTCGTCGATTACCAGCCGGCAGGGCGAGGCGTCTTCGGGTAGTGCCGCGAGCCAGTACTCGATTGCCACGCTGAAGGGCAGTGGTGCCTCGCTGGCAACCAGCTCGATGTCCAGCCGCTCGAGACCCAGCCGCTGCAGGGCGGCCTCGAAGTAGCGGGCGAAGCGCGACGGAGTGTCGTCGCGGGCATCCAGGCGCAGCCATGCTGCCGGTTGCTCCAGCGCGGGCAGGCGCTCTGCGACCAGGGTGGTCTTGCCATAGCCGGGCGGGGCCTGGATCACCAGCAGGCGCACGCACTCGTCGAGCACGAAACGATCATTGAGTCGTGAACGGGCAACGGCGGAAGGAGGCAGTAACGGCGCTGAGAGCTTTTCGTCGATCAGTGGTTCCGACACGGCGTGATTCAGTGCGTTCAAGGAGCACCTGTCTAGGTCTTAAACGTTTCATTCAAAACCTAGTATGCGTGTGGAACCGGCCGGTTTGGGCGAGATTAGACCATGGTTTAGGATCGCAAGGCCGTCACCCCTGGGATTCCAGCCGGTACCCATGCTGATAGACGCTCTTCAGGCGCAGGCCGTGGCGACCGTCGAGTTCAAGCTTGTTGCGCAGCCGACTGACGTGGGTGTCGACGGTACGCGTCGAGACGTCGGCGCTGATGCCCCAGACCAGTTCCAGCAGTTGCCCCCGCGAGAACAGTTGACCGAGACGACTGAAGAACACGCTGGCCAGCCGGAATTCGCGGTCGGTGAGGGGGATCTCCGCCTCGCCCAGCTGAATGCGATGGCGCTGGTGGTCGAGATGGTAGGCGCCGATGTTGTCGTCGCTTGCCGCCGCCTGGATGCCGGCACGGCGTGCCAGGGCGGCGACCCGGGCCCGCAGCTCGGAGGGGCGCAGGGGCTTGGGCAGGAAGTCGTCGGCGCCGTGTTCGAGCGCCAGCACCACGTCGTCCTCGCCGTCGCTGGCGGTAATGAAGAGGATCGGCCCGTTCCAGCCGTGGTGGCGGCGCAACTGGGTCATCACGTCCAGGCCCGAGGCATCCGGCAGGTACCAGTCGAGGATCAACAGGTCGAAGCCCCGGGCGAGCAGGGCGCGGTGCATCTCGCTGGCACGCAGGTAGGTCTCGACCCGCTCGTCGGCGAGGCACTGGCGTATGAAATCGCATTGATCCTTGTCGTCTTCGAGAACGCCGATACGCATGCCTGCTTGCTCCGTTGTACGTTTGTCGATGGGGAGGGCTCTTTGTCTTATCGGCAGCCTTGTCACAAAGCTTCACAGTTGGCCGTGCTGGAGACGACGCTTCCGCCGATATACTGACCTAGGTCATCAGGAGGGCCTGAAACATGTCAGTCCAGTTCGTGAAGCACCTGTTTACCGTCAGTATGGCATTGCTGGCGGTCCTGGGGGGGCGTGCGCTCGCTCTCGAGGCGCCGCAGGGCCCGGTGTTGCTCACCGTCACCGGGAACATTGCCAACACCAACGTGGGTAACGAGGCACGCTTCGACCGGCAGATGCTGCTGGCGCTGACCCAGCGCGACACCGCCACGCACACGCCCTGGCACGATGGCCGGGTGGTGTTCAGCGGCCCCTTGGGGCGCGCTGTGCTCGAGGCCGTCGGCGCTCAGGGGACGCGGATGCGAGTGACCGCGCTCAACGACTACGCCGCGACCGTGCCGATGGCCGATTTCTACGAGCATGACGTGATCCTCGCCATGTCGGCCGACGGCCGGCGACTGCGGATCCGCGATCAGGGGCCGCTGTTCGTGATCTATCCCTTCGACGAGGCGCCGGAACTGCTCAACGAGACGGTGATGACACGTTCGGTATGGCAGGTCACACAGATCGATATCGAATAAGCCGGATACCCCGCCATGCTCCACCTGATGTCGCTGCGCTTTCGGATCACCAGCTTCGCGGTGATCCTGTTCTTTCTCTCGGCCATGATCACCGGCGGCGTGGCCTACCAGCGTCAGCAGGCGGTGGAGAACCGCCTGCTCGAGGATCTGGTCTGGGCGGTCTATCAGTTCGATCGCGAAGTGCGCGAACTGCGCCTGACCTTGAGTCATACCCAGGACGGCGATCTCGACGAGCTGCTGACCCGCTACGAGATTCTCTACAGTCGGGGGCAGCTGTTCAGTCGCGGCGAGATCGCGCGAAGCATGGCGGCGATTCCCGCGATTCGCCAGCCACTGGTCAAGGCCCTGACGGCGATTCATGACATGGAGGCGGATTTCCGGGCGCTGGGCGACGGTGAGTTGTCGCTCACGCCGGCCTTCCGCCAGCGCCTGGAGGCCAAGTTTCAGGCGCTCCAGGAGGATGTCGGGACCACCCTGGTCAATACGCATGGCTACGTGGCCTCGCTGCGTGTCGAGGAACGCGAGTTACTGCTGCGCCTCTACGCCGTCGTCCTCGCGATGGTGCTGTTGATGATGGGATCCGGCGGGGTGCTGGTGGTGTCCCTGCTGCGCCAGGCCAGGGGGCGCCAGCTCAAGACCGAGCAGCTCGAGGAGCGCACCCGGGAACTCGAGGCGGCGCGGGAACGGGCCGAGGAGGCCAGCCGTGCCAAGTCGGAGTTCATGGCGGTGATGAGCCACGAGATTCGCACGCCGCTCAATGGTGTGGTGGGCGTCGCCGACCTGCTGGACGGCGAGGTGAGCGGGCCGCGAGGGCACGACCTGCTGCAGACGCTGCGTGACAGCGCCATGGGCCTGCAGGTGGTGATCAACGACGTGCTCGACTTCACCAAGATCGAGGCCGGTTCGCTGGATCTGGATCGGCGGCCGTTCTCGTTGTCGGCCTTCCTCGATCAGCTCTGTGCCGGCTATCGCACCCGCGAGAAGGCCACCGGGTTGCGCTTCGAATGCGATATCGACGCGGCCCTGCCCGACTGGGTGAGCGGGGACGTCAACCGTCTGCGCCAGATCGCCATGAATCTGCTCAACAACGCCTTCAAGTTCACCGAAGCCGGGTTCGTGCGTCTGAGCGTGTTTCCCGACGACGGCGCCATCCGCTTCGATATCCGTGACACCGGCTGCGGGATCGAGCCGGCCATGCAGACGCGCCTGTTTGCGCCGTTCTCGCAGGTCGACAGTTCGATCGCCCGGCGTCACGAAGGCACCGGCCTGGGGCTGGCCATCTGTCAGCGGCTGGTCACGGCGATGGGCGGCGAGATCGGCCTCGATAGCCATCCCGGCCTGGGCAGCCTGTTCTGGTTCCGCGTGCCCCTGCCGCGGGTCGCCGAGGGAGAGGTCGATGAGACGGTCTGCGAGCCGGCGTCGGCGTTGTCGCGTCATCACCTGCTGATCGTCGAGGACAACCCCGTCAATCAGGCGCTCACCCAGGCCATGCTGGAGTATCTGGGGCAATCGGCCGATATCGTCGATAACGGGGAGGCGGCGCTGGTGGCGCTGGCGCAGACCCCCTACGATCTCGTGCTGATGGACATCCAGATGCCGCGGCTTGATGGCTTGGAAACCACACGCCGCTGGCGTGCGCGGGAAACCGGCACCCGGCTGCCGATCGTGGCGGTCACCGCCAACGTGATGCCGGCCGATCGCCAACACTGCCTGGAAGCGGGGATGGACGACATGATCTGCAAACCCTTTACGCGGGCCGATCTGCGCCGCCTGCTGGGACGCTTTCTGGGGACCGCGAAGGGGCCCGATGAGGTGCGGGAGGCGGTCGCCACCGAGGAGGCGCCAGCGCCGGCGGCGTCGGTCGATCCACCGCTGATCGATCCGGCGACTCGTGACGAGTTGCGCGACGCGTTGGCGCCCGACGTACTGGAGGGGTTGCTGTTGACCTATCTCGAGCGTCTGACGTCGCGTCTGAGTCGCTTCGAGACGTTGCTGGCGGCGGAGGATCGCGCGGGTATTGCCGCCGAGGCGCATTCGCTCAAGGGAGCCTCGTCGTCGCTGGGCTGCACGGCCATGGCGCAGGCCGCCGCCGAGCTCGAGCGCATCGCCGCGGATACGCCGTTCGCGACGCTGGCGCAGCGTGTCGCCGAGCTTCGGCGACTCCAGGAGGCGACCAGCGAGGCGTTGCGGGAAGAGGGGCTGCTGCCCGCCTGACGGCGGGCAGGTGACGCCGCGTTAGGGAAACACTGCATAAATGGCTACGCGGGCAAATCACGTCGTTGTGCGGTGCTGGTGCGCCAGCCCGGTCGGAATCCTCACCTATACCCCATAGGCTCCGGTTCCTGTGCGCCGTACGCCTCGTGCTTTACACCGCTCGCCAATTTAGAGCGCCTTTACACAACCGCTAGACGACGTGGACTTATCCGGCGGCAGGGCGACGCGAGGGCGCTGTGAACCCCTCCCTGGGCGCTACCTTTGCCATCCATGGCAAAGGACCCTCGCTTTGCCCTACCCCCGGCGCCCATCGTCAAAGGGTTTGGAAATGGGCTCTTATTCAGCGCTTCCTTAGTGCGGTGCGCGGGGATGTCGGGCCAGCCAGTCGCCGAAGGTCTCGGGGTTCATCGGTCGGCCGAACAGGTAGCCCTGGCCCAGTGGGCACCCCATGGCCGTGAGCAGTTCGTGCTGGGCGGGAGTCTCGATGCCCTCGGCGACCACGCGCAGGCCCAGACGCTGGCCGAGATCGACGATGGTCCGGGTGATGGCGGCGGCCTCGGCGTCGATGTCGCTACAGCCGACGAAGCTGCGATCGACCTTGATCTGGTCGAACGGCAGCCGGTAGAGCTGGGCCATCGACGAATAGCCGGTGCCGAAATCGTCCATCGACAGAGTGCAGCCCCGGTCGCGCAGGCTGCCCAGGACATGGCGGGCATAGCTCAGACATTCCATCGCCCCGCTTTCGGTGATCTCGAGTTCGACGCCGTCCAGGGCGATGCCGTGACGCGCCGCCAGGGCATCGATGCCGCTCAGGCAGTCGGCGTCGTGCAGCCATGCTGGCGGGACATTGACGGCCAGGCCGAAGTGGTGGCCGGCGGCTTCCCAGCGTGCCTTCTGGCGAAAGGCCAGGTCGAGCACGTGCCAGGTCAGGGCAATGCCACGGCCACTGTGTTCGGCCAGCGGGATGAAGGCGTCCGGGTAGACGATGCCCCGCCCCGGCGCGTTCCAGCGAAGCAGTGCCTCGACGCCGGTCAACCGGCCGCTGGCCAGCTCCAGCTTGGGCTGGAAGTTCAGGAAGAGTTCGTCGCGCCGCAGGGCGGTGTCGAACTCGGCTACGGTGAGCGGGGGCGGCGGCAGCGGGCGTTGCTCGAGCAGGCGCTGCAGGGTGGCCGGCTGCACGGGTTTGTGCAGGTAACCCAGCATCCTCAGTCCGCCGCTCCGGCCGGCCTCGACGAGCTGTTCCAGGGTGGCCAGCGAACAGCTGCTGACCAGGATCACGCCGGCGGTGGCCCGCTTGTCCTGCAGGAATTGCATGACGTCCCGGCCGGTGAAGGGCCCCAGGTCGACATCGAGAAAGATCAGCTCGGTATCGAGCATCTCGCTCTGACAGGCCAGCTCCTGGAGGCCGCTGGCGACCTTGACGCAATACCCGTGGCGGCCGAGCAGGGCGCGCATCAGAAGGCGGATCTCGACATCGTCATCGACGATCAGCGCCCGTGTCGCGGCGCCCTGAGGCGGTGGTACGCCGTCGACGGCGTGAAGCGGCAATGGTGACATGAGCGGCGCGATTCCCTGAGCGAAGATGACGCCAGCTTAGCGCAGGAGGCTGTGCCGGAAATCGTCGCGTCACGCTTTGTCACACTAGTTTGCGTTTGTCTCGGCCCTGCCGCGCGTCGCTGCTCTGGCGTACTGGCTGGCCAGTTCGCCCTCGATGTGGCGATAGAGTTCATGCAGGCTGGGTTGCAGGCTGGCCACCGCCTCGCGTTGATCGATGTAGAAGGCGCGCCGCTGACCGTGGAAGACGGTCGGCTCGCCGACGCAGGTAAAGCGCAGGCCGTAGATCGCCAGCAGCCGCGGCAGGCGATTCTGCATCATGGCGAAGACATGATAGTGCCCGGACAGCCCCACCAGGGCGGTGGCGGCGAGGAACAGACCGACCCCGATCAACGGAAAGGTACGCCGTTCGTCCGCCGAGAAGCGGTAATCCGAGTCGGGGGGCGTGGGCGGGGCGTCGCCGGACGGCTGACGACGAAAGTAATGGGGGACGGCGAGTCGCGAGATCTCGCAGATCTGCCCGCGGGGCAGGCGTTCGGGATGCAGTTCGGGATGGGTCAGACTGTCCCGGCAGTGGACTTCCAGCGGCAACCGGGCCAGCGTCGCCGAGGCCCCCTCGAGCGGGTGAACGAGACGCATGCAGCCGGCGGCCAGGCCGCTGGCGCGATGCTCGAGGAGCACGATCAGCGAAGCGCGGTCGTAATCGTCGTGTTCCAGGCGCTTGGCCGGGTCCTCGCTCATCTGGTAGTCGAGCTCGCGCCGGAACACGCTGTGGCGCAGGGCGTAGGCACGGTCGCGTGCTTCGGGGGTGGTGGCGAGGCGAAAGGCGAAGGCCGCCTCGAACTGGGTCAATGCGTTCACGGGCAAATCCCTTCGGTCGGAGAGGTCTGATGCCTCCTTGTCGAGTCATCCCTGGCAAGGGCCTGTGGCGGCCTGGGCGTTGTAAGAAATTCATCAAGGCCCGACCGTGCGTTCATTCTACGCCCCCGGCGCCGGCAGGCGAATGCGCGTTTGTCGAGCCTCAGTCGTGCTCGTCGGCGCCACGGCGGCGCCAGGTGGCAAGGACTTCGCTCGCCGGCACCGGCCGGCCGATGTAATAGCCCTGGGCGTAGGTGATGCCGTACTGCTCGAGCAACGGCAGCATCCGGGCCTGATCGACGAACTCGGCGATGGTCCGCTTGCCGAAGCCGTTGGCGATGTCGGCGATCGCCTTGACGATCAACCGGTCCTCGGGGCTGTCGAGCAGTTTCTGGATGAACGAGCCGTCGATCTTGATGTAGTCGGCGGGCAACTGACCCAGGTAGTGGAAGCTGCTGAAGCCGACGCCGAAGTCGTCGAGGGCGGTCTGGCAGCCCAGGTCGCGGATCCCCTGCAACACGCCGCGGGCGGTGGCGAAGTCGGTCACGGCGGCGGTCTCGGTGACCTCGAGGATCAGGCGCTGGGGATCGGCGCCGGACTCGACCAGCGTGCGTTCGAGGAACTCGGTGAGGTTGGCGTCGTGCAGCGACTGGCCGGAGAGATTGACCGCCAGACTCACGCCATGGCGCTGCAACCGCGCGAGCAGGCCCAGGCTCTCGCGCAGCACCCAGCGGTCGAGCTCGACGATCTGGCCGCTGCGTTCGGCGATGGGGATGAACAGCCCCGGCATCACCAGGGCCCCGTTGTCGCCGTGCATGCGCAGCAGGGCCTCGTAGTGGCGGATGCTGTCGTCGGTAAGCCGGCGGATCGGCTGCAGGACCAGTTCGAAGTCGTTCTCGCGCAGCGCCTGACGAATCCGTTCGACCCAGTAGACGCGCTGACGCAGTTCCTCGCGGGAGTGCACCACCGTCGATAGCAGGTGCCAGCGTTGACTGCTGTTCTCCTTGGCCTTGTACATGGCCAGGTCGGCGCCGGCCATCAGGTCGATCTGGCTCGAGCCGTGCTCGGGATACAGGGCGATGCCGATGCTGGCCACGGCACGATGGCGTCGGCCGTTGGTCGAGAAGTCGATCTCCTCGAGGACCCGGACGATGCGTTCGGCGACCCGACAGGCCAGGTGGGCGTCGGCGTTCTCCAGCAGGATCGAGAACTCGTCGCCGCCCAGGCGGGCGATGATCGCTTCGTCCTCCAGTTCGCCGGCCAGTGCCCGGGCCACCAGTCGCAGCAGCTGATCGCCGGCGTTGTGGCCGCTGAGTTCGTTGACTTCCTTGAACTGGTCGAGGTCGAGGAACAGCACCGCGCCCTGGGCGTCGATGGTCAGGGCGCGTTCCAGGGCGTCCTGGAAGAAACGCCGGTTGTAGAGGTCGGTCAGCGGGTCGCGATGGGCCAGCCAGGCCAGGCGTTCCTCGGCCCGCTTGCGTTCGGTGATGTCCAGCCCCACCGAGATCAGGGTGCCGGCGTGCTGGCCCTGGCCCGGGATCGGGGCGTGATACCAGGCGATGATCCGTGACTCCCGGCGGGCGGTGAGCAGCTCGCCTTCCTCCTGCGAGGCGTGCTCCTGGGGCGGCAGCGACAGCCGCTCGTGGCCGTGGTGTTCGTGGCGGAACAACTCGGCGAAACGCCGGCCCATCAGGGCGTCGACGTCGTAGCCGGTGACCGTTTCGGTGAAGCGGTTGACCAGGGTGATCCGCCCCTGCTCGTCCTGGGTGAGGATCAGCACCCGGGCCGTGTCCAGCAGGCCGCTGACGAAATCGCGCTCGACGCTCAACTCGGCGAGGCGCCGGGTCAGCTCCTGGTCGCGGCTGGAAACGGCATGTTCGAGGGATTCCAGCTGGCCGGCGAGTTCGAGCGTGGTGCGTTCCAGGGTGTCGATCTCGTCGGTGAAGTGGCGCTTGTCGCGCGCCAGCGAGCGCTGGACGCCGTCGAAGTCGCGCTGTGCGAGCCGGGGCAGCAGCACCGCCAGATCGCGCAGGCGCGCCATGGGCCGCCACAGGATCAGCAGCAGCAACCCTTCGGCGGCCAGCCAGCCGAGCAGGGCGATCGTCAGGCTATGGCGGGTATCGCGACGGATCGCCTCGACTTGCTCGGTGATGTCGGAGATCAGCAGCAGGTAGCCGCGGCTCGGGAATTCGGCGGAATCGTTCATGGGCACCGCCGCGAGTTCGTAGGTACGCCCGCGATGCGCGAAGTTCCACGGCCCTTCGGTGAGTCGCGACAGCGGGGCCTGCCGCGCGGCGTCGCGCAGGATCGGCAGATTCTGGTCCTGGTGGGTCAGGGTGATCAGTGAGCCGCGCCACGCGGCCAGGTAGCGTTCGCCGGGGGCCCCGGAAGCGGTGGTCGGCGGTGGCGTGACCGCCGCGCCCGACAGGCCGGCGCTATAGCGCTCGGCGACCAGCAGCGCCACGTCGGACTGGGCCATGCTCCGGGCGTAACGGGTCAGATCGGCCAGCGAGCGTGACAGCACCACCACACCCACGCTGGCTCCGCCCGCGAGCACCGGCACCACGGTGTACTGACGGCAATCCTGCAGGCAGCGCAGGGTGCTCAGCGGTGTCTCCTTGCGCATGACCTGACGGGTCCAGCCATCGAACGGGGGGGTGTCGCCGGGCAGCGGCTGGCCGCGGGCCGCGAGTACCTGACCGCGGTCGTTGAATATGCGCATCTCGTCGACGCCGACGTCGAGCTGCAGCGTCGGCCAGACCGGGTCGATGGCCAGGGTGACGCGGGTCGGGCTGTTGGCGCGCACGGCCGCGCCCAGCCGGTCCGAGGCGGCGGCGAGACTGGCCAGTTGAGTCAGGGTGTCGTTGGACCGGGCGATCACCTGCTGGAATTCGCGCTGGCGTGACTGGTAGATGGACTCGCGCGATTGGTGGAACTGTTCGGTGAGACTGTCGTGACTGATGAGCGTGAATACCGAGGCGATGCCCAGCAGCAGCAGGCTGGTCAGGGCGATCGCCCGCCAGGTCAGGCTGATCCGCGGCCTTTCCGTGTCGCTATCGTTCGGCAGTCGCATGGTCCGGGGCAATCCTCGCTGGCTGGTCGTCGACCCGCACTCGGGTCATGGCGTTCAAAATCGGAACGAGGCCTGGAACAGCAACAGGTTCCAGTATTTTTCCGTGTCCTCGGCATCGGCGACGGGTAGCCAGCCCGTGCCTTCGATGTTGTGCCACTCCGCCGCCAGCAGTACCCGCGGGTGGATACGCCACTGCAGGCCGGTGGTCACGTCCCGGGCGTAGCGGGAATAGGCCGGGCCCAGACCGTCCGCCTCATACTGGGAACCGTCGCGATCGTTGCGGTCGTTGGCCAGGCTGTCGTAACGCAGCAGCCATTGCCATTCGTCGGCGAAGCGCCGTGTGTACTGCACGTACCAGCTTTGCCCGAGGCTGACGTCATTGAGGCGCGGATTGGTGAAGTCGTCGAGCGCGATACGACGCAGGGCGAATTCCGTGGTCAGGCTCCAGTGCTCCTGGTTGTATTGCCACGAGAGGATCCAGGGCTGGAAGTGGAAGCGGCCGTCGCCGATGGGGCCCGCGCTGTCCTGGTAACGGGCGGTGACGTCGGCGGCACTCAGGGCAGCGGTCCAGTGGCCTTCGCCATCCTCGTAGAGGATCTGGCCGATGTAGGAGGTACGGCCGTCGAAGGAACCGGCCTGCTCGCCGAGTCCCAGGGTCTCGTCGAGATCGTCGCCGGCCTGGGGGTCGCCGATGCCGATCTGCAGGCGCAGCGTGCCGTCGGCGAGGTATTCCTCGTCGTAGACCGAGACGCCGTCGGCGGCCAGCGCCAGCGAGCGGGTGCGCTCGAAATAGATCGACTGCGGCAGCAGGATGCTCGGCCGCGTGAAGGCGACGTCGCGGGTCTGGTTGTAGAAGCCGAACGGGTTCTTGAAGCGTCCGAGCTGGATGCCCAGCCGGCGCCGGGCGTTGGAGAATGCCTGGTAGTCGACGATGCCGTGATCGAGCCTGGGGCTGGCATCGTCGTCACCGGCGCGACGGCTGAGCACCTGGGCGGACACCAGGACGTCACGCAGGGGGCGCAGCGAGACGTTGAGGCCGATCTCGGTGTACTGGAAGCTACCGTCGTTTTCGCTGCTCGGGCCGAAGAAGTCGTTGTCGTCGCTGACCAGCCAGGCCTGACTGAGAAAACCGTGAACCTGCAGGGTGTCCATGGCGTCGGCGTCCGCGTTGGCGACCGGCCAGGGCAGGCAGCCCGCCAGGGTGAACAGCGACCATGCGATCAGGCGCTCAATTCGCCAGCGATATGACATGGACACTGTCCTCCAGTTGATCGCGCTCGAGATAGCCGACACCGCCCGGTGTCGAGGCCACGCGTTCGAGCATTTCCCGTTCGTCGTCCACCGGGTGGGGGGCCTGGCCGGTGCCGGAGAAGACCACCCGATCCCAGGCCAGTCGCAACTGGTGGGGGTAGACGTTGAGCAGCCTCTTCGCGAAGCGCTCGTGCACGGGGTCGTCGTCGGGCAGCACGAAGACGTTGATCGCCTGGCCGTTGGGCCAGGTGCGCAGGCGCATGGCAAAGATGGCGCGGGCCATGTCGTGGGAGATGACGCGCGCGCCGACTCCCTGGTTGGCGATCACCACGACATCGTGCTCGGCCCCCTGGGCCGGACCCTGGCAGGCCAGCAGCAGCAGCGCCGTGCAGCCGACGAAATGCCGGGTCAGATGGCGCGTCCACGGGGGCGGCGCCAGGTTGCCGGGATGGAATCGGCGGCGGCGTGAGCCAGGGCACCCGGAAATCCGCGAGGTACCCGATGGAATCGAGGACGCGATGGCATCGTTACGCCGCTGGGGTCGACGCCAAATCATGAGGTGGAAAACGCCCAGGACGCGGGCAAATCGTTAGCGCACTTCGGGTAGACTTTCCCGCGAAGCCGCAAGAAATCGTCAGCTGGCACGAGCGTTTTCATTCGTCTGTTTGACCCCGAGTTACGACCCATGAGGGACGTTTACCATAATACTAGCGTGTCAATCGAATCCATCATCCTGGCAAAAAAGCCGACCCATCTCGTGCGATGGCTCAGAGGGCAAGCCTGATGCCTTGTCGCGCGAAGTCTCTAATTAATATTTGGTATCCCGCGCCTGTTCGATAGCGCCGGCGGAGTGGCCAACCCTCGCCACGACCGGGCGGCGATCAGGTATGTTACTCGTGCTCGGCACAAATATGAATTTCACTAAGTTATTTTTTTCACAGCACTTCCCGCAGTGAACACGGCGGAGACACCGGCAGGTTACGCCGACCTGATACCGATCAAGGCGGACGCCACCACCCCGGCTAGACTCGAATCATCGCCTGCGTCACCGACCGGAGAGTGCCCCATGCGTGCCATGCAATTGCATCAGTTGACCCCCGTGACCCAGCGCGCCACGCCGCTGCGCATCGATGAGATCGAGGCGCCGCAACCCGCCGCGGGTCAGGTGCTCATCGAGGTGGGTGTCTGCGGCGTCTGCCACACCGAACTCGACGAGATCGAGGGGCGCCTGCCGCCGCCTCGTCTGCCGCTCGTTCCCGGTCACCAGGTGGTGGGTACGATCATCGGCGTGGGCCGCGGCGTGAACGACGCGCGGCTGGGGGAACGGGTGGGGGTCGGCTGGATCGCCTCGGCCTGCGGCGAGTGCGACTACTGCCGCAGCGACCGCGAGAACCTGTGTCCCGAGTTCGTCGCCACCGGGCGCGACATCGATGGCGGCTATGCCGAACGCATGGTGGTCGATGCGCGCTTCGCCTGTCCGATTCCGGGCACGCTCGACGACGCCCAGGTGGCGCCCCTGCTGTGCGCCGGGGCCATCGGTTATCGCTCGCTGCGTCTGGCGGCCCTGGAGAACGGCGAGCCACTGGGCCTGACCGGCTTCGGCGGTAGCGCGCACCTGGTCCTGCAACTGGTGCGGCATCGCTATCCCGACTCAGCCGTCTTCGTCTTCGCGCGCAATGCCGCGGAGCGCGAGTTCGCCCGCCAGCTCGGGGCGCGCTGGACCGGCAACACTCATGAACGCCCACCCGAGCCTCCGGCGGCGATCATCGACACCACGCCGGCCTGGACGCCGATCGTCGCGACGCTGGGTCATCTGGCCCCCGGCGGGCGTCTGGTGATCAATGCCATTCGCAAGGAGGGGCGCGATCAGTCGGCACTGCTGGCGCTGGAGTACCCGTCACACCTCTGGTTGGAGAAGCGTATCCAGTCGGTGGCCAACGTCACCCGCCGCGATATTGTCGAGTTTCTCGAGCTGGCCGCCGAGATCGACATCCGTCCCACGGTGCGGACCTTCCCGCTGGAGGAGGCCAACCGGGCGCTGATCGAACTCAAGACGCGTTCGGTGCGCGGTGCCAAGGTGCTAAAGATCAGGGAATAGCCACGGAAAAGCCAGCATGCCGACGTAAAGGGCCGCGCCGGCGGTGGACGGCGGCGCGGCAGACCTCGGTGGCACTCACTGGATGTCGATTCGCCGGCGACGGGCTTCCTTGAGCTTGGGCAGGATGAGTTCGAGAACGCCGTCCTGGAACGAGGCGCTGGCCTTGTCGGGATCGACGTCGCCGGGCAGCGTCAGCGTGCGGGCGAAGGTCCCGCGCGAGATCTCGCTGCGGAAGTATTCCCCCTTTTCCTCTTTGCTGGTCGTTGCTTGCTCGCCCTTGATGGTGACACGGTTATCGGCGATCGAGACGTCCAGATTGTCGCGTTCGACACCGGGGATCTCGGCACGCAGCACGAACTCGCCGTCGCGATCGATCAGGTCGACCCGGGGCAGGCGTGGCCCGGCCATGTCGAAGCGGTCCCAGAACTGGCGTTCCTTGAACAGCGGACGCATCCAGCCGCGATCGAAGACGTGCTCGAGCAAGCGGTCGAACTCCTCGAACGGTGTCATCGCCTGACTGCCGGACCGTCCGGGGGGTGATTCCGGTGCGCCGGGGGTGGCGTCCTTCATCTCGCTGACGTTGCTCATGTCGCTGACTTTCTTGGCCATGGGAAAACCCTCCATGAAGAGGATGTGGTCCGGCGCTTGGGCCCGCCGGGACCACCGGTGAAACCCACGGATAGAAAGATAGTGAGGCCCGCGTGAACGCGTCTTGACGCGCGTCAAGAGCGCGTTGGGCGAAGCCGTCAAGATGAGCGGGGGCCCGCGATGTAAACCCGCTAGACTGACGGTATCGATCAGGGAGGACGCCTGCATGGCACGACTTTCATCCCAGGGCGAAGCGACGGTCGACGAGCTCGCTCAGCGTCACGGCTTCAGCCGCGAAGCGGTCATACACATGCTGTTCGCGGTTCGCGACGGCAACGGCGGCATGGCCCAGTTCAGTCATCCCGAATTCGGCGGCTCCGGGCAATGGATGCGCGGCGGCATGCTGATGCTCGGCGACATGTTCAATCATGGCTTGAAAGGGCGGGTGGACGCGCTCTGTCACGACGTCGCCGAACGGCTCGCCGCGCAGCCCGGGCTGCTCCATACGGGCAGTTTCCAGTCGCAGCGCCAGAGCGGCGGTGCCCGGCAGTATCAGGACACGGGCGACATGGCCGGCACCTCGAGCCTGTTCGTGGCCGACCCCGACGATCGCTGGTGGCCGGCGGCGCTCGGCGAGCCCGATGCCCGGGGCACGCAGAATCAGCTGCGCTATGCCTACTTCGCCGGGCCAAGGCGGCTGGCGGTGCACAGCAACGGTAGAGTCCGGGTCTACGACACCGGCGATCACCGTATCGGCGGCTTCGCCCAGCAGCAGGGGGCCGGCGGCTCGATCACCTTTACCAGCCAGCACGGCAGCGTCGATGTGACCCGATTGACTCTGGTCTCGACCGACGACGCGGGCCTCGCCGCGGCCCCGCCGACGAGCGAACCGGCCCCGCCGCCTCCGAGCGCCGCGCCTGCCGGCTTGCCCGCCGGCGGAGACGACATCTTCGCCGCTTTGGAACGACTCGGCGATCTCAAGGCCAAGGGCATCCTCACCGAGGCGGAATTCGCCGCCAAGAAGGCGGAACTGCTCGCCCGGCTGTGACGCATGCCGCGATGGCCGGGCCACCTTGCCGTCGGTGCGGGTGACGGGCGTGATGCCGGAGCGAATCTCGCCCGCGGCCGGTCACACTCTGCTACCTTGGCTAGTCGTTCCCGCAGGGAAGCGAGCGATCGAGGAGACGACCATGCGCTACGAACTCTATTACTGGCCGACCATCCAGGGCCGCGGCGAATTCGTCCGGCTGGCCCTCGAGGATGCCGGCGCCGATTACATCGATGTGGGCAATGCCTCGGATGCCGGCATCACCGAGATCTCCGACTACCTCGACGGCGAGAGTACCTCGTGCCCGCCGTTCGCGCCGCCGTTTCTCAAGGCAGGCGAGGTGATCGTCTCGCACGTCGCCAATATCCTGCAGTTTCTGGGGCCACGCCTGGGCCTGGCGCCCGAGGACGAGGCGACGCGCCTGTGGGCCCATGGCCTGCAGCTCACCGTGACCGACTTCGTCGCCGAGATTCACGACGTCCACCACCCGATCAGTTCGGACGAGTACTACGAGGACCAGAAGGGGGTGGCGCGCCAGCGGGCCGAGGCCTTCCACGAGGCGCGGCTACCCAAGTTTCTCGATTACTTCGAGCGGGTGATCGAGCTCAATCCCGACAGCGGCGACTGCCTGGTCGGCGGTGAACACAGTTACGTAGACCTGTCGCTGTTCCAGGTGGTCAGCGGGCTGCGCTATGCCTTCCCGTGTGCCATGGAGCGCCTGGCGCCGCGCTACCCGGGCGTGGCCGCGCTGACAAGCCGCGTCGTCCGGCGCGAGCGCATCGCCGACTATCTGAGTTCCGAGCGCCGCCTGCCGTTCAACGAGAACGGCCTCTTCCGCCACTACCCCGAGCTCGACGTGGCCTGAGCGTCCTGCGCCCCTGGCGTCGGCTAGCGCCCTGGGTGAGGCGTTTTTACGCACGCCGCCTTCACGCACGTTCTGGTCAGCGGCAGCGCAATGCTGTAGAACGCCACGATTGAGGCATTCGCTGAACGATTCCAACGCGCGGGCCGCTCGATGGCGCACCGACGGTTCGGCTTTCAAGGTACCAGGACTGGCATGTTTCTCGACGATTTCCATACAGTGGCGGATGGCTGGATCCGCATCACCGCGACACAGGCGAGCCGCTTTGCCAAGCGGATGGCCGGCGACTACAACCCCATTCACGACCCGGATGCCCGTCGCTTCTGTGTGCCCGGCGATCTGCTCTTCGCCCTGGTGCTGGCGCGCCACGGACTGTCGCAGCGCATGACCTTCCATTTCCGCGGCATGGTCGGCGACGACGTACCGCTGGCCGTCGAGGAGCGTGACGGCGGTGCGCTAAGCGTCGTCGACGCGACGGGCAAGGCCTTTCTGGATGTCGAGCGCAGCGGCGAGACCACCCGCGACCCGGCCGTGATCGAGGCCTTCACCCGCCGCTACATCGCCTTTTCGGGGCGCAATTTCCCGCATTTTCTCAAGCCACTGCTGGAAGAGCATGGGGTGATGTTCAATCCCCAGCGCCCCCTGGTGATCTACGACAGCATGGGCTTCGCGCTCGAGCGGATCGACGATGCCGCGTTGGAGATCGCCTTCGACGGTGCCACCTTCGAGTGCCAGGGCAAGCGCGGCGAGGCGCGGTTGGCATTCCGCATGCTCGCCGACGGGGCCCCGGTGGGGACCGGCGCCAAGAAGCTGGTGGTCAGCGGCCTCCAGCCCTACGATGCCTCGGTGATGGACGCCTTCGTCGAGACCTTCAACCGGCGCAAGTCGGCATCCGGCGCCTCGTCGTGAGGCGCTTCGTTCACGGAGTCGCCTTTTGCTGGATGGCCAGCCGCAGCGAACGGAAGCGGCGCCGGTACTGACCCGGGGTCAGTCCCACCCGACGGCCGAACAGCCGTCGGAAGAAGCTGGCATCCTCGTAACCCACGCTTTCGGCGATCGCCTCGATCGGGGCATCGTCGCTCTCCAGCATCTGCTTGGCCTCCTCGAGGCGCAGGGTGTGTACGTAGGCGATCGGCGTCATGCCGGTGGCGGCCTTGAAACGGCGCTTGAACGAGCGCTCGCTGAGCCCACTGAGGCGGATCATGCCGGCTACCGGGTAGCGGTGGTCGTAATGGCGCGCCGCCCACACCTGGCATTCGGCGATCACGCCATCCGCGGTCTGGCGCGCCCGGGTCAGCGCCGCATAGGGTTGCTGGCCCTCGCGGTGCCAGTCGATCAGGTACAGGCGCGCCAGATGCATCGCCTCCTCGATGCCGGCCAGCCGCGCCACCAGAAACAGTGCCAGGTCCAGCCAGGAAGTGCCGCCCCCGGCCATCAGCAGGCGCTCGCCGGGACCGCTGGCGACCAGCGAGCGATGGGCGTGCACGCGGACATCGGGGTATTTCGTGGCCAGCGCTTCGCAGTAGGCCCAGTGGGTGGTCGCCTCGCCGCCGGCCAGCAGGCCGGCCTCGGCGAACAGCAGGGCGCCGGTGCAGGCTGCCGCCAGCAGCGCGCCCTCGGCATGGCAGCGGCACAGCCAGGCGATCTCGGCGGGGTAGCGGCCGGTCAACGGCTCGTCGGGCGCGACCATCAGGTCGGGTAGGCACACCGCCTGGGGCAATGGACAGTCGGCCAGCGCCATGTCGGGCTGGATCCAGGCCCGGTTGCCGGCACGAAAGCCCCGACCGTCGGTGGAGACGATCAATGGGGTGAACAGGCTGCGCCCGGGGCGGCCCTCGGTGACCAGCGTCCAGTCGCGTCCTGCCGAGCTGAACAGGTCGTAGAGGCCGTAGAGGGTCGAGGCGGTGGCCTCGGGGGGCGCCAGCAGGGCGACCGTGATCGGGGCGTCGGATGACATGGCACGATCCGCGCGTTTGTGTCCCAATCAACGTTAGTACAGGCTCACTTCGCGGGATAGCGTCGACTGGCCGATTCCGGCTTGTCTACCTTCCGAGGAGTCCCGTCATGTGCCAAGCTCTCGCCCCTGCCGACACCCATCGACCCGATGCCGAGACCGATGCCTTCGAGGCGCGTCTGGTCAACGCCCTCAACGAGGGCGGGCTGATGCTGCTGATGTCGATCGGCTATCGTACCGGTCTTTACGAGCGTCTCGCCGGCCAGCCGCCGCTCACCGACGTCGAGATCGCCGAACGCGCCGGCCTCGATGCGCGCTATGTGCGCGAATGGCTGGGCGGCATGGTCGCCGGCGGCGTCATCGAACTCGACCCCGCGACCCGCCGCTACCGGCTGCCCTCGGCCCACGCCGCGCTGCTGACCGATGCCGATGGCCCCAACCTGGCCGTCTACGCGCAGTTCTTCGCTCTGCTCGGCGCGGTCGAGGACGACGTCGTACGCTGCTTTCGCGAAGGCGGAGGCGTGCCCTACTCGCGCTATCCACGCTTTCACGAGGTGATGGCCGCCGACAGCGCCCAGACCGTGCTCCCGGCGCTATTCGACGCCATCCTGCCGCTCGCCCCGGAGCTGCCCGCGCGCCTCGAGCAGGGCATCGACGTGCTGGACTGTGCCTGCGGGCGAGGGCGGGCGCTGCTGGCGATGGCCGAGCGCTACCCGGCCAGTCGTTTCACCGGCTACGACCTGTCGACGGAGGCGATCGCCTGGGCGCAGGCGCGGGTAGCCGAGAGCGGCCTCGCCAACGTTCGCTTCGCGACGCGCGACCTGTCCGACTTCGACGCGAGCGCCGAGCCGGCTGCCTTCGACCTGGTCACCACCTTCGATGGCATCCACGACCAGGCCCGGCCGCTGGCGCTGGTGCGCGGCATCCGTCGCAGCCTGCGCCCGGGCGGGGTGTATCTCGCTCAGGACATCCACGCCTCGAGCCATCATCATCTCGACCGCGAGCACCCGCTGGGCACGCTGCTCTATGCGGTGTCGGTGAGCCACTGCATGACGGTCTCGCTGGCCCAGGGCGGGGAGGGGCTGGGCACGATGTGGGGGCGCGAGCGCGCCCAGGCACTGTTTGCCGAGGCAGGGTTCACGACGGTGAGCGTTCACCAGCTCGAGCACGACATCCAGAATGACTATTTCGTCTGTCGGGCCGAGTGACCTCGCTGACGCCGCGCCGGCCGGTTGCCGGCGCGGCGTTCTGGCGGGTCAGAAATCCAGTTCTCCCCGGGCACGTCGCTCCTGGGGCAGCAGGGCGGCATGGATCCAGGCGTTGACCGGGGTGTCGACACCGGCCTCGCGGCCCAGGCGCACCACGGCGCCGTTCTGGGACGCCAGCTCCGAGGGTTTGCCATCCATGATGTCGCGCTGCATCGAGGCGGTGCCCGACTCGGGCAAACGATCGATGAAGCGCAGCGCGCGCTGAACGGCGTCGTCCGGCAGCGCCACGCCCCGCGCTCGGCCCACCCGGGCGATCTCATCGAGAATCCGTTCGATCAGTTCGCGGGTCGCCGGCTGGCTGCGGGTCACGCCGATCGGCGCGCGGGTGATCGCGCCGATGCCGCTCATCGCGCAGATGAACAGGAACTTGCTCCAGATCGCGACGTGGATGTCGTCGGGGATTTCCGCCTCGATGCCTCGGGCGCCGTCGAACGCGGCCTTGAGGCGTCGTGTGCGCTCGCTGGCACGGTTGTCCAGTTCCCCGAAGCGCACGAAGGGGTCGACGCCGGCGTGGACGATCTCGCCGGGTTCGCCACGCCAGGCGAGAATGCCGCACAGCCCGCCCAGCGCGTGCTCGGGGCCGAATGCCTCGGCGACCTGGCGGGCGGCCTCGACGCCGTTCTCCAGCGGCAGGATCAGGGTCTCCTCGTCGACCAGCGGGCGCATCGCCTCGATGGCCTCGGCCACCTGCCAGGCCTTGACGGCCACCAGCACCACATCCACCGCGCCGACCTCGGCGGGGTCGTCCGTTGCCGCGACCGTGGGCAGGTGAAAGTCGCCGGCGATACTGCGTACCCGCAGGCCGTCGCGGCGCAGGGCCGCCAGATGCTCGCCGCGGGCAATGAAGGTCACGTCCTCGCCGGCCTCGGCCAGACGGCCGCCGAAATAACCGCCGACGCCACCGGTTCCATAGATGGCAAAGCGCATGCTGACTCCTCGTGTCGTGTGGGTCATCGGGGCAGTATACGGAACCCGGGGCCGCGCTCGCACGATCCGGTCGGCCCGGTCGCAGGGAAAGGCCCGCCATGGGGCGGGCCTATGCATCGTTCTTCCTCCGAGGCGCGATCGAGAGCCTAGAACGCCTCCCAGTCGTCCTTCGTCGTCTCGGCGGCCTGCGTCGTCGGCTTGTTCAGGGACGGGCGGCGGAGTTCGGCAGCGGCGTCGGGCCGGGGCGTCTCGGCCCGGCTCGGGGCGGGGGCCGAATCGCCCAGATGGAAGCGCTCCATCAATTCGCTCAGGTGGCGTGCCTGACTGCGCATCTCTTCGGCGGCGGCGCTCGACTCGGTGACCATGGCGGCGTTCTGCTGGATCATGGTGTCGAGTTCCGTCACCGCGACGTTGATCTGGCCGATGCCGTCGCTCTGTTCGCTGGCGCCGCTGCTGATTTCACCGATGACGTCGTTGACGCGCTCGACCCCGTCGAGAATCGATGACACCGTGCGCGCGGCGCGCTCGACCTGTTCGGCACCGGCCCGGGTATGGGTGAGTGACGTATCGATCAGACCGCGAATCTCGCTGGCGGCATCGCTGGAGCGGGTGGCCAGGGTGCGCACCTCCTGGGCGACCACGGCGAAGCCACGGCCGTGCTCGCCGGCACGCGCCGCCTCCACCGAGGCATTGAGCGCGAGGATGTTGGTCTGAAAGGCGATCGAGTCGATCAGGGTGATGATGTCGCCGATCTTCTCCGCCGAGGCATTGATGTCATTCATCGACGATTGCGCCCGCGCCATGGCGTCGTTGCCCTGGCCGGCCAGGTCACGGGTGTCGCCGACCAGTTGCGTGGCCTGACGCGCGGCGTCGGCGGTGTTGGCCACCGTGCTGGTGATCTCCTCGAGCGAGGCCGAGGTCTCCTGCAGGTTGCTGGCCGACTGGTCGCTGCGCGAGGCGAGATCCTCGCTGCTCTGGGCGATCTCGCCGGCGGCGTGGTAGACGCTCTGCGTGCTGCGACGCACGTCGCCGACGATGCGCGCCAGGCCGTCGCCGATGCCGTTCATGGCCGTGGTCAGGCGGCCGATCTCGTCATCGCGCCGGACCGCGATGCGCCGCGACAGGTCGCCCTTGGCCAGGTCCTCGGCCAGCCCGCCCAGGGCATCCAGGGGGCGGCTGATCATCCGCCGCTGCAGCCGATAGAGCAACAGGCCGAGGGCCAGCGCGACCAGCAGTGCGCCGACGATCGCGTAGTTGCGCAGGGTGTCGATGGCGGCGAAGACCTCGTCGTCGAAGACCGTGCTGACGATGGTCCACTGGCGTTCGGGGTAGGCGGTGAAATAGACCGTCCGCGGGCGTCCGTCGTCGGCGGCGATCGCCGTGTCGAAGCGACCGCTGTCGGTCTCGGAGAGCGCCGCATAGGCGGATTGGCCCTGCGGCGTGAGGACCTCGTCGAGGTTCCGTCCCTCGAAGGGGCCGCCGGCGATCACCTGGCCGCGATGCCCCTCGCGGGCGTCGACCAGCATGACGAAGCCACTCTCATCGAAGCGAATGTCGCGGATCTGCTGTTCGAGCAGTGCCGACTGCCGGGTGATGTCGATGCCGATGAAGGTGGCGCCGATGACCCGCCCGCCGGCGTCCTCGATCGGCCGATATTGGGTGATATAACGGGTGCCGAACAGGTCGGCGAGACCGGTGTAGGGTTCGCCGGCGATCAGGCGGGCGTAGCTGGCGTTGTTGCGGTCGAGGAGGGTACCGACGGCGCGCGAGCCGTCGGCTTTCTTGAGCGAGGTGGTGACGCGGACGAAGTCGTCGCCGTCGCGGGCGAAGATCGTCACCGGTGCCTGGGCCGCCCGGGTGAACTCATCCAGCGGGCCGTAGTCGCCGTTGAGCACGCGAGCGCCGTTGCGCAGCGCCGGCGTCTGCCGGCCGGCGACCTCGATGCGCTCGTCAGGCGCCAGCGCGTAGGCGGCGTCGAATTCGCCCTCGAACAGGTTCAGCAGTCGCGAGATCTCGTGATGCAGTGTCTGGTCGAACAGGGTCAGGCGGGCGCCGACCTGGGCCTGCTGCTGGGTGACGCGCTCGGTCATCTCGGCGGCCACCTGGCGTTCGGCGGCCCAGGTCAGTACCCAGCTCAGGGCGACGAAACCGACGACCAGAATCGCTGCCACCAGAATGGATACCCGGCTGACGATACCCAGGCGCCGCATCCCCGTTTTGTTCTTCATTGTCATTGCTCCGTTACACAGTGATACAAAGTTTATCGACTGTAAGGGGCGTGACTTTAGGGATGATCGATGATTTTCGTAGAATTTACAGACTCTTGATTAGATTTAAGTGATGTTTTGCATGGTCTGTTGACCTTTTTTTACAGAAACGTCACTCGGCGCCGGTGCCTGGTCCAGACGTCGTCGGCGCCTCGCCAGCGTCATTCAACCAGCGGTGGGCAAGGCGCCGGGCGCGGTCGAAATCGGCGCAATGATTCAAACGGCGGCGCACGCTGTGGATGCCGGTACGCTTGAGCTTGACGATCTGGCGCGGTGTCAGGCCGACGAAGATCAGGCCCACCTCGCGGCGGCGCATCTCGTCGACCAGGCTGCGCAGCGCGACCAGTGCCGTGCCGTCGATACTCGGGACCTGACGCATGTCGATCAACACGATTCGCACCTGCGGGTCGGTGATGTGCAGCGCCGCCAGTGCCTTGTCGGCGACGCCGAAGAACATCGGACCGGCGATCGAATAGGCCGCCACGCTGGGCGGCAGGTCGCCGAGTTGCGGTTGCCGGTCGCTATCCAGGCGCGCGGTTCGCGACAGGGCGCTCATGCGGTGGATGAAAAGCGCCGCCGCCATGCCGATGCCCACGCCCACTGCCAGCACCATGTCGAACACCACGGTGAGCACGAAGCACAGTGCCAGGATCGCGATATCGCCGGCCGGCGCGGTGCGCAGGGTGCGCAGGAACAGGTGGGCCTCGCTCATGTTCCAGGCGATGATGAACAGCAGCGCGGCCAGCGACGCCATGGGCACGCGGCCGAGCAGGCCGGCCAGACCGATCACCGCCAGCAGCACCACCAGCGAGTGGACCACCGCCGACAGCGGCGAGCGGGCGCCGCTGCGAATGTTGGTGGCGGTTCGCGCCAGTGCGCCGGTTGCGGTGATGCCGCCGAAGAAGGGGGCGCACAGGTTGCCCAGCCCCTGGCCGATCAGCTCGGCGTTGGGGTCGTGGCGGCCGCGGGTCATGCCGTCGGCGACGACCGCGCAGAGCAGCGATTCGATGGCTGCCAGCATGGCGATGGCGAAGGCCGGCCCGAGCAGTTGGCGCAACAGCTCGAAGCTCAGGCCGAGCGGCTGGCCGTCAGGCCCGGGGGCATTCCAGGGCAGGTCGAACCGGGGCGCGATCGGCGGAATGCCCTGGCCGCTCGTGCCATCCAGCGACCAGTGAAAGCGCGAGTCGATGGTGGCGACCTGGCCGGGTAGCCAGTGATCGATCACCAAGGCCGCCAGGGCGCCCGCCACCAGCCCGGCCAGCGGCGCCGGTACCGGCGTCTTCAGGCGCGGCCAGACGAGCAGCACCGCCAGGGTGAGCACCCCGACGGACAGTTCCTGGGGCTGCACGGAGGGCAGCGCGGCGACGATGTGGCCCAGGTTGGCGATGTAGCTGTCGCCCAGCTCGACCGTCAGCCCCAGGAAGTCGGGAATCTGCAGGGTGGCGATGACCACCGCGATGCCGGCGGTGAAACCCAGCACCACCGGGTAGGGCACGAACTGGATCAGTGCGCCGAGCCGCGCCGCTCCCAGTCCGACCAGGATCAGGCCGGCCATCAGCGAGGCGAGTAGCAGCCCGCCGAGGCCGTACTGCTGCACGATGGGAAAGAGGATCACCACGAAGGCGGCGGTCGGCCCCGAGACATTGAAGCGGGCGCCCCCCGTCAGGGCGATCACGATCCCGGCGACGATCGCCGTGTACAGACCGTGCTGTGGCGCCACCCCGGTGGCGATGGCCAGCGCCATGGACAGCGGGACGGCGACGATACCGATGGTCAGCCCCGCGAGCAGATCGCTGCGCAACTCGCGCACGCCATATCCCTCCCGCCAGGCCTCGCGCAGTCCCGTGGCCAGGCGCGGCCCTGTCCAGCGTCGCTCGCCGTCGCTCATCGTCGTGTCTTCCTCTATCGAATCGGGAAAGCATCGATGTTACCAAGGCGCGACAGGGACGCGCTGGGGCATTTTTACCGATACGCCCGCTTGACCCACAATGGTCTTCCACGTTCCCCACAGGCGAGTCCGTATGCGTCTCCATTTCCTGGGTACCTCCGCCGGTGTACCGACCCGTTCGCGCAACGTCTCCGCCGTGGCCCTGCAGCCCGAGACGGGCAAGCGCTGGTACCTGATCGATTGCGGCGAGGCGACCCAGCATCGCCTGATGCGCACGTCGCTGACCCTGCCCAATCTCGAGACGATCCTGATCACTCACGTCCACGGCGATCACTGCTATGGCCTGCCGGGGCTGCTGGCCAGCGCCTCGCTGGCCGGCCGTGAACGCCCGCTGAGCGTGGTCGGCCCGCCGGCGATCCGCGACTTCCTCGACGCCGTGCAGGCCACCACCGGGCTGCATCTGAGCTTTGCGCTGGATTTCATCGCCGTGGAGCCGGCGCAGGGTCCCCTCGAGTTGGCCGACTTCCGGGTCGAGAGCGCCGCGCTTTCCCACGGCGTGGCCTCCTACGCCTATGCCTTCACCGAGCGGCACGTCGAGCGCCAGCTCGACCGCGACCGGCTGATCGCGCTGGGGCTGCCGCCGGGTCCGGCCTGGGGGCGGCTGCAGCGCGGCGAGGACGCGTTCCTCGCTGATGGCACCCGGATCGCGAGCGACGCTGTCCGGCGTGCCTCGCGACGCGCGCGCAAGGCGGTGATCGCCGGCGACAACGACACCCCGGCGCGTCTCGGCCGGCTGTGCGAGGGCGCCGACGTGCTGGTCCACGAGGCCACCTACACCGAACCGGTCGTCGCGCGGCTGGGCACCGACAACGACCACAGCACGGCGGCGCGGGTGGCGAGGTTCGCCGCGTCCGAGGAGCTCCCGAGCCTGATCCTGACCCACTTCAGCCCGCGTTATGCAACGCGCCGCGATGCCTCGCCCTCGATCGCCGACATCGAGCACGAAGCCCGAGCCCATTTCAGCGGCGCCCTGTTCCTGGCCCGGGATCGGGCCACGTACGGCGTGAACCGCGAGGGCAGCGTCGAAGCGCCCGATGGCGAGAACGAAGGACCGTTGCATGAAGGAGAAACGCCATGACCGCCTCGACCAGCCTTTGGGAGATGACCCTCGCCGGCTTTCGCGATGCCATCGAATCGCGCTCCACGCCGGGCTGCGGCGCCGCCGCGGCGGCCTCGGCGGGGCTCGGCATGGCGCTGGTGCTCAAGGGACTGCGCATCACCCGGGACAAGCACGACGACGCGCCGGAGGCGATGCACCAGGCGATCGAGCGCGCCGACGCGCTCTTGGCCCAGCTCGGCGACTACGCCGACGAGGATGTCGAGGCGTTCGAGGCCTACCTGGTCGCCGTCAAGCTGCCCCACGCTGACGACGCGCAGCGCGAGCGCCGTGAGCACGCCATCGCCCGCGCCGCCGAGCGGGCCAATGACGTGCCGCTGGGGGCCGCGCGGGTCTGTCACGAGGGACTGGTGCTGAGCGTCGAGGCCCTGGCGCTCACCGCCGACAATCTGCAGAGCGATACCCGCGCCGGCGCACTGATGCTGCACTCGGGGCTGAGCGCCTTGCTGCTCGGTGTCGAGGCCAATCTGGCGAGTCTCGACGATGCCGACGAGCGCGAGGCCCTGGCCCGCTCGCGGGATGCCCTGCAGGAGGCGGCCGATCGCTGCCGCGACGACCTGCTGCGCTGAACCCGCCGGCTTACGTCGGTTGCGGCGCCGGGATCGCCGTTCGCGCGCAACAGCGCAATAATGTCCAAGTCCCGGCATCTCACCGGTGATAGCGTGGTCGGTGACAGGACGGCGATGGGACGACGATGGCGTCCGGGAGGTGCAGGGTGTCGCAATCAGAGAGTCGCTTTCGCTTCGCCAGGAGCCCGCTGCTGCCGGATCTCACCGTGCTGCAGGCGGCGATGCGCGATTTCAGCTACGACCGTCACGCCCACGAGGAGTACGCCTTCGGCGTCACCCTCAGCGGGCGCCAGGATTTCTTCAGCAGCGGCAGCTACCACCGTAGCCCGCCCGGCAACGTCATCGCCTTCAATCCGGATCAGATTCACGACGGCGAGGCCGGCGACGGCGGCACGCTCGACTACGTGATGGTCTATGTCCACCCACAGCGGCTTGCGCCACTGTTCGCCAGTGCGCTGGGCCACGAGGCGGCGGGTGAGTTCCGCATCGGCGAGACCTTGATGCAGGACGCGGCACTGCGCCGTGCCATTCTCGAGCTGGCATGGCGAGTCACCAGGGAGACGGGCAGTCGCATCGAGCAGGAGCAGGCGCTCTACCGGATCGCCACCCGTCTGGCACAGCGCGCCGGGCGCTGGGAACCCGACGCCCGGACGCGCCGCAGCGATGCGCTGCTCGGCCGGGCCAAGGCGTATATCCACGCCCACGTCGGTGACGACCTGTCGCTGGATGACATCAGCCGCGCCGCCAATCTGTCGAAGTATCACTTCCTGCGGCTGTTTCGTCGGCAGTTCGGCATCACGCCGCACCAGTACGTGCTCAACTGCCGCGTCAACGCCGCGCGCAGCGAGCTCGACGCCGGTGGGGATCTCGGTGACGTCGCGCTGCGCTACGGCTTCGCCGACCTCAGCCACTTCAACCGGCGCTTCAAGCGCATCTACGGCATGACGCCGCACCAGTATCGACGCCACGTCAGCCGCTGAACGGGACACTGTCACATGTTGGGAATCCTCGCCTATGCCCTGGGGGTGATGTACACCCCCGGGCCCGTGAATCTGCTCGGCCTGAATGCCGGACTCAACGGCCAGGGCCGTGCCTCGCTGGGTTTCTGCCTGGGCGTGGGCACGGCGATGCTGGGCCTGTTCCTGATCTTCGGCCTGGTGGGCGCGGCCTGGGTGGAGGGGGCACTGCTGACGGTGGTCGGCGCGCTGGGCTGTGCTTACATCCTCTATCTGGCGGCGAAGCTCGCCCGGGCCGGCGTCGAGATCGATGTCGACCGGCCCGCCGCGCAGGCCCTGCGATTTCGCGACGGCCTGCTGATGCAGCTGCTCAATCCCAAGGGCGTGGTCGCCACCCTGCCGATCGCCACGCTGCAGTTCCCGGCGGCGGGCATCCACGGCGTCGCGTTGATCGCCTGGTCGCTGGGGCTGGCGCTGCTGGCGGTGGGCGCACCGGGGAGCTATGCGCTGGTGGGCGCGCTGCTGGGAAGGCGCATCGCCGATCCACGGCTCTTTCGGGGGTTCAATCTGGCGATGGCGATCCTGCTCGCCGGCGTGGCGATCTCGATCGGCTACGAACACGTCTATCGGCCGCTCGCGGCGTGACCGGTTTCGGGACGGGCATTCAGGCCGGCAGCTTGCAGACATCCACCCACTCGGCGTCCACCAGGTCGGCCAGCCGCTCGGGCGTCAGACGCACGGCGCTGTGGGTGGCTCCGGCGGCGGGCAGTACCTCGGCATAGGCGCGCAGCGATGCGTCGCAGTACACCGGCAGCGGGGTCGCCAGGCCAAACGGACAGACGCCACCCACCGGATGGCCGGTGAGCGCCAGCACCGTCTCGGCGTCGAGCATCTTGGCCTTGGCCTCGAAGGTCTCGCGCATCTTGCGGTTGTCGATGCGCGCCTCGCCGCTCGCCACCACCAGGACCCGCCGCTCGCCGACGCGAAAGGCCAGCGTCTTGGCGATCTGCCCCGGCTCGACGCCATGGGCCTCGGCGGCCAGCGCCACCGTCGCGGTGCTGGTTTCCAGCTCGATGACGTCGAGATCGGGGGCGCGCTCGGCAAGGAAGGTGCGAACGGTGTCGAGGCTCATGAGTCGGGCTCCGGGGGCAATGAATGAACCCCCAGGCATAACCGAAAGTCGGGCCTCGCGCCACCCGTCAGGCCGGCAGTCGTATCCGGAACAGCGATACGCCCAGCCCGATGAACAGCCCGCCGAGGGTACGCTGGAAACGTCTGGCCCACCGCGGCGAGCGCAGCCGATGCGCCAGGCGGCCGGCCAGCAGGCCGTAACCCATCAGGGCCAGGAACGACATCGTCATGATCGTCGCGATCAGGATCAGGAACTGGGGCAGAAGCGGCCGGCTCGCGGCGATGAACTGGGGGAACAGCGCCGAGAAGAACAGAATCGCCTTGGGGTTGCTGATCGCCACCAGGTAGCCCTCGCCGAAGGTCTTAAACGGTGACCAGCCGGTTGGCGCCCGTGTCGCGGACAGCGCGGCCAGCAGCGACGACGAGGAGCGCCACTGGCGGATACCCAGATAGATCAGGTAAAGGGCGCCGCAGGTCTTGAGCAGCGTGAACAGCCATTCCGAGGTGTGCAGTACCGCGCCCAGCCCCAGGGTCGCCAGCCCCGCCACGCAGGCGATGCCGGTGATGTTGCCCAGCGACGACGCCGCGACCCGCCACGTGCCGCCGCTCAATCCGTTGCGCAGGGCGACGAGCGCCGCGGGACCGGGGCTCAGCGTGGCCGCGGCGGCGAAGGTGATGTAAAGCAACCAGACGGACAGGGACATGGGATCTCCGGGACTTCGGGCGTCAGGGCCGCCAGCGTAGTGGATGGGTCTCTCGTAGTATGCCGTCGTCGTCCCAGTCCGCCCAGCCGGTGAAGGGGATCGGTGTCTCGTCGTCGAGCCCCTCCAGGCGCCCGGCCCAGCGGGCCTTGTCGGCCTCGAGCTGTCGCCGGAAGCTCGCTTCCGCCTGATAGCTCAGTCCGCCACCCTGAACGCCATAGGTCAGCTGCGGCGCGAGCACGTCGAAGCCGACGTAGTAGAGCGAGCAGTGGATCGGCCACAGCAGCGTGGTGATGTCGGCGCTGCGCCCGAATCGCGAGAAGGTCGCCGCCGGAGCGCCGGTGGTGACCGAGCAGAGTGCCCGTCGGCCTTTGAGCGGGCCGCGGTCGAAGCGGCGATTGCCCGAGTAGAGTCCGCCGTAGACGAACACCCGGTCGAACCAGCCCTTGAGCATCGCCGGCTGGGCGTGCCACCACAGCGGAAACTGCAGGATCACCAGCTCGGCACGCCACAGCCGGTCGATCTCGCGCTGGACGTCGGTCGGCAGGGTCCCCGAGTCGTGATGATAGCGCTGTTCGGTCAGCGCCGAGAAATACCCGCCGTCGGCCCGAGCCGGATAGTGGGTGGCTCGCTCGACCGGGTCGAAGTGCTGGGCGTAGAGGTCGCTGACCTCGATGCGGTGGCCGGCGCGCTCCAGTGTCTCGATCGCGACATCGGTGAGTGCCGCGTTGAACGAGTGGGGTTCAGGGTGACAGTGGACGATCAGGACCTGCATGACAATCTCCGCGTCGATGGCTGTTTCATCACGGTAGATATTGCGGTAACGGACAGGAATTCCCGATACTTGCAAGACAGGTTTGCAGAAATGAACAGGTAATGAACGCACACACGCTGCCCTGGGGCGACCTGCAGGTAGTCCTGGCGATCGTCGAGGCGGGCTCTCTGGCGGGCGCGGCGCGTCGGCTGGGGGTCAGCCATGCCACCGTGTTCCGGCGTCTCGGCGCGCTCGAGAAGCGCCTGGGCGTGCGTCTGTTCGAGCGTGCGCGCAGCGGCTACGCGCCAACGCCGGCCGGCGACGACCTGGCGGCGACCGCGTCCCGCGTGGCCGAGGAGATCGACGGTGCCGAGCGACGCCTGCTGGGGCGCGATCTGGCGTTGTCGGGCAGTCTGCGCATCACGACCACCGACACCCTGCTGATGGGGCTGCTGACCCCGCTGTTCGCCGAATTCCGCGCGGCGCATCCGCGTATCACCTTGGAGGTGGCGGTTTCCAATCGTCCCCTGAACCTCGGTCGACGCGATGCCGACATCGCCATTCGTCCCAGCAACGCCCCGCCCGAGACGCTGGTCGGGCGGCGGGCCGGGCGCATCGCCCAGGCGGTGTACGCGCCTCGGGGATCCGCCACGCAGGCCGATGAACTGCCCTGGGTGGGACCCGACGCGCACCTCGGTTATCCAGCACTCGAGGCGTGGATGCGTCGGCGTGGCGTCGATTCGCATGTCGGTTATCGGGTCGACAGCATGCTCGGCATGCTGGCAGCGGTACGCTCGGGGCTCGGTCAGGGTGTATTGCCGTGCTATCTGGCCGACGGCGAACCGGCCCTGTGCCGCCGGGACGAGCCGATCGCCGAGCTGGCCACCGATCTGTGGCTGCTGACTCATCCGGATCTGCGACGCACGGCGCGGGTGCTGGCGTTCTTCGATGCCATGGCAATCGGTCTGGCGGCAAGGGCGGGCCCACTGGCGGGCGTGGTGGCTCAGTCGACAGCTCAGCCCGGGCAGCCATGACCACACCGTCATCCGCCGACAAGCCCGGTGTGGCCGGGCAGGATCCGCTTGAGTGGCTACGCTGGGGGGAGCGGCAGCACTGCCGTCACGAAAATGTCTCACAGGGACGATCGTCAGCGACGACAAGGAGCCAGTCATGTCACATCGTCACGACAGGAATTGCGCGCATTGCTCGGGGATCGGTGCGGCCGGCGCCCTCGGTCTTGGGCTGGTGGCCGGGGTGGCCGCGGCTGCCGGGGTGCTGGTGGGGCGCAAGGCGTCCACCACGGCGCGCCTGGGCAAGGGGCATCCGCTCAAGCACCGCATGCTCGACGTGGCTTCCGGCACCATGCAGCGCAAGATCCCGCTGGAGGCCATGAGCACCTACCTCAACGGCTTCCACATGTACGCCGACGAGATGGGGCGTCAAGTCGAGGCCTCGCACTTCTGTATTCATCTCGAGCCGGATCTCCACCAGTGCGTGATCTTCGATTCCAACAAACCCGATGCACGGTTGATCGGTATCGAGTACATCATCAGCGAGTCACGCTTTCGCGCCCTGCCGGAAGCGGAAAAACGTCTCTGGCACAGCCACCACTACGAGGTGAAGTCGGGCCTGCTGGTGGCGCCGGGCATTCCCGAGATGGCCGAGCATGCCTACTTCGAGGATCTCGTTACCACCTACGGCAAGACCTTTCACACCTGGCAGTACGATCGCGATGACTTCCCCTACGGTGTGCCGCAACTGATGATGGGCTTCACCGACGACGGCCAGGCCGACCCGGATCTGGTCGCGGCCCGCGATCGGCGGCTGGGGATCTCGACCGCCGAGCGTCGTCGGCATCGCGGTGACATCGCCACGCCGGTGGTGGCGCCCGGCGCCAATAGCTGGGAGAGCGGGCGCATCGTGCAGACCACCCTGGAGGAGCGGCCCTTCAAACGATGACCCCCCGCGGGCGAATGGAAGACGACGCACGAGGCCTGCCGGGCTTTGCCCGGCATCGGGCATGAGTGGCTTGATGCGCCAGCGACGACGATGAGTCTACCGCCGTCATCCCGGCACGGTGGGAAACCTGCCGTGCCGGGAATCTACTGTCCTTAATGCGTCGATACCGCGTCTGCTTTCACGGGTAATCGCCTCGGCATGAGGCGGACTGAACGTAATTGCCAACAACCTGACGGTTACTTTTTGTTACCAATAGGATTATCGTCCATACGGCCAATAAGTTTGAGAAAAGGTCATGAGTGCGGACTATGATCCAGTGGCTCGGGGAGGAGATGCGAGCAAAATCACTACCAAAAATTAATTAAATTTAGGGTGATGCTGCCGTGCAGCACCGTGATGAAATCGATGGCTTGCGGGCCATTGCGGTATCGACCGTTCTCGTCTTTCATTTCTTTCCGGCCCTGCTTCCCCTGGGCTATCTCGGCGTCGATCTGTTCTTCGTCATTTCCGGGTTTCTGATCTCGACCTACATTCTCGAAGAGGTGGAGAAAGCGAGTTTTTCCTTCAAGACCTTCTACTGGCGAAGGGCGAGACGAATCCTGCCGGCGACCCTGGTACTCCTGCTGGTCACCTCCTTCTTTGCCTTCTTTATCTTGACGCCGCCCGATCTGGTGAGATATTCGCAGAGTCTCATCGCGACCCTGACGTTCACTGCCAATATATTCTTCTGGAGGACGGGCGGGTATTTCGGCGATGCGGATGAACTGAAGCCGCTGTTGCACATGTGGTCCCTGGGTGTCGAGGAGCAGTTCTATCTGCTGTTCCCGGCCATCTTCGTCTTGATTGTCTCCAAATTGAAGACGCTCAGGTATGCGGTCATCTGTGTTTTACTGATCGTTCTGCTGTCTTTCCTGCTCAATGTCTTCCTGGCGGGGATCGGTGGCGAGAACCCGGCCTTCTTTCTGCTGCCGACCCGGGTGTGGCAGTTCGGGGTGGGGACCCTGGCGGCTTTTGCCTTCAAGGCCCGCAAAACCGACCGGAACGTCTACGTCACCTATGCGTCGCTACTCGCGGTCATGGCCGGGTTGCTATTCGCCGTCCCGGTACTGCCGATGGCCACGACCGTGACGTTGGGCTTGGGGGTTTTCTTGTCGAGGCCCCATCATGCGTCTTCGCTTCCCATGCAGTGCCTGACGCACCCTCTGGTGAGAAGGATCGGACTCATCTCTTTCTCGCTATATCTATGGCACTGGCCGGTCCTCGTGTTCATGAAATATGTCGCCATTGAACCGCCGCCACTGTCGACCCTTTTACTGGGTATGGTGGTCACCCTGATTCTGGCCAGTGCGAGTTACACGTTGGTGGAGGCACCTTACCGATGGCGGCGTAGCCCCAGGAATGTCAGTACCGCCGTGATTTCCAGTATGCTGCTGATGATCGTGTTCGTGGGTGGTTCGGTGGCCTCACAGGGCTTCAAGACACGGCATTCGCGATTGGTCAATACGCTGGCCAGTGCCACTCAGACCAATTACCGGTGCCCGATAACGGATTACTTTGCCTACGGCAATGCGCGTGCCTGTTTTGTCAACAAGGACGAACGGAGCGACTATGACATCGCCTTGATCGGCAATTCTCATGCGCAAATGTATGTGCCTGCCCTGGAAGACGTCTTGAAAGGTCAGCGGGAAAAGGGAATTCTCATTCCCTTGAACAGCTGCTTGCCGACGATCGATGTCAATGTCTCCCGAAAGTGTCTCGAGTTGGCCAGGATGAATTATGCGGAATATATCAAGGATGATCGCATCAAGACCGTGATATTCGCGATGACCTGGTACTCTGATTCGCTGGTCGATGAGCAGGGGAGAATACGTGAAGACCGCTCCCGGATGCTTCTGGCGAGATCGGTTCTGGGTTTGATGGACAAGGTCGAAAGCGCCGGCAAGGAAGTCTTCCTGGTCGGGCCGATAAAGATCCCGGGACGCGATCTTTCCTCGTCGCTGAGTCGTGAGCTGATGCTGCGCGGTGCCGGCGTGGATGCGGTGATGGAGGCGCTGAAGGTGCCCCGTGGTGTCTTTGACACGGAATTTGGCGAGATGCTGACATTTCTTTCCGCGAGTCTGGGAACGCACTTCGTGACCGCTCACGACCGGCTGTGTCGCGGGGGGTATTGTTACTACGGTGATAAGACCGGCATGTTCTTCGCCGACGCCAGCCACCTGAGTGCCAGCGGTGCCCGGTTGATGGCTCCCGTCTTCCGCCGGATCGTGGCGGCACGGGTCGCGCTCGGTACATGGCCCCGCTAGCAATAACGACGCCCTGACCGGGGGTGGTGCTCAGGGCGGCGGTGACTCGTGCATGAATCGGGCGGCCTCCGCGCACAGCCAGTCGCGGAACAGTGCCGTCTTGCGCGGGGCTTGCGGCGCGCGCAGCACGACGTAATCGATCCCGCTGGGAATGAAGCCCCAGGGCGCCACCAGGCGTCCGGCGCGGATGTCGTCGGCGACCAGCACCCAGGGGGCGATGGCCACGCCGAGACCGGCGACGGCCGCCTCGAGCATGAAATAGAAGTGCTCGAAGTGCGGCCCGCGCGCCTGGGGCACCTCGATGCCCGTGGCCGATGCCCAGTCGCGCCAGGCGTCGGGACGGGTGCGTGTGTGCAGCAGCGTTCGTCCGTCCAGTCTCGGGCGTGACTCCGGGTCCGATGGCGGCGCCATCACCGGCCCCACCCTCTCGGCGAACAGCGGCGTCGTCTCCAGGCCGTGTGTCCACTCGCCGTCGACATGGATCGCCACATCGAAGCGTGATTGCTCCAGATTCAGCGGACCCGCGGAGGCACTCAGGCGGGGCTCGAGCCCCGGATGAGCGTGCTGGAAGCGGTGCAGGCGCGGGATCAACCAGCGCAGCATGAGGCTGCCCAGGCAGTAGACGTCCAGCGTGCCTTCGACGGCGTCGGTCACGCCCTGTACCGCGGTGTCGAGCCGGTCGAAGCCGGCCGTCAGACCCTCCAGCAGTTCGCGGCCCGCCGCGGTCGGACGCTGTGCCTGACGGGGCCCCTCGAGCAGCGTCACGCCCAGGTACGCCTCGAGGCGCTTGACCTGACGGCTGATCGCGCCGTGGGTGACATGCAACTCCTCGGCCGCTTCGGTCATGCGCCCCAGGCGGCCGACCGCCTCGAAGGCACGCAGGGCGTTGAGCGGGGGCATGCGTCGTGCCATGTGAGTTTTCCTGATAAACGATGTGCCGATAAATCGTTAGGTCCACGCCCAGGCACGTGCTTTGCTGGGGCCATGTCCGTTACGTGATGCCATTGAGCCCGGCGTGATCATGATTGTCCAGCCTCGGGTCGTCGCGGTGCGGTGATTCATAAAACTCACATGAAGGAGAGGGCATGGAATCCTGGCTGTTCCTGGCGATCCTGCTGGCGGCCTTGCTGCATGCCGGCTGGAACGCCCTGGTCAAGGTGGGCCTGGACCGGTTTCTCGCGGTATCGCTGATCGCCATGGGCGCCGGCCTGGTCGCCGCGCCCGGCGTATGGCTGGCGCCGCCGCCGGCCCCCGCCGCCTGGCCATGGCTGGCGCTGTCGATGCTGCTGCACATCGGTTACAACGTCTTCCTGGTGCAGGCCTATCGCAGTGGCGATCTGGGGCAGGTCTATCCGATCGCACGCGGTGCCGCACCGCTGCTGGTCGCCGTGGTGTCCGCGCTGGCGCTCGGTGAGTTGCCGCCGCCCTTGACCACGCTGGGCATCGTCGTGCTGGTGGCGGGCGTGGGGCTGATGTCGCTACGCGGGGGCCGCCATGCGCAGCGTCTCGAACGGCGCGCGGTGGGCGCGGCGCTGGCGACCGCGACCTTCATCGCCGGCTACACCCTGAGCGATGCCATCGGGGCCCGGGCCAGTGGCTCGCCCGGCGGGTACATCGCCGGGTTGTTCGTCGCCAACGGCCTGGTGATGGCGGTCCTGCTGCTGGCCACGCGCGGTACCCGGGCATTGCCGGCCCTGGCCGGGCACTGGCGGCTCGGGCTGCTGGGCGGCGCCATGTCGCTGGGCGCCTATGCCATTGCCATCTGGGCGATGACCCGGGCGCCGATCGCGCTGGTCGCCGCGCTGCGCGAGACCAGCGTGCTGTTCGCCGCCCTGATCGGCTGCTGGTGGCTGGGGGAGCCGCTCAGCCGCTGGCGCGCCCTGGCGGCGCTGGTGATCGTCGCCGGGGTGATGCTGGCCAAGCTGGGTTGAGGTCGGCCAGTGACGGGCTGGACGCGCTGCGTCGGCTCTGCTTGAGTAGAGCGGCTCATTCACCCGGACAGGAAGCGTCATGGACGAGACACAGCCCGCCCGCCAGGTATCCCGCGATCAGCCGGGCGATCCCCGGCGCCCGACCCTGGTGGGCCTGCTGCCGGCGCCCGAACAGCCGGCCGACATCGCCGAGAGCCTGGCGGGGCAGCTCCCCGAACTGTTGGCCGACTACGTCGACGACCGTCTCGCGTGGGACGTGCAGGTGGTCGTCGACCCCTTGACCGGCGCCATGGAAGACTCCGATTCCATCATCGACAAGACGGAAGCGTACAAGCACCAGCGGGAATGGGACTACGTGATCTGCATCACCGACCTGCCCATCTACAAGGAGCGGCGTTACATGGTCGCGGAGGCCAGCATGGCGCGTTGCTCGGCGATCGTCTCGCTACCCGCCTTTGGTGCGACCGGGATCCGGCAGCGCCTGCGCGAATCGATCCTGCAACTCGTCAACGAGATGCATCATGGCAGCTCCGAGGCCGCGCGGGAGCGACAGGAGCGCCGCACCGAAGCCTCCGACAAGGTCAGCGACGACCTGCGTGGCGAAGGGGCCCGCCGATTGATGGGCCACCGGCTCTTCGAGAGCCTGATCCCCATCCATCGCGAGACGCCCGAACACGCCGAGGGCAACATCGACGTGCGTTTCGTCACGCGCTCGCGGCTGGGCGGTAGCCTGCGCATACTCTCCGGCATGGTGCGGGCCAATCGGCCCTGGACGGTCTTCCCCGCCTTTCGCAGCGTGATCGCCGTGGCCTTCGCCACCGGCGCCTACGGGCTGATCTTCCCCACCTTCTGGAAGCTCAACGACAGCTACGGCGGCTCTCGCCTGGTGGTGCTCATGCTCACCGCGATGATCGCGATGGTCATCTGGATCATGCTCGCCCACGGCCTGTGGGAGCCGCTCAGGAAAGCCAGTTCGCGGCATATCGCCCGGCTCTACAACATGGTCACCGTACTGACGTTGAGCACCGCCGTGGTGTTCTACTACGGCGTGCTCTACCTGCTGTTCCTGTTCGCGGTCTATCTGTTCGTGCCGGCGAGTCTGCTGAGCCAGAATCTGGGCCATGCGGTGGGGCCGGCGAACTATCTGTCGCTTGCCTGGCTGGCGAGTTCGCTGGCGACGCTTGCCGGTGCCCTGGGCGCCGGGCTCGAAGACGATACCACGGTGCTCAACGCCACCTATGGCTATCGTCAGCGGCGCCGCAACAAGCAGATGCGTCAGGACGACGGCGACTGAGCCGAAGCCTCGGCGGTCAGTCGCCTTGCCCGGCCGGAGCGCTTTCGCCGACCCATTCGCTCAACCAGAACAGCACCGCCGCCAGGGCGAAGGCGGCGCCCAGCGCACAGGCGCCGGGCCAGCCGGCCAGGGTGTACAGCCAGGCCGCGCCGCCCGAGCCCGCGGCGCCGCCCAGGAAGTAGCCGGTCATGTAGGCGGTGGTGATGCGGCTGCGCGCCTCGGGGCGAATCTGGTAGATCGCGCTCTGGTTGAGGATCTGGTTGCCCTGCACGCCCAGGTCGAGCAGCACGATGCCGACGATGATCGCCGCCAGTTCGTGGGCGAACAGCGTCATCGCCAGAAAGCTCAGCACGATCAGGCACAGGAAGCTGCCGGTGGCGACCCGCGACAGGCCGCGGTCGTGCAGGTTGCCGGCCAGGTTGGCGCACAGCGCGCCGGTCACGCCCAGCAGACCGAACAGGCCGATCACCGAATCCGGGTAGTCGTAGGGTGGCCGCGCGAGCAGGAAGGGCAGTGTGGTCCAGAAGGCGCTGAAGGCGGCGAAACCCATGGCGCCGTAGAACAGCCGGCGGCGCAGCAGTGGCTCGTCGCGCAGCAGACTCAGTACCGAGGCCAGCAGGGCGCCGTAGCCGAGTCGGGTCTGTCCGGGCTCGCGTGGCAGCAGGCGCGACAGCAGCAGCGCCTGGACCACCATCAGTGCCGCCGCCAGCCAGTAGACCGCGCGCCAGCCCAGCGCGTCGGCGATCCCGCCGGACACCGTGCGTGCCAGCAGGATGCCCAGCAGCAGGCCGGTCATAACCCGGCCCACCACCCGGCCACGCTCGGCATCGCTGGCGAGATGCGCGGCGAAGGGCACCAGGATTTGCGCGACCACCGCGGTCAGGCCGGTGGCCAGGGCGCAGACGAAGAACAGCGTGATGTCCGGCGCCAGCGCGGTACCGGCCAGGGCGACCGCCGTGGCCAGCGACACCGTGACGATCAACCGGCGGCGCTCGAGCAGGTCGCCCAGCGGCACCAGCAGGATCAGCCCCGCGGCATAGCCGAGCTGGGTCAGGGTGATGATCAGTCCGGCCGTGCCACGGGAGACCTCGAAGCCCCGGGCCAGGGTGTCGAGCAGCGGCTGGGCGTAGTAGATGTTGGCCACCGCCACGCCGCAGGCCAGCGCCATGACGAAGGTCAGCAGATCATTGGGCCGCAGGGCCGGGCGGCCGTCGGTTTGCGTGTCGGTCGCGTCGGTCGTCACCTCGTTTCTCCTACGCTTTGTCTGAAAAATGTCTGCGCTCGCCCATACGGCGTTAAAAATTGACTCAAAATGCTCATTTACGGCTTGTAAACTCCGCTTTTTCGTCAATTTTTGCCTTGTCTGGCCATCGCTCGCCGACTTTTCAGACAGAGCTTAGCTGGGCTGATGGTCATCGCCGCTGACGTCGATATCGACTTCGACCATCATACCCGGACCGATCAAGTCGGCGGGACCGTCATCGAGAGCGATACGCACCGGAATGCGCTGGGTGATCTTGGTGAAGTTGCCGGAGGGGTTGGGATCCGGCAGCAGCGCGAACTGGCTGGTCGCGGCGCGCCCAATGACGGTGACGTGGCCGTGGAAGGCGCGATCCGGATAGGCGTCGACGGTGATGTCGACCGGTTGCCCGACGCGCAGCTCGGCGATGTCGGTCTCCTTGATCTTGGCCTCGACCCACAGCTTGTCCGGGTCGTGCATCATCAGGATCGGCTGCCCGGCGCTGACGTACTCCCCCTGGTCGATCAGTGTCTTGTTGACCACGCCGTCGACCGGGCTTGGCACCTGGAGGTCGGCGATGCGCTGTTTTTCCTGTTCCAGCCGGGCCCGGGCCTGGGCCAGCTCCTGCCGGGCGACCTGCAGTTGCGAGCGTTGCACGGCGGGGTTGGGGAGTGGCATCTGCGAGCCATTGATGAAGCCGACCTCGGCGTTGTCGGCCTGAGCCTGGCTGACCGCGACCTCCTGCTTGGCCTGATGGTATTCCGCCTGCGCCGCCTGGTAGGCGTAGTAGTCTGCATCGCGTTGCTGTTGCGAGACCGAGTGCTTGGCGAGCAGGGCGTCGGAGCGCTGGAAGTCCTTGCGCGCCTGGACCAGCCGCGCCTGGGCGGCCTGCATGGCGGCCTTGCTGGCACTGAGTTCCTGGCGGGTCAGGGTCTTGCCGCCCGCGAGCTGGCGTTCGGCGATCTCGAGGCGCTGGCGTTGATAGTCGACGCGTGCCTGCATGGCGGCCACACCGGCCTCGAGGGTCGCGAGTTCCTGCTCGTCGGGCCGGCTGTAGAGCTTGGCGACGACGGCGCCCTTGTCCAGGTGGTCGCCCTCGGTGATCGAGAAGTCGGTGACCCAGCCTGCCAGGCGGCTGCTGACGGTGACCTGATCGGCCATCACCCGGGCGTCCTGGGCGCTGACATGGGTCATCCGGTGATAGATCGCGAAGCCCGCCCAGATCAGGCAGGCCAGCAGGACCAGCGCGAGCAGCGTCAGCTTGGTGCCCTTGCCGGGGCGGCGGGATACGGCATTCGACGTCGGCGATGTCATGATCGATGAATCCTTGAACTGACGAATGAAAGACGGCTCAGACGCGCTGCCAGCGGCTGAGCAGGATCGAGGGGATCGCGACCACCAGCAGGCTGCCCACCAGCAGCCAGAACCCATCCTGATAGGCGAGAATCGCGGCCCAGACCGCCTCGAGGCGGCCCAGCAGATAGCCGGCCATCGCCTGCTGGTGGGTATCCGGTACGCCCAGGTGGCCGGCGATCTGGGCGTAGTCGCCGAGCTGTTCGCGGGCCAGGCTGTTGCCGGCATTCACCCCGGCGTTGAGGTACTGGCCGTGCAGCGCCGTACGCCGGTCGAGCAGGATCACCAGCCCCGCCGTGCCCAGCGCGCCGCCCAGTTGCAAGGCGAAGTTGATCGTGCCGGAGCCGTAGCCGGTCAATTTCAGGGGCAGGGCGGCGATGGCGTTGGACAGGGTCGGCGGCGGGAAGGCCGCCATGCCGATCGACATGATCGCCATCGACCCCGCCAGATAGCCGAACGAGGTATTCCAGTCCATCTGCGCCATGTGCCACACCGAGAACACCGTGCAGGCCAGGCCCGGTAGAGTGATCCAATGCGGCGGATAGCGATCGCTCAGCCATCCCACCAGCGGCACCAGTACGCCCAGCACGGCGGTCGAGGGCACGAAGATCATCCCCGCGCTGACCGGGCTGTAGTGCAGTACCGACTGCACGAACTGGGGCAGCAGGTACATGATTCCGTAGAAGGAACCGCCGAACAGCAGCATCGTCAGGGTGCCGACCACGAAGATCCGGTAGCGGAAGATCGACAGGTCGAGCAGCGGGTGGGCGGTGCGCTTCTGCCAGGCGACGAAGATGGCCGCGCAGATCAGCGCAGCGCCGATCAACTCGGGGATGCGCGGGTCGTCCCAGCCCCAGCGCTGGCCGTTGGAGAGCGCCGCGAGCAACGAGAACACCGCCGCGAAGAGCAGCACCACCCCGGCCCAGTCGAAGGGCGGGCGCGGCCCCTTGGCCTCGCGCGGGGGCAGGAAGAAATAGCCCATCGCCACGGCGGCCGCGCAGATCGGCAGGGTGATGAAGAACACGTAACGCCAGGTGAAGTTCTCCACCAGCCAGCCACCGATCACCGTCGCCAGCGTCAGCGGCAGCCCCAGGCACATGCCGTACATGGCCAACGCCATGCCGCGGCCTTCCGGCGGGTAGGCGGCGAACAGCGCCTGCATCGCCACCGGACGGATCAGCCCGGTCATCGCGCCCTGGATGACCCGGGCGGCGATCAGCATCGCCATGCCCTGGCCGAGACCGCCGAGGAGCGAGGCGGCGATGAACACCAGCAACAACCCCACGAAGGTGGCGCGCTGGCCGACGGCGGCGACCAGCCACGGCGCGACCAGCAGCGATACCGTGGTCGAGGCCAGAAAGCCGGTGGACAGCCACTGGACCTGGGAGTCGCTCATGCCGAAAGCGCCCTTGATGTAGGGAATCGCCACGTTGACGATGGTGATCGACATACCCAGCGCCACCAGCCCCAGCATCACCGTGAGGGTCACCCACAGCTTGTAGCGGGGGCCGTAGCGCTCGAACAATAGATCGACCTGACTCATGACGCCCGCCGTTGCGGTGCGCGCACCCGGTCAGGATTGGCGGTGAATACCACGGGAGGTCTCCTCGTGCCTACCGGCTGCCCAAGAAGGCGGGCCGGCATCTCTGAGTGGCGAGATGTCGGCCCGAAGTATCGAACAGCGAGCTGTAACGCCGATGTAGCGCTAACTAGTAGCTAGGACATCGTTTGATAGCTAAGGATAGTAGCGCATTCTACCGCCGAAACCCAGTGACAATGACCACCGGCGCTGAGAGGGTATGCTCTGATCGCTGGGGGCACTCGACCGGCATTCGGCCGCCGGTGGAGGGGAACCCGTGAGGGAAGGGCGCATGGACCGGGAGCCGCGATGCCAGAGATCGACCCGAGATGGTGGCTGGGCCAGGGCGTCAGTCTGATGGCGCTGGCCCTGTGTGTCGTGGCCTTCGCCAGCCGGCGCGACGATCGCCTGTTCGTGCTGCTGCTGTTCGCCAACGTGGCCTTTGCCACCCAGTTCGCGCTCTTCCAGAGCTGGGTGGCCGCGGGCATCTCCGCGCTGATCGTCCTGCGTATCGTCCTGGTCCGCCGCTACCCCGGTCATGTCGGGATCATGGCGGGGATGCTTCTCGCCACGCTGGCGATCGCCGTGCCGACCTGGAGCGGGCCGCAGGATATTCCCGCCCTGCTCGCCGGGCTGGTGGGCACCTATGGCATGTTCATGCTGCGCGGCCTGGCCATGCGCGCGATGCTGGCCTTGGCCGCCTTCTGCTGGATCGTCAGCAATCTGCTGGCCGGTTCCCTCGGCGGCACGCTCGCCGAGTCGCTGATCTTCGTCACCAACGTGATCACGATGTGGCGCCTGCGACGTGATCCGGCGTGGCGTCAGTCGCCATGACCGCCGGCGGCCGTGCCCGTGATCAGTCCGATGACACTGACCACCACCAGCACCACGCCGAGGATTCTGAAGAAGGTCTGCGTACCGGCGGCGAGCATGTAGCGATGGACACGTTCGCCCAGCAGATGGCCCAGCAGGGCGCAGGGCAGCAGCCAGAGCTGATGGATCAGTTGCAGGTCGACGCCGGCGATGATGAACGCCGTCATCTTGATCGCCACCAGGATGAACCACAGCGCGAACAGGGTGTCGCGCAGTTGATGCTTGGCCACGTGGCTGGCGAATACCGAGACGATCAACGGCGCCCCGATCAGCGAGGTGCCGCTGACGTAGCCGCCCAGGCCCAGCAGCAGGCAGTCGACGACCGGGTGGTTGCTGCGAAACGGTCGGTTCAGGGCGTAACTGACGCCGTAGACGATGACGATCACGAAGATGATGATCGACATGATGCCGGCCGGCAGGGTCAGCAAGCCGACGACGCCGACCAGCTTGGGCACGATCATGATCTTGAGGGCCTTGCTCAGGTAGCCCCAGTCGATATTGCCGCCATTCGTCGTCGCCGTGCCCTCGGCTTGTGCCTGGCGATGGCCGCGCCAGGCGATCCAGCTCGAGAAGATCATCAGGTGGATGGCGATGATCGGCAGGAAGACCAGCGGATCGTCGACGACCAGCAGCAGGAAGGGCAGGGCCAGTACCGCGCCACCGAACCCCAGGCTGGTGCGCACGAAACCGCTCCAGGCGAAGATGGCGCCGATGAGCGCGTATTGGTACCAAGACAGATCCGACATGCGTTCCCGTTCGTTGTGGGTTTATCAGCAGAAACGACTATACCCGAAGCCCGGGACCCGATCGCGCTGAAAGCGGTTGGACGCACGGCGACAAGGGGCTCGATGAGGGGCGACAGGCGTTGCCGCCGCCGACCGCGCCGGCTATGTTGGCCGGCGTGTCCATGCAATGGCGGGGAAGCGACGATGAAGCAATACGCGGTGGTGGCCTACGACCACACGGATGACGACGCGCTGGCCCGGCGGCTGGCCAATCGCGATGCGCACCTGGCGGGCATCCGCCGGCTCGCGGATCGGGGGCATTTCCTCAGCGGCGGGGCGATCCTCGACGACGACGGCCGAATGGTCGGCTCCAATGCGCATTTCCAGTTCGCCGATCGGGCGGCGCTGGACGACTGGCTGGCCAGCGAACCCTACATGACCGGCCGGGTCTGGGAGCGGGTGGATATCCGCGAGGTCAGGCTCTTCGATCCCGGCGCCTGACGTCATGGCCGAGACTGGTACGCCGTTGGCCGCCCGGATTCGCCGGTTGCTCAAGACGACGCCCCGCGAGGCGCTGCCGCTGACCTATCATCAGGTCGCCGACGCACTCGGACTGCAGCCGCCGCGAACCATTCGCCAGGTCGCCATGGCGCTGGAGCAAACCATGCGCGAGGACGCCGCCGCGGATCGGCCCTTGATTGCCGCGCTGGTGGTCAGCCGTCAGGGGGAGGGCCTGCCCGCCCGGGGGTTCTTCGATCTCGCCGTGGCGCTGGGGCGCTTTCCCGACGCGTCCGAGAGGCATGTCGAAGCCTGGCGGGCGGAGTATCGGCATGCTCTGGCGTCGAGGGGCCACGATTGATGGGTCCGCTTTCCAGACACGCAAAAACACCAGGGCCCGCCGAAGCGAGCCCTGGTGTTCGAAGCCTGACGGCGCGCGAGGCGCCGAACTAACCGGGAGGGTTAGAGAGGCTTGATGTTCGCAGCCTGAAGGCCTTTCTTGCCCTGGGTCACGTCGAAGGAGACCTGCTGGCCGTCCTGCAGTGACTTGAAGCCTTCGGCCTGAATTTCGGAGAAGTGGGCGAACAGATCGTCACCGCCGTCGGCGGGAGAAATGAAGCCGAAACCTTTGGTGTCGTTGAACCACTTGACTGTGCCAGTTGCCATTTTCGAATTCCTTACGCATTGAGCGTGTATTGCGGTTGCCGGGTGATACCCGAGATACAGTGGGTAAGACAAGGGATATGACCAGGTAACCGAATGCTTCGAGTACAACTGACGATATGCGACTTGCTAACCAACTGGGGGCATGATGGGGGTCTGCCGGGGCTGCGTCAAACGTTTTCTGCCGCAGGCACGAAAAGATGGCCCGAGGGGACGTCGGTAGCGGGCCTCGGCGGGCCGGCCGGTGGTGCCTGGCTTGTCGTCGTTTAGACCAAGGTCTACGTTGAGCGCAGGTGCGGTCACTCGCGGTGACCGCCACGCACGCATCACACGGAGGTGAACATGACCAATGAGTTCGAGATCCACGCCCAGTCGCAGACCCTGCCCGGCAGCGAGGCCGCCATGGATCCGCCGGCCGAGATGATCCGGGCCGGTTACAGGGGCGCCGACAAGCTCGCGGGCAAGGTCGCGCTGATCACCGGCGGCGACAGCGGCATCGGCCGCTCGGTGGCGATCCATTTCGCCCGCGAGGGGGCGGACGTGGCCGTCGTCTATCTCAGCGAGGCCGAGGACGCCGCTGAGACCCGGCGCCTGGTCGAGGCGGAAGGGCGCCGCTGCCATCTGATCGAGGGCGACCTGGCCGAGGCCGAATTCTGCCGTCGCTGCATCGCCGAGACGGTCGATGTCCTCGGCGGCCTCAACGTGCTGGTCAACAACGCCGGCACGCAATGGGTCAGCGAGGATCTCGCCGAGCTGCCCGACGAACAGTGGCGCCGCATGTTCGACGTCAACATGCACAGCCAGTTCTACCTCGCCAAGGCCGCGCTGGCACACCTCGGCGAGGGCGATTCGATCATCAACAATGCCTCGATCAACGCCTATATCGGCCCGGATTTCCTCGTCGACTACTCGGCGACCAAGGGCGCCATCGTCAGCTTCACCCGCAGCCTCTCCAACCAGGTGGTGGGGCGGGGCATCCGGGTCAACGCCGTGGCCCCCGGCCCGGTATGGACGCCGCTGCAACCCGCCACCCTGGGTTCCCACGATCCGCAGTGGCTGGAAGGCTTCGGCCAGCAGACGCCGATGGGGCGCCCCGGTCAGCCCAGCGAGCTCGGCCCGGTGTTCGTGTTCCTGGCCAGCCTGGACGCCTCGTTCATCAGCGGCCAGACGATCCACCCCAACGGTGGTACCGTGGTCAATGGCTGATACCGGGGCCGAGCCCCTTCGTCGACACGAGGCAGCGTAGCGATGACCCAGGACACTCCACGCCAGCCGCGCCACTGGCTCGACAGCGCCACCCATCGTCACTGGTTGACCCGCGAGGGGCTGGCCCTGCTCGACTTCCATCGCGCCGGGCGGCTGGCGTCCGGTGGCTTCGGGCCCATCGACGGTGACGGCCGTCTTCTCGACGGGGCGAGCGCCGATACCATGATCACCGGGCGCATGGCGCACAGTTATGCCCTGGCGGCGCTCCAGGGCGTGCCGGGGGCGGCGGCGCTGGCCGAACACGCCGTCCGTGCGCTGAACGGTGTGCTGCGCGACACCCGGCATGGGGGCTGGTTCGCCGGCGATCCCGCGGCGACGGACGACCGCAGCAAGCAGTGCTACCTGCATCACTTCGTCGCCCTGGGGGCCGCCACCGCGACACACGCCGGCATCCCCGGGGCGGCCGAACTGCTCGACGAGGCGGTCGAGGTGATCGATAGCCGTTTCTGGTCCCCGGAGGAGCAGGCGTTCGTCGAAGGCTACGCCCAGGACTGGCGGGATCTCGCCGACTACCGCGGCGGCAACAGCAACATGCACGGCGTCGAACTGTGCCTGGAACTCGCCGATGTCCGCGGCGAGTCCGTGTGGCTGGAGCGGGCACTGGCGATCGTCGAGCGAATCATCCACCGCCACGCCGCCGCCCGTGATTTCCGTATCCTCGAGCACTTCCACGGCGACTGGTCCGAATGGCCGGAGCACAACGCCGACCGGCCCGACGACGGCTTCTACCCCTATGGCGCCACCCTCGGTCACGGCTTCGAGTGGGCGCGCTTGATGCTGCACCTGGAGGCCGCGCTGGAAAGGCGCGGCAAGGCGGCTCCGCCCTGGCTGTTCGTGGAGGCCGCCGCGCTGTTCGACGCCAGCCTGCGTGACGGCTGGGAAGCCGATGGCGCACCGGGTCTGGTGTATACCGTCGACTGGCAGGGGCAGCCGGTCTCCCGGCGCCGGCGTCACTGGGTCCATGCCGAGGCCGCGGCCGCGGCGGCGGCCTTCATCCAGCGCACCGGCGAGGCGCATTACGAGCACTGGTACCGGCGGCTGTGGGACGTCATCGACGATGTCTTCGTCGACCGCGAGCGGGGCGGCTGGCGCCAGGAGCTGGACGGCCGTCTGGCCATCGATGCCGCCGAGGGCGATATCAAGCCCGATCTCTACCACGCCTATCAGGCCACGCTGCTGCCCCGGCTGCCGCTGGCGCCCAACCTGGCGCTGGCGGTCGAAAGGTTATGAGTCGCCCCCGCCCGGCTTACAGATCCTTGACCAGCCGCAGCGCGTCGTGGATGGCGGCATGGGTGTTGCGATGCGAGATCGCGTCGCCCACCCGGAACAGTTGGAACCTTCCCCCCACCTCGCCGGCGAGCGGCTGCGGCTCGCCGGCGATCAGGGCCTCGTAGTCGACCGCGCCACGGTTGCTCGACAGCGGCCTGAGCGACGCGTACAGGTCCTCCATCGGCAGGGTGCCGAAATTGACCACGACCTGATCGACTCGCCGCTCGCGGCGGACGCCGGTGTAGTCGCTGCCGATCGAGGCCAGCAGGGCCTCGCCGTCGCGGCGCACCCCGGTCAGCCGGAAGCTCGGCGTGAAGGTGACGTCGAGCTGCTGCAGAGCGCGCAGGTAGGGAACCAGGTTCATGGCCATCACCTCCGGTGCCAGGGCACGGTCGGCGGTCATGTACTCGACCCGTCCTCCGGCCCGGGCAATGATCTCGGCGGCCTGCAGGGCGGTGTGATCGCCGGCGTCGTCGTAGACCAGGACGTCGCTGCCCGGCCTCGCGTGGCCCGAGAGGATGTCCCAGCCGGTCACGACGAGGTCGTTGCCGGTTTCCAGGGCCCGTTCGTTGGGTAACCCACCGGTTGCCACGATCACCACCTCGGGGGCCTCCGCCAGGACCTCGTCGTTCTCGGCGAACACGTTGAAGTGGAAGGTGACCCCCAGGGCCTGACAGCGTTCGTAGCGCCAGTCGATGATGCCCATCATCTCGCGGCGGCGTGGGCTCTGGGCCGTGAGGCGAATCTGCCCGCCGGGCGCGTCGGCGGCTTCGAACACCACCACCTCGTGGCCGCGTTCGGCGGCCACCCGCGCCGCCTCCAGCCCGCCGGGCCCGGTGCCGATCACCACCACCTTGCGGCGAGCCGTCGCCGGCGTAATGGTGTGCGGCAGGCTGGTCTCGCGGCCGGTCGCCGGGTTGTGGATGCAGTAGGCCGCGCCGCCCTGGTAGATGCGATCGAGACAGTAGTTGGCGCCGACGCAGGGGCGAATCTCGGCCTCGCGGCCTTCGATGACCTTGCGCATCAGGTGCGGGTCCGCCATGTGGGCCCGCGTCATGCCGATCATGTCGACCTTGCCCGAGGCGATGGCGTGCCGCGCGGTGGCGACGTCCTGGATCTTCGCGCCATGGAAGGTGGGAAAGTCGACCGCGCGCCGGATCTCGCCGGCGAAGTCGAGATGCGGCGCGCTGGGCATTCCCTGCACCGGGATGACATCGGTCAGCCCGGGGTCGGTGTCGATGTGCCCGCGGACCACGTTGAGAAAGTCCACCAGACCGCTGTCCTTGAGGCGATGCGAGATCGTCACGCCGTCGTCGGCGTCGAGTCCGCCCGGCAGGCACTCGTCGCCGGTGTAGCGCACGCCCAGCAGGAAGCGCTCGCCCACCCGCGCGCGAATGGCGGCGAGGATCTCGAAGGTCAGGCGAAGGCGATTGTCCAGGCTGCCGCCGTAGGGGCCGTCGAGCTCGTTGGTCAGCGGCGACCAGAACTGGTCCAGCAGGTGGCCGTAGGCCTGGATCTCGAGGCCGTCCAGGCCGGCGGCGTGCATCCGCTCGGCGGCATCGGCGTAATCGTCGATGATCCGCGCGATGTCCCAGTCCTCGGCGGTCTTGGGGTAGGCGCGATGGGCGGCTTCGCGGTGATGCGACGCCGAGACGATGGGCAGCCAGTCCCCCTTGTCCCAGCGGGTGCGACGGCCGAGATGCGTCAGCTGGATCATCACCGCCGTGTCGTGCTCGTGGCAGGCGTCGGTCAGCTCGCGCATCCACGGCACCACCTCGTCGCGATGGGCGAGGATGTTGTTGAAGGCGGGCGGACTGTCCCGGGAGACCGTCGCCGAGCCGGCGGTCATGGTCAGCGCCACGCCAGCGCGGGCACGTTCGACGTGATAGGCCCGATAGCGTGCCTTGGGCATGCCGTCTTCGGCGTAGGCGGGCTCGTGCGCGGTCAGCATGACCCGGTTCTTGAGCGTCAGATGCTTGATCTGCAGGGGCTGCAGCAGAGGGTCGTGGTTCACGGGGCGAGATTCCTTTGTTGTTGTGGCGTCGAGGCGGCCCGATGATGGTTCTGTACATCGGTGTCAGAATAATAGACAGTGGTGTACAGTAAAGGAAAGAAAAGGAGAGGGTGGGGCGATGGCCTTGGCCGTGAAGGTGGCGTCGGAGGGAATCAAGTGAAAGGCGAGCGTTCGACCGTCAACCAGGCGGCCTGGATCGATGCGGCCTATGAGCTGCTGATCGGCGGCGGGGTCGGGGCCGTCAAGATCGTGCCGCTGGCCAGCAAGCTCGGCACGTCGCGGACCAGTTTCTACTGGCTGTTCGAGGATCGCGAAGCGGTCCTTGCCGCACTGCTGGCGCGCTGGGAGCGCCAGAACACCGAGGCGCTCGTCCGCCAGAGCGAGGCGTATGCCGCGTCGATCGTCGAAGCCGTGCTTAACGTCTTCGACTGCTGGTTCGACCCGGGCCTCTTCGACTCGGAATTCGAATACGCGGTGAGGAGCTGGAGTCTGCAGGACGGCGCCGTCGCCGAGCGCGTGCGGCATGCCGACGAACGGCGTCTAGAGGCCCTGCAACGGTTGTTCGTCCGTTACGGATACGCCGCGGCGGAGGCGGACACCCGGGCGCGGACCGTCTACCTGATCCAGATCGGCTACATCTCGATGCACACCCGCGAGAGCCGGGAAACCCGACTCGCCCGCGTGGCGCACTATGTCGAGATATTCACCGGGCAGAGCTGCACGCCCGAGGATCTCGCGCGTTTTGCCGCCCGCCACCCGGCGCGTTTCGCCGACGAAGCCTGAGGCGTCACGCGTCGTTCCAGGTGGCGCCGGTCGCCTCGCAGGAGACCCCCCACAAGCGCTCGGCGAGCGCCGGATCGCGGGCCGCGGCGGTGGCGCGGGCGCGCTTCGCGGCGCCGCGCATTTCCCCCGGCCCGGCGGGGCCGAAGTAGTCGCCGGGGCGCACGTCATCGGCGGTGGCCGCGTGCAACACCGGCCGGGCGCCGTCGGCGGCGGACTGGCTGATCAGCGGCATCACCAGCCGAAACAGGCTGCCCACCAGGGCGCGGCTCTCGACGCCATGCTCGAACAGCGCGGTGCGCGACAGCCCCGGATGCGCCGCCACGCTGAGCAGCCCCCAGCCACGCGCGTCGCTGTGGCGTTGCAGCGCCTGACTGAACAGCAGCATGGCCAGCTTGGATTGGCGATAGGCTCGCCAGGGATCGTAACGGCCCTCGCCGTGGAGGTCGTCGAAATCGATACGCCCGCCGCGATGCGCCAGGCTCGAGAGTTGCACGACCCGGGGGGCCGGCGCCGCCAGCAGCAGGGGCAGCAGCAGGCTGGTCAGCAGGAAGTGCCCCAGGTAGTTGACGCCCAGCTGGCGTTCGAAGCCGTCGCGGGTGGTTTCCCGCGTCGGAGGCGCCAGAATGCCGGCATTGTTCACCAGCACGTCCAGCGCGCCCTCGTGCTCGCGTACCCGGGCGGCGAAGTCACGCACCGAGGCCAGGCTGTCCAGGTCGAGTGGCTCGCAGCGCACCGCAGTCTCGGGGAATTCGGCACGCAGCGCCTCGACGGCGGCACGGCCCTTGTGCGGATTGCGCGCGGCGACGATGACGCGATGGCCCCGCGCGAGAAGGCCCCGGGCGGTCTCGAAGCCCAGTCCGGTGTTGGCCCCGGTGACGATCGCCAGCGGGGCGGCGTGGTCGGTCGCCATCGGCTCAGTCGTTGCCGACGGTCTGGATCACCTCGAAGCCCTCGAACTGCGGCGGGCCCAGGTAGAGCCCCTCGCGACGGCTCTGCCCGGCATTGGCGTGCGCCGCGCGGAACGCCTCGGAGTGCGTCCAGGCCTCGAAATCCTCGCGCGAGCGCCAGACGGTGTGCGAGGCGTAGAGCACGTGATCGTCGTTCTCCGGGCCACGCAGCATGTGGAACTCGACGAAACCGGGCAGGCCCTGGAGGTGGCTCTCCCGCTCCAGCCAGATCCGTTCGAACTCCTCCGTTCGCTCGGGATTGACCCGGAAACGATTCATGGCGATGAACACGATGGTGTGCCTCCTGGCGGATCGATGGGTGCCCGGGAACGATGACACCTTCCCCCGAGTGGGGCAAGGCGGTCGGCAGGGGCGGCCTCGGCACGTCGGTGCCGTCATTGACTGCCCCCGGGAGTGATCTCTCGACAGGTTTTTCCTCCGGCCTTTGTCTTCAGCCATTCTCCAGAAAGAGGTCCGCGCGGTTCGCGTGCTGCAGGACCAGGCGCATGTTGGGCAGGTCGTTGCCCTCCAGCTTGGTCTGACGCTGGGCGTCGGAGAGGTGCGCCCAGCGCCGGGTCAGACGTTCCTCCAGTACGTGCTCCGGTACCTGGATGAAGACACGTAGATCGAACCTGTCAGCCAATCGCGCCCAGAGCGGGTCATCGAGCAGCAGGTAGTTGCCCTCTACCACGATGAGCCGCGCTTTGGGGCCGATCAGCCGCGCGGCTCCTCGGGCGATCTCGAGCGCGCGATCGAATACCGGCACCGCAACGACGCTACCGTCGTCGGCCGCGATCCGTGCGAGCGTCACTGACAGGCCCTCGACATCGAAGGTATGCGGTGCCCCCTTGCGTGCCAGGTCGCCACGCTGCGTCAGCAGGGTGTCGTCGTAGTGAAAACCATCCATCGGCAGAATCTCGGCGCTCCCGGGGGCGAGCGCCGTCAAGGCCTCCATCAGACGCGCAGCGATATAGCTCTTGCCCGCGCCCGGTGGGCCTGCCAGCGCCACGATGCGGCGCTCGGGGCCTTGCGTCATGGGGACGAGACGGGCAATCAGATCATCAAGGTTGGTGCGGGTCGGCATTCGGTATCGCCTCCTGTGCCAGCAGTGACTCCGAGGGATCGCCGATCATCAGACGTGGCGGGATGACCGCCACCTCGCCGGTGCGCTCGTCAGCGCGATCGAACCACTCGAAGCAGGTAGCAATCATCGTTTCCATGTCCTGGCGCAGCATGACGGTGTCGAGGGGCAGGCAGGCGGCGAAAGGGTCCCAGTCGAAACACGCCAGTCGGACGTGCCGCACCAACTCGGGGTGGGCATGCCAGAACATGGCAAAGCCCTCGAAGGCGGTGATCGAGTTCACCAATAGCGCTGACGGCGGTCGGTCACTCTTGGCGAAAAGTGTTTCCAGCGCGTTCTTGGCCGCCAGCGGACTGTAACCGCAGCGCAGGACGTCTCCCGCCTCGACCGGATGGGAGCGCGCCTGGCACTCCGCCATGAAGCCCGACACGCGCTGATCCGTGGCGTACTCCGACTCCCGACCACCGAGGAAGATCACCCGCTCCCGTGACGCAAGGCCGTCCAACAGCCAGCGGGTCAGGCTGCGTGCGCCGCCGACGTTGTCGGTGACCACGGAGAAGGTATTGGCGCCCGGCAGGTCGACGTTGACACAGCGCACCCCACGGGCGAGACAAAGCCGGTTCAGCGGCTCCGGATCGCGCACGCCGGCAATCACCATCAGCTCCACCTGCTGTGCCACCAGCGTCTCGACGACCTGCGTCTCGATCTCGTGGTCACGCTGCGTGCTGACCACGATCGGCACCAGCGAGCGCTGCCGGGCCTCGCTTTCGAAGCTCTCGATCAGGCCGGCAAAGAACCGGTTGCGGTGATGGGGCACGATCATGCCGGCAAGCGACGATCGCTGCATGCGTAGCCCCCGGGCGCGCTGGTTGGGCTGGTAGTCCATCTGCCGGGCCACCGCCAGCACGTGCTCCGCCGTGGCCTCCTTGATGCGATGCTGCCGCCAACTGCCGTTCAGCACGAAGCTGACCGTCGAGATCGAGGTCCCCGCCGCGCTGGCCAGCTCTCGAATCGTGGTGCCCCCTTTGCGGTTCGCCTTGGTCATAGCGGTCTCCGACGCCTGGGCTACGAGGTGAGTCTTGGACTAAAGACGATGCCATGATCGCATTGACGCCACAAGCTAAAAGGTTTTTGCTAATAACCGAAACGACCGACATGCCCGGCTGGCGGGTGCCCCAAGACAGCGACACGTCATGCCGTACGACTCAAACAGGCCCTACAACAATAGCCCTGGGAGACATGCATATGATTCGCAACAAAGGTGTACGCCGCTGGTTGACCCTCGCCGCCAGCGTCTTGCTCATGACGCTGGCGACCGCGCCAGCGATGGCCAAGGAGATCACCATCGGCGTGGTCGCCAAGATCGGCGGGATACCCTGGTTCAACGCCATGGAAGCGGGCATCGAAGAGCGCGCCAAGGAACTGGACGTGAACGCCTTCATGGTGGGCCCGACCAGCGCCGATCCGGCCCTGCAGGTGCGAGCGATCGAGGATCTGATCGCCCAGGGCGTGGATGTGATCGGCGTGGTGCCCAACGATGCCCAGGTGCTCGAGCCGGTACTGGCCCGCGCCCGGGAGCAGGGCATCATCGTGCTCACCCATGAATCCCCCGATCAGAAGAACGTCGACTGGGACTTCGAGCTCGCCTCGGTCAAGGGTTTCGGTGCCGCCTATGGCAAGCGGTTGGGCGAATTGATGGGCGGCAGCGGCAAGTACGCGGTGTTCGTCGGCGGGCTGACCGTGCCCCTGCACAATGCCTGGGCCGATGCCGCCATCGCCTACATCAAGGCGCACTACCCCGACATGCAACTGGTGGGTGATCGCTACGGCGTGGCGGAGGATGTCGACGCTTCCCGGCGCACCGCCCTCGACCTGATGCGTGCCAATGACGACCTGGGCGGCATCCTGGCCTTCGGTAGCCAGGGGCCGATCGGCGCAGCACGCGCCGTGAAAGAACACCGCCGCAGCGGCGACGTCGTGGTGCTCGGCCCCTTCTCCCCCGGCCAGGGTCGTCGCCTGGTGCATGACGGCGTGCTTAGCGGCGGCTTCATGTGGAACCCGAAACAGGCCGGCGAAGTCTTCGTCACCCTCGGCACCCTGCTGGCCAAGGGTGAGACGCTGAAAGACGGGATGGAGATCGCGGGCCTCGGCGAGATCCATCCTGACGTGAAAGGTCGCGACATCATTGTCGACCAGTTGGTCGAGATCAACGACAAGACCGTCGACGACCTGGCCGCGCTCGGTCTCTGACGCCACGGCGCCGGTGTCCCATCCGAATGGGCACCAGCGCCTCTGAATCCCCCCAGGATTACGCCAGAGGTGCGCCATGCACACCCCGATTCACTCACAGCCCGGCGACATCGATCCGGGACCCTGGCTACTGCGCCTCGAGCATGTTTCCAAACGCTTCGGCGGGGTCCAGGCCCTGGACGACATCGCCTTCAACGTGCGTCCCGGCGAGGTGCTGTGCCTGGCCGGCGAGAACGGTTGTGGCAAGTCCACGCTGATCAAGACGGTCAGCGGCGTCCACGCCCCCGAACCCGGCGCCGTCATGCAGTGGGATGGCCAGGACATGCTCGGCATCGATCCCGCCCGCGCGCGCGAACTGGGCATCCAGGTCATCTGGCAGGACCTGGCGCTGTTCCCCGAGATGAGCGTGGCCGAGAACATCGCCTTCGAACGCAACCTGGGTCGCCGTCCACGGCTGGTCAAGACTGCGGCGATGCGCGCCCAGGCTGCCGAGATTCTCGACAGCCTGGGCGTGAACATCGACCTGGATGCTCGGGTGGCCTCGCTGTCGATCGCCAACCGGCAGTTGGTGGCCATCGCCCGCGCACTGATCGCCAACGCGCGACTGGTGTTCATGGACGAGCCCACCGCCTCGCTGTCGCGGCACGAGACCGAGGCGCTGATCGACATCGTGCGGCGACTCTCGGCCCAGGGCATCGCGGTGGTGTTCGTCAGTCACCGCCTGGCCGAGGTGCTGGATATCTGCTCCCGGGTCACGGTGCTGCGCGACGGCTGCTACGTCGGCACCTACTCCACTGAGGGCATGACCCAGTCACGCCTGACCGAGCTGATGACCGGTCGCCAGTTCGACTACCGCACCCGGCCCGCGCCGACAGGTGATGGCGAGCCCCGGCTGTCGGTCCGAGGACTGACCCGCCAGGGTGAGTACCGGGACATCGATCTCGACATTCGTCCCGGCGAGATCGTCGGCCTGACCGGACGCCTGGGTGCCGGGCGCACCGAGCTGGCGCTGTCACTGTTCGGCATGCGCCGGCCGGAGCGCGGGCAGATCCTGCTCGACGGCCGACCGCTTAGGATGACCTCCAACCGCGATGCCATCCGCGCCGGCATCGCCTACGTCTCCGAGGATCGACTCTCCCTCGGCCTGGTGCAGCAGCAGGCCATCGCCGACAACATCGCCATCACCGTGCTCGGCCGCCTGCTGAACCGGGCCGGGCTGCTCTCGCCGCGTCGGCAAACCGGCCTGGTGGCGGACTGGATCCGGCGCCTCAAGGTCAAGGTCGGCTCGCCCCAGGATCCGGTCTCCAGCCTCTCCGGCGGCAACCAGCAGCGCATCGTGCTCGCCAAGTGGCTGGCCACCGAGCCGCGTCTGCTGATTCTCGACAGCCCCACCGTGGGGGTGGACGTCGGCGCGCGTGCCGGCATCTTCGAGATCGTCGCCGAGCTCGCTGCCCAGGGCATGGCGATCCTGCTGATCTCGGACGAGACCCCGGAGGTCTACTTCAACGCCGACCGCGTGCTGCACATGCGCGACGGTCGCCTGGTCGAATCGTTCATTCCCGCCCATACCGAACTCGAGCGGATCGAGGAGGCCGTCCATGCGTAAATTCCTGCCCCGCCTGGGCAGCACGGAACTGTGGCTGATCGCCGTGATCGCGGTGATCTGCGGCGGGCTCGCGCTGACCACCGACACCTTCCTGACCCTGGTCAACCTGCTCGACCTGCTCAACTACTCGGCGGTTAACGTGATTTTCGCCGCCGGCCTGCTGGTGGTGCTGGTCGCGGGCGGTATCGACATCTCCTTCGCCGTGGCCGCCTCGGTGGTGCAGTACCTGGTCGCCACCACGCTGCTGAGTCTGGGCGGGGGCGGCTGGGTGCTCGGCTTCGCCCTGTCGATCGGCTTCGGCGCCCTGCTGGGCGCCTTCAATGCCGCCCTCATCCATCACTTCCGCATCATCTCGATCGTGGTGACCATCGCCACCTTCAACCTCTTCTTCGGCTTGCTGATGTTCTTCACCGATGGGGTGTCGATCTACAACCTGCCGGATTGGCTGGTGGAGCGCGTGGTGCTGTTCGAGCACGAAACCGCCAATGGCTGGGCGGAACTGACCCTGCCGGTAGCGGTCATGGCCGTGGTGGTGCTGGCGACCTGGCTGCTGCTGCGCCGCCTGAACCTGGGGCGTCAGCTGTTCGCGATGGGCGACAATCCGGAAGCCGCCCGCCGCCTGGGTATCGGCATCGCCAAGATGCACTATCTCGCCTACGGCTGGCTGGGCGCCTGCGCCGGCATCGCCGGGCTGATGCAGATGCACTACGCCCAGGAGGTCGTGCCCAACGCGCTGTACGGCCGCGAACTGGATGTCCTCGCCGCCGTGGTGCTGGGCGGCGCGCGTCTGGGGGGCGGGCGCGGCACGTTGCTGGGGGCGGTGCTGGGCCTGGCGCTGATCGCCATCACCCAGAACGGCCTCAACCTGCTGGGCATCTCGCCCTACGCCTTCCGCATGATCGTCGGCGCCATCATCCTGATCGCCATCTGCATGTCGGGAGAGACCCTGGACGTCCTGCGCACCCGTCTTGCCCGCCGACGCGCCGCCCCGCGCCAGGAGGTGCTGTCATGAGCCCGAGCGTGATCTCGCGTCTTATGAACCCCGCCGGGAGCAAAAGCCCCGCCGCCGGCGAGCTGGCCGGCATGGGTATAGTGCTGGGCGTACTGGTGGTGAGCTTCAGCCTGCTTTCGGATCGCTTCCTGACCGGCGCCACCTTCGACTCGATCGCCTTCCAGCTCCCCGAGCTGGGGCTTCTGGCACTGGCCATGCTGATCCCGCTGCTCTCCGGCGGGCTCAATCTGGCGATCACCTTCTCGGCGAACTTCTCGGCCCTGGTGATGGCCTGGGTGGTCGGCTGGCTGGGTGGCCCAGAGGCCGGCATGAGCGGGATCCTGCTGGGCATGCTGGCGGCGCTGCTCAGCGGCGCCCTGATCGGCTGGGCGCTGGGGGCCATCGTCGCCTACACCGGCGCCCATCCGATCCTCGCCTCGCTGGCGATGATGATCTTCCTGCGTGGGCTGGGTGAATTCCTCACCCGTGGCGGCAGTGTCTCGGGCTTCCCCGACGCCCTGGTCGGCCTCGGCCAGGGCACCTGGCTCGGCATCCCCGTGCCGCTGCTGGTGTTCGCCGCCTGCGCCGCCCTGTGGGCGCTGATCCTCAATCGCACCCGGCTGGGCTTCTCGATCTACATGCTGGGCTCCAATACCGAGGCCACGCGCTACTCCGGCATCAGCACCCGGCGCGCCCTGACCCTGGTCTACGTGCTTTCGGGGGTCATGTGTGCCGTCGCCGGGATCATCATGACCAGCCGCTTCAACTCGGTGCGAGTTGGGCACGGTGAAGCCTACCTGCTGATCACCGTACTCGCCTGCTTCCTCGGCCGGGTGGATCCGTTCGGCGGCTTCGGCCGCGTGGCGCCGGTGGTGATGGCGCTGATCATCCTGCAGGTGATCAGTTCCGGTCTCAATCTACTCGGCACCAACCAGCACCTCGCCACGGCGTTGTGGGGCGGCATCCTCATCGCCGTGATGGTGGTGCGCTATCTATGGGGCCGGCTACGCGATCGCCGCCGGCGACGTCGCTGACACTGCGCAGCGCCGTCACGTTTGAGTGTGTTTCGCGACATCGATCTATCCAAGACATCAACGACAGAAGGATGAGGCTATGAGTGTCAGTGGCTTTGGCGTACACACGGCCATGTGGGCCATGGAGTGGAACCGGGAGGCCGCCGAATTCGCGATCCCGGAAGCGGTCAAGCACGACATCGACTTCCTCGAGATCACCATGCTCGATCCCGAGGGAGTGGACACTGCGCATACCCGCCGCCTGCTGGAGCAAGCCGAGGTGGCCTGCGTCTGCTCGCTCGGACTACCGCTGGACAAGCTGCCCACCAACAACCCCGAAGGCGCCCTGGATTTCCTCACCATGGCCATCGACAAGTCGGCGGAGATCGGCGCCAAGGCCATGAGCGGGGTCATCTACGGGGGGATCGGCCAGCGCACCGGCCAGCGCCCCACCGAGAAGGAGTTCGATGACACCGCACGCGTGGTGGCGCGCGCCGCCGCCTACGCCCGCTCCAAGGGCATGCTGTACGGGCTGGAAGCGGTCAACCGCTACGAGAACCATCTGATCAACACCGCCGATCAGGCGGTCCGGCTGTGCGAAAAGGTCGGTGCCGAGAATGTCTTCGTGCACCTCGATACCTATCACATGAACATCGAGGAGAAAGGCATCGCCCAGGGGATTCTGCGCGCCCGCGAGCATCTCAAGTACATCCACCTCTCCGCCTCGGATCGTGGCACCCCCGGCCGCGACACCATTGCCTGGGACGAGGTCTTCGCCGCCCTCGCCGCCATCGACTTCAAGGGCGGCATGGCCATGGAGAGCTTCATCACCGTACCGCCGCAGGTGGCCAGCGCGCTGTCGGTATGGCGCGACGTCGCGCCCTCCCGCGAGGAGGTATTGACAGATGGGCTCGGCTATCTGCGCATGAAGGCCGATCAGTACGGCTTGATCTAGCGTGTCCTGTCCGGTAATCCCCTGATGCCGGAGGCGCCGGCGGGTCACCCGCCGGCGCCTCCGGTCAGCCCGACAGCACCGTTGGCAGCCACAGGGCGATCGCCGGCCACAGGCAGACGATCAGCGCGCCGATGCACATCAGCACGAAGAACGGCGCCGCCGCCAGCGCCACGCGGCCGATGCTCTCGCCGGTCAGCCCCTGCAGCACGAAGAGGTTGAAGCCCACCGGCGGGGTGATCTGACCCAGTTCGACCATGATCACCAGGAAGACGCCGAACCACAGCGGGTCGTAACCGGCCTGGACGATGATCGGCAGGGTGATCGGCAGGCTCATTACGGTGATCGAGATACCGTCCAGGAACAGCCCCAGCACGATATAGAACAGCGCCAGGGCCAGCAGCAGGGCCACCGGCGAGAACGCCTGTGCGGCGATCCAGCCCGCCAGTTCGCTGGGCAGGTGCAGGTAGCCCATGGCGGTGGACAGCAGGGCGGCGGCGATCAGCAGGCTGCAGACCATCACCGCGCTGATCAGCGCGCCGCGCAGGGCATCGACGAACAGGGCCAGACTCAGCTGGCGTTCCCACAGCAGCAGGACCAGGGTGGCGGCACAGCCCACCGCGGCGGCCTCGGAGGGGGTGGCGATGCCGCTGTAGATGGCGCCCAGCACGATCACGATCAGTCCCAGCACCGGCGCCAGATCGAGCAGGGCGCGGCCGACGCCGGTGGCGTCGTCCTCGCCCCGGGGCGCGACGCGCGGGTCGAGCAGGCTGCGCAGGGCCACGTAGCCGACGTACAGCGCGGCGATCAGCAGCCCCGGCAGCACGCCCGCCATGAACAGCTTGCTGATCGAGACCTCGGCCTGGACGCCGTAGACGATCATCACGATCGACGGCGGTATCAGCAGCCCCAGGCTGCCCGCCCCGGCCAGCGAGCCGATCGACAGGTCGCGGTCGTAGTGGCGCCTGGCCAGTTCCTGGGTGGTGATCTTGCCGACGGTGGCGGTGGTCGCGGCGCTCGAGCCGCTGACGGCGGCAAACAGCGTGCAGCCCAGCACGTTGGTGTGCAGGATGCCGCCGGGCAGGTGCCGGGTCAGCGGCGTCAGGCCCCGGAACAGCCGTTCGGAGATGTCGGAGCGGAAGATCAGCTCGCCCATCAGGATGAACAGCGGGATGGCCGAGAGCTCCCAGCTGTTGGCGGCGCGGAACAGGATCTTGGAGAGGATCAGACCGATCCGCTGGGCATCGAAGTCGCCCAACCCCCACAGCGAGAGCATGGCGACGATGACCAGGCCGGAAAACACCCAGTTGCCCAGCGCCAGCACGCCGAGCAACAGGGCGATGACCCCGGCGCCGGTGAGAAGCATGTCCATTCATCGTCCTCCGGGCGGGAAGGTCCGGCGCTGCGCGAGGATATGCAGCGTGCGCACGGCGAGCGTGAAGCAGAGCAGGTACAGGCCCAGTAGTACCGCGCCCTGGGGGATCCACAGCGGGGTGCGGGCCATCGTCTCGCTGATGATGCCGCGCGCGAAGCTGCGCTCCACGGCCAGCGTCCAGTAGCGTGCCAGCCAGCCGAAGGCGAGCAGGGCCGTGAGGCTGGCGAACAGCTCCAGCGGCCAGCGCCAGCCCTGGGGCAGGCGCTCGAGGACCAGGGAAACGCGGATCAACCCATCCTTTTCCAGGGCGTAGGGCATGCCGAGGAAGGTCATTGCCGCCACGCTGTAGCCGATGTATTCGTCGAGGATGAACGTGGAGCGACCGAACAGGCGCAGGCCGATCTCGAGCAGGATGTGCCCGAGCATGTACACCACCAGCAGCATGGCGACACCGGCGCCCAGCGCCGCCAGGGCGCTGGACAGCCGGCCGAGCACGGCGACGACGGGATGTACCCGGCGCGGCGTTGCGGTCTCCCCGGCAGGTTCGGGGGCCGCCATCACGGGGCCTCTGGGTCGCGGTACTGTTCGAGGATGCGCTGGCCGCGATCGCCGGCCGACTCGACCCAGTGGGCGACCACCGGCTCGGCCGCCTTCTCCAGGCCGGCCTGGAACTCGCCCGGGATGGGGTCGTGGATGGCCACCTGGTGCTCGCGCAACTCGGCGTAGTTCTGTGCCAGACGCTGTTTCACGACCTCCCAGTTGTGGGCGTCGGTCTCCTTGGCCGCCTGGAGCACCGCCTGCTGGTTGGCCTCGCTGAGATCCTCGAAGGCATCCCGGTTCATGTGCACCATGTTGAGCGGAACGGCGTAGTTGATGGCGCTGAAATCGCTGAGGTGTTCCCAGAAGCTGCCGTTGGCGCCGGCCTCGGCCGAGGTCAGCACCGCCTCGATACCGCCGGTGGCGAGCTGGGGCACGACATCGGCCCAGGACAGTTTCACCGGCGAGGCGCCGGCGCTCAACAAGGCTTCCGTGCCGTTGCGGTCGTAGCTGCGGATCTTGAGGCCATCGAGGTCCTTCATGCTGGTCACCGGAGTCTTGGACCAGATGCCGCTGGCCGGCCACGGCGAGGCATAGAGCAGGATCTGGTCATTGGCCTCGAAGACCTTGGCGTACTCGGGCCGGGCGATATTGTAGAGGCGGTGCGCGGATTCGACGTCGTCCGCCAGGAAGGGCAGCGACGACAGCAGGAAGATGGGGTCCACGCCGCCGAGAGTGCCGGAGAGGCTGTCGGCGATCTGCACGGCGTTGTCGGCCACGGCATAGAAGTGATCCGCCGAGCGGAAACCCAGCGAGCCGCCGGTGTGCAGGGTGATGTCGACCTCGCCGTCGGTCAGGTCCTTGACCCGGTCGATGAACCAGGCATCGCCCTGGGCATGGATCGAGCTGGCATTGTATTCGTTGGAGAAATCCATGGACGCCGAGTAGACGGGGGCGGCCAGAGCCGCCAGGCCGAGCGCCAGCAGCGAGCGCGTCACGAGGCGGGCGGGGGAAATGGACAATCTGCCGGGCATGGGTGAGTCCTTGTTGTTGGTCGATCCTTGAGCTTCGGGAAACGTCCCGACCGAGGGCGGTCTCTGGACGACGCAAAGCGTTCCCTGTGCGACGCCGGCACCCGTGCGGGGGGCGCGCCGTCGGGTCGTGTGAGGTGCGCCAGCGGCAAGCGGTATCGGCGCGGTGTCGTGCAAACCTTTCGGGGTGACGCTGAGAGAACGACCGGCCCGGGCATGGCCAGCATCATGGCGAATACCAACAAGTCCACAATCACGGTCATTGCCATGATCTACACCATCGCCATTCTGCTCAGCCTGATCGGCTATTTCGTCATCGGCCACCTGGCCGGGCGTCGCGTCAAGCACCTCGACGATTACCTGGTCGCCGGGCGCAACGCCCCGACCTTCCTGATTCTCGGCACCCTGGTGGCCAGCTACCTGAGTACCAGCGCCTTTCTCGGCGAGACCGGCTTCGCCTACGCCGGGTACCCCTTCGTCATGCTGATCTTCGCCGCCGTCAGCACCTCCGGCTGCCTGCTGGGAGCGCTGGCCTTCGGCCGCTACCTGCGGCGCAGTGGCGCGCTCACGGTGCCCGAGTTCTTCGGCAAGCGCTTCGCCTCGCGGCGCGTGCAGGTGATTGCCGGGCTGACCACGGTGGTCGGTCTGGGCGCCTACCTGCTGGGGGTGATGCAGGGCGCCGGGATCATGTTCGAGGAACTCACCGGGCTGCCGTACTGGGTCGGCCTGGTGCTGGTCTGGCTGACCTATACCGGCTTCATCCTCTACTCGGGCTCGCCGGGTGTGGTGCTGACCGACACGGTGATGTTCGTGATCTTCTCGCTGGCCGCGCTGGGCGGGTCGCTGTACATCATCGACGACCTGGGCGGTTGGCACGGCGTCATCGAAGGGCTGCTGAGCCAGTCCGACAAGCCCGGCATCGCGCTGTGGCACGGTGTCATTCAGGGCGAGGACGCCACCTTCTCCTCGCCCGGCGAGGCACTGACCTGGGGGCTGACGCTGGGTCTGGTGTGGGCCGCGGTGCTCGCCGCCAGCCCCTGGCAGGCCAGCCGCTACCTGATGGCGCGCAACGAGCACGTGGTGATGCGTTCGGCGATGCTCACCGCCGTGGCGCTGGCGATCTTCTATGCGCTGATGATGATGACCGGCGCGGCCATCAACCTCTACGACCCCGGCCTCGACGGCGAACACGCCATGGTCTGGTCGGCGCTCAACGTGCTGCCCACCTGGCTGGGCATCGTCATTCTGACCGGCGTCTTCGCGGCCGGCCTGTCGTCCTGCTCGACCTTCCTGTCGATCATCGGCTTCAGCCTGTCCAACGACATCCTGCCCGCCTCGCGCGACGAGAAGACCGCCATGCGCACCAGCCGCATCGCGGTCCTCGCCGCCGGGCTGATCGCCCTGGTGCTGGCGTTGTTCCAGCCGCCGGCGGTGATGGCCGTGGTGTGGTTCGCGGCGACACTGTTCGCCTCGTCCTGGGGGCCGGTGGCGCTGATGAGCATCTGGAGCCGGCGGATCACCGCCGCCGGCGCGGCCTGGGGGCTGATCGTCGGCTTCGTCGGCAATCTGCTGCTCTCGCTGGCCGAGCAGGCCGGCTGGGTCACGCTGCCGGTCTACCTGCACCCGGTCGTGGTCAGCACCCTGGCGGCGCTCGTGGCCATCGTGGCGGCCTCGCGGCTGACCACGGTCAGCCCGGCGGAACGCGACTACCTGGCGAGCCTGCACCGGCGCGACGAGGCAACCCAGGCGAACTGGGAAAGCGGCACGCGCCGGGTGGCCGTCGGCACCATGCTGGCGGGAATCCTGGTGGGCGTCTTCCTGTGGTACCAGTACGCGGACACCCTCGCCGGGCTGGCCGGGCGCTTCGCCATCGCCGAATCGGCGACGCTGGGTGCCTACGCGCTGGCGGTGGGCTGTGGCGGCATGCTGCTCATCGCTGGCGGGGTCGGGTACCGGGTCGCCCGCACCCGCCGGGCCGGGGTAGCGCGAAGCGTCTCCAGCGGTGCCTGACGCGGCGTGGCGGCCACGGCGCCGCCATTGCCGCCCGATCCACCCATCGGGGCCGCATCGCCGGGTGCGGCCCCGACTCGTCAAGCGAGGTGCCGGCGATGTCTCTCGAGGTACAGGATCACCGTCACGGCCTGCTGCTGGCCACGTTCGGCATACTGGTGCTGAGTGTCGACAGCCTGCTGGTGCGCCTGGCGGACAGCGACGGCTGGGACATCGTGTTCTGGCGGGGCAGCCTGATGGCGCTGTCCGTGGGGCTGCTCTATGGCCGTAGGCACCGTCTCGCCACGCTGCGGGGGCACGCAGGCGCCGCGCTGCTGTCGGCGTTGCTGCTGGCCGCGACGTCGACGCTGTTCGTCCTGGCGGTCATGCATACCCGGGTGGCCAATGTCGTGGTCATCCTCAGCACCGCGCCGCTGTTCGCCGCGCTGTTCACGCGGTTCTGCCTGCACGAGGCCGTCGCGGCGCGCACCTGGATGGCGATTGCCCTGGCGTCCCTGGGGCTGGTGATCGTCTTCGCCGGCTCGCTGCAGAGCGACGGGATGCTGGGCAATCTCTACGCGCTGGGCGCCTCGGCGGCCGTGGGCGGCAATCTCACCCTGCTGCGGCGCTTTCCCGTCATGGACCGGCTGCCGCTGATCGCGGTGGGCGGGCTCGTCTCGGCGGCGATCGCCTGGCCCATGGCGACCCCGCTGCGGCTCGACGCCGGCAGCTACGTCGTCCTCGCCGTCATGGGGCTGGTGCAGATGCCCCTGGCGACGGCGCTGATCAACAACGCCACGCGCTATCTGCCCTCCGCCGAAGTCGCGCTGTTCTACCTCGTCGAGGCGATACTCGGCACGCTTTGGGTGTGGTGGATCCTCGGCGAGCGCCCGCCCGGCGCCACCCTCTACGGCGGCACGCTGACCCTGGTCACGCTGGTCGCCAACGCCTGGCTGGGGCTGCGGGCTAGGGCGGCTACCAGCCCCGGTCGAGCGGGCTGAGCAGGCGTCACTCGGCGTGCCGTCGGCGCAACGGCTCGAGCAGGTCGCTCAGGCCGTTGTGGTCGATCTCGTGCATCAGTTCGAGCAACTGGCCGATCTCGCCGCGCGGAAAGCCCTCGCGGGCGAACCAGTTGAGATAGGGGCCGGGCAGGTCGGCGATCGGCCGACCCTCGTACTTGCCGAAGGGCATGCGGCGGGTGAGCAGTTTTTCCAGGTCTTCGGGTTTCACGCTGGCTCCTGTGTCGATCGCGCGATTATGCCATGCGGCTTCCGGTTGCCGTCCGGCGGGCTCCAGCGGTCATGGAACGGAAGGCTTGTCGTGCCGGTGAAGGTCCCGGGTGGCGTCGATCGCCGCGTCGATGGCACGGGGCTCGAGGACCAGGCCGACATGATCGATGCCGGGCAGCAGCTCGACCGGGGCCGCACTTCCCGCTTCCCGGAACACCGCGTCGAAGCGTTCGACGTGGAACACCGGGTCCTGCTCGCCGACCAGCACGTGCATCGGCCGCTGGACCGCGGCGATGGTCGCCCGGTAGTCGCGCTCCGGTCGGTAGTTCTGTGCCAGGTTGAAAGCGTACCAGGGCGTCAGGGCGGCCTTGGCCTCGTCGTTGAGGGCATAGCGAACCACCGGCAGGTGGTCGAAGGCGTGGATGCCGAGCCGGTTCAACAGCAGGATCGCCAGGTAGCGGGGGATGCCGACGCGCACCCAGCCGCCGCTGCCGTGGCGGTAGGTGGGGGCATCCTGGCCGATGAACGGCGCCAGCAGCAGGTAATGGTCGAACAGCCCCTGGTACCGGCCGCCGGCGACCCTGAGCGCGAAACCGCCGCCGGCGGAAAAGCCCACCAGCGTGGTCGGCGCGGCGGGAGTGACGGCCCGCATGAAGTCTTCCAGATCCTCTTCCAGTTGACCGACATGGTCGATCACGCCCCGGGTGCCGGAGCCGCCGTGGCCGCGCACATCCAGCGCGTAGGCGGCGTAGCCGGCATCGGCGTAGGCCCGGGCCAGCGGGTGCAGGCTCCAGCTGGTGGCCGAGGAACCGTGGAGCAGGACCACGCTGCCTCGCTGCGCCGTGGCGTGGGGCGGGTAATGGCGAAAGGCCAGTTGCGACCCGTCGCGCGCCGGGTAGTGGCTGGGCGCCGGCAGGTCGCTGTCGTCCAGCGCCTTGAAGGGTTCGGTGATGCCCTTGGCCACGGGCGGGCTGGACGGCCCGCCGAAGAGAAGGGCCAGCACCACGGCAACGGGCAGGCCGATGACGATCAGGAGTACGGCAATGAGGAGGAGTTTCATCGGCTTCTCGTGTTGGCGACGTGCTGCCAGCCTAGCGCTTCCCGGCGGTGGCTGGCGAGCCGCGAGATTGACACGGGCCTGCGCTGCGGTAGGCTGATTCCAGCGCCGCAAGGCGTCCCCGTCCGCGGAAAGGGCTGCGCCCATCGCCACCATCGATGCCATCCATACGACTCCCGGCCTGTCCGGCGGACGCAGGCGCATGGAGGGAATCGTATGACCCCGTCCAGCCGGCCCGACGCCATCTCCCATGGCCGCCTCAACCTCGAACAGCAGCGCAAGCGTGCCAAGGAATTGCTCAAGGCGGTTCGGGCGAACGAGCCCCACGCCCTGGCGCGTGTCCTCGACCATCTGCCGCCGCGTCAGACGCCTCTCAAGCTGGCCGACGCCCAGTTCGTCATCGCCCGGGAAAGGGGTTTTGCCAGTTGGGCCCGGTTGAAGGCACACATCGGCGCGCTCGATGCCGCGAAGGCGCAGCTCGCCGAGCGGGGCGACCGCGACCTGGCCACGCTGCACATCCGCTGCGGCAACGATATCGAACACAGCCTGCGCACGGCGGGCTTCGTCGGCGACTTCCTGGAATTTTCCGACCCGTTCTGCCTCGGGCCGCTGGCCGATCTGCCGCCGGACGCACTGATGCGGTTGCGGGCCCGCTTTCTGGCCGGCGCCTTCGCCATGACCGAGGCGGATGCCCTGGGGCGCCTGCGCGCCAGCTACGAACGGCTGGAGAGCCTCGAACGCTATCAACGCATCGTGCTGTGGTTCGAGCACGACAGCTACGATCAGCTCCTGCTGGCCTACCTGCTGCACCGCTTGAATCGGCAGCGTCCCGAGGCACGCGTCGAGCTGATCGCGGTGGACAGCATCCCCGGTGTGGCGCGTTTCATCGGTATCGGCCAGCTCGCCCCCGATCTGCTCGCCTGGCTGTGGCGGCAGCGCCGCCCGGTGCAGGCCCCGCTGCTGGAACTCGGCACGCGTGCCTGGGGTGCGCTGGTCGCCGACCGGCCCGACCCGCTCGAGGCCCTGGTCGCCACCGGCACGCCGGCGCTACCGATGATGGGGCGGGCGCTCGCCCGGCACCTTCGGGAACTGCCCGAGCCGACGACGGGGCTCGGGCTGACCGAGCGGCTCACGCTGGAGAGCGTCCGCGACCATGGCCCGTTGACGGTCGGCCAGGCGTTTTCGCGCTTGATGCGCGAGTCCGAACCGCTGCCCTACCTGGGCGACCTGATGTTCTGGTGGCAGATCCAGGCGCTGATCGAGGCGCCACGGCCGCTGCTCGCGATCACCGACACCGACTGCGAATGGCCCCAGCGGACGCTCGCCCTGACGACGCTGGGCAGGGAAGTGCTGGCCGGCCGGCGCAACTGGCTGGATTTCGTGACGACGGCCCGCTGGGTCGGGGGCATCCGTATCGCGCCGCATTGAGGGGTGTGCCCGGCGGGCTATGTCAGAGGATGGCGGCCGGCTCCACGGCTGTCTCTGAATAGGGGGGCCTTGCTGTCCAATTTTCACGGGTGTCCATGAAAAATGGACATATTGAATTATTGGACATCAGAAGGCGCTGGAACGGGAAATCGCCGAGACGGCGACCCACGGCCGGCGTCTTACACGACGCGGGCCCCGAACGAGACGGCATGAGTGGATGGACAGGACGGATTGGTGGTCGTGTCGCCAGCCAGCCACTCATGACCGTGCCGTGCTGTGAAGGCGCCAGTCCTCGCTGGACAGGGAGTCGCCGGGCGACAGGCGCGGGACCATGACCATCTGCACCAGGATGCCCACCAGCATGATGCCCCAGGCCAGGGTCAGATCATCGAAGGCGTCGCGCAGCAGACCGGCCAGGAACGGCATGACGCTGGCGATGATGTACCCGCCGCCCTGGACGAAGCCCAGCAGGGCGCCCGCCTGGCGCGCCGCCTGCAGATGGTCGACGGCGATGATCAATGACATCGGGAACAGCCCGCCGATGCCCAGGCCGAGCAGCAACAGGGCCGGGAGGGCGAGCGGTTGCGGCGCGACGATCAGGCTCAGCAGACCCAGCGCGATGACCACGAGGATGACGTAGAACACCGGGCGGCGGTCCGGGAAGCGGTCAACGACCGACGAGAGGCCGACGGCGGCGACGACCTGAGCCAGGGTCAACCCGCCCAGCAGGAAGCCACTGGCCGTCTCCGACCATCCCAACTGGACATAAAAGGGCGGCAGCCAGGCCAGCACCAGGGTGTAGGCGGCGGTACCGATGCCGAAGAACAGCATCAGGTACCAGGCGCGCGGTGACGCCATCGGCAGGCCCGGCCCACCGCCGGCGTCGGCCCCCGGCCGTGGCGTGCCGACCCGGCGCCAGCCGAGCAGGGCCAGAATGGCGAAGGCCGCCCATACCGATAGTGCCACGGGCCAGCCCTGCATCGCCGACAACGGGGCGACCAGCGACGAGGACACCATGGCGCCGGCCATGATGCCGACCGTGTAAAGGGCCATTAGCTGGCCGGCCTTGGCGCCGTGGTCCCGCTTGATCATCCCGGGCAGGGTCGCCTGGATGACGGCGATACCGATGCCGCCCGCCGCGGCGGTGGCGATCAGGCCCGCCTCGCCGTGGAAGGGCAGGCGCGCCAGGGTCGCCGCACCCACCATCACCAGGCCGTACTGCACCGTCTTCTCGACGCCCAGAACGCGCTGCAGCATGCCGCCCAGCAAGGCAAACAGTCCCATGGCCAGCACTGGCAGCGTGGTCAACAGCCCGGCGGTGGTATCGCCGATGCCGGTCGCTGCCTGAACGCTGGCGAGGATGGGGCCGACGGCCGCCATGATGGGACGGAGGTTCAGCCCCACCAGCACGACGGTGAGTGCAACCAGCGCATGGCGCCCGGCGTTGGCATTCGACATGGCGTCCTCCAGGGGGTCGATGTTCGGCTAGATTCTCGATATAAAGTATCTTTACGTCAAGGTATGTGCCCGACAATCGATGTGCATCGAGGGGCTACCGCATGGGCGCACGGCCGATTGCCTCGACGCTGGAAAGCGCGCGCAGCGGTGCGAGGAGGCTGTCTACGCTATCTCGTCGCCGTCGGCGCCGACACGCTCAGGAGCGTCCGCCCAGACTGCCGCCGCCATCCACATCGATGACCTGGCCGGTGACGAAGCTCGCCGCGTCCGACATCAGAAAGCCGACGACAGCCGCGATTTCCTCGGGAGAGCCGAGCCGGCGCATGGGAATGGTCGCGATGACCTCCCGCTCCGCCTGGCTCCCGGCGGGGCGCGCCTGATGGAAGAGTTCTGTGGCGGTAGGGCCCGGGGCGACCGCGTTGGCGGTAATCCCATGTTCGGCGAACTCCAGGGCCCAGCTTTTCGTGCAGCCCGCCAGCGCGCTCTTGGCGGCGGCATACGCCGTGCGGTTCCTGGCGCCGTGAATGGCCCGGCTGCAGATGTTGACGATGCGACCGAAGCGTCTCTCTCGCATGCCAGCGATCAACGCCTGGACGATCTGTATGGCGGTGCGCACGTTCAGGTCGTGGACGCTCTGCAGGGTGGCCAGATCGAGCGACTCCAGTGGCTGGGGAGAGGCGATGCCGACATTGTTCACGATGCCATCTATCGCGTAGTCGGCCCTGACGTGCTCCAGCAGGTCCTGCGTGGTATCGATCCGGGAGAGATCGCCGCTCAGCAGGGTGCCCGGGAAGTTGGCTGCGTCGCCCTGGCGTGCCACCCCGACGATCCGGTGCCCCTGATCGGCCAATGTCTTCGCAATGGCCCATCCGATCCCCCGCGACGCGCCGGTGACGAGAAAGGTTCGGGGTTGCATGGGACGGTTCTCCATTTGAGAGGGTGTTTACAAAATGCCTGCGCTCGACAATACGGCGTTAAAATCGGCCTCGCGCGCGAGCCCGGTCAAAATACTCATTTACCCCGTGTAAACTCCGTTTTTTCGGCCGATTTTGCCTTGTCTTGCCTTCGCTCGCCGACTTTGTAAATACCCTCTGAGGTCCGGGATAACGCGATGTGACGTTATCGTGTTCGATAAGGGGGCAGCCCTAATGTTCCGGCTAGTTCGGTACTCGTTGCCACCCCACCGTCAGCCGCCGGGGGTGCCGATCGTGTCCCGTCTCGACCAGATCCAGCATCGCCGAGGCGAAGTCGGCATACGAAATCCGCGAGATACCTTCCGCGTCGCTGACCAGGGTATCCGTGCCCCACTGGTAATCGCCCGTGCCCGGGCCATGTACCAGCATCGCCGGTGGCCGCAGGCAGTACCAGCGGGCATCGGGAGTGACGTCGAGCAGGGCGTCCTGTGCGGCGCAGGCCTCGGCGATGGGGCGCACCGCCTCGGGCAGGAATCCCGGTGTGTTCAGCACACTGGCGGGTTCGCCGGCGCGCAGCTTTAGAGTCGCCGCGCCGCCGGTGACGAAGACTGGAACGTCGGCGCTCGCCGCCCCGGAGAGCACGGCGCGAGTGAGGGCGACGAGCTGCATTTCCGCCCCCGTCGCCGGCCGCAGGGTGCTGATGGCGGCGTCGTGTCCCGGTATCAGCCGTCGTGCCGCGTCGGGGTCGGCCATCAGGTCCGCCGCCTGGCGTGTCAGGGAGCCTTCCAGTTCCTCGAGGCGTCGCCGTGAGCGTGCCACCGCCGTGATGGTGTGACCACGCCGCCGGGCTTGTGCCACCACGTGATGCCCGATCTCGCCGGTCGCGCCGAATACGATGATCTTCATGCCTTGTCTCCTGCCAACGAAGGGGTTGTGAGGGGCTTGCGAGCGGCGCGCTGACCGAGCCATACGCTGGCGATCACGATGAGCGCGCCCAGTGCCTGCGTGGTGCTGAAGGTTTCGCCGAGCACCAGCCAGCCCAGCGCCACCGCGGTGAGCGGACTCAGGAAGCCGAATGCGGTGACGGTGGCGGGCCCCAGCCGGGCGATGCCCCGGAACCACAGGTAGTAGGTGAGTGCCGAGCCGATCAGGCCGAGCCACGCCAGGCCGACGAGATTGCTGGCCGACGGCAGGGGAAACGCCGGTTCCACGACACGTGCCAGCGGTAACAGCAGCAGGCCCCCGGCGACGAGCTGCCAGGCCGTGACGGTCAGCGGCGAGGCCGGGGGCTGCCAGTGACGGGTCAGCACCGTGCCGGCGCCCATCGACAGGGCGCCGAGCAACGCCGCGCCAACGCCGATGGGATCGAGCCGGGTACTGGGTTCCATGATCAGCAGCGCCACGCCGAGGATGCCGGCGACGGCGGCGGCCAGACCGCCGGCGCGGATGGGGGTGGCCAGCACGAGTCGCGAAAGCACCAGCACGATGAGCGGCTGAATGGCACCGAGCGTCGCCGCGGTACCGCCCGGCAGCCGGTAGGCGGCGACGAACAGGGCCGCCCAGAACACCGTGAAGTTCAGCGCGCCGAGCAGGACGATCCGCCCGAGCCAGCGGGCCGGTGGCAGCTCGCGAACGATCAGCAGCAGGAGCAGGCCGGCGGGAAGCGCCCGCAGCATTCCCACCGTGAGCGGGTACCCCTGGGGCAGCAGCTCCGTGGTGACGAGGTAGGTGCTTCCCCAGACCGCCGGCGCGGCGGCGGTGAGCAAGAGATCCCGGGTGTGTGACATGGCGGCCTCCAATAGTTTGACGTCAAGATAAACCAATAAATCTTGATGTCAAACTATTGGCCGGTTAGCCTGACGGCATGGATCAAGTCGAACGTATTCTCGCGCAGTGGCGCGCCGAGCGCCCGGACCTCGACGTTGCCCCGATGGGGACCATCGGCCGCGTGAAGCGCCTCAACGTGCATCTTTCCCAGGGGATGGAGCGCGTGATAACGGCTCACGGGCTCACGGCGGCCGGTTTCGACGTGCTCGCCACGCTCCGGCGTGCCGGGCCGCCCCATGCGCTCAGCCCGTCCGCGCTGATTGCCTGGACGATGGTCACCTCGGGGACGATGACCAACCGCATCGACCGGCTGGAGGAGGCCGGTCTCGTCACCCGGCGCCGTGACCCCGACGACGGGCGCGGCTCGGTGGTGGCGCTGACGGACGCGGGGTTCGCGCTGATCGATCAGGTGGTGGGCGAACACGTCGCCAACCAGCACCGCTTGACCGAGGCGCTGAGCGACGACGAGCGGGCGAGGCTGGATGAGTTGCTTGGCAAGTGGCTGGCTTCGTTCGAGGATTAAGAGGATGTTTACAAAATGCCTGCGCTCGACAATACGGCGTTAAAATCGGCCTCAAAATGCTCATTTACCCCGTGTAAACTGGAGCGCCAGCCCGGTCCGTTTTTCGGTCGATTTTGCCTTGTCTTGCCTTCGCTCGCCTAATTTGTAAGCACCCTCTAGGCCGTTGTCACAACTGCGCTTCGACCGCCGCCTTGTCGATCACCGACCACACGCCAACGATCTTGGCGTCGAGGTACGCGTAGAACACGTTCTCGGCGAACGTCACCCGGCGGCCATTGACGGGCAGACCGAGAAACTTCCCCCTTGGCGTGCAATCGAACCGGAGCCGGCTGGCTACGTGGGGCGGGTCGGCCGTCAGCAGTTCGATGGCGAAGTGCAGGTCCGGAATTGCCAGATAGTCCTGCTCGAGCATTTCGCGATAGCCCGCCAGCCCGAGTCGGCGGCCGTTGTGTTCCACATCGTCGTGGACGAAGCGGCCCAGGCTCGACCAGTCCTGCGCATTCAGGCAGTCGATGTAGCCGCGATAGAGGTTGGCGAGATCGTCTCGAGTCATGGGCGCATCCTGTGCCATCGTTCACCAAGGTGATTCTTCGTCAGTTCGTACATTGCCGGAATGCCTCGGTCGCCGTGCCTTGATGAAAGCGGATCCGCCAGCCGCGTGCACTGTGTATCCATAGCGACGAGCGTAGTGTGTGGGCGGATAAATTGCCTTCGTCATCGGCCTGTGCCGCCCGGTAGGTCAGCAGCGCAATATCCTCCGCCAGGCGAGCGATCTCGTAACCTTCCGACCAGATGGTGTCCGCGCGGCGTTCGACAGGCAGCCACTCGAGGATGTCGGCCTTCGTGAGCCGGGCACCCGATTTCCCGAATTCCAGGAATTCATCATCGAGCAGTTCATCCAGCCGGTCACGATCCGAGCGCGTGAGCGGCTGGTGAAGCGCGACTTCGAGATGGCGCAGATGCTGCAACAGTTCGCTGTCGTTCATGGAACCTCCGCAGAGCCTGGGACACTGGCCGCGCGATCACTCCGTGAGTCTGACCACCTGCCTGGTATCACGGCCCGCTAGTTGGTGGCGGTGATACGGGGCCGCCGAGCAACGCCGCGTGCTGGATGACCCGTTCGCTGAGGAAGTCCGCGAGGGCGCGGACGCGCGGCGAGCGGGTCAGGTCGGTCTGGATCACCAGATAGATGGGCTGCTCGACCTCGATGGCCGGGTCGATGCAGACCAGGCCGGCCTCCCGCGCGGTGAAGTGGGGCAGCACGGCAAGCCCCAGCCCCTGGGCGGCGGCCTCGACCTGGGTTCGCAGCGACGTCGTCGTCAGCGCGGGGCGGCGCCCTTGCAGGGTCCGCTCCATCCAGCGCGCGGCGGGCAGGTGAGCGTAGGCGTCATCCCAGGCGATGAACCGGTCGGCGTCGTAGCCGTTTTCCGGGACGCCTCGGCGCCCGGCGGCGTAGGCCGGGCTCGCGTAGAGGCCATAGCCCAGCGTCGCCAGGCGGCGCAGCGAGACATGGCCGCGTTCCGGCCTGACCATGCGGATGGCCAGATCCGCGTCGCGGCGGTGCAGGTTGGCCGTGGCGATGTCCGTGACGAGTTCCACCGTCAACGCGGGATGGCGCTCCCGAAAGTCCGCCAGCGCCGGCAGGATCAAGCCGGTCGCCAGGTTTTCGGCCGTCGCCAGCCTGACCGTGCCGGCAATCGCCTCGTGGTCGCCGCCGTCCGCGGTAAAGGCATGCGCCGCCGCCTCCAGCGCTTCGGCCTTGTCGACGAGACGCTCGCCGTCCTCGGTGAGCCGGTAGCCCGACTGCTGGCGCGTGAACAGGGCCCTGTTCAGGGCCGCCTCGAGACGTTCGATGCGCCGGGACAGCGTGGCGACACCCACGCCGAGGCTGTGCGCCGCGCCACTCAGGGTGCCGCTGCGAACGACCGCCAGAAAGGCGCGCGCATCGTTCCAGTCGACGTCCCGTGACGCTGGCTTTCCGTGAGTGGAAATCCCCTTTCCGGCATCGTGCATGTTGGGTGTCCCGACATCGTGCAATTCTGATCCGCGAGCATGACACGAGGATTCTGGAAATGGAAAAACGCACACTGGGCGCCGATCTGTCGGTGTCGGCCATCGGCCTGGGCTGCATGGGGATGAGTGAGTTCTACGGCGCACGGGACGATAGCGAGTCCCTGCGAGTGCTGGACAGGGCGGTCGAGCGGGGTATCGACTTTTTCGATACAGCGGACATGTATGGCCCGCATCACAATGAAACCCTGATCGGCGAGTTCCTGGCACGCACGTCCCGCGAGGTAACGATCGCGACGAAGTTCGGGATCGTGCGCAACCCCGGCGAATACCGGCGCAGCCTGGACAACAGCGCCCGGTACGCGCGGGAATGCTGCGAGGCCTCCCTGCGTCGGCTCGGGGTCGAGCGCATCGATCTCTACTACGTTCACCGGATCGACCCCACTCGACCCATCGAGGAAACCATCGGCGGACTGGTCGAGTTGATCGAGGCCGGCAAGATCGCCCGCATCGGACTCTGCGAGGTGAGCGCCGAGACCCTGCGGCGCGCCCATGCCGTGCATCCCATCACCGCCGTGCAGACGGAATATTCGCTGTGGACGCGCGACGTGGAGGACGCGGTGCTGCCCACCTGCCGGGAACTGGGCATCGGCTTCGTGCCGTACTCCCCGCTGGGGCGCGGTTTCCTGACCGGGCGCTTCCAGGACACCGATCAGTTCGGAGAAGGGGACTCCCGCGCCCATCTGCCGCGCTTCGCGGAAGGGGCGATCGAACATAACCGGCGTATCGCCGATGTGATCGCCGAGATGGCGGCGGCGAAAGGCTGCACATCGGCCCAGCTATCGCTGGCCTGGCTGCTGGCCAAGGGCGATGACATCGTGCCGATCCCCGGGACCAAGCGCCTGCGCTACCTCGACGAGAACGCCGCCGCCGTGGACATTGCGCTGACCCGGGCCGAATGCCAGCAACTGGAAGCGGCCACGGCCCGGATACCGGTGGCCGGCGAGCGCTACACGGCGGAAGGCATGAAGGGGGTGAATGCATGAGTGGCGCACGGACTAATCGGCGCCAGGAGGCAATGGCCCTGCTCGAGCGCCTGGAGCCCGAGGCGCCGGGGCGGGTCGCCGACAACCTCGACGACTTCCACCCGCAGGCCCTGGAAACGCTGCTGGGGTTCGCCTTTGCCGATGTGGTCTCCCGCGAGGGGATCGACCTCAAGACGCGTGAAATGCTGACGGTCGCCATGCTCGGCGCCATGGGCAACGCCCCCGGCCAACTGGAATTTCACCTGCGCGCGGCGATGAACACCGGCGTCACCCGGGAGGAAATCGTCGAGATCGTCCTGCAGATCGCGGTGTATGCGGGAATACCCGCCGCCATGAACGCGATGAGCGCCGCCAAGGCGGCGTTCCGGGCACGGGAGGGTGCGTGAGGGGCTTGCCGAGTGCGGTGTTGGTCGGGCTTGTCGCGTGCCGCGCTCCCGGGAGTCGTGATTCCTGAACGGAAAAAGAAAACGGCCCGGCGCGATGCCGGGCCTTGCTTTGCTGGACAAGGGCTCAGGCGCGAGTTGTCAGGGCCTCCGCCGGCGTATGGCTGGAAGCTTGGCGCGCGGTCAGGCTCATGGCGACGAAAATCGCCGCGTTGACCAGCAGGCCGCAGAAGCCAGCATTCCAGCCGAAGGGTGCATTGCCGCCGAACTGGAAGAAGAGAGTGAGGCCGGCGCCGACAGCCAGGCCGGTGAAGGCGGCGCTGCGTGACGCCCGGTGCCAGAACAGCGCGCCGAGCAGCATCGGCAGCAGCTGGACGACGATACCGTAGGCCCCCAGCAGCAGGGCCACCAGCGAGCCTGGATTGGCCAGCGCCAGTAGATAGGCGGCCAGTGAGATGACGATCACTCCCAGACGCGTCAGCTTCAGGGCGCGCTGATCAGGCAACTGGCGCCAAGCGGGCAGATGCTGGCCGATATCGCGCACCAGAATGGTGGCGGATGTGTGGGCCAGGTTAGCGGCCGTGGACATGGCGGCGGCCAACGCGCCAGACAAGGCGAGCCCGATCAGCCAGGCCGGGAAGTCGGCCATACCCACCACCAGACTCAGCAGTACCTGATCCGGTGAATCGAGCGGGTTGTCCTTGAGCACCACGATGCCGGCGAATCCAATGATCAGCAGTGGCACCAGCAGGTAGCTGTAGAGCGGGTAGAGCACGAACACTCGCTTGAGGGTTCGTTCGCTCCGGGCGCTGTAGAACTTCATGAAGATATGCGGCCACATCACGCAGCCCAGGGCGCTGATCAGGATGGCGGTAGAAAAGGCGCCCCAGCCCATGCCTTGGCTGCCGGGCATGGTCAGGTACTCGGGTGCCTGGCGCTGGATCTCTCGGAACATCTCGCCCACACCACCAAAGAACTGGTCGGCGGTGGTCAATCCCAGGACCCAAGCGATGACGATCATCATCACACCCTGCAACAGGTTGGTCCAGCCGATGCCCTGCAAGCCGCTGGCGTAGACATAGGCAGCGACCACGCCGCAGGCCACCAGGCTGCCCAGCCAGAAGGGAATGGTGCCCGAGGTGGCGGCCTCGAACAGCATGCCGGCGCCGGCGATCTGGATCGTCAGGTAGGGAATCATGGCCAGAACGCTGATGATGCCGATCAGCAGCCCCAGAACGTTACCGCGGGTGGGGTAGCAGGCGGACAGGAACTCGGCCTGGGTCAGGAAGCCATGTCGGCGTCCGAGCCGAGAGATGAGTGGCGCGATTACCCACCAGACCAGTACTGCCAGAGCCAGGTAGGCGATGATGTAGAGCGCCGGGGCGCCCTTGCTATAGGCCCAGCCGGGGGCACCCAGGAAGGCGAAGGCGGAGAAGATCTCCGCGCCGAGAATGAAGAACAGCACCAACAGGCCCATGTGTCGGCCCCCGGCGACATAGCCCTCCAGCGAAGAACTCTGGCCGCGCCGGGCCCGCAGGCCCACAAGCAGCACGATCAGCAGGTAGCCGAAGGTCATGACGGTGATCAGCAGCGAATCATTCATCGTCGACCTCCTCGGCGCTGTCGCGGCGATAGCAGATCACCAAGCCGACGAACATGGCGAAGACCCAGGCGATGTACCAGAACATGAAGAAGGGCAGGCCCATCACCATGGGCTCGATGCGATTGGCGAGCAGTGCGCCGGGCCAGATCATGGCCAGGGCGCAGAGCAGGAAAAAGACGCGCATTCCCCGGGAGGGAAGCGTGGATTTCGTGGTCATTTGAGGCCTCTTTGTTGTGGTGTTGGTTGGGCGTGGATTGGGCAGGGATCAGCCCTGGCGCAGCGCGCCGAGCCCGATGGCGGCCAGCAGGCGGCAGCCGACGGGAATGACGTCGTCGTTGAAGTCGAAGCGGGCATTGTGCAGTGGCGGCGTGTCATCGCCTTCGGCGGTGCCGAGGAAGAAATAGGCGCCGGGACAGCGCTGCAGCATGAACGAAAAATCCTCGCCGCCCAGGCTCGGCTGGACATCGCGCACCAGGGCCTGCTCGCCGAGCAGGTTGGCGACGCTCGCCTCGACATGGCGAGTCGCTTCGGCGTCGTTGAGCGTGGCGGGGAAGATGCGCTGGTAGTCCACTGCGATCTCGCTGCCATGTGCCGCCGCGATACCATCGCAGATCCGGCGCACGGCCTGTTCGATACGGTCCTGGGTGGCAGTGTCGAGGGTACGCACTGTGCCACTGAGGCGCACCTCGTCGGGGATGATGGCGAAGCCATCCAGATCGCCGCCCTGCAAGCCACAGAGGCTGAGCGCGGCCGGGGCGAGAGGATCAGCGTCGCGCGAGACCACGCTGTGCAGGGCCTGAATAAGGGCGCCGGTAGTACGCACCGGGTCGACGGCCAGATGCGGATTGACGCCGCCATGGCCGCCCTTGCCACGCACGGTGATATCCAGCCGATCGGTGGCGGCCATGATGGCACCACTGCGTACCGCCACACGACCAGACGGCAGGGCTGGCCAGTTGTGCAGGGCGTAGATGGCATCCATCGGGAAGCGTTCGAACAGACCATCCTCGACCATGGCGCGCCCGCCACCCAGTCCCTCCTCGGCGGGCTGGAAGACCAGATACAGGGTGCCGGCGAACTCGCGGTGCGCGGCCAGGTAGGTGGCCACGCCGAGCAACATGGTGGTGTGGCCATCATGGCCGCAGGCATGCATCACACCAGGATTCGTCGAGGCGTGCTGATGCTCGCCGAGCTCCTGGATAGGCAGGGCGTCCATGTCGGCCCGCAAGCCGATGCGACGGCCGTTGTCGGGGAGCAGGCCCGTCACGGTGGCGACGATGCCGGTGCCGCCGATGCCGCTCTCGAAAGGGATGTTCAGGCGCGTCAGTTCCGTGGCCACACGCTCGGCGGTGGCATGTTCCTGGAAACCCAGTTCCGGACGGCGGTGCAAGTCGTGACGCAGCCTGGTAAGCGCCGCATGGTGGTGGTCGAAGAACGTAGGATCGATGAAGTCAGTCATGGTTGTCGTTTGTAGTGGATGGATGACTTTGGCCATCGTGGTTGCTCGACTGGCTATAGGTAAAATAGTTTTATTAGGTGTTTTCCATACTAAAATTGGATGAAAGGTGCGTGAGCGATCACGTGGTCGCCAAGGGATGCCATGGACTTCAAACAGTTACGTTATTTCGTCACGGTGGTGGAAGAGGGGTCCATATCGGCGGCTGCCAAGAGCATTCCCCTGGCACAGCCAGCCCTGTCGCGGCAACTGCAACTACTGGAGGAGAGTGTGGGGGCGCCGTTGCTGATGCGTTCGCGACATGGGGTCCGCCTTACAGCTGCAGGCGAGGCCTTCCACGATGAGGTGCGGCGGTTGCTGGGCGAGTTCGAGCAGGCCAAACGCAATGCCCGCCGGATCGCGGATGGTCAGCTCGGCCAGCTACGTCTGGGAGTGACCGTCATGCATCTGTGGGTGCCCCAGATCGTGCGACTACTCAACGACTTCCGTCTGCGCCATCCCGAGGTGACGCTCAGGGTGATGTCGCTGCTCTCGGCGCCGCAGATCGAGGGCATTCGCGAGCAACGGCTCGATGCCGGGATGCTGTTCTTCCCGCCGGAGGATGACGATGAACTTTGCAGACACTGTCTCTACGAGGATCGCCTGGTCCTGGTGACCAGCGCCGGATCGTCCCTGGCCGAGAGCCCACCAAGCCGTCTGGCGGACCTCAACGGCGAGGACTTCATCTGGTTCGAGCGCAGCGACACGCCCACCTATCACGACAAGCTGATCCATGCCTTCCAGCGGCGTGGTTTCACGCCCCACGTGGTTCAGGAGGGGACGGACAACGCCACCATGCTGTGTCTGGTGGCGGCCGGCATGGGGTGCACCATCCTGCCGGAGATGACAATGGCCGGGGCGCCGGAGGGCGTGGTCAGTCATCGCCTGGACGATCTGGATCTGGTCCTGCCGCTGATGCTGGTGTGGCGGCGAGATGCCAGTCTGTCGGCGGTACATCGATTGATCGAGCTGGCCGAGTCGCGTTCGCTGGCACCGCCGACGAGCGAGGAAGTCTTCCCTTCCCTTTAAGACGTGAGGCGTCCCGGGATGTCAGCCGAGTGGGGGCATGGGGCGGCAGACGCCGATAAAAAGACGCCAGCGATGCCGGCAGGTGACGGCACCAACCTTATGAGCGTTCCGTTGGCGTTTCCGCCTCGTCCTCGGCGGGGTCCTCCAGCGGCTCGCCTTCCTCATTCTGGAGCTGGCTGTCGTAGGCCGCCTGAAGACCGGTTTCCTCCCTGGTCTCCTCCTCGGTTTCCTCATCGTCGCTCTGGGCGATGGCGCCCGGATAGAAGGGCGACAGAATGGACACCAGGATGCCCAGCGCGGCGAACATCGCGAAGGCATCGGCATAGCCGAAAGCATTCACCAGCCCGCCGACGGCCGGCGAGCCGGAGGCCTGGCCGAGCGATACCGCCATGAAGGGCAGCACGGGCCCCGCCGACAGCCGGCCCGGCAACAAGCGGATGCCGGTCATCAGATAGAGCCCCGTCAGGCTCATGTAGGCCAGGCCGAAGACCAGCGCGGAAAACGTCGCCAGCAGCGGCTGGCTCGGGCTCGCCGCGAGCAGGGCCAGGCTTGCGGCCAGCATCATCAGCATCAGCGCCTGGGTGATGGGCGGGTTGTTGCGATCGGCCAGGTCGGCGACCACGGCACCGCCGAGGCCGGCGACGCCCACCGCCAGCCAGAGCCACCCGGTGGTAGCGGGCGAGAGCTTGCCGAGGTTGACCACCAGATCGGGGGCGAAGATCCAGTAGGCGGAGGACACGAAGCCCATCACGTAGGCAAACAGGGTGAGCCGGCACAGACGCGACCAGGGCAGCTCGCGGAGCGGGGCCGGTGGCGCGGCGTTGGCCGGCACGATCCGCGCGACCGAGGGCAGGATGAACCAGGCGCCGATCACGCCGAGGACGGCCAGCACGGTGAACGACAGATAGGCGATGCGCCAGGCATCGGCCAGGAACAGCACCGTGGGTACGGCGACGATCACGCCGATACTGGTCCCCGCGTTCATCACCGAACTGACGCGGCCGTGCATCGAGCGCTTCACCAGCGCCTGCATGGCCGCCGTGAGTGCCGGCATCATCAGGCCGGTGCAGATGCCGCACGCGAACACCCCGGCGCCGAGCTGCCAGGCGTTGGGGGCCTGGCTGATCAGTCCCAGGCCACCGACGCCGAAGGCGCCGGACAGCACCGCCGCGTAGCGGGCACCCAGATAATCGGTGGCGAGCGGCGCGATCGCCGTGGCGAACAGGAAACTGATCAGCGGCAGCGCGCCGATGATGCCGATGACATAGGGCGAAAGATCCAGCGCGGTGCGGATCTGGGGCACAAAAAGGCCGAACGCGAAGCGCGCGAGCCCGTAACTGATGGCGATCAGTGCGGCGCCGAACAGCGCGAACTGGGTACTCGACAGGGATCTCATGGCGCCTCCATGCGGCAAGAGTCGTGGATGTCGGTCCGTTCCGCGTTCAGGCGGTTTGCCCGTGGCTGGGCGAAATCCATGTCCGTCGTCATCGCCATGCGGTCCCCGCCTGACAGGAACGAAAGTGTCGACGAAGGCCTGCCGAGCCATCCAGGGAGCGGGATACCGCGCTACCAGGAACCTGGGCCAAGGCGCCGCACCGCGAGGTGCCGTCGATGTGAGTCCAGGGCGGTTCGTTGGCACACCGTGGACTGGCTCGAAAAGCCTAGGAGTTCCACCGACCCCCTTCAAGCCGGCTGTCGGTATGCGCACATGGCGCTACGTTTTCGACAGAGATGGCGCCCTTTCATCGTCCTTGGCCTGGCCCCGCGCGGCCGTGAGTTTCACGCTTTGGCCGGCACGCTGGCTGCTAGGCTGAAGCGAACGCCTACCGCCGGAGGGAAGACACGATGATCCAAGATCCGAAGGATGTCGAGTCCCGTGTCATTGACTACCCGCTTGGTAAATAACTCAGAACGTTGGGTCTGCCATTCCTTCATCACCTGATGGGTGATTGATCCTTGAGGGGTGATTGATGGTGCAGCGCATTCTGCGGGATGTGATGGTTGTACAGACATATATAGCGTTTCAACGTCTGTTCTAGGTTTTCGCCTGAGCGATAGCGCCGAGTCGCCAGCACGTAGCTGATACGGCCGTTGAAGCGCTCCACCATGCTGTTTGTCTGGGGCCTTACCGGCTTGATCAGACGGTGCTCGATACCCAAGGCCTGGCACTCCTGATCGAACGGGTGGCGGCCGCTGGGCTTGCGCTCACCCGCCCGCGTGAAACGATCGGTGAACGACTTGCCGCTGTCGGTCAGTACCTTCTGGACCTTGAAGGGCGCTTTCTCCTCCACCCGCTTCATGAACGCCCGCGCATCCTTCGCGGACTGGCTGCGTCAAACCTCCATAGACCTAGCGCGTGGCGCGGTCGATGGCGACGTACAGGTAGCGTTTCTGCTTCTCGTCGGGCATCTGGGGCAGGTGCTTGATGTCGATGTGCTCGTAACTCGGCTCATAGTCCTTGCAAGGCTTGTGCCGAGGCTTTCCCTCATCGCCTGAGTCCCGTCGAGCCAGCTTTACCAGTGTCGCCACCCCGCGCTGCTTGAGCATGCGGTTTAGACCAGAGCGCGACAAGCGAGGATTGAAGAACTCACGTGCCACTACGAACAGGTCATCCAGGCCGAGACGCAGAAAGTCGCGCGCCGCGATCAGCACCTCCTCCTGATCAGGCGTGGCCAGCAGATTGTGACGTGTATGCGATCGATCATGGACATCATCACGATACCGTCAGCGCCGGATAGTCGCGACGGCGACTCCGTACTGGCGAGCCAGCTCGCTATCGGTGATGCTGGTGGACGCTACCTGGATCTCGGCATGGGTCTTCGGGGCCATCGTGGCCTGCTTATGCAGCTTGATGTCCATGAACCTGCTCCCTGATGAATTGCTGAATAAGCTCCCTGGCTGCTAGCAAAGGATAACTTTTACAGACGATCTGATCATCCGGGGCCCCACAATTACAGGGTGTCAATGAAAAACCGCACCATCCATGATGGCGCGGTGTAATCAAAATTTATCTAGTCAAAAAGCTTTCCATACCCTTCAATACGTACCTTAGCGTCAATTGACCGCAAGGCATCCCAGAGAATGACCTGGTTACCGGTGATCATGGAAACCCCCAAGGTGTCTTCCACGGCATCGATGATGCCCACCGAGCGTTGCCCGTTACCGCCAATGAAAACGGTGTCCGCCTCTGACTCGGCCACGATCTTGGCAATCCAGTCATATAGGCTCTCTGGCGTGATGTATTTCTGACCACTTGGTAGGCCGCACGGGGCGTGGTGAACCACGCGGAACCCTGCCGCTTCAAAGTATCGTGCTCCCAGTTCATCCAGCTCTGCGTCGAACCACGGTGGGTTGACGATTGCCAGCCGCTTGGCGTCCAGCTTGGCCAGCGCACGCTCCGTGCTCAGACACGTAGAGACGAGCGGTAAATCTCTGGCCCGGGGGCGCAGGCGCTCTATCAGAGCTCGCTCGCCATCAGGGCCGTGCTTGTACGCCGAGCTGGTAAAGGCCAGACCGACCGCATCCAGCGGCGACGCGGCTAAGCTTTCAACGGCCTCATCGACATAGGGCGGCTGGGCAAAGGAAGCCACTGGATCATGAGGGATTTTTTCATCCATCTCGCCGCCGGCGCGCATGGCAGAGAAATACAGGCGACTGCCGTGGATAGTGATGTCATCGGTGGCCATCGCTTGAAGCTCAGCTTCCGGACCGACGTCCGCATGCGGGACGACGGTGCCAATGCGGATCGTCCTGTTCCAGCCATCCGGACGAAATAGGGCGGTTGCGTTCGCTTTGGCCTGGGCCGGGTTTAGAGGGGCATTCACAGAAAGCTCCTTTTTCGTTTCCAAAGATTGAACGGCTCAAGAGCCTGAGTTGTGGCGTGCTTATAGACAGCCATGGGCCAGCGATCCGGAAAGTTAGCCAGCACCTGATACGTGCCGCGGTAATCGAAACCGGCCTCGGCGGCACTATCCCGGTCGACGGCGTAGACCACCTCGTCGATTCCAGAGAACAGTGCATTGAGGTAGCACATGGCGCAGGGTTCGCCTGACGCGATTAACGTCGCCCCGCGTAAGTTTGGGGAGCCCACGTTTCGGCAGGCATCACGAATGGCCTCTACCTCTGCGTGGGCGGTAGGGTCATGTTGCTCGAGAACACGGTTGACTCCGCGTCCCAGCACTTTACCCTTGGCGTCGACCACATAGGCTGTGAACGGGATGCCGCCGCCACGGACATGCTCCATGGAATACGCTACTACATCTTCCATGAGGCGAATGATGTGGCCCGGGGGGGGAGTCGACATGGGTATCTCCAGTGATGAGATATTCTGAGCGAAAGGGCAAGCGAGAAATAAGCCAGCCCCTTCGCTAAAAGGCCATTGATCTTCAGGAAGCTACTAACCCTGACTCCTCCGGCTGTAACTTCTCGCTGCTGGCGAGTTTCAGCCAGATAACCCCGGCGATGATCACAGCCAGCCAGATGGTTTGGGTTAGCGTCAGGGATTGATCGAGCAGAAAGCTGCCGAAGACGGCCGAGCCCACTGCGCCGATTCCCGCCCATACGGCGTAGCCAATGCCGACGTCGATCGTTTTCAGGGCCACGCTTAAGGCATACAGGGTGAGGAGGAAGAACACGATCGCGGAAATCGACCAGCTCAGCACGGTAAAGGCTTGGCTCCCCGCGACACTGAGGGCATAGACAATTTCGAAAGCGCCAGCGAGAAGCAGCATGACCCAGGCGCGACCGGTACTGGTTTGGTTGCTAGCAGTGTTGGACATGACATTTTCCTTCGATAGTCTGTTAAGCAGTAAATATCGTAATTACGGTAATATTCCTTGCGCTTGGCCTCAGGCCGCCCCACTGAGCCGAAGCCCGATGACACCGCCTATCACCATGGCAATGCCGGAAAGCTTTCTCAGGTTGAGACGCTCCTGGAAGAACACGGCCCCAAGGACGACAATTCCGACGCCAGCCACCGAGGTCCAGATGGCATAGCCAACGCCGACATCGAATTCGAGCAGAGCAAGGCTGAGGAAGAAGGTGGCAATGGCGCCACTGACGAGGGTGGCGATCGTCCACCACAGACGAGAGAAGCCCTGTGCGTTGCCGGCCGAAAAGGCCACAGAAATTTCAAACAGCACAGCGATGCCAAGGTAAATCCAGCTGATCATGATTAATGCTCCTGCAATGTATTGAGTGGCGTGGGGCTAGCGTGGGTTACCTGCCACTTCCGTGGCAGGGGTGGGAGAGGTGATCCGGTCGACAGCCCGGCGCAGTTCACCCGGCGTGGGAACACCGCGGAAGATCTGCTCGCCGATCACTATAGTGGGGACAGAGGTGATCGCCATGTCCTCACGTGCGTGCCGAAGGGCTTCTTGATGCTGCTCACGATAAGTACCGTCAGCCAGCGCCTGAAGAACGGCCCCACGCTCAAGACCTACTTCAGCGCCCAGATCAGCCAGGACTTCTGCGTGGCCGATATCCTTTTCTTCCTGGAAGAAGGCTTGCAGGGCACGCATCGAGAAGGCGTGTCCAAGCCCTTGCTCATCAGCCATGGCGAAGACCTCGAATGCCTTGTCAGTGCGTGGCTGGGGCGACAGCGAGGGCAGCTTGATCGGCACGCCGAGACGCTCGGCCATCGGATATACTGATTGCTTCCAGACCTGAGGCAGATAGGGATCCTCGACACGCAGGGTCGGTACCGGCTCTGGCCGCAGTTCGTAGGGCCGCCACTGGATATCGATGTCTTGCCCCTTGATCACATCTTCGATGACATGCTCTGCCAACAGGCAATATGGGCAGACATAGTCGGTATAGATCGTGATGCTCTGGCTCATAGGTTCACCTATGGTTGTGCATACATATACCGGGAATTACAACACGGCCCCGGACGTTTTGGCTTGGGGTACCCGTCCTCCAGGGGTGACCATGCCAGGGTGATAGGTGTTCACCAGTTCGATCAGCTCAGCGTAGCCAGGATTGGTAAACACCATGGGATCGTCGAGGTAGTTCATGGCCAGGCCACCACTGAACGGCTGGTGTATAGCACTGCTATAACCATCGAATTCGAGTGGCTCGATCCCGTAGAGCTTGCACAGCAGCTTGTTGAACACCGGTGAAACCTGCAGCCATGCGTCGCCGACCTTCACCTCGTTGTACCAGTGGAGGAACACATCTCCGCCGACCAGGTCCTGCAGTTCAGGTGTGGCGATGTGATTGATCACACGGCTAGCCACGACGCGGCAGGCCAGACCCTGAGAGCGGCAAGCGGTGGCGTACAGTAGCGCCTTGTGCAGGCAGAACCCGCGGCGGTCATTCACGATCTGGCTGGCACGAAGACCCGCGTTGCTGATGTCGGTATCGAATACCTCATAAGCGATCTTGTCGCGTACGGCGTAAAAAAGCTTCACCGCCGTTTCGCGCTCATCAAGCGGCTCATCACCAAGGGCGACGCTGACGAAGGTCTGCACATCGTCGTGCAGGAAGTCGAGCAGCTCGCTATGAGTGCGCTCGACGTCGACCTGTCGCACAACGCGGGTTTCCGAACGGACGACCTCTCTACTGGCGATGTCCTCGGCAGGCTTTGCCTTGCCCTGGCTGATCCCCAGCATGGCAGCAATTCGTCCCCGCTGGATCTCGTTGGTGCCCGAGTAGATGGGGCCAGCCAGTGCGTTACAGACTTCCGTGCCCAGGCCGTTCGAGGCGATATAGCCATACCCGCCATGGATATGAAGGGCGTCGACAGAGGTCGCCAACGCGTTCTCGCTGACAAACACCTTGGCAATCGCGACTTCGGTGGTGACATCCTTGTTGGCAATCATGCGGTCGGCAACGTGATAGAGCCATTGGCGGCTCAACTCATAGCGGATTTTCATATCGGCAACCTTGTTGGCGACCGACTGGAAAGAACCGATGGACGTGCCGAACTGGCGCCGTGAGTTGGCATAACGAACACAGCGGCCCAAGCGACGCTTCATCTCGCCGACGCTGATGATGAAGGAGTAGAGAATCTCTCGCTGCATCACATGGCTGAGCACGAAGAACCCGGCACCGCGGCGGCCAACCATGTTCTCCTTGGATACCCGGCAGTTGTCGAGAGCGAGCTCACACAACGGGGATGTGCTCAACCCGACCTTTTCCATGGTGGGTCCGAGGTGCACACCAGGCAAACGGGTATCCACCAGAAAGGCGGAGACACAGTCGGCGGTAGCCGCCTGGCTGGTCTTGGCGTAGACCACTATCACGTCAGCGACCGAACCGTTGGTCACGAAAGCCTTGTGGCCATTGATTACGAAGTCATCACCGTCCTCATGTGCAACGGTGGTCATGCTCAGAGCATCTGATCCGGCATTGGGTTCGCTGATGGCGTGGGCGCCGATCAGTTGTCCAGCGACCAGCTCATCCATGTACCGCCCCTTGAGTTCGGGGCTTCCGAACTTGTCGAGCGCAGTTATGGTACTGGCCAGGTGGGTGGCGACAGAAAAGGCTAAGCCAGAGTCCTTGCAGACTTCGCCGAGCCTCTCGAGCGATGCCATGGTCGACAGAATGGCCTCGCGCTTTGACTCGGCATTGGCAGCACGCCGGAAAATCCCGGAACTGGAGACTGCCTGCCACTTCTCACGCGGGAACTCACTGTCCGTGGGGTACTCCACATCTAGGGCTCGGGCAATGGCGTCGATCGATGCCCGAGCCTGTTGCGTAACCTGTTTGTCCTGATAAGGCATAGAGCAATGCGTCCTTTCGGTAGCTGCTGAAGAGTTGAGGCAAGTCTTAGTATTGCGAAAAGCCGTCGGCACTCAGCTTGTGGCGCTCTTCTCCGGTAAGGGGCGGGTTGAACACGCTAACCAGGTGCATGTCTTCGCCATCGTCGGCCTTCAGGATGTGTGGGTCGTGCTGATCGAGCACATAAATGGAGCCCGGCTCAATGAAGTGATGCTCACTGCCGTCGGCGGAAAGTACGCTGCCACGACCGGAGATACAGTAGCAGGCCTCGAGGTGACGTCGATACTGTAGGCGTGACTCCGAGCCGGCATTAACCACGGTATGGGCAACAGTGAAGCCCATGCCGTCCTGCTCGGTCAGCATGCGATGGCTGGTTCCGTTGCCCCATTGGATGCCGGCGATATCGTTGCGCTTACGTGTGAACATGAGGGTTCTCCTTTCGAGTAATGTCTGTCGTGATTTTGGGGGTAGAACGGGTGAGTTATTTCGGCTTGGGCTCAGACAACGCCACTGACCGTGTGCTTTTCGATGAAGGCCTTGACCTTGTCGACCGAATTGAAGTCTTCAGGCGCGATTTCTATGTCGGCGATCGGGATGTCGTACTCCTCTCCAATCCAGGCGACGAGACGGACCAGCGACAAACTGTCGATGATGCCGGTACCCAGAAGGTCGGCATCGGTCGGCAAGGTTGCCGGATCCACATCCGGGGCCAGTTCTTCACAGATGTACCTTTTGATGCTCTGTTCATGAGTCATACGGATTCGCTCCCTTGTGGCTGGATGAATTGGGCGAGTGATTTCCGATCCGGCTTGCCGGTCGAGGTCGTGGGAAGTGGGTTTTCATGAAAATGAAAACGCCGAGGCACGGAGGTTTGGGGTAAGTGCTGAGCGCAGTAGATGCGCATGGCCATGCCATCAAGCGAGTGGCCGGAGCTGGGCTCGACCACGGCATGCAGGATGACGCCAGCAATCTCATCGTTCACCGGGATCACTACGGCGTTTTTAACGATCGGCATCTTGGCCAGGGCCTGCTCAATGTCTTGCAAGTTGGTACGTACGCCGCGCACTTTGACGATGAAGTCTTTGCGGCCGAGCAGATTCAGCTGCCCATGCTCGTCTCGAGCAACCCGGTCACCCGTGCGGTAATAGGTGTGATACCCGTCTTGCTCGGGATAGAAAGCCTTGGCTGTCAGACTGGGGTCGGTGTAGCCGTGGGCAAGGAAGGGCGTCGAGGTGTGCAATTCACCTTCACCAGGGCCGGCGAGCTCGCTGCCATCTTCCGTCACGATGCGATAGGCCACACCGGTAATTGGGCCGCCCAACGGCAGTCGCTCATGGCGCACAATGGCCTGGGCATCCGCCGAATAAACGAAGCTATCGTTGGTTTCGGTACAGCCATAGATGTTGTGAAACGTTGCTTGTGGGAAGGCGGCTGCAACTCGTTCCCGTAAGGCTTGGGGAGTTGTGTCACCGGTGAACACCACATGCCGCACCCTGTCCATGACCTGCACGTAGTGTTCCCCGGCTGGGCAGAGCAAGTTGTAAAACATCGGCACTGCTTGAATGAGATCGGGGCGCTGTTGATGGACCAGGCGGCGGAGGTAATCTGACTGGGTTGCACGTGCAGTATCGGCCAGGATCACGGTGGCGCCTTGCATGAGAGGCGTCCAGATTTCGAGCAGGCTCAGGTCGAAGTTGAGCGGGGCATAGCTTAGGACACGGCTATCCCGGCGCACCTGGAAATACTCGGCCCCCCAGCCGAAGAAGGCATTCACTCCCTCGGCGCTGAGCTCGACGACCTTGGGGATGCCCGTGGAGCCCGAAGTGGTCAGCATGAGCGGACAGGTGGCGTCAGCGTAGGCGCTGGGGATAGCTTCCTGGATCGCGGCGGGTACTTTCACCGCAATGCTTGGCCCGTCTGAATTGCTTTCGGCTGATAGCTCGCAAAACACGCCAGCAGAGGAGAACATAGTAGGTTTGACGGTGTCGCCCAGCCCAGGCGAAACTGCCAGCGGTGTGTGACCTCGCTTGCCCAAGGCCAGCATGAGCGCCAGAGTTTCTACCGTCTTGTCCGCGGTGACTGCAATCGCCACGTTGGTAGGTAAATGGAGCGTGGCCAAGGCCGTTTCGTATTGCGAAATCCGAGACCAAAACTGACCATAGTTCCAGGCAGTCGTATCCGTGAGCAAGGCAATCGCTTTGGGATAGTGAGCCGCACTGTCCGCGAGTGATGTGAGCAGAAGAGGCAGTTTCATCGGGGGAGCCCATCCAAGAGTAAGCTATTAATTTGCTTGTATGCGCAAGCAAATTTAGATTAGCTATTCATGCACAAGGCGTCAATATGCTTGTGCATGCAATCAAATGAATTTTTCTTTGCATTTTTCTTTCGTGGATGCTAAAGCAAGGATGTGTGTTAAGTACATGAAAATTAATATTTTTTGCTATGCATGTCGGTGGTGAGCGATACGATAGAAGGGGGAGTCTGTCTTTAGCACCAAAAGATATGGCAAAAGGCTTACACGGATTGAGGTTCAGGCTGACAAGGGGATAAGAATTTGGCTAAAATATGCATGTACAACTAATATCTATAACGATATTCCTAAATTTTGACAGCTTAGATGAGAACAGCGATGCCCCCGAAATCGGTAGTTTGGCAGCAGGTGAGGAATGTCTTCGAATTGGTCGAGAACCAGTTGGCGAAAGCGCTCCAGAGTGAGTATGGCTTGGGGCTGACGGAGTATCGTGCTCTCCAATTGCTAGATGCGGCACCAGATTCGGAGCTGCGCATGCAGGAATTGGCCCGGCGACTGGGATTGAACCAGAGTTCTGTCACTCGTCTGGTCGAGCGGATGGAGCGTAATCAATACACCATCCGTGATGTGTGCCCCAATGATAAGCGTGGAGTTTATACCGTTATTACAGAGCGTGGTCATCAGATTCAGAAAGAAGCAGGAAAGGATTTCGATGCTTTCCTGAACGCAGCCCTTTTAGAAGCTGGCAGCCAACCCGGCAATAGCCACATCGTTAGCTGTCTGCATCGAATGCTCCAGCAGTCAGCCATCTGAGCTTGCGCTCGACGCGTTTTCTCTGATCAGCAAGGACTGGGTAAGGCACTAGGGAGGCTTTCCACATCGGTGCCGTCTCGCCATTCCTGAATCAACTGGCTCACGAGTTCGCCGGCGGGGAATTCGCGTGCCAGTGGCGCGCTCTGGCCGGCCCAGTGTGCCGCGAATTCATGATGGCCGAGGCCGGCTGCCGCCGCGTTGAGCCGCTTGGCCGCGTCGTACGCCACGGGGTAAGCGGGGGGCATAGTTTCGGGCATGGCATCGGCATGGCGAATCAGGCGATTGAGGATGCCGCGCGCCGGGCGCCCGGACAGCGTCGTGGTCATGCGGGTCGTCTCGGCGCGTTCGCTCTTGAGGGTCGAGCAATAGCCGTCGTTGGCCGCCGATTCGGGGCACAGGATAAAGGCCGTCCCCAGTTGGGCGGCAGATGCACCCAGCGCCAGGGCCGCCCGGATGCCCTGGCCATCCATGATACCGCCGGCCGCGACGATCGGCAGGGCCAACTCCTTGACCAGCCGGCGAACGAGCACGGCCATGCTCAATCGTTCATCGTCGGCCTGCGGATCGAAGCAGCCGCGATGTCCGCCCGCTTCATCGCCCTGGGCCACGATTGCGTCGACGCCCCGCGCCTGGATCTCTCTCGCCTCCTGCAGGTTGGTCGCCGTCGCCAGCGTGTAGATGCCGGCCTCCCGCAGGGCGCGTATCCGCGCCTCGGACGGCAAGCCGAAATGAAAGCTGACCACGGCGGGGCGCGTCTCGAGCAGCATCTCGAAGGCCGCCTCGTCCTCCAAGAAGCTGCGGTAGATCTCCTCGAGCCCGGTCGGCGGCTCACCGCCACTTTCCCGGAACAGCGGTGCCAGGTGCGCGAGCCAGGCCGCTTCCCGGGCCGCGTCGCGCACTGCCGGGGCATGGCAGAAGACGTTGACGTTGAACGGGCGGGATGTCAGCGCTTGGGTCCGTTCGATCATTGACCGGGCCTGCTCGACGCTGCTGGCGCCGATGCCCAGGGAACCCAGGCCGCCGGCATTCGACACGGCTGCTGCCAACTCCGGCGTGGCCACGCCAGCCATCGGCGCCTGGATGATGGGCTGAATGCCGAGCCGGTCGGTCAGGGGATTCGACGATGTCATGGGAACGGCCTCCACGAGTACGGGAACGATGGCTTTCATTTGTTCTCAATTTGAGAATAAAATAGACCAATGAATTTCAAAAGGCGAACGATGTGGATCTGGAAACCCTGAAAATCTTCGAGGCCGTCGCCGCCGAGTTGAGCGTGACCCGCGCCGCCGCGCGGCTCGGGCGTGCGCCTTCCAACGTCACGACGCGCATACAACAGCTGGAGGCGGAGCTGGGCGCAGAGCTGTTCATTCGCCTCGGCAAGCGCATCACGCTCTCGACGGCGGGGCAGCGCTTTCTGACCTACGCACAGCGCCTGCTGGCGCTGGAGGACGAGGCCCGGCAGGCCGTGGGCGGTAGCGCTGGCGGCAGCCTGCGCATCGGCAGCATGGAAAGCACGGCGGCCAGTCGGCTGCCGGCGCCGCTGGCGGCCTTCAATCGCGCCCATCCGGCGGTCCGGATCGAGGTCAGTACCGGCCCCACGGGGCCGCTGGTGGAGCAGGTGCGCGACGGGCGGCTGGACGGCGCCTTCGTGGCACTGCCCGCCGAGCTGGAGGATGCCGCCAGCCTGGCCGAGATGGGGCTGCAAAGCGCGCCGGTCTGGGAGGAATCGCTGCTGCTGCTGTTGCCGCCCGCCGACGCCGGGGCCACCGCACCGGCGGAACTACGCACTCGCACCCTGGCGGCCTTCAAGCCGGGCTGCACGTATCGAGCCCTGGCGGAGGATCGGCTCGGCATCGTCGCCGGAAGTGAGTGGCGCGTTCAGGAGCTGGGGTCCTACCACGCCATGATGGCGGCCGTCGCCGCCGGATCCTGCGTCACTCTGCTGCCGCGCAGCGTGCTGGACGTGAGCCGTGTGGCGGATGACCTGGCCACGCTGGCGATGGGCAGCGTCACCACGCATCTGCTGTGGCGCTCTGGCTACGAGACGCCTGCGTTCCAGGCATTCGCGGGTCAGTTCCTGGGGGAGGCATGAGCCGGCTTCCCGCATGGATACGCTCCGCCATCGACGCGGCGCTGGTCATGGCCATCGGCATGGGGTTCGGCCGTTTCGCCTACACGGCGCTCTATCCGCACATAGTGGAGGAGGGCGTGCTGAGCCTGAGCGGCGGCAGCCTGGCGGCGTCCGCCAACTACGCGGGCTATCTGATCGGGGCGCTGCTGGCGGTCAAGGCCCGGCCGGCGAGCGCCCATCGCTTCTGCCTGTGGGCGGTGGCAGGCACGGCGGCGTGCCTCGCCCTGCTGGCCGTGCTCGATGCCACCTGGGCCATCGTCGCCATGCGCGGTATCGCTGGCATTTTCAGCGCCATCTCCATGGTCGCCGCCTCGGTGTGGCTGCTCGAGCACCGCCAACACCTGCAGGGCGCGCCGCTGCTTTACGCCGGGGTAGGCGTCGGCATTGCCCTGTCGGCCGAACTCGTCGTGGTGGCGTCGCGGCTGGGGCTGGAGAGCCCGGGGCTGTGGCTGATGCTCGGCGTCAGCAGCCTCGTGCTGGGCGGCCTGGCCGTGCCGGGGCTGACGACCAGCACAGCACCCGAGTGGCCTTCTTCGACGGTGCCACGGCAGGGCGAGGTGGTCAGGGCGTTGCCGCTGGTGACGATCTATGGCCTGGCGGGCTTCGGCTACATCATCACCGCGACCTATCTGCCGTTGCTGGTCAAGACGGCGTTGCCCGACGTCGATTCCGCCCACGTCTGGGCAGTGTTCGGCCTGGGTGCTGCGCCGTCGTGTTTTCTCTGGCATCGCCTGCATCGGCGTTTCGGCACCCGGCGCTCACTGGCAGGGAACCTGGGCCTCCAGGCGTTCGGCGTCGTGCTGCCCATCCTGGTGCCCGGCGGTGTGGGCTACCTGGCCAGCGCCTTGCTGGTCGGCGGCACCTTCATGGGCACCGTGACCATCGCCATGCCGGCGGCACAGCAGGCCGCCCGTCGCGCTCGCGGCAACCTGCTGGCCGGCATGACCCTGACCTACAGTATCGGTCAGATCATCGGCCCCCTGGCCGCCACCGGCCTCCACGCCATTAGCCACAGTTTCCAGGGCGCTCTGCTGGCCGCCGGCGCTGCGCTCCTGGTCGGGGCCAGCATGAGTCTTGCCGCGCTGTGACGTTTTCCCATCCGGCCCTGTAAAGGAGTCCGCCGTGCAAACCGCCGATCCCGATGTCTTCGTCCCGATCAACGATCTGCTGTGTCGTTTCTTCCACTGCTTCGACCGGCGCGACTGGCCCGCGATGACCGAGTGCCTCATGCCCGAAGTGTCGATCGACTACGCCTCCTCGGGGCGGGAGCCGCCGTCGACGATGCCCGGCGAGGCGTTCGTCAGGCGCCGTCAGGCGGCCGCCGACACCCTGACCAAGCAACACAGCTTCTCCAACCTGCGGGTCACCCAGGATTCCGATGGCCACGTGGCCATCGCCAGCTGCCACTACCTGATCCTGCGGTTCGAGCTGTCGCGGGAGCTTGCGGCCGGCGAGGAGAACGTCTTTCATTCCTGTGGCAGCTATGAATTCCAGCTGTGCCAGGTGAGGGGCGAATGGAAGATAGCGGGCATCAAGCAGCAGGCGCTGCAGAGCTGGGGCAATGCCAGCCTGCATGCCGGCTCGGCTCAGGGGAAGGCGTGAGCCGTCACCATGGGCGATCAGTCGACCGCCCTTCACTAACATGCCAGACTTCCACGTCGAACCCTCACTGGCGGAATGCCTCTGAATGAAGCTCAAGTGCCTGACACTGGAAAACTTTCGCGCCAAGCCCTCGCTGTCGATGACATTGGGGCCGCGCCTGACCCTGCTGATGGGCGCGAATGGCAGCGGCAAGACCACGTTGCTGGACGGGATCGCCATCGGGCTCGGTGAAATCCTCACCTATTTGCCGGGTGTGTCGGGCATGACCTTCAAGAAACGCGGTGACATCCATCAGCGGGATAACCGCCTGGCTCCCTACACGCGGATTAGCCTGGAAACCCCGCGGGGGCTGGGCTGGGACCGCCTGCAGCGACGCGACAACAGCAGGAAGACGGCCGGCGAGATCCCCCCGGGACGAGGCGTCAAGGCGCTCAAGCAGCATCTCGACAGCGCCGTGATCGAGCCCTGGGCGGCCGGTGAATCCTTTGAGCTGCCGGTGTTCGCCTATTACGGCGTCAGCCGCGCCCTGCTGGATCTGCCCCTGAGTCGCAAGGGGTTTCCCAAGTCACACGAACGCTTCGATGCCCTGGCCAATGCGTTGAACGCCGATACGCGTTTCAAGGCGGCCTTCATCTGGTTCTACAACAAGGAAAACGAGGAACATCGCCTGCAGAAGCAGTACAAGAGCTTCGATGTGACACTTCCCGAGCTGGACGCCGTCCGCCGTGCCATCACGCGATTGTTTCCGGACCTCTCCGAGCCGCATATCGAACTCAATCCGCTGCGTTTCGCGGTGAAGCAGGAAGGCGAGTGGTTGAACATCGCTCAGCTCAGCGATGGCTATCAGACCTTGCTGGGGCTGGTCATCGACCTCAGTTCGCGAATGGCCATGGCCAACCCGCACCTGGACGATCCGCTGGCAGCCGAAGCGGTGGTGATGATCGACGAAGTCGATCTGCACTTGCATCCCGAGTGGCAGCGGCGAGTGCTGGGAGACCTGCTCGCCACCTTTCCCAATACCCAGTTCATCGTCACCACGCACAGCCCCTTTATCGTCGAGGCGCTCAACAATCACCTCAAGCGCAGCCAGATCGACGGCCTCGAGATCGCCAGCGAGCCCATTCGGGCACTGCTGCCGCTATCGCCGGAAGAGGTGGCCGCCTATCACGTGACGCCGGACGAGGCTCAGTCGCTGATGGATGCCGATCTGGGCCTGCTCGATGACACGCTGCTCGGCCACTTCAATGCCATCAATCGTCTCTATGACGAGATGCGGGATATCGAGTGGGAGCATCGCGAGGCATGAACCTGGGCGAGTATCAGCACTGCGTGTGCCGCAAGATGGGCAACACACAGGCGCAGTGCCTCGGGGAGTACACGCTCGGTGAGCAGGGCAAGCTGGTTCGCCTGACCCCCAAGACAGGAGAGCGGGGCGTCGCTGTCGTGCTGGATGGCTGCGTGTTGCGTGACAACCAACCGAAGTGCGATGGCCTCTTCCTCTGGCAGGGCAATCAACGCCATGCGGCCGTGCTCGTCGAACTCAAGGGAGCCGGTGATATTCCGCATGCCTTCGAGCAGTTGGCCTATGTGAAGCGTCATCGGGTGGAATATCGGCAGCTGGTGGCTTGCCTGGAAGAGGAAGCCCGCGGACGGGTAGCGGAAAAAGCCGTGGTGGTAACCAATGGCCTGCTGTCCAAGCCGGAACAGGAACGGCTGGAGAACCACCACGATATCCGCGTGATGGCCGTCATACACTGCGAGGCCAGTTCGCCGATCCCGGAGATACGAGACTATCTCTGAGCGGCGAGCGCCTCACCCAGCCGGTCCACCTCGGCGGCCAGCCTCATGTCGATGACGTGGAGATGCTCCGTCCAGTCGTCGACGTGGGCCAGTCCCACCTTGCCGTCCGAAGCGTGGCGGTAATCTCCACCGCAGCCACCACCGGCCCCACGGCGGTCATCAAGGGCGTGAAACGCGCCCTCAGTACGGGCCGTATTCGGCGTGTGCCGCCATCACGAAGAGCATGGAGCGACCGTCGAGCGTGGTTAGCGGCGCTGGTGTGCGCGGTGTCTGGTTTATCCCGAGGGTCTCCCTCCGCTTATGAACGCCACCGCCATGGTGGGTAGGGGCGTGGGTGTCAAGGCTTCGTCACTCGCTCTTGGGCATTACGCTGCCTCGAGCGCCACTATCTGCCCACCGACCTGGCGGAACCGTTCCAGGTAGCTCGCCGGCTCGAGCAACTGGTACGGAAAGTAGAGCCCGGCGGGTGTGGGCGGCTTGCTGTCGAGCCCGAGAAGGCGTTCGAGCACCAGGGCGACACCCAGCCCCGTCAGCGGCATCTGACCCTCGGGATGGATCACCGCATGGCGCGAGCGACGGGCTTGCCCGGCGTGGTCCTCCCCGGCGAGTTCGATCAGGATCTCGGTTGACATCGGCTCGCCGCGACGGCGGCTGGAACTGACCCCGATGGCCAGGTTGAACTCGACGTTCGGCGCGCCGGTGGCGGTGGCGAGGCCGAACACGTCATGGGGCGACAGGGCCGTGGCGTCCATCGCCGTGCCGTCGGCGGCATGTAAGGTGGCCGCGAGATCCTCGCCCCGGCGCCAGATCCAGGCGCCCTGCCGGCGCACCTGCACGGCGGGAAGGGCCTGTGTCTGTCGCTCCAGATCGTCGAAGGAGGCGGGGCCGCCTTCGTCCAGCTCATCCAGCACGGCGCCGAGGCGAACCGCGTCGACATGACGAAACGCCCTGGCAAATTCGAGCGTGGGAATCGTCGTCGCCCCGACCAGCCATTCGGTCCCCAGGACCACCGGTGCGGCGTTCGGCCGATGCATGTAGGCCGCAACCTCGGGCCCGGTTTCGTTCATGGCGGGGGAGATGCTGAGGTAGGGCACGCCGTGTCGCTGGGCGAAGCGCAAAGCGGCGACGGTCGTGTCCGTGAAGAAGATCGCAATGGCCCCGATGGGGCGTCCGCCGAGTCCGAGATCATCGGCAGCGAGATCGACCGTCGTGCCTTCGACGTTACCGATGTCGGCGGCCGCGCGTTGCGCCTTGGCCAGCTCGCGACCGCCGATCAGCAAGGGGATGTCCGGGTGGGCATCGCGCAGCAAGCGTGCGGTGTGGCGGCCGACGATGCCGGCACCGCCGATGAGCAGTAGGGGGGCGGCTGACATGAGAAGTCTCCGAGTTGAATGAATAAAACCTACCATGAGTAGGTTGTGGTAACGCTAGCCTACTCATGGTAGGTTTTCAACATGCCAAAACACGAAGGAAAGGGTGGGCCGTGAAGCGCACGACACGCGAGACAAGAGAGGCAACGGGGCAGCGGCGGCTTTCCGGGCCCGAACGGCGCCGCCAGCTGCTGGATACGGCACAGCGCATCGTGCGCGAAGAAGGGGCGGATCGGCTCACGTTGGGTCACCTGGCGGCGC
>NZ_QWBW01000036.1 GCF_004117855.1 Modicisalibacter coralii
GACCGAGACCACGATCCGTTCGAAGCCCGCCGCCACGTCCATGGCCGTGGCGACGGTGGTGCTGTTCGGCTCGCTGGCGATGCTGGTCTACCCGCTGCTCTACCCGCTCACCGGCATGGACGAAGGGCTCTTCGGCATCTACATCGGCGCCACCGTCCACGAAGTGGCACAAGTGGTCGCCGCCGGCGATGCGGTGGGCCCGCAGGCGCTGGCCAACGCGGTGATCGTCAAGCTGGTGCGGGTGATGCTGCTCGTCCCCTTCCTGCTGGTGGTCGGCCAGTGGTGGATCCGCCGGCAGGCCAGCGAAGGCAACACCGAGGTGGTCCGCGGCGGTCTGGTGATCCCCTGGTTCGCCTTCGGCTTCCTGGCGATGGTCGTCTTCAACAGCCTCGTCGCCCTGCCGGCGCCGCTGCATCAGTCGCTGGTGGTGATCGGACAGATCGCCCTGGCCATGGCGATGGCCGCGCTGGGCTTCGAGACGCGCCTGGAAAAGCTCAAGGCCCTGGGGGTCAAGCCCTTCCTGCTGGCCCTGTGCCTGTTCGCCATGCTCCTCGCCGGCGGCATGCTGGTCACGCCGTTGCTGATGCGTTGATCGCCCGCTCCGGGCCACCTGAAATGCCAAGGCCCCGGCTCATGAATGGCCCCCGATCGTCGGGAGGTTCGTTCATCGAGCCGGGGCCTTGTCGATACAGGGCGGCTTCAGTGCCTGGCCAGAGAGGCCCCGCGCCCCACGGCGTAGTAGAGCAGTCCCGCCTCGCGGGCCGCCTGCGGGTCGTAGAGATTGCGGCCGTCGACGACGACGGGCACCGCCAGCGTCCGCCTGAGCCAGGCGAAGTCGACGCTGCGAAAGGCCTTCCATTCGGTGCAGATCACCAGCGCATCGGCGCCGGCCACGGCCTGTTCACGGCTGTCGACGAGGTCCAGCTCGTCACGCTCGCCGTACAGCCGCCGGCACTCCTCCATGGCCTCGGGGTCGAAGGCCCGGACACGGGCACCAGCGGCCCACAGGGCTTCCATCAGCGTGCGGCTGGGCGCCTCGCGCATGTCGTCGGTATTGGGCTTGAAGGCCAGGCCCCAGACCGCGACGGTCTTGCCGGTCAGGTCGCCGTCGAAGGCCTGGGCCAGCTTGCCGAACAGCGTGGCCTTCTGGCGCTGGTTGACCGCTTCCACCGCCTCGAGCAGCTCGGCCCGATAGCCGATATCGCCGGCGGTGCGTGCCAGGGCCTGGACATCCTTGGGAAAGCAGGACCCGCCATAGCCGCAGCCGGGATAGATGAAGTGATAGCCGATCCGTGGATCCGAGCCGATCCCGCGTCGCACCTGCTCGATGTCCGCGCCCAGCCGCTCGGCGAGATTGGCGATCTCGTTCATGAAGCTGATCTTGGTGGCCAGCATGGCATTGGCCGCGTACTTGGTCAGTTCGGCGCTCTTCACGTCCATGACCATCAGCTTCTCGTGATGGCGGTTATAGGGCGCGTAGCATTCGCGCATCAATGTCTCGACCCGCGACGAGTCGGTGCCGACGATGATCCGCGCACCGTGGGTGAAATCCTCGATCGCCGCACCTTCCTTGAGGAACTCCGGGTTGGAGCAGACATCGAAGGTCAACCGACTGCCGCGCGCGTCGAGGGCCCGACGCACCTCGGCCTCGACACGCTCGGCGGTCCCCACCGGCACGGTGGACTTGTCGACGATCACCTTGTCGTCGTGCATGTGCTCGCCGATGCTGCGCGCCACCGCCAGCACGTACTGAAGATCGGCGCTCCCGTCCTCGTCCGGGGGCGTGCCCACGGCGATGAACTGCAAGGTGCCGAAGGCCACCGCGTCGGCGACGTCGGACGTGAAACGCAGCCGTCCTTCGGCGACGTTGCTGCGCACCATGGCCTCCAGGCCCGGCTCGTAGATGGGGATCTCGCCGGCCTCGAGACGGGCGATCTTGGCCGTGTCGACATCCATGCACAGCACGTCGTGGCCGACATCGGCCAGGCAGGTTCCGGTGACCAGGCCCACGTAGCCGGTGCCGAAGATGGTGATTTTCATGGCAAAGCTTTCCTGTCGATTGTGTTGGCGCCGACAAGCCGTCGCCGCACCGGGTGACGGTCAGACCTGATAGAAGTCGCGATACCAGTCGACGAATCGGGCAACCCCCTCGTCGACGCCGACCCGCGGCCGATAGCCGGTTACCGCGAACAGCGCCTCGGTATCGGCCCAGGTCTGGGGCACGTCGCCCGGCTGCATGTCCTGAAAGTCGCAGCGCGCCGTGCGCCCGGTGGCCGAGGCGATGGCGCGGATGAAATCCATCAGCGAAACCGGGCTGCCATGGCCGATGTTGTACAGCGTGAAGGGCGCACGCGCGACATCCGGGACCGTCGCTTCACTGGTCCATTCGCGATGCGCGCTGGGGATCACATCCTGGATGCGCACGATGCCCTCGACGATATCGTCGATGTAGGTGAAGTCCCGCGACATCTCGCCATGGTTGTAGACCGACAACGGGCGGCCCTCGAGAATCGCCCGGGTGAACTTGAACAAGGCCATGTCCGGGCGCCCCCAGGGGCCATAGACGGTGAAGAAGCGCAGCCCCGTGGTGGGGATGCCGTAGAGGTGCGCATAGGTGTGCGACATCAACTCGTTGGACTTCTTGGTCGCCGCATAGAGGCTGATGGGATGATCGACGTTGTCGCGGGTCTCGAACGGGACCTTGGCATTCATGCCATAGACCGAGCTCGACGAGGCATAGATCAGGTGCGGAACCTGCTGATGACGACAGCCTTCGAGCACGTTGAGGTGCCCCACCAGGTTGGACTGGGCATAGACACGCGGGTTGTCGATCGAATAGCGCACCCCGGCCTGGGCCGCCAGATGAATCACTCGATCGAAGCGCTCGGTGTCGAACAGCGCCTGCATGCCGGCATCATCCGCCAGGTCGAGCCGCTCGAAGCGCACATTGGCAAAGTGCGCCAGATCCTCGAGCCGCGCCTGCTTGAGGCCGACATCGTAGTAGTCGTTGAGGTTGTCGATACCGACGATGGTGTGTCCATCGCCGGCCAGGCGTTTGGCGACCGCATGGCCGATGAAGCCGGCCATGCCGGTGATCAGAATGTTCATGACACTACCGAACCGCGAAAAATGCGCCACTATACCATGCGCCTTCTCGGACGCGCGCCCTTCTCGCGGGCGATCCCTTCAGGCAGCACGGCGTGCGGCGAGCCACCCGGCCAGCCCCATGATCAACAAGACCACGGCGCCCAGACTGATCGCCGCCAGCGCATTGTCGAGCGAGGCCAGGCGCGGGTCATCGGGGGGGATATCGGGCGCGCGACGCAGCCCGTACAGCGCCAGTTGCCCGGCACCGGCCACCAGCGTCAACAGCAGTCCCAGCGGCAGACAGGACGCCAGGGCCGGCGGTACCGGCAAGCGTGGCCAGCGCCACTCGCGACGCGGCCTGGGCGCCTTGCGGCCCGCGCCCTTGGCCGCTTGCTTGCCCTTCTTTGCCGATGACGCGCCCGCCGCCCCACGGCGCTGCTTGCCATCGCCGGCGGAGCGGCGGTTCGTCGCCGCGCCCCGGGGCTTGCGTTGCCCGGCCCGAGAGGCCTTCCTTGGCGTGCCTCGTGACCAGCGACGCACCAGCGACACCGAGACCACGCTCATCAAGGCCAACAGGGATGTAAAAAAGATCAACGCCGGCATTGCCATCCGCTCAAGTCAGTAACCTCGAGAAAGGGTAACGCGATCCGCCTCGGCCGTCAGGCACTCATGCCCCGGTCTCCCGTGGCGGCAGCAGATGTATCGCGCGGTGACGCGACCTGCTCGAACTGGGCCAGCAGATCCGACTGGTGCGTGGAAAAGCGGGTCTTGTGCAACGCCCCACGGGCATCGAGCCACTCCACCTCGTTGATACCATCGACCAGGGCCTGATTGGCCTCGGCCGCGGTCCTGGGGGCCACGTCATTGATCGAGCAGATCAGGGCGCGTTCGGTGATACGCCCGCGCAAGGGGCTGTTCTTGCCCAGCCGCAGGATCTTGAGCACGGCGTTACGCGTATTGCCGCTTTCATCGATACCCTGGGTCGGCGGTTCGTGATCGTCATGCTCCCGGTGACGCTCGAGTTTAGCGATCTCGTCACAGAGCCGGGTCATCGCGAAGGCCATGAAGAACAGCATGGCATTGAGCACGACCATGCCGATGGGCACGAGGTGAAGCTGGGCAATCAGGGTCTGCGGTTGATTCCGGGGATCGAACTCCAGCAGCATCAGCGTCGTGTACGGCGCAGACGCCAACGCGATCAGCCACACAAGGCTGAGAACGGCGACTCGCGACTTCTGGCCCATGTGCTCCCCCGCGAATTATTGTCTTCTATCGGTGGTCACGCCGTCTTGGAGGCCACAGGGTATGCCATGAAACCGAGTCCCGGCAGCCGACGGTCTTTTCCGATGGGATCGACTCTCGATCAGTCGATTGAAACATCTCCTACAAAGGTTATTTCAAAGTGTTGCAGAAAGAATACCGGTATTATCGTAACAAAAAGATATCGAGGATTACTTTTGATGTCGTTTGGTAACGCGATCCACGGTCGGGGACGAAACAAGGCCCCCCGCCGCGGGCGCAGGCGAGGTCCGCAGGGCGCCGGAAACACGCGGGGCCACCTCATGGCGAGCCCGCGTGTTTGCGACAGACGTCACGTCAGGCCGGCATTCCTCAATTCGGCCGCGAACTGGTGCGCGACGCGATTCATCTGTGTCGGGTCCACACCCGGCAACATCTTCCGCAGCTCCGCAAACAGGCTCTCGGCATTAGAATGGCGACCGGAGTAGATCAGCAAGAACAGATATTGTTCGATCTGCTTGTCGGTATAGGCGCTCGCGGCATTGCGCGAGCGCGTCTTCCAGGTATTGGTGCGAGTGTTTCGATTGTTCGACATGGCCCTGCCAAGCTTTACGAGTTGGCCCCCGCGGATACGGGGGCTGGCGAATCTCATTCCGGCGGATGATACCTCATTCACGAGGCAGGGGCATGAATGAGGATCTCGACACGGCGGTTTGCCGCGCGCCCCTGGTTCGTCGCGTTGCTCTGCAAGGGACGCGTGTCGGCGTACCCCACGGCGCGCAGTCGCGACGGATCGACCCCGGCCTTGACCAGATAACGCAGAATGGCCGTCGCCCGGGCGCTCGACAACTCCCAGTTGGACGGGAACCGCGGCGTGTCGATCGGCACGCTGTCGGTATGTCCTTCGACGGAGATTTCTCCCTCGTACTGTTCGAGCAGCGACACCAGCCCCTGCACGACGTCGCGTCCGGGATCGGTCAGATCGGCATCGCCGGAACCAAACAGCAGATGGTCCTGAATGCGCAGGTTGATGCCACCCTTCACGCGAGACACTTCGACGCCGTCGATCACCGGCAGCGGGCTCTGCTGCGGCATCGCCCGAGCCACGGCGAGTGCCGCCAGCCTGGCGGGCTCGCTGATCAGCGCCTGGCGCGCCCCGACCTGCCGGGCGGCGGCGAGCGCCGGCGCCGAAATCGCCACGTCACGCGCGTCTGACCGCGCGGGGGCCATCATCCCTCGCCCCGCGATCAACTGAGCGCTGGCCAGCGCCACAGGGTTGATTCGCGGTGGAGCCTGCAACGCCGTGATGCGGATGCCCGTGCCGCGTGGCATGGTACGCGGACCGCCCGCGCTCGGTGCCGCGCCGGCAGAAACCCGACGCGCCGCCGCCACCGCCGCGCTATCGATCGCCTGGGCCGCGTTGGCCTGATTCGCCTCGAGCGCCCCGCGCACGGCACCGACGATACCCCCGGCCCCGCCGCTGACGGTGAGAAGCAGCACGAACAGGGCGACCAGCAGGGTCATGATATCCATGTAGCTGATCATCCAGCCATCGCCGTCGCGTTCATGCGGGTGGACCGCCAGCAATCGATGGTGGCGGTCATTCCGGCGCCGGGGATGTTCAAGCATTGACGGGGCCGTCCTTGCGCTTGAGCCGCCTTGGCGGCGGGTCGCGCATCTCGTCATGCGGCGTGGCCACGAAGGAGTTGAGCGTTTCCTCGACGAACGACGGCAACCGCCGCTTGGCGATCAGCGATACGCCTTCGAGCACCATGTTCATGGCGATCAGCCGCTGTTCGGTACGGCGCTCGAGTTTGACGGCGATCGGCTTGCAGACCAGGTTGGCCAGCAGAATCCCGTAAAAGGTCGACAGCAGGGCGACGGCCATCTTGGGGCCGACGGTGGCGATTTCACCGAGCTGCATGACCTGGAGCATGTTGACCAGCCCGACCAGGGTACCGATCATCCCGAAAGCCGGAGCGTAGGCTGCCATGGTGCGAAAGATCTGGGCTTCGGCAAGCTCTCTGGCCTTGAGACGGGCGATCCGCCAGTGCAACAGATCGAGGACTTCCTCTTCGCGGGTGTTATCGATGACCAGCTGGACCCCGGTACGCAGGAAGGGATTCCGGGCCTGTTTCAGCAGCTTCTCGACGGCGCGGATGTCGCCCTTGAACCAGAGGCGGGCCATCGCCACGAGCTCGCGGATGTCCTCCTCGATGTAGCTGTCCTCGCGCCGGAAGACCACACCGACCAGCCGTACCACGCGAACCACCTCCCGCAGCGGATAGCTGATGAAGGTGGCCGCCAGCGTTCCGGCCAGAACGATCAGGAGCCCGGGCAGGTTGACGAAGCCGGTCGCCGAATCGGCGCTCAACAACACCACACACCCAAGCAGCAGCACGCTTGCGACGATGCCGATCAGAGTGGATACATTCATTCGGGACGAATCTCGTTGGGGATTCAGGAGGCGTCCATCGTAGCGCTCCCCGGCAGCGGCAAAACCATGAAAAGGCGTGATACGCGACCGCCTTCTTGCCACTACCCCGCCCTAGCGGCCCTACCGGGCGGCATCAACGGGGACGCATGGCAGGGCGAGGGATGCCTGGAACAGGACGTTGCGAATGGCGGCTGCACGGAAAGAGTGCGGAAGAATGCCGTTCGGATGGATCAGCTCGCTTCATATTCCAGCATGATACTCAGCAGATCACGAACGCTATCGTCGCTTTGCTGGAAGTCTTTCATGAGATCGCGCAACTGCTTTTCGAAATCGCGCCTTGCGTTACGCGAAGATGCCTCGCTGGACGCGTCCAGGTCTCGCAGGGCCTTGGCAAAGGCGTCGTCGAGTTCATTGAACTGACGCAGCTTCTCGCGCTCGCTGAGCTGCGAATTCCTTCTCGGGCCGTAGTTTTTCATAGTCTCAAGACAACCGTGCCTTATCATTCTCGATACATCGCACACACGAACGATGTCCGAGGAGATTAACGAACAGCACACTGGTCAATTAACAGCGAATCATGGACCCACGGAAGAGGCCATGGGACAGTGCGGGGATGCCATCCTACCCCAAGATGCTGGAATTGCAAACAATCGACGAGGTCTCGGGCGATTCCTCGCCGATTGCACGGATCATCGGGATGACCGCACCCGACGGGATTAGAACGCCTTTCACAACCGGTAGATGAAACAGGCTTCTCCGGCGGCAGGGCGTCGCGAGGGCGCTGTAAACCCCTCCGTGGGCGCTACCTTTGCTATCTGACCACCATGGATGGCGGGAATGCCGGAATGGAAAGGAGCATTTTCCGGCCATGGCAAAGGACCCTCGCTTTGCCCTGCCACCGGCGCCCATCATCAGAGGGTTTGGAAATAAGCTCTAAGCCGACGGCAAGGCGCGTCATCGCAGGCGATGTCAATCTTCGGTGCGCACCAGCCAGGATTCGACGGTCTCGGCACCGTGCTCGTCCTTCCACGCCTTGAGCGTCTTCTGGTTGCCACCCCGGGTTTCGACGACTTCCCCGGTGTGCGGATTCTTGTAGATCTTCAGTTTACGCTTGCGCCGGCCACTGGACGTCGTCTTGGCCTGGCTGGCAGCCGTGCTCTGCTGCGGTTTCGGATCGAGCATGTCGATGACGTCTCGCGGGCTCTTGTCGAACTCGCTCATGAGCGCTTCCAGGCGCTCCTTGAAGTCCAGTTCGTTCTTGAGCCGCTGATCGCCTTCGAGCTGCTTCAACTCTTCACTGAGTTGCTTGAGCAGCTGTTCTTTCTTCATGTACTCACTGAGTAGCGACATTGGGATGTTGCCTTCTTTCTTCGGATGGGATTAACGAGATGCCCCTCCATTATCAACCGATAACGCTTTTATGCCAAGTGCGAGTTATCGGCGTGGCTCTTTTTCACTTTTCGGCTAATTTCCTTTAAGTAATCGCCGTCCGTCAATACGTGACCGGCGGCTTTCGAGCCGACGGTTAAATCTGCCACTCGCGGGCATCCCGGAACAACGCGAATAGCGGCTTGCCGACTCCCGGTGAAAAGGGCTGCAGGGGAAAGCAATGCGTCGCGATCGTGAAGGGGGCGGTAGAACGGCACGAGTCCGGCAGCGGGCCATGGACACTACTGGCCCCCGTCGCTAGCATTGTCAACCAATTAAAAGATACAAGGTTGACTAATGAACCAATCCCTTCCCCCCTCATCATTGTGGCACCCCTACGCGCAGATGCTCACCAGTCCTACGGCACCCACCGTCGTCGGTGGCGAAGGCGCCCGCTTTCATCTGCAGGGCGGCGAAACCCTCATCGATGCGACCTGCTCCTGGTGGTGCATGATCCATGGTTACGGGCACCCCAGGCTGGTGAAAGCCATCAAGGACCAGGCCGACACCCTGTGCCATGTCATGCTCGGCGGCCTGAGCCACGAGCCGGCTCAACGGCTGGCCGACACCCTGGTACGCATCACCCCGGCGGGATTGAACCACGTGTTCTTTTCCGACAGCGGCTCGGTGGGCATGGAGGTCGCCATGAAGATGGCCGTGCAGTATCAGGTACAACGCGGACAGCCGGAGAAACACCGCATGCTGTCACTCATGGGTGCCTACCACGGCGATACCACCGGCTGCATGGCAGTCTGCGACCCCGAGGAAGGCATGCATGCACTGTTTGCCGGATTTCTGCCCCGGCACCATTTCGCGCCAGCCCCCCGAGCCGGCTACCACGCCACCCGCGAGGCCATCGATACCGACATCGCCGCCCTTCGGGCAACGCTCGAACGATGCCACACGGAGACCGCCGCCCTGCTGATGGAACCCATGCTGCAGGCGGCAGGCGGCCTGAACATGACCTCACCGGCATACGTCAGGGCGGCTCGCGAGCTATGCGATGAATTCGATATCCTGCTGATCTTCGACGAGGTCGCTACCGGCTTCGGCCGCACCGGCAAGCTGTTCGCCGCCGAGCACGCCGGCGTCACGCCGGACATCATGGTGCTTTCCAAGGGGCTGACCGGCGGCTATCTCGGCCATGCCGCGACGCTGGCGACGTCTTCCGTCTTCGCGGCCTTCCTCAGCGACGATCCGGGCCGGGCCTTCATGCATGGCCCGACCTTCATGGGCAACCCACTGGCCTGTCGCGTGGCGCTGGAGAGCCTGGCCGTCTTCGAGGAAGAGGCCTACCTCGACAAGATTGCCGGCCTGAACACGATTCTCCGTGAGGAGTTGCAGGAAGACGGCGACCTGATTGGCAATTCACGTATCGCCGACGTCAGGGTGCTGGGCGCCACCGCCGTCATCGAGGTGCACGATGACGCGGACCTCGACGGTGCTCAGGCGTTCGCCCGCTCGCGCGGGGTCTGGTTACGCCCCTTCGGTCGCTGGCTCTACACCATGCCGGCCTACGTCACCACGCACGACGAGATGCGCCGGATAACCGGGGTGATGAAGGATTGGTTTGCCACGACCTCGTCATCACATTGACATGTGAACGCGCCAGACTGAGCGGGTAAAACACCACCGCGCCACATCGCTGCATCAGGCAACGGACACTGCCGTTCAGCGCGTCACGGAAGCGAGAGCGCAGGAAGCGCTCAGGGAACGGCCGCAAGGCCGTGCGGCAGGGATGACCGCCCAGGGAGCCTTGAGATCACGCCACGGAAACTGCCGTGGCGTCTTTGTTGGCAGACCAGGCACCGCCGATGGAGGATAGCATTCGCGCCCCAGCGGATGGCTGAGCCGGTGTCAGCAATTGCCTTTCTTGGCCTGGCCCGGCGGACAGAAGTCCCCATCGCCGCGACCGTGATCATGGTCGTGGTGACCATCGCCAATCTCGACGACCGGCTCAGGGTCGATGCGAGCGGGTGTGTAACTGCAGCCGGCCAGTACCATGGTACTCATCATCAGGGTCATCAGGGCTCGTATCGGCAACATGGCTATTCTCCTTTTTCTGGTCGGTTTTTCTCCTCGCTGCCACCCTAGCGAAAAACGGCACACGGCATAAGTCGCCAGATGGCGACAAGATCCCGCCTTGACAACTGAAGTCACGATCGACGATTTTGGTATACAACAATAGTACACAATACATCTCCGGCATCGGACAGGCACCTGAACCACCTTGAGGTGGGTAACCCTCGAACGTGATGGGGGTGTTGCGTCCATTGCTGAGGAGACTTCAATGACCGAGACAAAGCGCACTCTCTGGATTCGTCAGCCCCTCGCCTGCAGTGATGCGGCCGCGGCCGGCGGCGTGGTGATACAAAGCGAGCGAATCATCGAAGCCGTGGCGGATGGCGCCCGGCCGCAATCCCGCGTCGACGACGTTTTCGACGCCGGCAACCATGTGCTGCTGCCCGGGCTGGTCAATACCCATCACCACGTCTATCAGACGCTCACCCGCGCCTACTCGCCGGCGCTCAACAAGCCGCTCTTTCCCTGGCTGACCACCCTCTACGATGTCTGGGCCAACCTCGACGAACCGCAACTGGCGCTGGCCAGCGAGCTGGCGATGGTCGAGCTGCTGATGTCCGGCTGCACCACGGTGGCCGATCACCACTACGTGTTCTCCGGCGCACTGACCCACGCCATCGACGTCCAGGTCGAGACCGCCCGGCGTCTCGGTGTGCGCGCCGCGCTGACTCGCGGCTCGATGAGTCTGGGACGCGATGCCGGCGGCCTGCCGCCGCAATCGGTGGTCCAGGACGAGCGCACCATCCTCGACGACAGTCAGCGTCTGATCGACCGTTATCACGAGCCCGACGACGGGGCGATGACGCGCATCGCCCTGGCGCCCTGCTCGCCCTTCTCGGTGAGCCGCGAGCTGATGCAAGAGACGGCGCGCCTGGCCGAGAGCAACGACGTACGCCTGCACACCCATCTCGCCGAGACCGCCGACGAAACCGCGTTCTGCCAGCAACAGTTCGGCCTGCGCCCGCTCGACTACCTGGAAGCCTGCGGCTGGCTGAGCGATCGTACCTGGCTGGCCCACGGCATCCACTTCGACGACGACGAGATCGTCCGGCTCGGCCGGGCGGGCACCGGCATCGCCCACTGCCCGTCGTCGAACATGGTGCTCGGTTCGGGACTGTGCCGCACGCTGGAACTCGAGGCGGCCGGCGCGCCGGTGGGCCTGGCCGTGGACGGCTCCGCCTCCAACGATCACTCCAACCTCGCCGAGGAGATGCGCCAGGCGCTGCTCCTGGGGCGGCTGCGCTACGCCCCGGGCGAGATCACCCACGAGACGGTGATCCGCTGGGCGACTCAAGGCTCGGCACGCTGCCTGGGGCGCGACGACATCGGCGGGCTGGCGGCCGGCCAGCAGGCCGACCTGGCGCTGTTCCGGCTCGACGAGGCGCGCTTCTCGGGCGCCGAGAATCCGCTGGCGGCGCTGCTGCTGTGCGGCGCGCACCGGGCCGACCGGGTCATGGTCGCCGGTCGCTGGCGGGTCACCGACGGCGAGCCCTGCGACGTCGACCTGAGCGAGCTGCTGGCCCGCCACAGCCAGGCGGCTCGCCGCCTGCGCGAGGCGCTGTAATTCCGCGCTGCCAGGCGGCAGCGCGTTGCTACCCCTGCCACAACAACAACCCGGAGAAAGACTCGATGACCACCGCTTCCGAGCCGGTTCAAGAGACGCCCCCGCGCGTGCGCAGTACCCACGACGTCAACGCCATGCCCCCGCTCCGGCGCGCGATACCGCTGGGCATCCAGCACGTGCTGGCGATGTTCGTCAGTAACGTCACCGTGCCGATCATCATCGCCGGCGCCGCCGGCCTGTCCGAGGCGCAGACCACGCTGATGATCCAGGCGGCGATGTTCGTCGCCGGGATCGCCACCCTGATCCAGTCGCTGGGGCTGGGACCCATCGGCGCGCGACTGCCGATCGTCATGGGCACCAGCTTCGGTTTCGTGCCGGTGCTGATTCCCATCGCCGTGGGCATGGGCGTGCCCACGGCGCTTGGCGCGGCGCTGTGCGGCGGCGTCGCGATGGCGCTGGTCGGGCTGTTCCTGCCCTATGTGCGTTTCCTGTTCCCGCCGGTGGTCACCGGCACCTTCGTGATCATGATCGGCACCCTCCTGATGCCGGTCGGTTTCGCCTACATCGGCGGCGGCTTCGGTGCTGAGGACTTCGGCGCCCTGCACCACTGGCTGCTGGCCGCGCTGGTACTGGTCGTGACCATCGGCCTGCACCAGTTCGGCCGAGGCATCTGGTCGGAGATGTCCCCCCTGGTGGGGCTGGTCACCGGCTTCGTGGTCGCTCTGCTGTTCGGTTACGTGGACTTCTCCGGCCTGCAGTCCGCCGCCTGGTTCTCGTTGCCGGTGCCCTTCGCGATCGGCGTGGAGTTCCACCTCGCCGCCATCCTGCCGGTGGTGCTGCTGGCGATCGTCACCTGTGCCGAGTCGATCGGCGACATCGTCGGTACCACGGTCGGTGGCGCCAACCGCGAGCCCACCCCCAAGGAGCTTTCCGGCGGCGTCATGGCCGACGGTCTGGCGAGCGTCTTCGCGGCGATCTTCAACGCCTACCCGCAGATCAGCTTCAGCCAGAACGTGGGCATCGTCGCCCTGACGGGCGTGATCAGTCGCTTCGTGGTCGCCATCGGCGGCGGCTTCCTGGTCATCGCCGGGCTGCTGCCCAAGCTGGGCGCGATCATCTCGGGCATTCCCAACTCGGTCCTCGGCGGCGCCGTGGTGATCATGTTCGGCATGATCGCCAGTGCCGGCATCAAGATGCTCAGCGGTATCGAGTTCAACAAGCGCAACATGCTGATCATGGCCATGTCCCTGGCCACCGCGCTGGGCCTGCCCGCTCAGGAAGGCCTCTACGCGGGACTGCCGGACAACCTGACGGCGATCGTCGATTCCGGACTGATCCCCGGCGCGCTGATCGCCATCGTGCTCAACCTGATCCTGCCCCAGCACGACCGGGCGATGCGCGACTCGGTATAGGTTTCGGCACCCGTTGGTGACATGGCGCCCCGGCCCGGTGCCGGGGCGTCTTGCGGCCTGTCAGTCCCTGGCGTTGACCACGGCCATGGTCAGCCGCGAAATGCACACCAGGCGGCCACGCTCGTCCTCGATGCGGATCTCCCAGACCTGGGTACTGGCACCGATGTGCCAGGGCCGTGCCGTCCCGTGGACCCAGCCCGAGCGCATCGCGCGCAGGTGATTGGCATTGATCTCGAGCCCCACCGCCTGCTTGCCGGGCTCCTTCAGACACATGTTGGCGGCGATACTGCCCAGGGTCTCCGCCAGGACCACCGAGGCGCCGCCATGCAACAGCCCCATCGGCTGATGCGTTCGCGAATCCACCGGCATCCGGGCACTCAGCGTCTCCTCGCCCAGCTCGGTGAACTCGATCCCCAGATGGCTGACCAGCGTATCCCGGCAGCTCCTTTCCACGTCATCCAGCGTGGGCGTTCCCGTCCATAATCCCATGTGTCTTTCTTCCTCTGCTTGCGACCCGGCGCTCCAGGCAGAAGCCCGGGAGCCATATTGACGTTAACGTAAAGCACTTCTACCGTCAGACAAAGATATCCTGCACGGGCATGCAGATACCAATGTCAATGCAGCGTTCGGCAGATCTCGTGCCGGTCGCCTCATGGCGCCGCCGCGAGCGGGGCTGAGACGATGGTCGGATGGCGAAACCGGTCACGCCACCTTACGTTAACGTCAACGGAAACAAGCGACCGGCACCCCGCTTGAGAATCGACACGCGCCGCCCCTGACGCCGCCCGCTTCGCCAAGGAGAACCCAGCCATGCACGCCCCCTATACGCCACTCGACTTCGGCCTCCCCGACGAACTGAACATGCTGCGCGACCACGTCAACGCCTTCGCCCGCGACGAGATCGCGCCGCGGGCCGCGCAGATCGACCACGATAACGTCTTCCCCGAGGATCTGTGGCGGAAGTTCGGCGACATGGGCCTGCTCGGTATCACCGTGCCGGAAGAGGACGGCGGCAGCGGCATGGGTTATCTCGCCCACTGCATCGCCATGGAAGAGATCTCGCGGGCCAGCGCCTCGGTGGGCCTGTCCTACGGCGCCCACGCCAACCTGTGCGTCAATCAGCTCAAGCTCAACGCCAATGCCGGGCAGAAGGCCAGGTATCTGCCCCGGCTGATCAGCGGCGAGCACGTCGGCGCGCTGGCGATGTCTGAACCCGGCGCCGGTTCCGACGTGGTATCGATGAAGCTGCGCGCCGAGAAGCGCGGCGATAGTTACGTGCTCAACGGCAACAAGATGTGGATCACCAACGGCCCCGACGCCGACGTGCTGGTGGTCTATGCCAAGACCGACCCCGACGCCGGCTCCAAGGGCATCACTGCATTCATCATCGAGAAGGGCTTCGCCGGTTTCTCCACCGCGCAGAAGCTCGACAAGCTGGGCATGCGCGGCTCCAATACCTGTGAGCTGGTGTTCGAGGACTGCGAAGTCCCGGCCGAAAACGTGCTCGGCGAGGAAAACCGCGGGGTGAAGGTTCTGATGAGCGGGCTCGACTACGAGCGCACCGTGCTCGCCGCCGGGCCCATCGGCATCATGCAGGCGGCCATGGACGTGGTGGTCCCCTACCTGCACGAGCGCCAGCAGTTCGGCCAGTCGATCGGCGAGTTCCAGCTGGTTCAGGGCAAGGTGGCGGACATGTACACCACCCTGAACGCCTGCCGGGCCTATCTGTATGCCGTGGCCAGCGCCTGCGATCGCGGCCGTACCTCGCGCAAGGACGCCGCCGGGGTGATCCTCTACTGCGCCGAGAAGGCCACCCAGGTGGCGCTGGACGCCATCCAGCTGCTCGGCGGCAACGGCTACATCAACGAGTATCCCACCGGGCGACTACTGCGCGACGCCAAGCTCTACGAGATCGGCGCCGGCACCAGCGAGATTCGAAGGATGTTGATCGGTCGCGAACTGTTCAATGAATCGGCATAAACCCAGCGGTAAGCCATAAGCTTTAAGCGGTAAGTAACTGCATTGAGGCTTTTCTTACAGCTTCCGGCTTATAGCTTATAGCTCATCTCGGAGAGATGAATGGCTATTCTTCAGACCCAGATCAACCCGCGCACCGAGGCCTTCCAGGCCAACGAGGCGGCGATGCGCGCCGAGGTCGGCAAGCTCCACGCGCTGACCGCGTCGATCGCCCGGGGCGGTGGCGACAAGGCCCGCGAGCGGCACGAGTCCCGCGGCAAGCTGTTCGTTCGCGATCGCATCGACCACCTGCTCGACGAGGGCGCGCCGTTCCTCGAGATCGGCGCGCTGGCCGCCCATGAGGTCTACGGCACCGAGGTGCCGGCGGCGGGTGTGGTCGCCGGCATCGGCCGCGTGTCCGGCGTGGAGTGCGTGATCGTCGCCAACGACGCCACGGTCAAGGGTGGCACCTACTTCCCGCTCACGGTGAAGAAGCACCTGCGCGCCCAGGAGATCGCCCGCAAGCACCGCCTGCCGTGCCTCTACCTGGTCGACTCCGGCGGCGCCCACCTGCCCCACCAGGACGAGGTGTTCCCCGACCGCGACCACTTCGGGCGCATCTTCTACAACCAGGCCACGCTCTCCGCCGAAGGCATCCCGCAGATCGCCGTGGTGATGGGCTCGTGCACCGCCGGTGGCGCCTACGTGCCGGCCATGGCCGACGAGTCGATCATCGTGCGCAACCAGGGCACCATCTTCCTCGGCGGCCCGCCGCTGGTGAAGGCCGCCACCGGCGAGACGATCAGCGCCGAGGACCTGGGCGGTGCCGACGTGCACGCCAAGGTCAGCGGCGTGGCCGACCACTATGCCGACAACGACGCCCACGCCCTGCAGCTCGCCCGGCGCGCGGTATCGCGGTTGAACTGGCACAAGCGCGGCGAGCTGGCAATGCGAGAATCGCGCCCGCCGCGGCTCGACCCGGACGAGCTCTACGGCATCGTGGGGACCGACCTCAAGAAGCCCTATGACGTGCGCGAAGTGATCGCGCGACTGGTCGACGACTCCGACTTCGACGAGTTCAAGCGCTACTACGGCGACACCCTGGTCACCGGCTTCGCCCACTGGTGCGGCCACCCGGTGGGTATCGTCGCCAACAACGGCGTGCTGTTCTCGGAGTCCGCCGTGAAGGGCGCGCACTTCATCGAACTCTGTGCCCAGCGCGGTATTCCCCTGATCTTCCTGCAGAACATCACCGGCTTCATGGTCGGTTCCAAGTACGAGCAGGAAGGCATCGCCAAGCACGGCGCCAAGCTGGTCACCGCCGTGGCCTGCGCCAAGGTGCCCAAGTTCACGGTATTGATCGGCGGCAGTTTCGGCGCCGGCAACTACGGCATGTGCGGCCGTGCCTATGACCCCAACCTGCTGTTCATGTGGCCCAACGCACGCATTTCGGTGATGGGCGGCGAGCAGGCCGCCAACGTGCTCGCCCAGGTCAAGCGCGACCAGTTCGAGCGCAGCGACGAGACCTGGAGCGAAGCCGACGAGAACGCTTTCAAGGCGCCGATCCGCGACCAGTACGAACGTCAGGGCCACCCCTACTACGCCAGCGCACGGCTGTGGGACGACGGCGTCATCGACCCGCTGCAGACCCGCGACGTGATCGGACTGGCGCTGGCGGCAGCGATGAATGCCGAGATCGAAGAGACGCGCTTCGGGGTGTTTCGGATGTGAGCCCCTTGCTGCGCAAGGGGAGCTATAAGCTTGAAGCTGTAAGCTGGAAGTTTCCACCGCACGCTTCGAAGGCCTAACTGGGGTTCTTACAGCTTAACGCTTACGGCTTACAGCTTTACCGATGAGGCCGCTGTATATGACAGACACAACAAGCTTTGCAAAGCTTCGGATCGATTCCCGCGGCGTCGCCCGGCTGACCCTCGACAAGCCCGACGTCCACAACGCCTTCGACGATGCGCTGATCGGCGAGCTCAATGGCCATCTCGATCGTCTGCACGACTCTGCCGAGCGCGGCGAGGTGCGCGTGGTGGTGCTGGGCTCCGAGGGCAAGCACTTCTCCGCCGGCGCCGATCTCCACTGGATGAAGCGCATGGTCGACTACAGTGTCGATGACAACCTCGCCGATTCCCGTGAGCTGTCGCGCCTGATGCAGCGCCTCGACAGCCTGCCCTGCCCCACGCTGTGCCGCGCCCAGGGCGCGGCCTACGGCGGCGCGGTGGGTCTGGCGGCGTGCTGCGACATCGTCGTCGCCTCGGAGGCGGCGCGATTCTGCCTCTCCGAGGTCAAGATCGGCCTCTCGCCGGCGGTGATCAGCCCCTATGTGCAGCGCGCCATCGGCAGCCGCCAGATGCGCCGCTTCGCGCTGACCGCGGAAGTCATGGACGTCACCACCGCGCAGACGCTGGGCCTGGTCCACGAAGTCGCCGGCAGCCACGAACTCGACGAGCGCGTCGAGCACTACGTCGCCCGGCTCCTCGAGGCCTCGCCCCGGGCGCAGCGCGCCACCAAGGCCCTGCTCGCCGAAGTGGCCCGCGACCCCGACAGCGATGCCACCCGCGAGACCACCTGCCGGGTGATCAGCGAGCTGCGCGTCAGCGACGAAGGCCAGGAGGGCCTGGCCGCCTTCTTCGACAAACGCCCCCCCGCCTGGCGACCGGCCGGCGACGACGACAAGGAATCCCGCTCATGAGTCTCGCCACTGCGCCCCGCCCGCTGGGCTCGGTACTGATCGCCAACCGCGGCGAGATCGCCTGCCGGGTGATCCGCACCGCCCGCCGCCTGGGGCTGCGCAGCATCGCCGTCTATTCCGATGCCGACGCCAACGCCCGCCACGTCCGCGAGGCCGACGAAGCCGTGCGACTGGGACCCGCACCGGCCCACGAGAGTTATCTCGACATCGACGCCGTGATCGAGGCCGCCCGGCGCACCGGCGCCGACGCCATCCACCCGGGTTACGGCTTTCTCTCCGAGAACGCCGAGTTCGTCGCCGCCTGCGAGCGCGCCGACATCGCCTTCGTCGGCCCGCCGGCCTCGGCGATCGCCGCCATGGGCGACAAGTCCGCCGCCAAGGCGCACATGGAGACCGCCGGCGTGCCGCTGGTCCCCGGCTACCATGGCGACGAGCAGAACGACGATCACCTCAAGACCGAGGCCGAACGCATCGGCTACCCGGTACTGCTCAAGGCCAGTGCCGGTGGCGGCGGCAAGGGCATGCGCGTGGTCGAGTCCAGCGACGATTTCCAGGCCGCCCTCGACGGGTGCCGCCGCGAGTCACGCGCCGCCTTTGGCGACGACCGCATGCTGATCGAGAAATACCTGACCCAGCCGCGCCACGTCGAGGTCCAGGTGTTCTGCGACAGCCAGGGCGACGGCGTCTACCTGTTCGAGCGCGACTGCTCGGTGCAGCGCCGCCACCAGAAGGTACTCGAAGAAGCCCCCGCCCCGGGCATGACCGAGGCACTGCGCCGCGAGATGGGCGAGGCCGCCGTGCGCGCCGCCCGCGAGATCGGCTATGTCGGCGCCGGCACCGTCGAGTTCCTGCTGGATGCCGATGGGTCCTTCTATTTCATGGAGATGAACACCCGCCTGCAGGTCGAGCACCCGGTCACCGAGATGATCACCGGCGAGGACCTGGTCGAATGGCAGCTCGCCGTCGCCGCCGGCCTGCCGCTGCCCAGGACGCAGGATGAACTCACCATCAGCGGCCATGCCTTCGAGGCCCGGCTCTATGCCGAGGATCCGGCGCAGGACTTCCTGCCGGCGACGGGGACCCTCGAGCGTTTCGGCCTCGACCTGACCGGCGCCGCACTGGACGCCGAACGGGTACGCCTCGACAGCGGCGTCGAGGCCGGTGACGCAGTCTCGATGCACTACGACCCGATGCTCGCCAAGCTGATCGTTCACGGCGACGACCGCGACCAGGCGCTGGCCACCCTCAACCGCGCCCTGGCGGCGCTCGACGTGGTCGGCGTGACCACCAACCGCGCCTTCCTGCAGCGTCTGGCCGGCCACCCCGCCTTCCAGCGCGCCGAACTCGACACCCGCTTCATCGAGCATCACCACGACGAGCTCTTCGCCAACCGCGCGCCCGACGCCGCCACCTACGCACGGCTCGCCCTGCAGGCGCTCGATCACCTGCAGGGCGAGGCCGACGACGCCCCCTGGGCGCGTCGCGACGGCTGGCGGCTCAACGCCCCCCGCCAGGTGCGCATCGCCCTGGCTGACCCGACCCATGCCGCGGACGCCAGTGACAGCGACGCGATCGTTACCGTGCGCGCCGAGCGCCCGAGCGCCAACGGCGACTGGCGCCTCAACGTCAACGGCGAAAGCTTTCAGGGCCAGTTACAGCGGCTCGACGGCGACGCCGTGGCAATCACCCTCGACGGCCACCGCCGGCGCTACCTGGCACGTCACGAGCGCGCCGCCGACGGCGACCGGCTGATTCTCGGCGATGTCCACGGCGAAGTGCGCCTCGCCTGGCGGCGACTCGACGCCGTCGACCACGGCCAGCACGAGGTCGACGCCACCCTTACCGCGCCCATGCACGGCACCGTGGTGGAACTGCTCGTCGAGCCGGGGCAACGCGTCACCAAGGGCACGCCGCTGATGGTGATGGAAGCGATGAAGATGGAGCATACCCTGAGCGCCCCCGCCGACGGCCACGTGGATAGCTTCCACTTCCAGAGCGGCGATACCGTCGGCCAGGGGGACATGCTGCTGGCATTTCAGGCAGGAGACAGTTGATGGCACTTCCCAGACAGGTCCGCATCGTCGAAGTCGGCCCCCGCGACGGCCTGCAGAACGAACCCGAGGCAATCAGCACCGCCACCAAGCTGGAGCTGATCGACCGCCTGGGCGCCGCGGGCCTTACCCACATCGAGGCGGCAAGCTTCGTCTCGCCCAAGTGGGTGCCGCAGATGGCGGATCACCGCGAGGTAATGTCCGGCCTGGCCCGCCGGCCCGGCGTGACCTACGCCGCCCTCACCCCCAACCTCAAGGGGCTGGACGCCGCGCTGGAATGCGCTGTCGAGGAAGTCGCCGTGTTCGGCGCTGCCAGCGAGGCCTTCTCGCAGAAGAACATCAACTGCTCGATCGCCGAATCGCTGCAACGCTTCGCGCCGGTACTGGAACGCGCCAAGGCCGCCAACGTCCGCGTGCGAGGCTATGTCTCCTGCGTGCTCGGCTGCCCCTACGAAGGCGAGATCGCCCCGGACAGGGTCGCCGAGGTCGCGAAGGCGCTGTATGAGATGGGCTGCTACGAAGTCTCGCTCGGAGACACCATCGGCACCGGCACCCCACTCAAAGCCAAGCGCATGCTCGAAGCAGTCAGCCGCGGCATTCCCAGGGACAAGCTCGCCGCCCACTTCCACGACACTTACGGTCAGGCGCTCGCCAACCTCTACGCCGTGCTGGAAGAAGGTATCGCCGTGATCGACAGCTCCGTCGCCGGCCTCGGTGGCTGCCCCTACGCCAAAGGGGCCTCCGGCAACGTGGCCAGTGAGGATGTCGTCTACCTGCTCGACGGCCTCGGCATCGAGAGCGGCATCGATCTGGATACGCTGGCGAAAACCGGTACCTGGATCACCCAAACCATCGGTCGGCCCAATCGCTCCAAGGTCGGTGTGGCAATCGCCGCCCGGTGACCCAGAGCGAAGTCGCAACAGCGCAGAAAACGAAAAAGCCCCTGAGCCAGCAAGCTGGCTCAGGGGCTTTGCGTTGTGTCAGCCATGCGTCCCTGGTGGAAAATTAACACCACTGTTACCCGACTCCCGAGGGCATCCGGCGACCAGCCGCCAGGCCGGAAACGCGCTTGAATGACGGGTTACCTGCTACCCGAAGAAACAGCCATTTTTGTCAGCACTCACGATGGCAAAGAATTCCTCGATGGAGCGTGACTCAGGTTCTGGCGTGTACGAATGCCACTTTAGATCGCTACGCATCCAGTAGATTTTCCAGCGTTGAGATTTCTTGACGTAGGTCGCTTTGGCTACCGGCGATTCAATGTTCATGGATGGATCCCGAAAATGGGGGAGAATTTCGACAATCTGAACGCTTTGACCTGAAACCCGAACGGCTAGATCCAACTTGGCTCTGATCTCGACTGGCGGCCTCTGATCTTCAAGAAATTCAGAAGCGGCCCGCTCAATTTTCTTTGCTTCGAACTCACTGAATGCCATATAGATTCTCTATGGGAACGTCCACATAACGCCGCACTCACCGGCTTTAACGATGCAACGCCTTGTCAAACGATGACAGCTCCGATGCCAGCATCGAATAGAGGGCATGGTCCACATAGCTGCCGTGCAGGTACTCACGCTCTCGAAGTACGCCCTCGAATGTAAAACCCAAGCGCTCGGGGACCGCCCGACTTCTTGCATTGCCCGTCGCACAGGCAATCTCAATTCGATTCAGTTCGTGCTCATTAAACCCTATGTTCACCAAAGATCTCACGGCGGATGTCATGATGCCTTTCCCGACGTAGGCCCGACTCAGCCAGTAGCCGACCCCGCCAATCCTATTCGCCAGCTCGAATGGGTGGAAGCCACAAGCCCCGCACATTGCGCCGCCATAAAAGATCGCGTACTGAGGGCCCTTGCCAGCTTCATACTGGCAGAGCGTCGACTTGATGAATGATTCAGTGTCATTCGCTGTTTTGGTTCCATCAACCCATGGCAACCATTCTCGCAGGTGATCTCGACTTCCATCCACCAAATCAAAGAGCTGCTCGGTGTGTTCCAGGCTCAGCAATTTCAGTTCAACTGCTTCAGTGACAAACAAACCCGCCTCCATTTGCTTAACACCTAGGCTCGGCGGCCGACTTGGTAGCTCGCCGCGCCGGAAAAGCGATCCCGTTGACCGATCGGTTATTAGCCATATCTACAAACGTTCCGCTGCTCTCTGAGCGGATCGTGAATTCCACATCAGCCTCTAAATTCAGAACTCCACACTCTATTTAGATCGTCCGTGAGATGTACCGCGCAAACAAAAGGTTCACCCCAAGTAGATTTGATCCCAATCTGCCTTTTCGTAGGCGGGACGTTAAACACCACATTGATGACCGCGGACTTCACGCGCTCCCAGCCAATGCCCTTTTTCTTAAGCTGTTCATCCAAAAAATCCGCATAGGGCCTCGCGATACGGCTACTGAACCTGAACGCTGGGGTGGAATTCCCATTCGCCAAGTTGAGCGAAAAGCTATAGGAACCTGTTTCGGCCACCAGTTTGTATAATACTCCAAGTGCCCAGTATCCATCCACGTCGTTGTTCCTGGACGAAAAGCTACTGGAGATGCCAGAGGCAATTCCCTTTAGCTCCTTACGTCTTGGCATATAGATCACGTTAGCCCGCGCGTGAATTAAGCCGTGCTGCGAAGCGGCTTCGGTTGGAATGAAAGTTAGACCTCTTGCCGATCCGACGGGTGATTGACGCCGTCATTGGTCGTAACATCGGGGATGGCAAAAGGGTTAACGCCTTCAAGGCAGCCTACGTTATAACCATACTCACTAGGGTTGGAGCGGCGCTGATGATGCGTATAGATGCCACAATTCGAGCAAAAATAGTGCTTGGCAGTGAGCGTGTTGAATTGGTAGAGCTTCAGATGCTCGGCGCCTTGCAGAACGCGAATGCCGTTTAAAGAAACAGAAGCAACGATCGCGCCTCTGCGTCGGCACATGGAGCAATCACAGCGGCGCGGATTTACCACGCCATCAGGCAGGCTCAACTCCAGTACCACTGAGCCGCAATGGCATGACGCTCTGTGCTTGGTTTGTATCTGAACCCCACCGACTTCCTTGAACATCGAAAGCTTCTCCTATGATGTCTAACGCCGTGCTCTGGGGCAGACCGAAACGCAGAGTAAATTTGTCCCTAGCAGCACCCTGTTATACCTTGCCTACACCAAACCACGGCTTAAGCTTTGAACCCCATTTTTCTCGTAGAATGGATTAGTTTGATTTATAAAGTACTGACTGAGACCTGAATCACCTCCATTGGCGCTATAGAGATCAACAGGCACGGTTTCAATATACCAATAAATACCCTCAGACAAAGAAATGCTTATATAACCTTCTCCCAATGCAGACTTTGATTGAGGGTGTCTTTGCATCTCTTTTTCTAACCTGCCAGCTTTTTAAACTCTATGAGCCCCACAACTCCAGGAAGTTCTAAAAGTACATCGCCCAGCTCTTTGTCTGCTGGCGTTTGTTGAAGCAGGTTTACGACTGACAAAACCTCATTTCCGCCTTTCTTAGCACCAACAGAGTAGCCCAACCCATAAAGAAAGTTTCCAATGACTACATTTCATATAGTTTAATTATTCTTTCAGCTATCCCTAGATTGATATAACGTTGAAGTTCAGCCGCGGCGAAGCCGTCGGCTGCAGCGCCTGGTTAGCTCTTGTACTAGCTTCCAGCGGTACATCACCTTTGCCGCCGCCTTTGATTTGTACTCGTTCTTGTAATCCACGCTGTAGACCTCCGTCCTTCCTACTTCGAGGACGCTGATATCGTCGCACCAGAGCTCGTGATATCCGTGGGAGGTATCAACGGAAAAAAGTAGGCGGTTGGGGATGTCCGCAGTTCCGGTGACATTGATGCGCAGATCCGTGTTCGCATTCGCTGGGACTTCAAACTCGGAGCTTCCCATGAACAGCGCCTCTCGGCTGGAAAGACGCTCAGCGTACTCCGGCTTGCCTCCGGCCTTTTTCTGGACCTCGAATATCTTGTGCTTATAACAGTCAATGCGCTTGGTCTTAACCGGGTAGGGCTGCCGATTCTTCGTCACCAAAATGAACATCATGTCGTTTTTCGTCTTGTGCACGACCACCCGGACGACCTTCAAGGGCTTCCTAGCACTGCGGTACCACCCGACCAAGACAGAGACCACCGCCACGATCGCCGCGAGGGAGGCGAGAATATCCACCAAAGCCTTGAAATCCATGCTCTCTCCAGGAGCTAACGCCTCAATAACCGGCGCAGCTTTGCTGCGTCCGGCGCCGCAGGCGCAAAGTTGATTGATTTGTTAGGCTTTGCACTACTACAATGGCCATACTTTTCTGGTCTTTAGAAAACTATCGTCAACAGTGTAAGTGTAAAAGTATTCATCTAGGCCAAAAAAACCATCTATGCCATGTGTATGGCAAGCGATACGGGAAAGCTCAGATAGAACGGTTGAGAGCCAGCGAGCGATAGACAAAGAATGGTACCTTCCCCACTTTTGTACGACTACATTTTGGCCGGCACGTATGGAGGCAGATTCAACGTCCTGCATAGTATGCCCACTTTCATTCGTTTGTATCACCATAGTAAATGGTGAAATCATCGAATCAATTAATTCAGCCCTACCTTCAACTCTCTTTTGTGCAGCTTTTCCGTAATAGTGCTTTTCCAATATACTCTCAGCCACCTCGCCCCACCACTTATTTATAGGTTCATCTGCAGTTAAATTGGGATCATCTAGCGATGCGAAATTTGCGTACCTGCCTCGTCTCGCGTCAGCAAATGAATCTAAGCACTCTAGTATTTTTTGTGGAATTTCTTGTGTAGGGCGAGAATAGCGAAGCGATAGCTGCATCTTTTCGGAAATACTCTCAACTTCATTGGCGAGGTCAATCAGTTTATGACCGAATTTTCTAACAACTTTCTCGCCAGGCATTTTCCCATTGTTTTCGATAGCATGATGCGCAACCAGTATTAGCTTTGAAAGCCTTTCTAACCCAACCGAGAGACCAAAGAACGCGGTGTAATACTCGCCCATCTTATCCGCGTAATTAGCCCTACCTATAGCCGTTGCTCCAGAGCCAATCAGATGCCTGACTAATGATGCTTCTCGACCCAGAGCATGCCATTCAGGCACTTCCCACGGATTTTTTCTACTCATTTATTCACTTTCCTTTAATCATGGGATGAGGTTTGAATGGAGCCTAACGCCTTGCTCAGCGGTGAGTTAACCTGGCGCTTATTGTGCGGGCTGTGCACAAAAAATATCAGATTGACGAGTCCGTTGCAGCAACTTGCTAGGCATATATTACAACCACTCACCTAATATTTGATTACGATAGAAATCAGAGTGAATATCATACTGAGGCTCTACATTTGCAGAGTACAAGTATAAAAACTCATTTTTGGGGAGGTTGGCTATATCACCTAGCCACATAATTACATGGCCTCCTTTATTAACACCGTATGGAACGTCAATGTCACCAGGGCCATGAATGCGACCAGCGCTTTCTGTTTGTTTCTCCAGATTATAGCCATCCGCATGTTCAAATTTGACTAAAACATGCTTCTCAAAATATACAGGAGTTAAAAAGCCATCTGATGGCCTATTTCTGATCAACCCTGGTATGAAAAAATGTTCCGCTGGAGAATACTTGAAATCTGTCTGTTCACCGACAGGAAGCTTTCCTCTATTAAACTTACCAAACTGATTGATTCTGACTTCCTTTTTACCGTTCCTCTTACCGTCTTCAGCATATTCTTTTATGATCTGTACTGCTGGGCTAGAAAAACGAATCTGGCCACTACTTTTATTGAGCAAATACGGAAGACGATCCAAAACAATCTTCATGCCGTCGTAGTGTACTGTTTTTCTTTGAATACAGAACTCTAGAGGGCTTCCATCTAGATCATAGTAATCGTCATAGCCATCTAAACTATCTATTTTCAATGGACAACCTCCTAGATGCCTAACAGAGATTCTAAACGCGCTCGCTTAGTGACTTGAACGCGCTAGCACGCTCAAAAATATTGTCGAGCACACCATTTTTTACCTAACCCATTGATAAAACTGGTTTCTCACAACAGCTCGGCTACTTATGCCGAATTCGCGCGCTTGCACATCTTGCCAGACCCAATAATACTGTATACAAAAACAGAAACTCGGTCATCAACGTATGGATGCGCAGAGCAGCCTCTCAAGCTGATGGATCGTGTGAAGCCATCATGCGGGTAAACGCTACAGCTCGCGTACCGAGAGAACCTAACACCTGGCCACGCTACCGCCCCTACCTAGGCATGGGGTGATGGCACTTGCCATCCATGCAGTAGTTCTAGCATTCAGCTATGAGACAATTCCACCTGGCCATGCAGGGGGTCTTGAATAACAAGATTATTCACTCATCATGACGGATGCAAAACGTTGTGGGTCGTAATAGACGCATAATCCGCCGCGTTGAGATTCAGGCCTTGGAAATTCCACCACTCAAGCGGATGCCGGCTCAGCGAAAACGCCCCAAAGAGAAAAGCCCCGAGCCAGTGTTCTGGCCCGGGGCTTTTTATGATGAAGCGATTTTGCTAGGCAAATCTTACCGTTAGCTACTGACCCACTGCCCGCCACGGTAAGCGAGTACTTCGCCGCTCTGGTCATCCAGCGCGAGCAGATGCAGCCAGCCATTGTGCGTCAGCGAGGTCAGCACCTCGTGGCGCGCGACGATCTCGGCGATCGCCTCCGGGGGCGCAGCGAGGTAGGCGCTCAAGCGCAGCGGTTCGTGACGCCAGCGCTCGCCGTCGTGCAGCGATTGCAGCGGCAGGCCGATACGTAGATCGCCGCCGTTGCCTTCGAACACGCCGATATGCCCGCCGACCACGTTGTGCAGCACCTTGTTGCCACTGCCGAACTTGCGGTTATCGGTGACCGAGGCGTTGTACTGCATGTTGATCCAGTGGGCGACCACCAGCGGTGCGGTCATGATCGCTTCCAGCCGGGCGAAGTCGCTATCCGTGCGCCAGTCGTAGTCGTGCAGGAAGCTGCGCCCGGCGAGATCGAGCAGCGCAGTGCAGCGCCGTGGGGCGGCGATGAAGCTGGCGTTGTTGGCCAGCCCCCACTCCGGGCGGGTCTGCGACCAGTCGGCACCACGGCGGTCCAGGGTCTGCTCAAGTTCGGGCGTATCGGCCGCGAGGCCGAGCTGCGGGGCACGCTCGCGCCGAGCCTGCTCGCCGGCCCGTTGGAGCCAGGTGCGCATCTCTTCACCCAGCACTTGGGCGTCCGTCTCGGCCTCCAGCAGTTCGAGGCGGTCGGTGATGGTGTGATGCAGCGCCGGTACGAAGCGCGTCTCTTGGGGGATGACCAGTCCATCTTCGGCCAGCGCCCCGCGCAGCGCGGGGTCGTTGAGCAGCCGCGCCAGGGCGCGTACCGAGACTTCTCCGGACTGGCCGCCGCAGGCGCCGCACTCGAGCCCCGCGGCGTGCGGATTGTTGCTGCTGTGGCTGCCGTGCCCCACCAGCAGTACTCGCGAGGCGATATGCTCGGTCAGCCCCATGCCCACCAGCACGCTACGGGCAAGCGCGGCCTTGTCGGCCAGGCTCAGCGCCTCACCGCTGGCTCGCCAGTGCCAGCTCAACGTATCCATGGCGAGCGGCTGGCGCCGGGCCTTGGCCTCCAGCGAGCGGCGCAGTAGCTTGCCGGCATAGAGCAGCCCGCCCGCCTCCACCGCAGTGAAGCTGGCACTCGCCGTGCGGCTCCACTCCTGCAGGCGTGCCTGCCAGTTCAGCCGTTGCGCGGTGTGTGTCGTCCCCGTGTTCGGTTCGCTCTTGAGCATCACCTGCGGTGCCAACAGCCCAGGCAGGTGCGGCTGGGCCAGCGCGGTGCCGCCCTGCTGGTGCGCCAGCGGCAGCCCGAAGAAGCCGGCAAAGCCCAGCGTCTGGATCGCCGGGCTCTGGCGCTCCAGCGCCCGGCGCATCGGTTCGGAGCGCACATCGATGCAGAACACCGCCTGTAGCCGCGGCGTCTGCGTATTGTCTGGAGCCACACCCGCAGCCTGCAGTAGCGCATGGTGCAACGGCTGCTGGTAGGCGATTTCGCTGGCGAGCTGCCACACCCATAGCGGCTGCTGCGCACGCTGGTGGCGCTCGATGCGCGTCGGCAGCTCCACTAGCTCGGCGTGCCACAGCCGATTCAGGCGCTCGGCCTGCTCTGGCTGCTCCGCTCCGATATAGCGCCACAGCACCAGCTCCCAGGCCAGGCGGATCGCCAGCAGGCTGCGCATGTCCGAAGGAGCCCGCTCGCCCTCGTGCTGATGCGCCTCCTGCGCCCCACCGGCGGAGGCATCCAGCCCCTGCTGCCAATCCTGATAGGCGACCCAGCTGGCCCAGCCGTTGATATCGAGCAGCAGCGCCTGGGCGTAGCTCTCTAGATGGCCGGTGGCGACATCCAGCTCGGCAATGGCCGCCTGGAACAGCCCCTCTTCGCTCTCCGGCAGGGTCTGGAAGTAGCGCCGCAGCCGCGGCTCGCCCATCAGGATGGCGATGCCGCGATCCTCGAGGGTCATCTCGCGCCAGTGCTGGTAGAGCCGCTTGCTGCGGGGCGCGTGCAGGCGCTCGGCGTTGAGCGGCCCGTCCGCCTGATAGTAGGCGGCGCAGAACTGGCTGATCTGATGGGTGATCTCGTCGCGCCAGGCCATCTGGTGCTGACGGTCACGGCGGGCATCGATCAGATCGCTGATGTTATGCCAGTGGGGCAGCCGGCTCAGCTCGTCGACCACCGCCAGTAGATTGCGGTAGGCGCCGTGGTAATCGAGCCGTGCGGCGGCCTCACTCAGGTGCGCCTCGGTGATCTCACCGCGCTGCCACGCCGCCAGATAGTGGCTCGGCGGCATCAGACCGTGGACATTGCCCAGCGCCGAGAGGCGCGCCGAGACCGTGGCGGCGTCTTCACCGCGCTGGGTCCAGTAGGGGCTCACCGCGATCAGCCGATCCAGCGGCCAGCTCGGGGCGATGCGTGCGCAGGCGCGATCCAGCGCCGCGATCTGGGGCTCGGTGAGCGGCGTGGCGTCGCTCGCGTCGGCCAGCCGTGCGGTTCGAGAGGTATCGAGACTCATCATTGAAAACTCCCGCGAGAGACAGTGTGATGCTGCTTGGCCTGAATCCGGCCGGGCAGTGTGTGGGGCCAGAGCTTGAGGGTGTTACGGGTGACCCATTCGTCGAGGTAGAAGCCGGCGTAGCAGTAACGGTTGAGCGTCTGCGAGGCGCGGTAGTGCAATCCATGGCGCTGCAGCCAGTAGCCAGCGAAGAGCAGCACGAACAGCACGCTCACCCACAGATCCGCCCAGGGCGAGACACTGTGCCCGGTGGCGGGCAGCAGCGTGACGAACAGCGTCTTGAGGCCGACATAGGCGAGCACCACCAGCACGGCCAGGCCGAGGAAGCTGCCGAGGGCGCCCGCGCTACGCTCACTGCGGCGCTCGGCCAGCATCACGCTCAGAGCCAAAGTGACCAGCACCCAGGGGCTGTAGGCGGCGAAGGCCGGCGAATCGCTAAGGCTGCGTGCCACCACCACCACCGTGCTCACCAGCGCGGCACTGATCAGAAAGGCCGCGAGCCACTGGCCCGGCGAGGGGCTGCGGGCCGGAGCCTGGCGACGCAGCAGATCTTCGACCACCGCCTCGCCGGAGCTAAGAAAGGCGTAGGCCTTGTAGCAGGAGTGGGCGAGCAGGTGCAGCAACGCCAGTTCGGTCAGCCCGAGGGCGATCTCGACCAGCATCAGGCCCATCTGGGCGCTGGTCGACCAGGCCAGGCGCACCTTGACGCTGACGCGGATCATCATCACCAGTGCCGCCAGCACGCTACTGACACCGGCCACCGCCAGTACCAGCGCCTGGGCCGGCGCCGACTGCAGCAGCAGCGGCGAGAACAGCAGCAGCAGGTAGCCCCCCAGGTTGATCACCCCGCCGTGCAGCGTCGCCGACACCGGGGTCGGCGCCTCCACCACCTGGATCAGCCAGCCGTGCAGCGGTAGCTGGGCGCACTTGATCAGCGCCGCCAGCCCGATCAAGCAGGCCGCGACCTGGTCGGCGAGGGTCAGGGCGTGACCGGGTACGGCATAGGCGGCGGTGATGACGCTGATCCGCGCGCTATCGTGCTCCAGGTAGAGGATGAGGAAAGCGGCTGCGGCGCAGAGCTCGGCGGCGCGGGCGAAGAGGAACTTCTTGTGCGCGGCCAGGGCCGCACGCGGGCGGTCCGGGTAGAACATCAGCAGCTGGTGCATGGCCAGGCTGATGCCCAGCCAGGCGAACAGGAACAGCAGCAGATGATCGCTGAGCACCGCCACGCTGACCGCGGCGAAGAGCGCCTGAACGAGGGTGACGAAGCGTCGCTGGCGCGGCTCGCCCTGCAGATAGGTCGCGCTGTAGCGCACCACCACGAAGGCGATGAAGTTGGCCAGCGCCAGCATGGTCAGTTGCAGTACGCCGCTCTGCCACCAGCCGGCCAGCGCCGGCAGGCCGTGTACCAGCCCCAGCGCCAGCAGCGCTGCTGCCAGCAGCACGCTGACGCTGGTGGTGACCTGGCCGATGCGCCAGGCCCGCGCGGTGGTGCCGCGGGCGCTGACCACGGCCCCCAGCGCCAGGATGAGCGGTACCAGGGTAAGCAGGAAGGTGAAAAATGGCTCGTTGCCGTGCATGGGAAGGCTCCGCTGATCCAGGGAGCGTGCAGTATCCGGCGAGCCGATTTTTAATTAAAATAGATATTAATTGACAAATGGTTCTAAAAAAGAGAACGAAATGAGCCGGCTCAACTATCATCACCTCTACTACTTCTGGCGCGTGGCCCGCGACGGCAAGCTGACCCAGGTGGCGGACTCGCTGCACCTCTCCCAGAGCGCGCTGTCGGCGCAGATCCGCAAGCTGGAAGAACGGATGGACAAGCCGCTGTTCGAACGCCGCAACCGCGCCCTGGTGCTGACCGAGGCGGGCCGCCGGGTGTTCAACTACGCGGAGGCGATCTTCACCAAGGGCGAAGAGCTGGAGTCGCTGATCAGCCGCGGTATCGAGCCCGCGTACCAGCGCCTACGCATCGGCACGCTCTCCACCATGTCGCGTAACTTCATCGAGAGCTTCGTCGCCCCTCTGCTCCATCAGCCCGAGCAGCGGGTGCACTTCAGCCTGCACGCCCGCGGCATGGCCGACCTTCTGGATGGCCTGGCCCGCCACGAACTCGACGTGGTGCTCACCAACACCCAGCTACCGTCGTCGCATTCGCAGGCCGCTGCCTGGCAGAGCCAGCTACTGGCACGCCAACCGCTCTCGATCATCGGCCCGCCCGGCGCCGCCCCGGGTACCCCCTTCCCCACCGGCTTCGATGACAGCCGCTGGATCCTGCCCGGCGAGCACCACGAGATTCGCCGCGCCTTCGACGGCCACTGCAGCCTCTACCAGTACCGGCCGAAGATCCTCGCCGAAGCCGACGACATGGCGATGCTGCGCCTGCTGGCCCGCGACAGCGGCGCGCTGAGCGTGCTGCCGGAGGTGGTGGTCAAGGACGAGCTACAGCAGGGGCGGCTGGCACGCCTGGAACAGCTCCCCAACGTCTTCGAGAATTTCTACGCCATCACCCTGCCGAGAGAGTTCATGCCGGGTGTGGTCTCGGAGCTGCTGGCCCGGCCCCTGGGGGATGTGGCCTAGCGGTTAGCCAACGTTGAGCGTCTAAACCCACCGCTCATCTTGAAACCATCTCGCATGTTCATGCCCATCAAGACGAGGTTGGTCGCACCGGCAAGCAATTCAGCGCCTTGCACCAGGTAGAAAGCCGTATCAAACGCGCTTGCGGATGCCCAGCGATCAAGCAACACGGCACAGGGAATGAGTACCAATAACCCATTGATGGCAATAAAGGGCATTCTCATTTTCTTGCGTCTTACGAGCTTCCCTCTTCTGGATTTCGCCAAGGCAAAACCGCTACCGCCGGTCAGGGCAATGGAAGGCACCAGCACCCACAAACCTGGCCAAACGATGAGGCTTTTGACAGTCACGATGGATGCTGCCGTACCGAACAGCTCGACGAGAATCGTCGACGAGAAGAACGTGGCAATGCACAAGATGGCGAGGGTGGCTGCCAGTCGATGGAGCATGAGCATGCTGGTTTCCTCCGGCGGGGCAAGTTGGTAACATGTTGTCATAATGCGAGCGACAGCCGAGGTTGTCAACATGTTGTCAATCCGCCAAAGGAATCGTCGATGAGCGACGCTCAGAAAGGCCCGGTGTTCACCGAGATTGTTCTCGAAGTCTTCAAGCTGGGCGGGCTCCTCGTCAGTGAGGGCGACCGTATGGGGTCGGAATATGGCATTACCAGTGCCCGATGGAAGATCCTGGGTGCCCTTTCCCTGGCGGGTGAACCGCAAACCGTGCCGCAGATCGCCGGAAGCATGGGGCTGACAAGACAAGCCGTACAGCGGCTCGTGGATGCCATGCAGAAGGATAACCTTCTGTTGTTCCATGACAATCCGGGGCATAAGCGTGCAAAACTGATCAGCCTCTCTGACCTTGGAAGAACGGTCTATTCGAAGCTGTATGAAAAGCAGTCAGGCTGGGCCAAGACATGCTCAGCAGGCATCACCCAGGCGGAGCTGGAGACAACACTGTCTGTGCTCGAGCGCATATCTGGCGCGATTGACCGCTGACGAGGCTTTACGCTTTGTCTGAAAAATGCTGCGCTCGCCCATACGGCGTTAAAAATTGACTCAAGCCACGAAAACCCAAAAGCCCCGAATCAGAGGTCTGACTCAGGGCTTGTCACGAGATGCATGCCTGGCATTGAGATTACCGAGGTGATGGCTTCATGCGCCCCATGGCAACGGATGCTGGATTCAACCCGGCCTTAGCGCATATGCCTGAAGTAGCTCCGGGAACTTGTCCTGCGGCGGGAACTTGCAGAAGCTATGCTCTGCCCCCGTCGTCGCCCATTCCAGCTTTTCATCCGTATACGTTTCGACGAATGGCCTGAAGGCTCGGGCATCTTCCAGCATCGTCGCACGCACATTGACGAAATCATCCATGCCTTCCGGGCGCGTGAATAGCCAGCTCATGCAATGCCCGCAGAAAAAATGGCGCGTACTACCATGCAGCCCACCGATAACCGGTTCCCCGGATGTGATCGAGAAGGCCGTGCTGTGAAACAGCGAACTGAGGCTGAAGGCACTGGATGTCATCCTCTGACACCCCGTGCAATGGCAGGCCATGGTGATCATTGGCTTGCCACGAACCTCGAACGCTGTCTGTCCGCAACGGCAATAACCTTTCGTACTCAGCGTCGTAGCATTCATGACGACCATCCCAGTTTCATGGTTTGACTCGTACCTACCGACACGGCGGAAATATGATTGCAGCCTTGGCGCCTTATTGACCGACGAATCGATATTGGAAAAATCCGAAACCCAGGTCAGGCTCCGGCCCCGTGACTGACACTCTCACAAAGCCATTTTTCTCATAAAAATGATGATTACGCTTCGCGTAGTCCGGGGTTTCCAGCTCCCAGATTTTGACTGCCGGATAAAGCCGCCGTATCTCCCGAAGCATCCAGCTCCCGACTCCCTTGTTCATCACGCTCGGGTGGACATGCATACCATGAATTATCCCCCGAGCGCCGCCACGCACAGCAATTATTATCGAGCCGCCGAGACAACCTTCCAAAAAGCAGGCATAGTAATGGCTGTCTCTCATCCATCTTCCGTGAACCATGGGATCATCATGGCCGGGAGGGCCGCCTGACGCCACCGTCAGCGGCCTGAAGCGATCATCATCGCTGAATGCAGCCTTGGCGAGTTCCGTGGCTGCCTCGATGGTATCAGGCGAGATTATTTCAAGCGTCCACATAGGTGCTCAACGCAGAATATCGAAGCTCAGTTGTCAGTCGATGCGCAACGGCGCTTACCATGGTCGGCTGAAACGGTTGATCAAACCATGCTCCTTCAAAATAGCCATTTGCTCAGTCACTGGCATGTCCCCTTCTAGCTTGATCACGGGACATGAACGTTTTTCCAGCCATGCCCGATGCCTAGCAAGACTGCTCCCCGGCGCGGTTCCCTGGTCATACTGAGCCGCCCATTCAAGAAATTCGGGGTCTGCAGCACCAAAAAGGTGGATTTCCCTGGCCTGCAATCTCTTTAGACGGATATGAGTTTCCACATACAAGAAGATCACGACATCGAAAGCGTCTTCAATTGACTGGCCCCATTCCATCACCGACCCTGAGACGACTGCGTCCGAATGGCTTCCCAGTCTCGACGACAGCAACCTGCACCTCTCCGCCGCAGCTCTTTTCTTCGTGAACGGCGGGTTGGTATCCAACCAATAGAAATCGTCAGCCTCCAAAAACAAGACATTCAATTCCCTGGCAAGAGCCTTGCCGAGAGTGCTGGTTCCGGAACCTGCTGCACCGGTAATGAGGACATGCATCGTAGACACCTAACGCTATAGTTAGCGGCCCGTCCGCTGCAATGCTTGGTTATACAGCTCTAGATTCAAGCCCAGGAAATTTGTTCCTGGAACGGGGTTGTTCGTTACGGGAGGATGCTCAACGAATCCATACGACCGGTATAATTTCAGGGCAGCCTTGAACTCAGGCAGCACATCCAGACATATTTTCTTATATCCACTCATCAAGGCCTCTTGCAAGACTCTGCCCACAAGATTAGCGCCCTGATTATCGCCTCGCGCACTTGGCCGGACATACACCCTCTTCATTTCGCAGACTTCCTCATTCAGCTTCCGAAATGCCGCACACCCAACCGGCTTGCCGTCTTTTTTCAGCAGAAAAATCTTTGATTCTCCAGAGCCATACTTCTCAGGCAACTGGCTAAACTCTTTCTCATTGCCCTGGAAAGAGAGATCGACCGAGGTGCTTCCCACGTACTCCCGGTACAGATCAAGAACATCCTCAAGATCATCGGGAAAAACGGCTCTCACTATCTCGAACATTTTATACTCCGGGCGGCATGAACAGATTTAAGGAGAAGTCAATTACAGGCCATTTTTGTCCACCTTGCTGACTATGCTTATAGTGCCTTTCAAAATCTTGGAAGGCGCTCTATGCCGCAAAAGACTTTGTCGGGGCGTGTAGCCCGCTGGGCTGGGGCCTGAATGAATATTCAGCAACGCTACCAGTCCCGCGGAGCAAGAAACTCATGGAAAACATGGCCTGCCGTTGTACGGGGCATTTTGCGGTCGAAATCGGGTTACGCAGGATTCCCCTCCAACCCCGAAGCGTCCAACAGGCTTTCCAGCTCGCTCTCCTCGACGCCGAGCATGCGCAGGATATGCCGTTGGGCGGCGTTCAACACGCGCTGGCGCTCGGCTTCCTCGGGCAGGCTCTTGGCGATGGCCACGGCACCGACCAGCGAGGCGAGAATCACGCGGGACTTATCGGCGATGGCCTCGCGGTCGGGTTCGAGGGGCAGTTTCTTCAGGCGACTCAGGGCGATGAGGCGGGTTTCCAGCATCTTCTTCACGCGCCGGTACGAGGCCTCGAACAGCGTGCGAATCTCGGTATTTTCGTTGCCGATCTCGTTGAACAGCACCGACTCCGGGCCTGGCTTGTGCTTGCGCTCGAGTTCCTGAAGATTCCAGCAGTTGGCGACCAGGTCCGTCAGGTGCTTGGCCGACAGCGGCCCCTTGACCAGCCTGGCCGCGCGGCTGTTCTCCAGGGTCTGACGCACCGAGGCCTGATAAAGCGCCTCCTTCGAGGCGAAGTGCGCGTAGAAGGCCCCATGGGTCATTCGGGCCAGCTTCATGATCTGGCCGATCGAGACCTTTTCGAAGCCCTGGCGGCTGAACAGCTCGGTAGCCGACTTGAGAATCCGCTCCCGGGACCTGGCCTTGTGGGTTGCCGAGTAAGGCATGGCTACCTCGTCATCTCACGCCTGAATATTACCTTGATCATATATAGCGCGATGCTAGCTTGGCGAAAACTCGCCATGCAGGAAAAAACGCCATGCAATCCCCTCTCGTCATCACCGGCATGGGAATGGTCAGCCCGCTGGGTTGCGGCGTCAAGGCAAGCTGGGAACGCCTGCTCGCCGGCCGCTCGGGCGTCAGGACGATCACCCGGTTCGAGTCCGGAGAGTTGCCGATCAAGATCGCCGGCAGCGTTCCCGATCTCGGCGACGACCCCGAGGCCGGCTTCGACCCGGAACGTATCGCCGACGCCAAGGCACGCCGCAAGCTGGAGCTGTTCAGCCTCTACGCCATGGCCGCCGCCGACGAGGCGCTGGCCCAGGCGGACTGGCACCCCACGCGCGACGCGGACCGCGAGGCCACCGCCACCCTGGTGGGGTCCGGCATCGGCGGCTTCCCGACCATCACCCAGGCTCAGAACACCCTGACGACGCGCGGTCACCGCCGCCTCTCGCCCTTCACGGTGCCGGCCTTCCTGGCCAACCTGGCGGCGGGGAACGTCTCGATTCGCCACGGCTTTCGGGGGCCGCTGGGGTGTCCGGTCACCGCCTGCGCGGCCGGCCTTCAGGCCATCGGCGACGGCATGCGGCTGATCCGCAGCGGCGAGGCGGAAGTCGCCCTGGTGGGCGGTGCCGAAGCCTGCATCGACCCGCTATCGCTGGCCGGCTTTCACGCCATGAAGGCGCTCTCGACCGAACGGGAACGGCCCGACCGGGCATCGCGTCCCTTCGACCGGAATCGCAATGGTTTCGTGATGGGTGAAGGCGCCGGGCTGATGGTGATCGAGACGCTGGCCCACGCCGAGGCGCGCGGCGCGACGCCCCTGGCCATGCTCAGCGGCTACGGCACCAGCGCCGACGCCTATCACATCACCGCCGGTCCGGAGGATGGCGCCGGCGCGGCGGCGGCGGTCAGGGCGGCCTTGCGAATGGCGGGCCTGGCGCCGGAGTCCATCGATCACATCAATGCCCACGCGACCTCGACCCCGGTCGGCGACCGCGCCGAGATCGCCGCCCTGCGCAACGTCTTCGATGAGGCGCTGACCACGATACCGATCTCCGCCACCAAGTCGGCGACCGGCCATGTGCTGGGTGCCGCCGGCGGCGTGGAAAGCCTGTTCACCGCGCTGGCCGTGATACAGGGCCGACTGCCCCCGACGCTGAACCTGGAAAACCCCGACGATGACCTGCAAGGGCTGGATTTCGTGGCGAACACTACGCGCGAGCACTCGATCCGCCATGCACTGTGCAACGGATTCGGTTTCGGCGGCGTCAACGCGGCATTGATCGTCAGCCGTCTATAGACGACGCGAGCACCATTCCTTCCGCCGCACGCTGCGTGCCATCGCCTGCCGACACACGGCCGGGAGGCGATGCCCCTTCCGCAGACATGCTCCCTTGGTCGAAAAAATCCGAATCAGGCTGTGGCTCGGCCGCTCGCTGCCGATAAAGAGCAGAAGTCCATCGTGGATCGCCCCGCGACGGCTTCACGACGAAGCCACCACCGCAGGGCGACTCGGAGCCATCGAGCCACCGATGGCAGCAAGTGGCCGAGCCGTGGCAACACCCGATATTCGATTCGATCAAGGATGCAATTCATGACCCAGGAAACACCCGACGTCGTCGCCGATATCATGACTCGCGACATCGTGACCCTGCGCCACGACCAGACCCTGCACGACGCCAACGAGGCCATGGGGGAATACCGGATACGCCACGTGCCGGTACTGGACGACCAGGGCCAGTTGATGGGCCTGCTCAACCAGAAGATCGTGCTGCGCGAAGCACTGCGCATCACCGACACCTTCGGTTCGCTGCACCTGAGTCGGCATCTCGACCGCATCGCGCTGGCTCAGGTCATCGACCGTAACGTCGCCACGCTCTCCCCCGATACGCCGCTCGCCGACGCCTTTCAGCAACTGCTCGAAAACCGCCAGGGCGCCATGCCGGTGCTCGACGGCGACCGGCTCGTCGGCATCCTTTCGTCAGTCGACGGGGTGCGTCTGGCCGTCATGCTGCTCGAAGGCACTCGGCGCTGAATAGCGGCATACGCCACGTACATCGACGACGCCCGCCGACAACGGTAGCCGAGACGACAGCGCCCACCCGGTAGTGGGCGCTAGGTCTTGCACGAAAACGGCCTGCACTCGCCGCTTCTTCGTACGCATCTCAGGCAAGACACGCCAACCCGGCAGTCAGAGCCCCGCCTGGGCCGCACGGTGGGCATGCAGCTTGCGATAGCTCTCGATCAGCCGCTGATGCCTTTCGATCCCCTCCAGTGCCATGCTGGTGGGCGTCAGGCCGTGGAAGCGCACCTCGCCGGTGATCGAACCGACCACCGCGTCCATGGTCTCTTCGCCGAACATGCGCCGCAGGTTGACGAGGTAATCGTCGAGCTCCAGCTCGTCATCGAGAGTGATCTCCAGTACCGCCTGCACCGCGCGGTAGAACAGTTCCCGCGCCACGGTGTTGTCGTGGAACTGCAGGAACATCTCGACACGCGCCAGGGCGTCCTCGAACCGCTCGAGCGCCAGGTCGATCAGCAGTTTCAGTTCCAGGATGGTCAGTTCCGACCAGACGGTATTGTCGTCGAACTCGATGCCGATCAGCGTGACGATCTTCAACTGGTCGTCGAGCTGGCTCTCCTCCAGGCGCTCCTGCAGGTCGGTCAGTTGCGCATCGTTGAGAGCATGCAGGTTGAGGATGTCGGCACGAAAATTCAGCGCCATGTTGGTGTTGTCCCAGACCAGATCCTCCACCGGGTACACCTCGGAATAGCCGGGCACCAGGATACGGCACACCGGCGCGCCGAGGTCCTCGTGCACGACCATGTAGGCTTCCAGGTCCTGCTCGTCGAGGATACCGAATAGCCGCTCGGCCTCGTCGTCATTGCTGCCCGAGAAGTCCCACTCGACGAATTCGTGGTCCGCGCGGGCGCTGAAGAAGCGCCAGGAGATCACCCCGGACGAATCGATGAAGTGCTCGACGAAGTTGTTCGGCTCGGTCACCGCCAGCGAGTTGAAGGTCGGCGCCGGCAGGTCGCTCATGCCCTCGAAGCTGCGCCCCTGCAGCAGTTCGGTAAGACTGCGCTCCAGCGCCACCTCGAAGCTCGGGTGCGCGCCGAACGAGGCGAACACCCCGCCGGTGCGCGGATTCATCAGCGTCACGCACATCACCGGGAACTGCCCGCCCAGCGAGGCGTCCTTGACCAGCACCGGGAAGCCCTGTGCCTCCAGTGCATCGAGGCCCTCCTTGATGCCGGGGTACTTGGCCAGCACGGCGTCCGGCACGTCAGGCAGCGCGAGCTCCTGCTCGATGATCTGCTTCTTGACCGCCCGCTCGAAGATCTCGGAAAGGCACTGCACCTGCGCCTCGGCAATGGTGTTGCCGGCACTCATGCCGTTGCTGAGGTAGAGGTTCTCGATCAAATTCGAGGGGAAGTACACCGTCGCGCCGTCCGAGCGACGCACGAACGGCAGCGAGACGATACCGCGCTCCGTCCGGCCGGAGTTGGTGTCGATCAGGTGCGAGCCGCGCAGCTCGCCGTCCGGGTCGTAGATCGCCCGACAATGGTCGTCCAGAATCTCGGTCGGCAGCGCGTCGTCGGGCCCCGGCTGGAACCACTTCTCGTCCGGGTAGTGGACAAAGCCACTCTCGGCGATGACCTCGCCGAAGAACTGGTCGTTGTAGAAGAAGTTGCAGGAGAGGCGCTCGATGAACTCGCCCAGCGCCGAGCAGAGCGCGGCTTCCTTGGTGGCGCCCTTGCCGTTGGTGAAGCACATGTTGGAGTGGGCATCGCGGATGTGCAGCGACCAGACATTGGGCACGATGTTGCGCCACGAGGCGATCTCGATCTTCATGCCGAGATCCTCGAGGATGCGGGTCATGTTGGCGATGGTCCGCTCCAGCGGCAGATCCTTGCCCTCGATCCAGGTCTCGTCGCCGTCGACGGTCCCGCCCATCAGCAGCGCCTGAGCGTCCTCGTCGATGTTGTCGACCACCTCGATCTGGAACTCGGGGTTGTTCTGGATCACCCGCTTGACCGAGCAGCGCTCGATGGAACGCAGGATGCCGGTGCGATCCTTCTCGGAGAGGTCGTTGGGCAGCTCGACCTGGATGCGGAATATCTGGTTGTAGCGGTTCTCCGGGTCGACGATGTTGTTCTGCGACAGACGGATGTTCTCGGTGGGGATGTCCCGCGCGTTGCAGTACACCCTCACGAAGTAGGCGGCGCACAGTGCCGACGAGGCCAGGAAGTAATCGAACGGCCCCGGCGCGGAGCCATCACCCTTGTAGCGGATAGGCTGATCGGTGACGACGGTAAAATCGTCGAACTTCGCTTCCTGACGCAGATTTTCGAGGTAGTTGACCTTGATTTCCATGAAGATGGGCCGGGTTGGTGGCTTTCGGCTGGCTATGGCGCGCCATTATCCAGCTTTTCCGCCCCGGCGTCTTGGGCGGGCAGCGTGAAATTCCGGCTCCGAATTCCCATCTCGGCCTACATGCCATACTCACGCTCGACCCGAGCGATACGCACGCGAAAGTCGCTGTACCACTGGCGGCGCCCTAGCCGCTGTGCCTCGAGATGCTCGGCATGCCGCTTCCAGTCCCGAATGGCGGCCAGGCTCTGCCAATACGATACGGTGATGCCCAGTTCCTCCCGCGCGGACTCGATGCCGAGAAACCCCGGCTGCTGGGCGGCCAACGCCACCATGCGTTCGGCCATGGCCGCATAACCATGATCGCCTTCGGTTCGCTGGCTGCTGAAGATGACGGCGTAGTAGGGAGGTTCCGGGGTATTGGCGGTTATCGGCATTAGCGCTATCGATCCCGTTAGGTCTTGGGGGCAATGCAAGGCCTTGATAGTGACAGATCAATACTGCACAACTGAAGGGTCAAGACGCTATTCGAGGAGCGGAAACCGTTATGTCACTGACCCCGTCGCGGATGATCGAACTGGGCTCTCCCCTGCCGGCGTTCCGGCTACCCGACCCCGAGGGGCGGGAAATCTCGAATACGGACTTCGCCGGCCAGCCGCTGGTAGTCGCGTTCATCTGCAACCACTGCCCGTTCGTCAAGCACATCGCCGATGCCTTCGCCGCTTTCGCCCGCGAGTATCGGGAGCAAGGCGTGGCCGTGGTCGCGATCAACAGCAACGACTTCCACAGCCACCCGGACGACCGTCCGGAGAAGATGCTAGAAGAGGTTAGTCGCCGCGGTTACTCCTTTCCCTATCTGGTGGACGAGAGTCAGGACGTGGCCCGCGCGTTCGAGGCGGCCTGCACGCCGGATTTATTCCTGTTCGACCGCGAGCACAAGCTGGCCTACCGCGGACAGTTCGACGACAGTCGCCCGAACAAGGACGCCCCGGTGACCGGCGAGGACCTGCGCGCCGCCGCCGATGCGGTGCTCGAGGGGCAACTGCCAAGCACCCAGCAGAAGCCGTCGATGGGCTGCAATATCAAGTGGAAGTGAGCGCCGTCGGTCGTGAGACAACGCCGTTGGCGCGCGATTTCGCATTCTCGGGCCACTCGGCTAGTATCGAGACTTTTCCGCTGCTGAGTCCTGCCCCATGACAGCGCCCACGCAAGCCGCGCTCGAACAACGCACCCTGATGCTCTCCATCGCCACCACACTGGGTGTATCGGCGCTGGGGGTGACATTCGGCCTGCTGGCCGGTTCACGTTCGATTCTCTTCGATGGCGTGTTCTCGACCCTGGACGCGGCGATGTCGGGACTGGCATTACTGGTCGCCCGCCTGGCGGTACGTGAAGCCAGCCAGCGTTTCCAGCACGGCTACTGGCACCTGGAGCCGATGGTGGCGGGTCTGAACGGCGGCATCCTACTATTGCTGTGCTTCTACGCCTTCCTCAATGCCGTGCAGGGGCTGGTGGACGGCGGCCAGGAGCTCGCCTTTGGCCTCGCGATCGTCTACGCCGTGGTGGTCGCCACGGCCTGCTTCACGATGTTCATCTACGAGAAACGCATCAACCGCCGGGTGGACTCCGAGTTTCTGCGCATCGACATGCAGGGCTGGCTGATGGCCGGGCTGATCACCGCCGCGCTGGTGGTGGCCTTCGCCATTGCCCTGGTGCTGGAGCGCACCGCCTACGCCCACCTCACGCCCTACGTGGACTCGCTGCTGCTCGCCCTGCTGACGCTGTGCTTCATGCCGGTTCCTGTCGGCATCCTGCGCCGGGCCATCCGCGAGATATTTCTCATCGCCCCCAGCAAGTTGGACAGCGAGGTCCATGCCGCGATGACGCCGGTCATGGCCCGCGACGGACTGCTCGATTACTTCAGCCACGTGGCCAAGAGCGGACGCGGCCACTTCATCGAGATCCACATACTCACCACTCCCGACTTCGGCGCCGATAAAGGCGTCGCAGTATTCGACGAGATCCGCGAACAGATCGCCGGCGGGCTTTCCATCCCGCCGGAGCGACGCTGGTTCACGGTATCGTTCACCGCCGAAGCCAAGTGGACGTGAAGGCCCTACCCAGCACTTTGTGACGTAACATCAGTTTGAGGTGTTACGGTGTTTACCTGACAGTCGGCCAAGAGACAACGAGATCAGGATTGATCAAATCTGCCTGCAGCCGGAGAACGGCTTCCAATGCAAAAATGAAATAATCAGTACACACAACGCCTAACCGTTTTGGCCAGGCGTCGTATTCATCAACCTTTGATCTAGCCTATTATCTTCTAATTGTACTTCAGGTCGTAGGCAAAAATCTCCATTCTCTCAACTTGCTCATCAAGCTCAGAGACACGGTCGAACTCATCGTAGCCAATGTCATCAATGAACCGAGCACCATTCCTGGACATTTCTTCGGATAGCAAAACCGCCTGCTCATCGTATTCGCCATTATAGTAATTCAAAAACTTTTCGCACTGTGGTGTCATTTCATCGGCATCCACACTATTCTGGCACGCGGTCCCTAGCTCATGAGCTCTTTCAACGGCCTTCGAAAAATTTGCAAAGTCAAAATCCTGAGCATAGGACATCGCTGGGATCATGATACAGGCAACCACGAGCGAAAATTTACGAACCTTCATAACAACCTCCTCTTCAAAAAATCAGCAAAAGCATGATATCACGTAAAAACCATGGAACCGATATAGATGCTTTCCTCCGATGGATTGGGACACTACAAAGAATGGGACATGGATTGCACTTGGCTCATGAGGCCGGCCGCCATCTCTCAGCGAGTTATCCATGCATAATATAAGAACACTTAGGGCGATGACCAGAACTCATGGCGACTTAACTCACCAAATATCGATGGTAGGATTGAACTCACCAGGTTTCCCCGAATGTGATGTTTTGATATGGATCCGAGAAGGAATAACACTAACCCCCTTGTATTCTGGATTGACTTGTAAGCTATCGATCACCCCCTCCTGTGCAAATCTGAAGAGAGTTCCCGTGATTCTATCCTTGATCTCGGAAATACCGGGAGGTACATACACGACATTCTGAGGAATATCTTCACCTCCTAACTCTGAAGGAAAAAGAAGAATTTTTTGCAACTTCCCTTCACGAGCCAACTCCATAGCCTTTTCGCGAGAATCGACTTTTGAATAATCCAATGTCTGATCAGCATGGGCATGCCCCAACCCAAGAGCTCCGAGTAAAACAAGCATAAACTTTTTCATCCACTTCACCTCTCTCAAAACGTCACTCACTCAAAACCAAACATCACTCTAAAATTTTCATTCACAATATTGACTCTCTGATCAACAGTTCCATGAGATCCTGACCACTTAGAAATCCATCACCATTGGAAAAAACTAAACAAAAAGTCCAAAAAAACCAAGCAACAATGGAAAAAACCCCAACAACACCCGACCCCGCCATTCATCGAAGAAGGTTCTGATATCCATGTAGGTATCGTTCATGCGGTAGATGGAGCGCGCATTGGACAGCGCATCGTCGCCGAAAAACCAGAACCCGACCACCAGGATGATGCTAGTCCAGGAGACCACGGCGAAACCGGCCATCAGCACACCACGGATGGCTGTTGCAGCCCATCTCCGCTACGCCTTCGGCTTGCAAATGGGGCATGTAGCGCAACCCGGCACGCGATCTGAAACTCATCACATATCGGTTCGTAACACAGCATTTCGACTTATTCTGCGCGTCACTATCGATCATCAAGGCAGCAGAGGATCCGATATGAGCGATCTCATGGACGCTGTAGCGCTGGGAGAGCATTCGCGCTCCACCACTGCCAAGGATATGATTCCAGTCTGCCCTACTTCAGAATAATACCCTCACCACACTCATCGATGATCTCCTGGGGCCATTGCGGTATTTTTCCATACCGACTAATCAGATAATGCCCCAGTATCTGCCAGGAGAAGAAGACACACATCGACCGATAAAACACAGTGGACAAGACATTGACGGTGGTGTTGTTGGTGACGAGTCGGGGGATCGTATGTCGCGCGGACTCGGCCAGCGACGGCCGCCAGGACATGAGCCGTTCGGGCTTCTCGAAATCCTCGTTATGTTCCATAAAAGCCTGAACATAATAGAACAAATAGAACACTTCATTCTTTGGCGCCTCCCGGAACTCATAAATCGTATCACCAAAGGAGAAACTGTCCTCGACACGATAACCGGACATGATAAACCCTCGCAATTCATACTGGCAGGCCACAATGGAGCGCCCCTTGTAAGCGACGGCATAGGAACATTCCTGCCAGGGCATTTGCCGGGGCCGGCCGTCCTGATCGCTGAAAAAATACACCTTGCCGGTCTTTCGGTTGAACACCACCGGATAAATCGAGTCACGATTTACCTCGAACCACGCCGCCAAAAAAAAAGGATGCCCCCCAATACTACTACCACAAAGAAAACAACCGGCGGCCAATAATACTGGTACTTTATCAGAAAGAAACTTGCAACCAAGTAAGGAATGATCACAAGCAGAACCACTAAAAAACCACCCCCAAGTAACATACCCCTTTCTCGAAAACCGGCGTCACCCAACACAAGACAATGATCATCGACATGGAACAGGGTGCTGGGCGCCGCCTTGATATCCTCTGCCTCTCCAGGCGAGGGAATTTTTATGTCAGGGTAACTCCCTTTTCTCAGAAACCCTGTCAATCTAAGATACTTTTCAATATTCAAGAGATCACCCCAAAACGTTAGCCAGTTGTTTCTTGGAAGCCGTTACACTCTTGAATCTTTCGGCTGTCCCATAAAAGCTATGGCTCAACCATTCCTGTGTATCCTCGGCGGCCCGGATGCTGCGTATACCGTGAACGGACGCGATCACCCAACAGATGTCACGTAGCAACTGGGTAGAGCTCGGGAGAGCTTGACGTCTCGTGCGACCAGGGTGGGCCGATTGCTCGCCGCTCGGAACCTGCGGATCGACCACGAGGCGCGGTGACACCTTCATACCGGCCCGGATGCCGTGCTTTCCCGGCGTAGCTTGCGCGGCCAGTAGACCGGTGTCGACGCCGGAGCTATAAGTCCGTAAATCATCAACACAGATTGTCCCCCCGACCCGCATGGCCTTTCCTTGCTGGTGACCAAACCGGTAAGGGCCGCGCCATGCTGAGCCGAGAGGACTTTCTCATGATAAGGCAACTTCACCAGCGAGGCGCCCACCTCGTGGACATTGCGCATCAGATCGGCTGTTGCGAACGGACCGTGCGCCGCCACCTGGCCCGCGAGGAGGCACCCTCCGGGCGACCGGCCAGGCCGCGAGCGAGCAAGCTCGATCCCTACAAGCCGATCATTGATCAGTTGCTGGCCGACAACGTCTGGAACGCCGAAGTGATCTTCCAGTTGATTCGCGAGCAGGGTTACAGCGGCGGCGTCACGATGGTACGTCTGTACATCCAGCCCAAGCGGGCGTTACGGCCCAGCAAGCGGACCGTACGCTTCGAGACCCAGCCCGGCTTCCAGCTTCAGCAAGACTGGGGTGAAATCGAGACGGTCGTCGCCGGCCAGCGCTGCAAGGTCTATTTTGCGGTCAACACGCTGGGCTACTCACGGCGCTTCCATGCCTGGGCGGCGTCCAGCCAGGATGCCGAGCACACCTATGAGGCACTGGTGCAGGCCTTCCGCCACTTCGGCGGCGTGCCGCGCACGGTGCTGGTC
>NZ_QWBW01000037.1 GCF_004117855.1 Modicisalibacter coralii
GGGCGGGGCTCGGGTTTCGGCTGCGGGCGGGGCTCGGGCTGCTGCGTCGTCAATTCGGGCAACCGGCGATCCAACGGCACCTGCGGTGACTCGGCTGTCGGTATCTCGGGGGTCGGCATCGCCACCGGACTGGTCGGGCTCGGCGCAGGCGCCGCTGCCGGCGGTGGCGGTGGCGTGGCCGCGGGCGGCCGGGGCGCCGCCTGACTGGGCACCGGCGCGCTCGCCGGGGCCTGCTGCTGTTGCGCTTCGACCATCGACACCGACATCGCCTTCTCGATCTCGGGGCGCTCGTCGACCGGCGGCGTGACCAGCAACGCCAGCAGGGTGAGCAGTACCAGGGTGAGCGACACCCCACCCAGGGCGCTTGCCAGATGCCGCATCAGGAGCCGCTCCGTGTCGCCGCCACCGCCAGGTTGTCGACGCCGGCCCGGCGGATGCGATCCATCACCTCGATCAGCACGCCGGTGGTGGCATTGCGATCGGCCTGGACCACCACGCCGCCATCATCGCCGACCAGCCCGGCCACCGTGCTGCCGATCCGGTGCACGTCGACCGGCTCGCCGTCGACCCACACCGCGCCCTGGGGCGTGATCGCCACCATCACCTGGGCATCCGGCCGCGCGGTGGCCGACGACGCCTCGGGGCGCTCGATCTCCACCCCGCTCTCCTTGATGAAGCTGGTCGTGACGATGAAGAAGATCAACATGATGAACACGACATCGAGCATCGGGGTCAGGTTGATCTCGGCGGTCTCGTCGTCGCGGGCCATCCGGCGTCTACGCATCGTTTTCCTCCACGGCGCGGGCCATGCGGTCGTGCAACCGCTGGTCCTCGCGCCGAATCACTTGTTCGAGACGCGTGACGAACAACAGGCCGACCACGGCCACGGCCATGCCCGTCAGGGTCGGCAGCGTCGCCCGGGCGACGCCATCGGCCATCGCACGCGCCTGCCCGACCTCGGTCAGCGCCAGGCTGTCGAATACCTGGATCATGCCGGTCACGGTCCCCAGCAGGCCCAGCAGCGGACACAGCGCCACCAGCAGCTTGAGCCAGGGCAGCGGGTGGCGCAGCCGGGCGATCAGTTCGCGAGTCCAGACCTCGCGCAGCGTCAGCGCGCTCCAGCTGACGTGGTCATGGCGGGCCGCCCAGCGTTCGATCAGCTCATGACGCGCGCGACGATGGCCGAAACGCCAGTAGAGTCCCCGCTCCAGGGCCAGCGAGAACAGCGCCATGGCCACCACCGCGATCACCACCAGAACCACACCGCCGGCCTCGATCAGCCGGTCGAGGGGCTCAAGCAGTGGCCACATGACGGCTCTCCCCGACGGACTGGCGCGACTCGAGATGCTCGGCCAGTACCGCGCTGGCCCGCCCCTCGAGCACCCCGACCAACGCCCGGCTGCGGCTCGCCAGGGCCGTCTGCGCAAACAGCAGCGGCACGGCGGTGATCAGCCCCAGCACGGTGGTGACCAGCGCCTGACTGATGCCGCCGGCCATCAGTTGCGGATCGCCGGTGCCGAACACCGTGATCGACTGGAAGGTGACGATCATCCCGGTCACCGTGCCCAGCAGCCCCAGCAACGGCGCCACGGCCGCCAGCAGCTTGACCAGCGGCTGGCCGCGTTCCAGGCGCGGCTGCTCGGCGAGCAGCGCCTCGTCGAGACGCGCCTCCAGGGCTTCCGGCGCATGCCCCTCGCCCAGCGCCTGGAAACGCGCCAGCACGCGCCCCAGCGGATTATCGTCGCGCAATTGCTCTATCTGGCGGAGCTGGCGACGCAGGCGACGGGACACTCCCAACAGGTAGCCATACTGGAGCAGTGCCACCACAAGCCCGATGGCCCCCAACGCGACGATCACGTAACCGACATAACCGCCCTGCTGAAAGCGTTGCCACAGGCTCGGGCGCTGGGACAGGGCCTTGAGCACCTCGCCCTGGGTGGGATCGATGGCCACGCGATCGCTGTCACCCTGCTGAAAGGCACGCAGGGTATCGCTCAGCGAGCCGGGGGTGTGGTCGAGCATCGTCAGGATGCCGTCGTCGCCCGGCGGGCGCAGCAATTGCCCGTCGCTGAACGCCGTGAAGGCGCCCAGGCGCACGACCTCGCGGGGTTCGACGGTGCCATCCCGCCCGGCCACCGGCGCCTCGAAGCGCACCGCCCGGCCGCTCTCGGCGGTGAGCCGCGCCAGGCTGTCGCCGAGTGCCGCGAGCCGGTCGAGATCCAGCAGGGCATCGTCGTCGGGTCGCGCGGGCAGGCTGACGTCGCTGCCCACCGTCAACCAGCCATCGCCCAGGTCGTCGCGCAACTCGCCGATACGCTGGCCGATCACGCCCTGGACGCCACCCAGCCCCCCCGTCTGCGACCGGGCCTTCTGGCGCAGTTCGGCAAGCTGCTCCTGCTGCGCGTCACGCTGTGCCTCGAGGGTGTCGCGACGCTGCTGCGCGGCGCTCAGGCGTGCCTTGGCCTCGGTCAGGGCCGCGTCGAGCGCCTGGCGGTCGTCGAGCAGAGCGGCGAGACGCTGGCGGTCCCGCGCCTCGGCGGCCTGGCTGTCGGCACGAAAATCCTCGAGCACGCGCGCCATCGAGGGGCGCGGGTCGTTGTCGGCCGTCGCGCCAGCGTCCTGCTGGGCCTGCGCCAGGCAAGACACGCCGAGGCCGACCAGGGCGAGCGCCATCAGTGTGCGTTTCATGAATCGCCCTCCGCCGGCTGGTGGGACGTCTCCGCGGACGCCGGCGAGGCGTCTTCCGGCGTGAGGGACACGGGCAGATCGAGCAGCGCCGGGGCGCGCTCATCGCGAGCGATGCGCAGCCCCTTGCGGACCTCCCGCAACGCCCCGCCGTCCAGCGGCTGCCAGCGATGCGCGTCGGCCTGCCATACACCACCCCGATCGCCATCCGGGGTCAGGTAGTACCAGCCCAGACGCCCGACCCGCAGGTAGTCGACGGCCCGCGACGCCTCCGACGACCCTGCGTCGCCCTGCTCGGGCTGGTAGAGCCGCCCGTGCCAGGCATCCACCTCGCGACCATAATCGAGCTCGGTACGCCAGGCGGCGAGCACCCGGTCCAGCTTGTCGGCGGCGGACAACTCCCCGTCATCGAGCATCTGCTGCAGGCTCTCGATGCGCGCCTGACGCTCGCCACGCAGGAACGGCATGTCGGCATCGACCAGCGTCTGCAGCCGGCCGACCAGTTGCCGGGTCAATACCGGCAAGCGCTCTTCGGCGTCGGCCAGTTGCGAGACGGCCCGCTCGCGCTGCGCCAGGGTCTTCGCCTGCCGTTCGACCTGACGCGCGAGTTCGGCGTCGTAGTCCTCGAGTCGGCTCGCCTCGCGCCGGGTGCTGCGCAACTCGCGCAGCGCCTGGCGCGTCTCGTCGTCGGCGGCGTCGATCTTCTGCTGCAACTGCGCCTGAGTCTGCTGGGCGGACACACTCTGCTCGCGCAGCGTGTCCTGCGCCTGGCTGCCCAGCGGCACCCCCGCGAGCAACAACGCCGTGAGCACGCCGGTGCCACGGGGTGCACGATGCGGTTTCATCAAGCTGACCTTTCTCACACGATGGCTCCGATGATCTGTCGGCCTGCGGCCGCCACGAAATGATCGACACGGTAATACAAAGAATAACCATTATCAATTGTAACCGAGGCGTACCCGGGGTGGCACAGGACTCGGCGACACGGAGAGCGATGAGAGAAGCCGGCCCGTGGGCCGGCTCACTTGAGGCGGGACGCCGTCGAGGGTGAAGCCTCGACGGTCAGGGGTATTCGGAGAATGCGGGAAGGCCCCGATCTGCCTACAGCTTGCTTTCGAGTGCCGGCAGTACCTCGAACAGGTCGCCGACCAGGCCATAGTCCGCTACCTGAAAGATCGGCGCCTCGTCGTCCTTGTTGATCGCCACGATCACCTTGGAGTCCTTCATCCCCGCCAGGTGCTGGATCGCGCCGCTGATGCCCACCGCGATATACAGTTCGGGGGCGACGATCTTGCCGGTCTGGCCGACCTGCATGTCGTTGGGCACGAAGCCGGCGTCGACCGCGGCACGCGAGGCGCCGATCGCCGCGCCCAGCTTGTCGGCGATGCCTTCGAGCAGCTTGAAGTTCTCGCCATTGCCCATGCCGCGACCGCCGGAGATCACCACCCGCGCCGCGCCCAGCTCGGGACGTTCGCTCTGCTCGAGCTGCTCGTCGACGAAGCGCGACAGCGTGTTGACGATCTCGGTGTCGACGGCCTCGACCGGGGCCGCGTCACCCTCGCCCACGGCGTCGAAGCCGGTGGTGCGCACGGTGATCACCTTGAGCGGATCGGCGGACTGCACGGTGGCGATGGCGTTGCCGGCGTAGATCGGCCGCTTGAAGGTGTCGGCACTCTCGACGGCGAGGATGTCGGAGATGGCGGCGACGTCCTTGAGCGCGGCGAGCCGCGGCAGCACGTTCTTGCCGGTGGTCGAGGCGGCGGCCAGCACATGGCTGTAGTCGTCGGCGAGAGCGACCAGCAGGTCGGCCAGCGGCTCGGCGAGCTGGTGGGCGTAGACCGCGCCCTCGGCGAGGCGCACGCGACTCACGCCGTCGAGCCGGGCGGCCGCCTCGGCGACGCCGGCCACGTCATCGCCGGCGACCAGGACGTCGATGTCGCCCCCGATCTGCCGGGCCGCGGCGACCACGTGGGCGGTGGCGCCGGCGAGTTGCCCGTCGTGATGTTCGGCGAGGACCAGAATGCTCATGAAATCACCTTGGCTTCGTTCTTGAGTTTGTCGACGAGCTCATCGACGGAGCCCACCTTGATGCCGCCCTTGCGCTCGGCCGGGGTCTCGACCTTGAGCTGGGTGACCCGCGCGGCGATGTCGACACCGAGCTCCTCGGGCGTCCGGGTCTCGAGGGGCTTCTTCTTGGCCTTCATGATGTCGGGCAGCTTGGCGTAGCGCGGCTCGTTGAGGCGCAGGTCGGTGGTGACCACGGCGGGCAGCGTCAGCGTCACGGTCTGCAGGCCGCCATCGATCTCGCGGGTGACGTCGACGGTGCCTTCCTTGACGTCGACCCTGGAGGCGAAGGTGCCCTGTCCCATGCCGGTCAGTGCGGCGAGCATCTGGCCGGTCTGGTTGTTGTCGGTGTCGATCGCCTGCTTGCCGAGGATCACCAGGTCGGGCTGCTCGGCCTCGACGACGCCCTTGAGCAGCTTGGCCACCGCCAGCGACTCGACCCGCTCGTCGGTGGTGACATGAACGGCGCGATCGGCACCCAGGGCCAGCGCGGTGCGCAACTGCTCCTGCGCGGCCTTGGGGCCGACGGTGACCGCGACGATCTCGCTGGCCACGCCCTTCTCCTTGAGCCGCACCGCCTCTTCCACGGCGATCTCGCAGAACGGGTTCATGGCCATCTTGACGTTGGTCAGATCGACATCGGAGTGATCCGCCTTGACGCGAATCTTGACGTTGTAATCGATGACGCGTTTGACCGCGACGAGTACTTTCATGGCGTCCTCGCTGGATTGGAAGCGGAAGGCATTAATTCATGCAAGCGTTTGATAGGGATTCGAACCGATGCCTTAGTGTGCCATAGCTTTCGATACCGCCCAAGACACCCGCGCTGGCGCCGAGCGTGGCGGGCCTGATGGCGGGCGGTCGGAATATGACTAGCACCAATTGACGGTAGAAGCAAACGATCGTTTTAATTATAGTAGAGGCATCGGATCGAGACATTATAACCAGCCCGGGCGAACACCGATGACTGCCCGGACCGGCATTGTCGTCATCAATGCCCTGACTGAGGAGATGCGCCGTGGAACGCGAACACATGGACTTCGACGTGGTGATCGTCGGTGCCGGCCCGTCGGGTCTGGCCGCCGCCTGTCGCCTGATGCAGCAGGCCAACGAGGCCGAGCGCGAACTGTCGGTATGCGTGGTCGAGAAAGGCTCCGAGGTCGGGGCGCACATCCTCTCCGGGGCGATCTTCGAGACCCGCGCGCTCGACGAGCTGTTTCCCGACTGGGCCGAGCGCGGCGCCCCGCTGACCACCCCGGCCACCCGCGACGACGTCTATCTGCTCAGGGACGCCGAGAAGGCCCAGAAGCTCCCCGACGCCCTGGTGCCCAAGAGCATGCACAACGTCGGCCAGGGCCGGACCAACTACGTGATCAGCGCCGGCAACCTGTGCCGCTGGCTCGGCGAGCAGGCCGAAGCCCTGGGCGTCGAGGTGTTTCCCGGCTTCGCCGCCCAGGAAGTGCTCCACGCCGACGACGGCACGGTGCGCGGCATCGTCACCGGCGACATGGGCCTGGGCGCCGACGGCCAGCCCAAGGACGGGCACATGCCCGGCATGGAACTGCGCGCCAAGTACACGCTGTTCGCCGAGGGCGCCCGCGGCCATCTCGGCAAGCAACTGATCGAGCGCTTCGATCTGGCCGCGGGCAAGGATCCGCAGCACTACGGCATCGGCCTCAAGGAGCTCTGGGACGTGCCCGCCGAGGTCCACGAGCCCGGGCTGGTGATCCACGGTTCCGGCTGGCCGCTGCCCGGGGACACCCAGGGCGGCTTCTTCCTCTATCATGCCGAGAACCAGCAGGTGGTGGTGGGGCTGATCGTCGATCTCGCCTACACCAACCCCTACCTGTCGCCGTTCGACGAGTTCCAGCGCATGAAGCATCACCCGCTGCTCAAGCGCTACCTGGAAGGCGGCTCGCGGGTGGCCTACGGTGCCCGGGCGATCGCCAAGGGCGGTTTCAACTGCCTGCCGAAGATGACCTTTCCCGGCGGGCTGCTGATCGGCTGCGATGCCGGGACCCTCAACTTCGCCAAGATCAAGGGCCTGCATACCGCCATGAAATCGGGCCTGGTGGCCGCCGAGACGGTCTTCGCGGCGCTCGCCGAGGGCGACGAGGGCGGCCGCGAGCTGACCGCCTTCACCGAAGCCTGGGAGAGAAGCTGGGCGCATGCCGAGCTCGAGGAAAGCGCGAGCTTCGGCCCGGCCATGCACAAGTACGGCAAGGTGCTGGGCGGGGCCTACAATGTCGCCGACCAGTGGCTCGGCGGCCGCCTGCCCCGGGTCCACGACACCACCCCCGACTTCGCCAAGCTGAAGACGGTCGACCAGGCCCAGCCGATCGACTACCCGAAACCGGACGGCAAGCTGTCCTTCGACAAGCCCTCCTCGGTGTTTCTGTCCAACACCAACCACGAGGAGGATCAGCCCTGTCATCTCAAGCTGCGCGATCCCGACGTGCCGATCCGCGACAATCTGCCCAAGTACGACGAGCCGGCAACCCGCTACTGCCCGGTGGGCGTCTACGAGGTGGTCGAGGACGAGGCGGGCCAGCCGCGCTTCCAGATCAACTTCCAGAACTGCATCCACTGCAAGACCTGCGACATCAAGGATCCGGCGCAGAACATCACCTGGGTGGCCCCGGAAGGGGGTGGCGGGCCCAACTACCCGAACATGTGAGTTCGATACTCATGTGATATCGATCGCCGCCACGGCAAGGCCCGGGAGGCGATCCTTCAATGTGCCGAGCGTTCGGCCGGCTCGAGCGTCTCCAGCGGGGCACGACTGGCGATCAGCCGTCGCCGTCCGGCCCGATCGAAGCGCACCTCGATCACCGGGTCGTGCGGGTCGCCCTCGACCAGCGCGATCTCGCCGCGACCGAAAATGGCATGCCGCACCGACTGGCCCACCGCGTAGCCGTCCCGGCCCGTGGTATAACCGGCCGCGGCCTCCGCCACGCCGGGTGCGGCGGTGCCCACGGCAACGGCCGGCGCGGCCTGGACCGCCAGTTCGTGACGGCCGATCGCCGCCAGATAGCGCTCGACCAGGGGCGGCTCGGCCACCTGCAGCGTCGCATTCGCCGTCTGGCCGTTCAGGGCCCCCGCCACACGCAAGCAATCCGGCCAGGCCATCTCGGCGAGGAAACGGCTGGGCCGATGATCGCCCCCGTCATGCATCAGCAGCAGTCGCTCGCGGGCACGGGTGATGGCCACGTAGAACAGTCGGCGTTCCTCTTCGAGGCGGTCGTCGTCGAGCGGATTGTCGCGGGTGTAATGCGGGAAATCCTCCTCGTTGACGCCCCACAACGCGACCAGCGGCCACTCGAGGCCCTTGGCGCCGTGTACCGTGGTGATCAGCACGCCGTCGGCGTCCCCCTCGATGCGTCGGTCGAGCAGTTCGAGAAAGTCCCCCGGCGCCTGGGCCATCTCCTCGGCCTGTTCGATCAGCACATCGAGCAGACGTACGTCCTCCTCGCCCTTCTCGCGACGCGCCGCCGCGCGCTTGAGCACCTTGCCGGCATCGAGGCGCTCGACCACGTGTTCGAGCAGCCGCGCGGCGGGCAGCCCGCCCAGACGCGGCAGCTCGCAGAGCAGTTCCCAGCGGCGCTTGAGGTTGCGCCGCTGCACCGGCTTGAGCCCATCGAGCAGCGGGTCGTCACGCCCCGGCCAGCGCTGGCGTTCGGCCAGTTGCCGGGTCAGCGCCTGCAGGCGCTCGCGGGCCACGAACGGCGTCGGCTGGGAAAACAGCAGCAGCAGGTGCGCCGGGTCCTGGAGGCGACGGGGCTCGCGGGCCAGATGCAGATAGCCCGCCAGGGCCTGCACCAGCGGCAGGCGGAAGACGAAACGATCCTCACGGGCCAGGCGGAACGGAATCCCCGCGCGCAGCAGTTGCAGCTGCACGGAAACCGACAGTGTCCAGCTCCTCACCAGCACGGCGCACTCGCCGAGCGAGCGGCCGTCCGCCTGCCACTGGCGCAGCGCGTTCAACAGTGGCGCCGCCCCCTGCCCGGCATCGATGGTGGTACGCGGGTTGTCGGGGCCGGCCAGGCAGATCTGGTCGGGCCGGCGCCGGTTGCCGCGAATGGCATGGTTGGCCGCCAGCGCCAGGGCATGCCCGTGGCGAAAGGTCATCGACAGCGGATAGTCGCGGGCCTCGCCGAAGCTGGAGGTGAAGCGTTCGAGCATGTAATCGGGGCGCGCGCCCCGCCACTCGTAGATGCACTGATTGGCGTCGCCGACCGCCATGATCTCGGCGTGCGCGCCCGCCAGCAGCGCCAGCAGCCGCTGCTGGGCTTCGTTGATGTCCTGGTATTCGTCGACGATGACGTGATCGAGAAAGCCCTGGACCCGGTCGCGGGCCGCGTCGTCGCCGGCCAGACAACGCAACGGGCGGTACAGCAGGTCGGCGTAGGTCATGCTGCCGGACGCCTCGAGCAGCGATTCCATGACATCGAAGGCCTCGACGAAATGCGCGGTGCCCTCGCCCCAGTCGCCACGCTCGCGCAGCGTCTGCGGATCGACCAGTTCGGCCTTGACCATCTCGCAGAAGTGCCCCAGCGCCTCGAGACGGTCGGGGTCCAGGGCGGCCTCGCGAGTCGCCGCATCGCCGCCGTCGAGCACGCGCAGCGTGGCCTGGCGCAGCAGGCGTTCGCGCTGCCAGTCGGCGGCCAGCAGCTCGCGCGGCGCCAGACGCCCCCAGCGCACCAGGCTCTGGGTCAGTCGGTGGCCGATGGAGTGAAAGGTACGCACCTCGGGCAACGCCTGCCCCGGCGGCGCCAGGGCGACGAGCTTGGCGGTGAAGTCCTCGCGCGCCGCGCGATTGAACATCAATACCAGCATGCGCCGCGGCGACACGCCGCGCTCCAGCAGGTGCAACACCCGCGCCACCAGGGTGGTGGTCTTGCCGGCGCCGGCAACCGCCGCCACCCGGGCGTGCCCGCCGGGGTGACGGACCACGGCGAGCTGCTCGGGGGTGAGCCTCACGACGGCTCCCGGTCGAGGCGCCCCAGCGGCTGCCAGACGCCATCGCTGACCAGACCCAGCTCGAGGCCGGCATCGACCTCACGGGTCTCGGCCTGCTCGATCAGCCGGTAGTAGACGTTACGGTGGACCCGGGCCGCGAGCCCGAAGCGCACCGCCACCTCGGGAACCCATGCCCCCTCCGGCGTTGCGCTGAGCACCAGTCGATGCTCGCTGCCCAGCGCCAGGACGTCGCCGAACTGAGTGGTCATGCGCCAGCAAGGCCGTTCGCGCTCGTGGCTGCATTCGGCATCGACCACCAGCAGAGGCCGGTCCTCGACGCGAATACGCCACTTTTCCACCGGCGTCACCAGGTAGTACTCGCCGTCGTCCTCGCGCCGCAGGATCGTCGCCAGCAGGCGCACCAGACGTGGACGCGAGAGGATCGCCCCCTCGTGCCACCAGCGCCCGTCGGCGCCGATGGTCAGGTCCAGATCACCGCTCAGCGGCGGCGACCAGCGATCGACCGGCGGGACGCTGCCGGGCAGGGTCGCCCCCGACGGTTCGATACCGGTCACGAGCCCTTCCAGCATCATGGCGGTCCTCCTCGATCTCGGGGCTTGTTCAGACCAGATTGGCCTCGATCAGTGCCTGACGCGCCGACTCGGGCGCGTGAGGCGCGGCCTCGCGGAACAAGCGGTAGAAATTGGCGGTGGTCTGCATGGCGAGCTCGTCGACGCTGATGCCACGCTCGGCGGCGATGCACTCGGCCACTTCCACCACCCATTGTGGCTCATTGGGCTTGCCCCGGTACGGCACCGGCGCCAGGTAGGGGCTGTCGGTCTCGATCAACAATCGGTCGAGCGGTATGGCCCGGGCCAGCTCGCGCACCGAGGCGGCGTTGCGGAAGGTCACGATGCCCGACAACGAAATCATGAAGCCCCGACGCACCGCCTCCCGCGCCATGTCCAGATCCTCGGTGAAGCAGTGCAGCACCCCGCCGACCGCCGGATCGGTGTGTTCGGCGATCAGCGCCAGGGTGTCCTCGCGCGCTTCGCGCGTATGCACGATCACCGGCAACTCCAGCTCGCGGGCGGCGATGAGGTGATTGGCGAAGCGACGCCGCTGGGCCGCGTGCGGTACGTCAGCGTAGTGATAGTCGAGGCCGGTTTCGCCGATCGCCACGGCCTCGAAGCGCTCGGCGCACGCCTTGATCGCCTCGACATCGGGCTCCTCGGCGACCTCGTGCAAGGGGTGCACGCCGGCGGAAATCACCACGTCGTCGTGCGCACGGGCGATGGCCGCCAGGTCGGACACGCCGTCCAGGGTCACGGCGATCGCCAGAAACTGGCGCACGCCCCGCCCCCTCGCCGCATCCAGGGCGGCATCGAGGCGGCCGTCATGCGCCGTGAGGTCGAGACGATCGAGATGACAGTGAGAGTCGACAAACATGCAGGAACCGTGGCTGTTCGAATGGAAACGCGCAGCAGACACTGCGCTTACAGGGTAAAGGTGGGCGTGCCCTTGTCGAGAAGCCCCGCCAGATGGTTTTCGATACGATCGCGCACGCGCTGATCGTCGGGGCTGAAATGCACGCCGATCCCCGGCACCCGGCGCCCCGAGACACCCGGCGGCGAAATCCACACCACCTGGCCGGTGACCGGCAGGCGCTCACCCTCTTCGGGCAGGGTCAGCAGCAGGAATACCGTCTGCCCCAGGGCGTAGGTGTCACGGGTCGGCACGAAGACACCGCCGCGCTCGAGGCTGGGCATGTAGGCCGAGAGCAGTGTCTGGCGATCCTTGAACGTCAACGAGAGCGCTTTCTGTTCGCCCATCAGACAACCTCCATCGCAGTGAGGACCCGCGAGAATGACCTATGATCGCAGCAGCGCCGACCAGCGCACCAGCCAGGCCTCGAGGACCAGCTGTGGATTGGGGTTGCCGCCGGCGACCAGCAGACGCTGTTGCTCGCGGGCATAGTCGAGCAGGCGGAACCAGTCCTGAACCCGGCCGTTCTTGACGGCCTGCCGGTAGAGCGGCAGCAGATCGGGGTTGCGGACCCGGGCGGTGTCGCCGGACAGCCCCAGCCGGATCAGGTCCTCGAGCCAGGCGATACCGTACCACAGGATGCGTTCGACCGCCTGTCGGTCGAGCCGCGAGGCCTCGGCGACCGGCTCGCCGCCACGCACCAGGGCATCGAAGAGTTCCTGCAGCGACTGACGCAGCGCGCGGGACTCCGGCGCGGCGAGTTCGCGGGCCAGCAGCGGCAGGCCACCGGCGACGCGCAGCCAGAACTCGGCATCCGCCGCGTCCCCCAGCGCCTCCGCCAGCCACGGCAGGCTCTGCTCGGCCTCGGGGACGCCCAGCGCCCAGTGCTGGCAGCGCGAACGGATGGTCGCCAGCATCCGCGAGGGCACGTCGGCGAGCAGCAGGAACAGCGTCCGCTCCCCCGGCTCCTCGAGGCTCTTGAGCAGGGCATTCGAGGCTGCGACGTTCATCGCCTCGGCGGGCTGCAGGACGATCACCCGGTAGCCGCCCTGCTGGGCGGTCTGGGCGACGAAGGCGTTGATCTCGCGAATCGGATCGATGCGGATCTGGCGCCGGTTGTCGGCGGGCGAGACGCGCTTGAGGTCGGGATGATAGCCCGACGCCAGCATCTGGCAGGCATGACAGCTGCCGCAGGCGACGGCCCCGGGGGCGCGGCACAGGGTACGGGCCACCAGCGCGTCGGCGAGCTGCTGCTTGCCGACGCCGTGAGGGCCCGACAGCAGCAGCGCATGGGGCAGCCGGCCGTCGTCCTGGAGGGCGACGAGCCGCCGCCAGATCGACGCGTGCCAGGGCAGCGGCGTGGTTACAGCCATGTCGTCATCCGTTCGCGCAGGCAGTCGCGAATCGCCGCCTGCACCGAGGCCAGCGGCTGCGAGGCATCGACGATGGCGAACCGCTGCGGCTGCGCGGCGGCCCGCTTCAGGTAGGTCTCGCGTACCGCGGCGAAGAATTCGCCACGCTCGCGCTCGAAGCGATCGGGATCGTTGCCGCGGGCCACGACCCGCTCGCGGGCGGCATCCACCGGCATGTCCAGCAGCAGGGTGAGATCGGGCTGGAGACCGCGCTGAACCAGGGTTTCCAGCGCCGCGATGTCGCCCGTGTCGATGCCGCGGCCGCCGCCCTGATAGGCGAAGGTGGCATCGGTGAAGCGATCGCAGACCACCCAGGCGCCACGGGCCAGCGCCGGGCGGATCTGGCGCGCGAGATGCTGCGCCCGGGCGGCGAAGATCAGCAGCAGCTCGGCATCGTCGGCCAGCGGCTCCTGCTCGCCGGGATCGAGCAGCAATTCGCGTATGGCCTCGGCACGCGGCGTACCGCCGGGCTCCCGCGTGGCGACGACCTCGATGCCCTGCTCGCGCAGCGTCTCGCAGACCAGGGCCAGGTTGGTGCTCTTGCCGACCCCTTCGCAACCTTCGAGGGTGATGAAGCGTCCGCGTGGGTGCATGGGCGTTCCCGTCAGCGATCGAGAATGTAACGGCGCACGGCGGCATTGTGCTCGGCGAGCGTCGACGAAAAGTGGTGGCTGCCGTCGCCCTTGGCGACGAAATACAGGGCATCGCCATCGGCCGGATGGACGGCGGCCTCGAGGGCGGCGCGCCCCGGCATGGCGATGGGCGTCGGCGGCAGGCCGTCGATGACATAGGTGTTGTAGGCCGTCGCGCGCTGCAGGTCGGCCTTGGTCAGATTGCCATCGTAGGCGTCGCCCAGGCCATAGATGACCGTGGGATCGGTCTGCAGCCGCATGCCCTTCTCCAGCCGGCGCACGAAGACACCGGCAATCTTGCGTCGCTCGCCGTCGGCCCCGGTCTCGCGCTCGATCAGCGAGGCCAGGATCAGGGCCTGGTAGGGGGTCTTCAGGGGCAGGTCGGCGTCACGCGACTGCCACACCGCGTCGAGCGTCTGCTGCATGCGCGCATAGGCCTGGGCGAGGATCTCCCGATCGCTCACGCCCTTGTGATACCGGTAGGTATCGGGAAAGAAGCGCCCTTCCGCCGGCTCGTCCGGGTGGTCGAGGCGCGCCATCACCTCGCCATCGCTCAGCCCGGCCAGCCGATGATCGAGCTTGGGCGCCGACGCCAGGCGCTCGCGCAACTGACGAAAGGTCCAGCCCTCGGGGAAGGTCACGGTGTAGGTCACGACCCGGTCGCTGCCCAGCAGCGCGAGCGCCTGACGGCCGCTCATGCCGGGCTCGAGCCGAAACTCGCCGGCACGCAGGGGGGGTAGCGCCCGGGGATCGATGCGCTTGTAGAGCCGGTAGGGCCAGGCGCTGGCCAGGATGCCGCGATCGACCAGATCGTGCACGACCCGGTCGAAGCCGGCGCCCTGGGGCACCTCGTAGAGGGTCGGCGCCTCGATACCCAGCGGGCGGTCGAGCTGGGCCTGCCAGTAACGGAAGCCGGCGAAAGCGGCGATCGCCAGGACGATGAACGCCGCGACGATGAATTTCAACGCACGCATGAAGAATCCTCGTGGACGCGGAGTCACGCTCCGCAAAACTCAACCGAGACGGGGATAGCCCAGCAGCTCGTGGGCGGCGTTCTGCAGCGCGCGATGCGCCTCGCTCACCGTCCAGACGCGACGCTCGCGCCCCTGGGGATCCAGCAGTCGCCGCACCGGCCAGACGCCCTGCAGCGAATTGCCCACCCAGACCTCCTCGGCCTCGAGCAGCCGATCGACACCCGCGGTGACCGCCGCGATCGGCAAGCGTTCGAGCAACGCCTCACGCAGCGTACCGGCGACACCGCAGGCGTCCAGGGCGGGAGTTTCCAGACACTCGCCATGTTTCCAGAACAGGTTCATGCAGGTCGCTTCGATGACGTTGCCGCCCTCGTCGCACAGCACCCCCTCGGCGATCTCGGGATCATCCCACTCTCGACGGGCCAGCACGTTTTCCAGACGGTTGAGATGCTTGATGCCGGCCAGAGCCGGCTGTCGTCCCAGCGTCAGGCGGCACAGCCGCAGCGTGACCCCCTGGGCCCAGCGCGTCGGCGCGGGTTCGAAGGCGGCGGAGCGCCAGCGCCAGCGTGGCTCGGCCGGCTGCGGCGCCAGATAGCCCCGCCCGCCGCTGCCCCGCGTGACGAGCAGCTTGAGAACCCGTTGGCCGGGCCCTGCCAGAGCGGGCAGCGCGGCCAGTTCGTCGCGGTCCGGGCAGGCGAAGCCCAGCCGCTCGCAGCCCCGCGCCAGACGCGCGAGATGGTAGTCCCAGAGCATCGCCCGGCCATCGCGGACCAGGGCGGTCTCGAACACCCCGTCGCCATAGGCCAGGCCACGGTCGTCGAAGGGGACGTCGGCATCGCGCATGGCCGGTTCAGACCCGCGAGAAGATCAGCGACCCGTTGGTGCCACCGAAACCGAAGGAGTTCGACAGCGTATGCTCGATGGCCATCTCCCGCGCGGCGTTGGGCACGTAATCGAGCACGCAACCGTCCTGGGGATTGTCGAGATTGATGGTCGGCGGCGCCACCTGGTCGCGCAGGGCGAGAACACAGAACACCGCCTCGACGGCCCCGGCCGCGCCCAGCAGGTGGCCGATCATCGACTTGGTCGAGCTCACCGCCACCTGCTTCGCGGCATCGCCCATCACGCGTTCGATCGCCCGGCTCTCGGCGAGATCGCCGGTGGGCGTCGAGGTGCCGTGGGCATTGATGTAGGCGATGGACTCGGGACTCATGCCGGCATCGCGCAGGGCATTGCTCATCGCCGCCGCGGCGCCGCGGCCGTCTTCCGGCGGCGCGGTCATGTGGTGGGCATCGTCGCTCATGCCGAACCCCTTGAGTTCGGCATAGATGGTCGCACCGCGCTGCCGGGCGTGCTCGTAATCCTCGAGGATCACCACTCCGGCCCCGTCGGAGAGCACGAAGCCGTCGCGGTCACGATCCCAGGGCCGGCTGGCGGCGGCCGGGTCGTCGTTGCGCGTCGACAGTGCCCGGGCCGCCGAGAAGCCGCCGAGACCGAGCGGCGTGGTCGCCATCTCGGCGCCACCGCAGACCATCACGTCGGCATCCCCGTAGGCGATGGTGCGGGCCCCGTAGCCGATGTTGTGGGTACCGGTGGTGCACGCCGTGGTGATGGCGATGTTGGGCCCCTGGAAGCCGTACTTGATGGCCAGATTGCCGGCGATCATGTTGATGATCGATCCGGGGACGAAGAACGGGGAGATGCGCCGCGCGCCCCCCTTCTGCAAGGCATTGTGGTTGTGCTCGATCATCGGCAGGCCGCCGATGCCCGACCCGATCGCCACACCGATCCGATGGGCATTGTCCGCATGGCACTCGAGACCCGCATCGCTGATTGCCTGGGAGGCCGCAGCGACACCGTACTGAATGAACAGATCCATCTTGCGCGCATCCTTGGGATTGGCATAAGGGCTGATATCGAAGCCCTTGACCGACCCGCCGAAGCGCGTGTTGAAACCGCTGGTGTCGAAATGCTCGATCGGGGCAATGCCGCTCTTTCCCGCCAGGATGTTGTCCCAGCTTTCCTTGACGGTGTTACCGACCGGCGTCACCAGACCCAGCCCGGTCACCACGACCCTTCTACGAGGCATCTGCTCTCCTCCGGATATCCATGACAGACGCGCGTGTCATCCGGCGCGCCATCGCAGGGCGCGATTATACCTGAAGCATACCGGCAATGGGGCCGCCTCGCCCACAAAAACGAAAGCCGTTCTGAGACCAGAACGGCTTTCATTGGGGCAGGCGGTTCGCGCCGAACTACATCACCTTACTGGTGAGCAACGACGTAGTCGATCGCTTCCTGCACCGTGGTGATCTTTTCCGCTTCCTCGTCGGGAATTTCGGTGTCGAACTCCTCTTCGAGCGCCATTACCAGCTCGACGGTGTCCAGGGAATCGGCACCGAGATCTTCGGTGAAGGATGACGAGTTCTGGATGTCCTCTTCCTTGACGTTCAGGCGCTCGGCCACGACCTTCTTCACGCGCTCTTCGATGGTGCTCATTATGTCGTTACTCCTAGTGGTACATATCCGCCAGCTGAAAACTGCCGGGTAGTTTATAGACGGCCCCGAATCGACGCAACCAGGGCATCGACCGCAACCTCAACGCATGTTCATGCCACCGTTGACCTGCAGGGTTTCGCCGGTGACGTAGCCCGCCGCGTCGCTGGCCAGAAAGCCTACCGCTGCGGCGATTTCCTCGGGCCGGCCCAGGCGGGACAGCGGGATCTGCCCGAGCAGTGCCTTGTGCTGCTCCTCGGGCAGAGACTCGGTCATGTCGGTGGCGATGAAGCCCGGCGCCACCGCGTTGACGGTGATGCCCCGGGACGCCACTTCGCGCGCCAGGGCGCGGGAGAAGCCTTCCATGCCTGCCTTGGCGGCAGCGTAGTTGGTCTGCCCCAGGTTGCCCATGGTCGCCACGACGGAACTGATATTGACGATCCGCCCGAAACGCGCCTTGGTCATGCCGCGCACGCAGGCCTTGGTGACGCGATAGACGGACTTGAGATTGGTATCGAGCACCGCGTCCCACTCATCTTCCTTCATGCGCATCAGCAGGTTGTCACGCGTGATGCCGGCATTGTTGACGAGGATCGTCGGCGTACCGAACTCCTCGCCGATCGCCTTGAGAAGCGCGTCGATGCTCGCCTGGTCGGTGGCATCCAGGCGTCGCCCGGCACCCTCGATACCCTGCTCGCGGAAATCCGCGTCGATTCGCTCGGCCCCCGCATCGCTAGTGGCCGTACCGATGACGATCCGGCCCTGCCGCCCCAGTTCATGGGCGATGGCCCGGCCGATACCGCGGCTGGCGCCGGTCACCAGGGCGATTCTGCGTTCGCTGGTCATAAGCCTTCCTGAGTCAGTCGTTGGCATTCTGGTCCACGGCCTCGCGCGCCAGCTCGAGCGCCGCCGTCAGGCTGTCGGGATCGTTGACCGCCAATCCCTTGGCCCCGCGTGCGATGCGCTTGCCGAGACCGGTCAGCACCTTGCCGGGGCCGCACTCGATGAACAGCGTCGCGCCCTGGTCGACCATGGTTTCGACGCAGTCCGTCCAGCGTACCGGCTGGTAGAGCTGCTCGATCAGCCGCGTGCGCAACGTCTCGACATCGGCATGGGCCCTGGCATCGACGTTCTGGACCACCGTATAGCGCGGGGACTTGAAGTCGATCTCCGCCATCGCCTCGGCCAGGCGCTCGGCGGCCGGCTTCATCAGCGCGCAGTGTGACGGTACCGACACCGGCAGCGGCAGCGCCCGCTTGGCACCGGCTTCCTGACAAAGCGCCACGGCCCGCTCGACGGCACTCGACTGACCGGCGATCACCACCTGGCCCGGCGCATTGTAGTTGACGGCCGCGACCACTTCGCCCTGCGCGGCGTCCCGACAGGCGCGCTCGACGGCCTCGTCATCCAGACCCAGCACGGCCGCCATGGCACCCTGGCCCACCGGCACGGCGGCCTGCATCGCTTCGCCGCGCAGACGCACCAGGCGCACGCCCTCGGCGAAGGTCAGCGCGCCGGCACAGACCATGGCACTGTATTCGCCCAGGCTGTGGCCGGCCATGACCAGCGGTCGCGGCCCTTCCAGCTCCTGCCAGACGCGCCATACCGCGACGCTCGAGGTCAACAGCGCCGGCTGGGTGCAGGCCGTGGCGTTCAGGGCCTCCTCGGGCCCTTCCTGCGCGACGTGCCAGAGGTCGTAGCCCAAGGCATCGGAGGCCTCCTCGAAGGTCGTCCTCACCACGCTGTAACGTTCGGCCAGCTCTCTCAGCATGCCCAGATGCTGGGAGCCCTGCCCCGGGAATACGAGGGCCAGGGATTGAGTCATGGCATTCACCTTTGAGAATTGAAATCGTCGGGTCTCGAGCGGGTCGCGAACCCGCTATCCCCTGGATCGCCCGCGACCGACGGGATAGCGGTCTCTCCCAGCTCGCTCGACAGCCGGGCCGGCAGGTTCATGCGAACCTCCCGCACCGCTCGCGACACGGCAAAGGCGAACCCCTGGGCGTCGGCATGGCCGTGGCTCTTGACCACGATACCCGCCAGCCCCAGTAGACTCGCCCCATTGTAGCGCACCGGGTCCAGTTGGCGCTTGACGCGCAACAGCGCCGGGCGTGCCAGCAGCGACACCAGCCGACTTCCCCAGTGGGCCGAGAACGTGGTCTGAAAGCGATCGACGAGCATCCGCGCCAGCCCTTCGCTGGACTTGAGCACGATATTGCCGACGAAGCCGTCGCATACCACCACGTCCGCCGCACCGTTGAACAGGCCATCGCCCTCGACGAAGCCCACGTAGTTGAGACCCAGGGTCCGCAGACGCGCATCCGCCTCGCGGACGCTGGCCGGCCCCTTGGTCGCCTCGACGCCGACGTTGAGCAAGGCGATGCGTGGGCGCGCCAACCCATCGACATGACGCACCATGATATCGGCCATGCGCGCGAAATCGACCAACCGCTCGGCGGTAGCCTCGATGTTGGCGCCCATGTCGATCATGTAGCAACGCCCGCCCTCGCGGGTGGGAATGGCCGTGGTGATGGCCGGGCGCGGGATCCCCGCGACCATGCCCAGCGCGCGCCGAGACAGGGCCATCAACGCCCCGGTGTTACCCGCGCTGACCCCGGCATCGGCCCGACCGGCCGCCAGCGCATCGAGCATCAGCGCCAGACTCGAGCCCCGCCCGGCGCGCAGCGCCTGCGAAACCCGCGTCGCCTGGGAAATCGTCGTTTCCGCGTGACTCAGCGCGAGACGCGTCGTCATCCCCCGCCAACGACGGGGCAGGCGCGACACCTCGGCTTCCAGCCGCTCACGCGGGCCAAACAGGGTGACATCGAGCTGCGGATGCAGGCGCAGCGCTTCGGCAGCCCCCCATACGACAGCGCGGGGACCGAGATCCCCGCCCATGGCGTCGATGGCGATGCGCACGGCCAGTCGCCGGAGTCGTCCGCGCCAACGACCCTGTTAGATGTCGACGACCTTGCGGCCGCGGTAGAAACCGTCCGGGGCCACGTGGTGGCGACGATGCGTGGTGCCGGTTTCCTTGTCCTGAGACAGGGTCGGGCCGCTCAGCGCATCGTGGCTGCGGCGCATGCCGCGCTTGGAACGGGACTTGCGGTTTTGTTGAACTGCCATGGGTAGAACTCCAGAGCGTATCGTGATTCAGTGTTTGTCCTTCAGCGTGCGCAGCACGTCGAAGGGGCTTGCAGCGGGCTCTTCCGATACCTCGGCATCGGCTCCGCTGGCCAGCTGGTCGCGCGAGACGGCACATTCCGCCTCGTCGTGATAGACCACCTGCGGCAGGCTGAGGATCAGTTCGTCCTCGACGACCGGCAGCAGGTTGAGCTGTTCGTTTTCCACCAGGACCGGTTCGTAGTCGCCGGGCAACTCGGCGGCCAGGGCATCGCTGCTCACCATGCCCAGCCACCAGTGGCTCTCCAGCGAGACCGGCATCGGCTCGAGACAACGGCGACAGGCAAGGCTGACCTCGGCCTGCAGGCGGCCTTCTATATAGCGCCGCCCCTGAGCGTCGATGCCGAAGGCCAGGCGTACCTCGCAGTCGCCCTGCTGGGCACCGGCCTCTTCGGCGAGGCGTTTCATCCCCGCGAGATCGACGCACCCTTCGAGGACCTGCTCGTTGGCCGCCAGCCGATACGGCTCGACCTGCGTGGGAAGTCTAGTGGTCATCATAGGCGCGCAATAATAGGGATTCCCCCGAAGCCTGTCAAAGCGCGTTGCGTCATGCTGTACACCATGACGGGGGCCCGGCAGACTGAGGTCACCTCGCCCCAAAGGAGTTGCCATGAGCCGCCTGGTCCTCGCTTCCGGTTCGCGCTGGCGTCGCCAGTTGCTCGAGCGCCTGGATATTCCCTTCACCTGGTCCAGCCCCGACATCGACGAGACGCCGCGACCCGAGGAGTCGCCGGAGGCCCTCGTCCACCGCCTGGCCCTGGGCAAGGCGGAACGCGTCGTCCGCGACCATCCCGACCACCTGATCGTCGGCAGCGACCAGATCGCCCTGTTCGAGGGCGACATCCTCGGCAAGCCCGGCGACGACGCCACCGCCCGGGCCAACCTGGCGCGCTTTTCCGGCAATCGGGTGCGCTTCTTGACCGGCCTGGCGCTGATCGACACCCGCGCCAGCCGCCACTGGGTCTGCCATGAACGCTACGACGTCGTCTTCCGCACGCTCAGCGAACGCGAGATCGCGCACTACGTCGATCGCGAACAACCGCTGGACAGTGCCGGCAGCTTCCGCATGGAGGGGCTGGGCGTCACCCTCTTCGAGCGCCTGGAAGGCGACGACCCCAACACCCTGATCGGCCTGCCGCTGATTCGCCTGTGCGCGCTGCTGCGCGAGGCCGGCCTGGATCCGCTCGCTTGAGGCTGGCCCTGCCCCGCCGCTCCCGACGCCGCGACCGAACGGCGCCGGGCCTTATCTTAGGGGCGCTGACAACGTCGTCGAGCGCAGACATTTCGTTAACGCCCTCTTAGCCGCCGAGCTGATAGCGCACCGGTGTCGGCGAAGCCTGACTCGACAGCCCCAGCCACTCGGCGGCGACCCGGCCGAAACGGCGCGACAGCCGCTCGAACGGATCGACCTCCGGCGTGTAGTCCTCGACACGCACGCCACCGAAACGCTCCCGGGCGAGCTGATCGACGCTCTCGAGGCCATCCACCAGCCCCAGCCCCACGGCCTGCTCGCCGGTCCACACCAGCCCCGAGAACAGTCGCGGGTCGTCGCCGAGCCGATCGCCGCGACCAGCCTTGACGTCCTCGATGAACTGACGATGGGTGGTATCCAGAATCTGCTGCCAGAAACGCCGCTGCTCGGGCGCGATATCGCTGAAGGGGTCCAGCAGGTCCTTGTTCTCGCCCGACGTGAAGACGCGCCGTTCGATGCCCAGCCGGCCGATGGCGTCCTGGAGACCGAAGCCCGAGTAGATCACCCCGATCGACCCCACCAGACTGGCCGGCGCCGCATGGATCTCGTCGGCGCCCGAGGCGATGTAATAGGCGCCGCTCGCGCCGATGTCCTCGATCACCGCGATGATCGGCTTGTCACCCTGGCCGGAAAGCCGCCGGAGTTCGGCATAGATGCGCTGCGACTGGACCGGGCTGCCACCGGGGCTGTTGATGTCGAGCACCACCGCCCGCACCTGCGGATCCTTCCAGGCCTGCCTCACGCCCTCGATGACCCGCTCGGCACTCGCCTGACGCTGGGCGTCGATCACCCCCTCCACGCGCACCACGCCCAGATGCGGGCCACCGGGCGCCGGCGTCCCCGCGGTACGCACGCCATAGAAGGCCACGCCGATGGCCGCCAGCAACAGGCTCGCGAACAGCAGGCGGAAGAACAGCTTCCAGCGCCGCGAGCGGCGCTGTTCCGTCAACACGCCCTGCATCCAGCGATCCATCATCTCGAGCTGCTGCAATCGCTGACGCTCGCGCAGGGTCTCGGCATCCGCCGCCTCGGGGGCCGACGCGGCGCGATGCTCCCCGCCCGGCGGCACCTCCTCTCCTTGCGTCCATCGATCATGGTCACGCTCGTCGCTCATCACCGCACCTCCCTGGGGGATGGAAAGAGGATTCGAATCCCGCTATCGACGCTCAACGCCAGAGCCAGTCGATCACCTCGGCGAAGCTCTCGGCATGGAACACCGGGGCGCAGGCCGCCAGCCGTTCGCGCGAATGCACGCCGTAGGCCACCGCCAACCGGTCCATGCCCAGCGCCCGGGCCATCTGCATGTCGTATTCCGTGTCGCCGATCATCAGCGCCTCGCCGGCCGCGACGCCGAGTTCTCCGAGCAGTTCCTCGAGCATCCGCGGGTCGGGCTTGGAGCGCGTCTCGTCGGCGGTGCGACTGGCGTGAAACCAGGCACCGCTGCCGGTGGCGGCAAAGGCGCGATCGAGACCGCGACGGCTCTTGCCGGTGGCGACGGCCAGTTGCAGGCCGGCCTCGTCGCGCAACCCGGCGATCCCCGCCTCCACCCCGGGGAAGAACGGCGTGGGGGTGCGGTCGGCCGCCACGAAACGCGCCGAGTAGGCCTGCCGCAGCCGTTCGGCGAGGGCCTCATCGATGCCCGGACACAAGCGGTCGATCGCCTCGGGCAGCCCCAGACCGATGATATCGCGGACCGCCTCCGGTGCCAGGGCCGACCAGCCGACGTCGAGGGCGGCCCCCTGCATGCACGCGACGATCCGCGCCTCGGAGTCCACCAGGGTGCCGTCCCAGTCGAAGATCACCAGGCGATAACGCCGACTCGTCATCATTCGCCTCCCCGCTCGCGGGCACGATCCAGGACCGCTTCCAGCTCCTCGCCCAGCGGCGCCCTGACCTGCACCGGACGGCCACTGCTGGGCTCGGGGAAGGTCAGCGAAGCCGCGTGCAGGAACAATCGCGAGAGGTTCAGCTGCGCCGACAGATGTCGCGACTCGCGGGTGGCGTACTTGTCGTCGCCCAGCAGTGCGTGGCCGGCATGCGCCGCATGCACGCGAATCTGGTGCGTGCGGCCGGTGACCGGCTGCGCCTCGACCAGGGTCGCGCCGGGCAACGTCTCGCGGACGGCGAAGCGCGTGCGCGCCACCTTGCCGGCAGGGTCGACACGCACGCGGCGCTCGCCGTTGCCGGCATCGTAGCGGTCCAGCCGCGCGCTGACGAAGTCGCGACGGGCCGGCCAGCGCCCGGCCACCAGCGCCAGATAACGCTTTTCCATCTTGTGCTGCTTGAGCGCGGCGTTCAGGGTCAGCAGCGCCGGTCGCGTCTTGGCCAGCAGCAGACAGCCCGAGGTATCGCGGTCGAGACGATGCACCAGCTCCAGAAAGTCGAGGTCCTCGCGCACCTGGCGCAGCGCCTCGATCAGGCCGATCTTCACACCGCTTCCCCCGTGCACCGGCAACCCCGACGGCTTGTTGATCACCAGCCAGTCCGGGCCTTCGATCAACACGTTGCCGGCGAGCAGGTTGCGCAGATTGTCGCTGACCTCGCGCACCGCTTCGGCCGGCGCCAGGCGCAAGGGGGGAATGCGCACCACATCGCCCGGCACCAGGCGATAGTCGGCCTTGATGCGCTTCTTGTTGACGCGCACCTCGCCCTTGCGAACGATGCGATAGATGAGCGCCCGCGGCGCCCCCTTGAGCCGCGTGTGCAGAAAATTGTCGATCCGTTGACCGGCATGCGCCTCGCCGATCTCGACCCATTGGATATCACGCCCTTCGGCCATTCAGCCTCCCTCTGACCCGCCGGCCAAGGTGGCCGGAAAGTGGCCATTCTAACCCAGTGCGCCCCGGTGACGGTCAATTGCCGCTGTGTCGCTTTACTGGTATATTCCGAACTCGCTCGGAGGGGTCCCAGTGCCCGTCTCAGGCGCCTGCACGACCAGCACGCAGGCCAGAGCCAAGAATCCGGCGACGGGGTTCGCCCCGCCGCCTTCGCAGTGAAGCAACGACGACGCCACGCCCGAGCCGGGCCGCCCACCATCATCGGCGGTCACGACCACGGGGATTATCAACACCGTGCCGGAGGCCGGCGTCGGCGAATCGAACAATGCCAGGTGTCTGGCGGTCGTCCGCAGGACCGGACGGGCACTCGCCCGCCGGGACACGTCCTGCCGCCGCCGCGTACTCAACATGCTCTTGCGGCGCCCGGTCAACTACCGGTCGCTGATGACACACACACGACATGCGCTGAGCACAGCACGAAGCAAGAAGCGGTTCGCCGTCGCCGACGCAAAAGGAATCGCTGGTCAGATAGACGTGCGGAAACAAGCACCACGCGCTTGGCGTACCGGGGCAGGCCTGACTCGAGTCGGCCCCTGCCGCTTCGCCCGCGCGCATCGTGAACCGCCCGCGCCGACATTTCAGCAGCGTTGTCCCCAGGCCCGCCTACCGGCGCGAGCCAACTAGCGAGACAACATGAAACGGATGCTCATCAACGCGACCCAGCCCGAAGAGCTGCGCGTCGCTCTGGTCGATGGACAGCGCCTCTACGATCTGGACATCGAGTCCGGCGCCCGAGAGCAAAAGAAAGCCAACATCTACCGCGGCAAGATCACCCGCGTCGAACCCTCCCTGGAAGCCGCCTTCGTCGACTTCGGCGCCGAACGTCACGGCTTCTTGCCGCTCAAGGAAATTTCCCGCGAATACTTCGTCAAGGACCCTTCCGGTCGCCCCAACATCAAGGAAGTGATCAAGGAAGGCCAGGAAGTCATCGTCCAGGTCGACAAGGAAGAACGCGGCAACAAGGGCGCGGCGCTGACCACCTTCATCAGCCTGGCGGGCCGTTTCCTGGTCCTGATGCCCAACAACCCGCGCGCCGGCGGCATCTCGCGGCGCATCGAGGGCGACGAGCGGGCCCAGCTCAAGGACGCCATGGGCGCCCTGACCCTGCCCGACAAGATGGGCGTGATCGTGCGTACCGCCGGGATCGGCCGCAGCACCGAGGAGCTGCAGTGGGACCTCGACTACCTCGCCCAGGTCTGGGAGGCGATCACCGAGGAAGCCGGCAAGCGCTCCGCCCCCTTCCTGATCTACCGCGAATCCAACGTCATCATCCGCGCCATGCGCGACTACCTGCGCCAGGACATCGGCGAGGTGCTGATCGACAGCCCCGAGGTACACCAGGAAGCGCTCGGCTTCATTCGTCAGGTGATGCCCTCCTACCAGCAGAAGATCAAGCTCTACGCCGACGACGTGCCGCTGTTCTCGCGCTTCCAGATCGAATCGCAGATCGAGACCGCCTACCAGCGCGAGGTCAAGCTGCCCTCCGGCGGTTCGGTGGTGATCGATCATACCGAGGCACTGGTCTCCATCGACATCAACTCGGCACGCGCCACCCGTGGCAGCGACATCGAGGAAACCGCCCTGCAGACCAACGTGGAGGCGGCCGACGAGATCGCCCGCCAGTTGCGCCTGCGTGACATCGGCGGCCTGGTGGTCATCGACTTCATCGACATGTCGCCGGCGCGCAACCAGCGCGAGGTCGAGAATCGCGTCCGCGATGCGCTCAAGCTCGACCGCGCCCGCGTGCAGATCGGGCGTATCTCGCGCTTCGGCCTGATGGAGATGTCACGCCAGCGCCTGCGTCCCTCGCTGGGCGAGACCAGCGGCGTGGTCTGCCCGCGCTGCGACGGCCAGGGCACCATCCGCGACGTGCGCTCGATGTCGCTGTCGATCATGCGCCTCATCGAGGAAGAGGCGATGAAGGAGCGCAGCGCCCAGATCCGCGCCATCCTGCCGATCCCCGTGGCGACCTACCTGCTCAACGAGAAGCGCGCCACCATCGCCGACATCGAAGCCCGGCAGGGCGTCAAGGTGATCCTGCTGCCCAGCGCCGAGATGGACACCCCCCACTACGACGTCCAGCGCCTGCGCGACGATCACGTCAGCGACGAAGGCGAGGACAAGTCGAGCTTCGAACTGTCCACCGATACCGAGGTCGGCAAGGAGCCCGATCTCACCCTGGCCAAGCCGATCCAGCGCAGCGAAGCGGCCGTCAAGAGCGTGGTCCACACCGCACCGGCACCCGCGTCCCTGCAGCAGGGCGCCGACGACGCCCAGCCCGCCGACGAGACTCCCGTCGTGGCGCCCAACGGCCTGCTCTCGCGCTTCTTCAAGGGCCTGGGCAAGCTGATCGGCCCCGCCGACGAGGCACCCTCCTCGAGCGCCCACCAGGACTCGCCGAGCCGCACGCCGGCGAGCGACAAGCCGGCGGCCGATACCGAGAGTCGCAACAACGGCGGCAACCGCAATCGCCGTCGCGACTCCCGCGACAGCCAACAGGGCGATAAACGGCGTGACGACGCCCGGCGCGACGACGCCCGGCGCGACGACAATCAGCGTGACGACGCCCGGCGTGACGACACCAAGCGCGACGACGCCCGGCGTGACGACGCCCGGCGTGACGGTGCTCGCCGCAACGATAACCGCCGTGACGACAACGCCCAACGCGACAAGTCGCGTGACGACAAGCGCAACGGCAAGTCCCCGCGCCAGGAGAACGGCGGTGACGAGCGCAAGCCCGGCCGCCAGAAGTCCGCGGATACAGAAAAGACCGACAAGCCGGCCACCAAGGGCGACAAAGGCGATAAGGGCGACAAGCCGGAGTCCCGCTCGCGCCGTGACGCCGGCAAGCCCGAGAAAAAGGAGCAGAAAGAGCAAAAGCCTGCGGAATCCGCGGAGCAGACCACCGCGGCGGACGGCAAGCCCAAGCGCACGCGCAACAACCCGCGTCAGCGTTCGCGCAAGCACGCCCTGAACCCGAAAGCCGTCACCGAGCAGGAGCGCCTGCAGGCCGAGGCCGCTGCCGAGCCGGCAAGCCCGGCGGCGTCGAGTGCCGAAGCCAGCGCAACCCCGGCGACCGACGCATCACGCCCGACCGAGACGACCCGCGACGCGACGCCGGCCAAGGCCGCCCAAGCGCCCGATACGGACGCCGCCGAGCCCGCGTCGGCCGACGAGAGCGCCAAGGACGAGGCCGCGACGGCGGCGACCGAGACACCGGCCGCCGGCGAACCGACTGCCAAGGCGCAGGGGCCGGCAACGTCCGGCGACAAGCCACGCGCGAAGAAGAGCGCGCGTCCGCGGCGCCCGGCGGCCGAGACCGCCAGCGAGCCGGCCGCGGCACAGGCCCCGGAGGACGACGCGACGGCGACCGGCAGGACCGAGTCGGCTCCTGCCGAGAACGATACGGCTCCCCGCGAAGCGAACCAGGCGACGCCCACGCCGGCATCGAGCGAATCGTCAGCGAGTCACCCGCAGAGCGCTGGCGACACGGAAGCCGCGACGTCCGACACCACGCCGCAACGCGATGCCCCTGCGGCGCAGACGGAAGATACCGACGCCCGTGCCCGGTCAGCCGGTTCGGATGACGCCGCAAGCACCGCGCCGGCCGCCGACGAGGCCATATCGACGCCCGGCGACGAAACCGTCGCAGCCACTGGCGATGCCGACCAGACCGCCACACAGGGCGACGAAACCGGCTCGGTCGACACTCGCTCGAAAGACCGCCAGTCAGCGCCCGCGGCCAGCGACACGGCCCCGGTAAACGACGCGGTCACCGAACCGAGTACGCCGACGACCGACGGCCAGGGCGAAGAACCCGCCGAGACGACTGCCGCAAGCCCGTCCGATACAGCGCAGCCTGCCGCAGCATCGGCTGCCGCAGCATCGGTGAGCGAAGAGACGACTGCTGCATCGCCTGCCAAGGAGACGGCTGCCGAAGAGACGACTGGCGAGGAAACCCCCGAGGCCAGCGAAAAAGGCAGCCGCCGTCGGCGTCGCCGGGCCCATAACGACCCCCGCGAACAGCGTCGTCAACAAAGCCAGACCGAAGAGGGCCGCTGAACGACGGTCACAAGGACCACGGGCGCCGCCACGGCGCCCGATGCCTCCCTTCACGCCCGCCATCCCCGATGGCGGGCGTTATCGTGTGGGTAGCACGATCACGCCAGTTGGGGGCGATCGACGAAGGCGGTCAGGGCGCGGATCAGATAGCGGATGTCGTGACTGCCGGCGGTCTCGCGGATCGAATGCATCGCCCATTGCGGAACGCCCACGTCGAGGGTCGGCACGCCGAGCTCGGTGGCGGTGATGGGGCCGATGGTGCTGCCGCAGGCCATGTCGGCCCGGGTCACGAAGCTCTGCACCGGCACCCCGGCCTCGCGACAGATGTCGCGGAACAGCGCGGCCGTCTCGCTGGTCGTGGCGTAGCGCTGGCTGGCGTTGACCTTGATCACCGGTCCGCCGTTGATCGCTGGCCCGTGGGCGGCATCGTGCTTGTCGGGAAAGTTGGGGTGCAGCGCGTGGGCATTGTCGCAGGAGATCAGCCGCGAGGCCTGGATCAACCGCACCAGCCCCTCCTCGCCGGCAACGCCGCACTGGGCATTGACACGCCGCACCACGTCGCCGAGGAACGGGCCCTGGGCGCCACAGGCGCTGGCACTGCCGACCTCCTCGTGATCGTTGGCCACCAGCAGCGCGCCCTGACGCCCCCGGGAATCGAGCAGCGCCTCGAGACCGCAGAAGCAGGACAGCAGATTGTCGAGGCGCGCCCCGGCGACGAGCTCTTCCTCGATGCCGACCCGGCTCGGCGGCTGGACATCGTACAGGCAGAGCTCGAAGGCCAGCGGCTCGACGTTCTCGAGGTTGTGCTGTTCGTAGAGCCAGCGCTTGATCAACGCCTCGAGATCCTGCTGCCCACCGCCCTGCAGCAGGACAGGCGCCATCTGGGTCTGGGCATTGAGCGCGCGGCCGTTGTTGGCTTCCCGGTCGAGATGGATCGCCAGGCTGGGGATCGTCGCGATGGGCCGGTCGATGTTGATCAGAACGCCCTGGGTACGCCCGTCGTCGCGCCGCACGTGGACGCGCCCGGCGAGCCCCAGGTCACGGTCGAACCAGGGCGCGAGCAGCGCACCGCCATAGACCTCGACGCCGAGCTGCAGCCAGTCGTGGTTGCGAAGCGCCGCATTGGGCTTCAAGCGCAGCCCCGGGCTATCGGTATGGGCGCCGATCATGCGCAGCGATTCGAGCGGCCCCTCGGGCAGCTGCAGGGCGATCAACGACGACGCGTTACGCGTGACGTAGACACGCTCTCCGGGGGTCAGGGTCCAGGCCTGGGTCTCGTCGAGACGCCGGAAACCGGCCTTCTCCAGGCGCTCGACCATGTTCGCCGTGGCGTGCCAGGGCGTCGGGGAGCGCTTAAGAAACGTGAGCAGTCGCTCTAGGGTCGGGTCTTGGGGCATGCTCATCCTCGTCAAGGTCTGTGTCTGGCGACACAGGCTGCTACAATGCGAAACCGGTTCGTGCCAGCCTGTCGCTCGTGCCGGTCACTTGGGGCCCACCGGGCCCAAGGAACGAAGTGTACATGAAACCGGGAGTGCTTCATTGATGAGCCTGATTGCAGCCACCCAGCGCGTACTGGTCCTCGTCCTGCTGATCGCGTTGGGTGTACCGGCATTCGCCGACATTACCCCCACGGATGCCCAGCGACAGGCCTCAATCGAAGTCGCGGAGTCATTGCAGTACGGCCATTACGCCGACGTCAAACTCGACGACGCCTGGTCGCAGCGCGCCTTCGACCGCTTCCTCGACGTCCTCGACTCGCAGCGGGCCTACCTTCTCCAGCGCGATGTCGATGCCTTCGACGACCTGCGCGACTCGCTCGACGAGGCGGTGACCCAGGGCCAGCTGGATCGGGTCTACGCCCTCTACGACCGCTACCAGCAACGCCTCGAGGCGCGTCTCGAATGGCTGCTGGCGCGCGTCGACGACGGTCTCGACTTCGATTACACCACCAGCGAGCGTCTCGCCCTGGACCGCGAAGGCGAACCCTGGGCCAGCGGCGAGTCCGCCCTCGATACGCTGTGGCAGAAGCGTCTGAAGAATGCCGCGCTGACACTGTCACTCAGCGATCAGTCACCCGAGGAGATTCACAAGACCCTGCACGATCGCTATGAAGGCCAGCTCTCGCGGGTCCGTCAGACCAACCCCGAAGACGTGCTGGAACTGTTCATGTCCGCCGTCACCGGCACCGTCGACCCGCACACCGAATACTTTTCGCCGCGCCAGAGCGAGTCGTTCGACATTCAGATGCGCCTGTCCCTGGAAGGCATCGGCGCCCTGCTCCAGACCGAGGGCGAGTACGTCAAGGTGGCCAGCCTGGTGCCCGGCGGTCCCGCCGACAAGAGTGGCGTGCTCCAGCCGGCCGACCGCATCGTCGCCGTCGGCCAGGGCGACAGCGGCGAGATGGTCAACGTCGTGGGCATGCGCCTGGACGACGTGGTCGACCTGATCCGCGGGCCCAAGGGGTCCACGGTGCGACTCGACATCGTTCCCGCCAAGGCCGTGGACGTCACGCGCTCCCACGTGGTCAAGATCGTCCGCGACACCGTGGAACTCGAGGACCAGGCCGCCAGCAGCGAAGTGGTGACCCTGCACCGCGACGACGGCGACCATCGCATCGGGGTGATCAAGATCCCCACCTTCTACGTCGACTTCGATGCCTGGCAGGCCGGCGAGGCGGACTACCGCAGTTCGACCCGCGACGTCGCCAAGGAGATCGACAAGCTCAAGGCGCAGAACGTCGAGGGGATTCTTCTCGACCTGCGCAACAACGGCGGCGGCGCCCTGCAGGAAGCCAATTCGCTGGTCGGCCTGTTCATCGATCGCGGCCCCACCGTCCAGGTCCGCGACGCCCGCGGTCGCATCAGCCTGTATGGCGACACCGACAGCGGCGTCTCCTACGACGGGCCGCTCGGCGTGCTGGTCAACCGGCTGTCCGCCTCCGCCTCCGAGATCCTCGCCGGCGCGCTCCAGGATTACGGCCGCGCGCTGATCATCGGCAGCGGCACCTTCGGCAAGGGCACGGTCCAGACGCTCAACGACCTGAGCCACGGCCAGATCAAGCTGACCCGCGCCAAGTTCTACCGCGTCTCCGGCGAGAGCACGCAACTGCGCGGCGTGACCCCGGACATCCAGTTCCCCAGCCTGATCGACCCCGACACCATCGGCGAAAGCAGCCTCGACAATGCTCTGCCGTGGGATACGGTGCGTGCCGTCCAGTATCGCCAGTACGGGTATCCGGCGCGCTATCTCGATACCCTCGAGGCCCGCCACGAGGCGCGCACCGCGTCGGACCCCAACTTCACCTATCTCGAGCAGCAGGCCAGCCTGGTCAAGAAGCTCCGCGAGCAGCAGACCACCATCAGTCTCAACCGGGAACAGCGCCAGAAAGAGATGGACGCCCAGGAGAAGGAACAGCTGGCCCTCGAGAATCGTCGCCGTCAGGCACTCGGCATGACGCCTCTCGACAACTGGGTCGACGCCCGCAATGCCGACGACGATGAGCAGGAAGACGACGTGCAGCCGGTCGACCGCGCCCAGGTGATCGAAGGCTCCGAGATCGTGCTCGATTACGCCGGACTCACCCGGTCCCGCTGAACCTTATCGGCGGGTCTGCCGGCTCGCGGTACAGCGTGCCGCCGCCCTTACGGGGCGGCGGCGTCTCGTATCGAGCCCGGGAGACCGACCATGCCCAGCCTCGCCCATCGCTGCCTGTCGACCGCCACCCTGACACTCGCGCTGGCGTTCGCCTTGCCGGCCGTCCGGGCCGCGCCCCGGCCCTGCCCCGACCGGCCCCCCGAACAATTGCGTCACGACCTGACGCAACTCTCGGAGCGGATTCAGCATTGGGCCGAGGCCTACTACCAGCACGGCACCCGCCTGGTCGAGGACGGGGTCTACGATGCCGCCAAGCGGCGCCAGGCGCACTGGCGACACTGCCTGGGTCTGACCGAACCCGCTTCTCAGGCCCATGCCCCCACCGATGGCCGCGTACGCCATCCCGTGGTCCAGACCGGGCTGGACAAGGCTCCCTCCCGCCAGGCGATCGCCGACTGGCTGCGCGCCCGCCGACACCGGACACTGTGGATCCAGCCCAAGGTCGACGGCGTCGCCATCACCCTGCTCTACGAACACGGCCGCCTCAGCGAAGCCATCAGCCGCGGCGACGGACGACGCGGCCAGAACTGGCTTCCCCAGGCGCACCGGATCGCGGCCATCCCCGAGAGACTGCCCGACGCCCCGCCGCGGGTCGTGCTGCAGGGCGAACTCTACGCGAAGCGACCCGGACACGTGCAGGCGCGCGACGGCACCGACGGTGCCCGCGCCGCGATCAGCGGCCTGATGGCCCGCGACACCCTGGATGCCGAGGCCGCCGCGCGCATCGGCCTGTTCGTCTGGGACTGGCCGGACGGCCCTGGCACCATGGCCTCGCGACTCGACCGGCTGGCTGCCTGGGGCTTTACCCGGACCCGGCGCAACACGCGCCGCGTCGACGATCTGCACGACGTGGTGAGTCAGCGCCAGCAGTGGTATCGCCACGCCCTGCCCTTCGCCAGCGATGGCATCGTGCTGCGCCAGAGCCGGCGCCCGGCGGCATCGACCTGGCGCCCCGAACCGCCCGACTGGGCGATCGCCTGGAAATATCCAGCGCAACGTACACTGGCCTCTGTCGAGCGCATCGACTTCTCGATCGGCCGCACCGGGCGCATCACGCCCATCGCCCGACTCGACCCGGTCACGCTCGACGACCGTACCGTCACCCGGGTCAGCCTCGGCTCGCTAGACCACTGGCGAGCGCTGGACGTGCGTCCCGGCGACCAGGTGCGGGTTTCCCTGGCCGGGCTGACCATTCCGCACCTCGACTCGGTGGAGCTGCGTGTCGAGCCCAGACCACCGGTCGAGGCTCCCGAGCCCGGCGATTACCACGCCTTCAGCTGCCTGACCCCTTCGCCCGGTTGTCGCCAGCAGTTTCTGGCGCGCCTGGTGTGGCTTTCCGGCGACCAGGGGCTCGACATCGACGGGCTCGGCGAAAGCCGCTGGCAACAATTGGTGGACGCGGGGCTGGTCACGTCACTGCTGGACTGGCTGGACCTGCAAAGCGCCCAGCTCGAGGCGCTCGATGGCGTGGGGCCGGTCAGGGCCGGCAACTGGACGGCCGCTTTCGACGCGGCACGCGGGGCGCCCGACAGCGCCTGGCTGAGCGCCCTGGGGCTGCCCAGTGTCGCTCCGAGCGCCCTGGAACAGGATGGCCATTTCGCCGGCATCGAGGCGCTTGCCGCACGAAAGCGGGCTGACTGGCGGCGCATCGAGGGTATCGGCGAGGTCGGTGCCGACGCGCTCTGGCGCTTCTTCCATGAGCCTGGCACCCGGGAGCTGCTGGACGAACTGGCCGAACGGGGCATCCTGGCTCGCTGAAAGCGCCCGCAAACGACGACGCCACGCCGGTTGGCGTGGCGTCGTCGGCACGACTCGGGGTGATCAGTTGTTGGACATCGAGTCGACGCCCGACAAACTCAACATCCTCAGGAATTCACGCCGCGTCGCCGGATCCTCGCGGAAGGTGCCCAGCATGCGGCTGGTCACCAGGCTGGCGCCGGGCTTGTGGACACCGCGCGTGGTCATGCACTGATGCGAGGCCTCGATGACCACCGCGACGCCCTGCGGCTGCAACACCTCGTGCAGCGTATCGGCGATCTGCACGGTCATCTTTTCCTGGATCTGCAGGCGCTTGGCATAGACTTCGACCAGGCGCGCCAGCTTGGAAATGCCCACGACGCGCCGGTCGGGAATGTAGCCGATGTGGGCCTTGCCGATGATCGGGGCCATGTGATGCTCGCAATGGCTCTCGAAACGGATGTCGTTCATGACGATCATCTCGTCATAGCCCTCGACTTCCGAGAAGGTGCGCTCGAGGATACTCACCGGGTCGGACGTGTAGCCGGCAAAGAATTCCTCGTAGGCACGCGCAACCCGGGCGGGCGTGTCGATCAGCCCCTCGCGCTCGGGATCGTCGCCCGCCCAGCGAATCAATGTCCTTACGGCGTTTTCCGCCTCTTCACGGCTCGGAGGTGTCGATGCCATGCTAACCCTCATGAAATCAGGCACGTTCGGGTCACACCCGCGCCAGGCCTGGCCGGCGGGCTGAAACCAGTGGATGGGCTGCAATAAGCCTGACGAGAGGATATCACGAACCTCATGGACGGGTCCCCCGGACCGGTCGCCGCCGGACGCGCTCTGTTGAAAGGCGTCGAAGCGGCATGTTATAGACATCACACGCGCCGATCACCCATGGATTGCAATGTCTGACGTCGAGCATGAATGCCTGATCTCGGTGGGTTCCAACATCGACCCACACCGCCACATCGCCATGGCCACGGCGATTCTCGAGGCCGAATGCCGACTCCTCGCCGCCTCCACCATCATCGAGACCGCCCCGGTCGGTTATCAGGCACAACCCAACTTTTTCAACGGCGCCTATCTGGTCACCACTGCGCTCGATTACGCCGACTTCCGTCAGTACCTCAAGCGTGTCGAGGATCGCCTGGGACGCCGCCGCGGCCCGATCAAGTCGGGGCCCCGCACCCTCGATCTGGATATCGTGCTCTGGGACCGCCGGGTCGTGGACACCGACGCCCTGCAGCAGGACTACGTCATGGTCCCCGTTCGGGAAGTTCTGGAGAAATCGGGTATCGTGCTCGCGCCCTTCACGGCCTGAACTCTCGGGCCGAAGCAGCACTCTGCCTGCGTCGCTCACTGGGCGAAGACACGCACGACGATTCCGACGAATGCCGGACCGGGAAAGAAAACAGGAAGGTAACGCTAGACCATCGCCGCCGGGCTGGCTCCCCGAGCAGGACTCGAACCTGCGACCCAATGATTAACAGTCATTTGCTCTACCAACTGAGCTATCGGGGAATGACGCGGCAATGTGAGATGTCGATGTTGGCTCCCCGAGCAGGACTCGAACCTGCGACCCAATGATTAACAGTCATTTGCTCTACCAACTGAGCTATCGGGGAACATCGAAACATGTGTCGTCGCACCACGGAGCGAACTCCGTCGAGCGCGTGGCGTTGGTTGGCTCCCCGAGCAGGACTCGAACCTGCGACCCAATGATTAACAGTCATTTGCTCTACCAACTGAGCTATCGGGGAACAACGCCTGAGCACGCGGCGTAGTATACGGATTCCTTTTCATTCGTCAAGACTTACGTCCGACGTCCGAGTGCCGCGGCAGGGCCTGCGACGCAAGACGCCCATCGACCAGGGCCGATGGGCGTCTCGAGAAATCCTGGTGGCTACGCCCTGATTCGAACAGGGGACCCCATCATTATGAGTGATGTGCTCTAACCAGCTGAGCTACGTAGCCACTAGCCGCCCGGCCAGCAGGCCGAACGGGGGCGAATTATGCCTGCCGAACGTACGGCTGGCAAGTCCGGGCCCTACTGGGCAATGTCCAGCGACTGCTTGACCGCCGGCAGGCCCTGACCGCCGTCGACCGTGGTGACGCCCTCGAGCCAGCCGTCGAGCACGCCGGGATGCGCCTTGAGCCAGCTGCGTGCCGCCGCCGCGGGCTTGTCGCCATCGTCCATGATCGCGCCCATCACCTGGTTCTCCATGTCGAGGGTGAACGTCAGGTTCTCGAGCAGCTGGCCGACATTGGCGCACTCGTCGACATAACCGGCACGCGTGTTGGTGTAGACGGTGGCGCCGCCGTAATCGGGCCCGAAGTAGTCGTCGGCGCCCTCGAGGTAAGCCATGTCGAAGTTGGTGTTCATCGGATGCGGCTCCCAGCCCAGGAACACCATCCACCCCTGATTTTTCACCTTGGACTTGAGTTCCGCCAGCATGCCCGCCTCGGAGGAATCGATCAGCTGCCAGTCGCCGAGCCCGAAGGCGTCGTCGTCGATCATGTCCTGGATCAGCATGTTGCCGTCGTTGCCGGCCTCGATGCCATACAGGTGATGCCCGAACTTGTCGGCGTGCTTGTCGAGATCGGCGACCGAGGTGACACCGGCGTCGTAGACGTATTGCGGCACCGCCAGGGTGTACTTCGCCCCTTCCAGGTTGGCACCGACCCGGTCGACCTGCCCCTTGTCGACGTAGGGGTCACTGATCGACGCCATCGACGGCATCCAGTTGCCCAGGAAGACATCGAAATCGCCATTCTTCATGCCGGCGTAGGCGATCGGCACGGAGACCGTGTCGCTGGTCACGTCATAGCCGAGCCCTTCGAGAACCTGCGTCGTCAGCGCGGTGGTCGCGGTGATGTCCGTCCAGCCGACCTCGGCAAAGCGCACGGTCTGGCAACTCTGCGGCACGTCGGCCATGGCCAGCGGGGACATCGACACCAGCAGACCGCCGGCGATCAGGGTGAGAGACGTCTTGTTGCTCATGGATGCTTTCTCCTGCGGGTTGGCGTCCAGATGCTCGAATCGAGCACTTCGATAACATCAAATTATGCGATACTCGCTTTCACATTCCACTATACAATAACTTTTTATTGATTGAACGTTCAATAAAAGCATTGCACACTATAGCCCAACGAGGCGTGAACGCTCGGCGTCGGCTTTCAACGCCAGCGACGCCCGCCTCGGCAAGACAGCAGAGGAGAAGCCCGTGCCCAAGGTCGGAATGGAACCCATACGGCGGCGGCAACTGATCAAGGCCACCATGGAAGCGATCGACGAGGTCGGTCTGGCGGATGCCACCGTGGCGCGGATCGCCAGGCGCGCCGGCGTGTCGGCGGGGATCATCAGTCATTATTTCGGCGGCAAGGACGGTCTGCTCGAAGCCACCATGCGCCAGATCCTCCAGGACCTGGGCGAAGCGGTGGCGACACGCCGCAGGCGGTCGCTGGACGACAGCCCGGAAGCGCATATCCGAGCCATCATCGACGGCAACTTCGATCGCAGCCAGACCAGCCAGTCGGTGATGAAGACCTGGCTCGCCTTCTGGGCCTCGAGCATGCACCGCCACGATCTGCAGCGTCTGCAGCGCGTCAACGACCGGCGGCTGTATTCCAACCTCTGCTGCCAGTTCCGGCGCTGTCTGACGCATGCCGAGGCCCGTCGGGCGGCCCGCGGGCTGGCGGCGATGATCGACGGCCTGTGGCTGCGCGGGGCCCTGGCCCCGGAAGGGCTCGACATCGAGCGCGCCCGGCATCTGGCTTACAACTATCTTGACGAACGACTGGCCCGCGCCGACTGCTACGCCTGAGCGGTGCGACCTTCATCCAACGATCACGGAGGCTGTCATGGCCACACTCGAAACCCAGCAACTCTATATCGGCGGACGCCGGGTGGACGCCACCTCCGGTGAGACCTTCGAGACCGTCAACCCGGCCAACGGCGAGGTCCTGGCCGACGTCCAGCAGGCATCGGCCGACGACGTCGACCGCGCCGTCGCCTCGGCCCGGGAAGGCCAGCGGACCTGGGCGGCGATGACCGGCCTGGAGCGCAGCCGCATCCTGCATCGTGCCGTCGCCCTGCTGCGCGAGCGCAACGACGAGATCGCGCACCTCGAGACCCTGGACACCGGCAAGCCGATCAGCGAGACCCGGGCGGTGGACATCGTCACCGGCGCCGATTCACTGGAGTACTACGCCGGCCTGGCGCCGGCCATCGAGGGCACGCAGATACCGCTGCGCGAGGATTCCTTCGTCTACACCCGCCGCGAGCCGCTGGGCGTGATCGGCGCGATCGGCGCCTGGAACTACCCGATCCAGATCGCCTGCTGGAAGAGCGCCCCGGCACTGGCGGCGGGCAACGCCGTGGTCTTCAAGCCCAGCGAGGTCACCCCGCTGACGACCATGCTGCTGGCCGAGATCCTCACCGAGGCGGGCCTGCCCGACGGTGTGTTCAACATCGTTCACGGCGACGGCCGGGTCGGCGAGCTGCTGACCCAGCACGCCGACATCGACAAGATCACCTTCACCGGCGAAGCCGGGACCGGCAAGAAGGTGATGTCCGCGGCGGCCGGCTCGACCCTCAAGGAAGTGACCATGGAACTGGGCGGCAAGTCGCCGCTGATCGTCTTCGACGACGCCGATCTGAATCGTGCCGCCGACGCGGCGATGATGGCCAACTTCTACTCCAGCGGTCAGGTCTGTACCAACGGCACGCGCGTGTTCGTGCACCGTTCGATCAAGAGCGCCTTCGAGGCCAAGGTCAAGGAGCGCGTCGAGCGCATCAAGGCCGGCGATCCGCTCGACGAGGGGGTCAACTTCGGCCCGCTGGTCAGCTTCGAGCATCTCGAAAAGGTCCAGGGCTATATCGACCTCGGCAAGCAGGAAGGCGCCCGCGTGCTGGTCGGCGGCGAGCGCTGGAACCACGGCGACTTCGCCAAGGGCGCCTGGGCGGCCCCCACGGTCTTCACCGACTGCCGCGACGACATGCGCATCGTCCGCGAGGAGATCTTCGGCCCGGTGATGTCGATCCTGGTCTTCGACGACGAGGAAGAGGTCATCCGGCGCGCCAACGCCACCCCCTACGGTCTCGCCGCCGGGCTGTTCAGCGAGGGGCTCAACCGCGCCCATCGGGTCATTCACCGGCTGCAGGCGGGGATCTGCTGGATCAACACCTGGGGCGACTCGCCCGCCGAAATGCCGGTCGGCGGCTACAAGGAATCGGGCATCGGGCGCGAGAACGGCCTGTCGTCGCTCGATCAGTACACCCAGATCAAGTCCGTGCAGATCGAGATGGGCCCCTTCCCGGCCGTGTTCTGATCCGGCCCGGGCCGGCCGTCATGGCCGGCCCCTGCGCCCGCTCTCGCCTTGATCCGTTCGACCATTCGCAGGAGGGCCACCCATGACGCAGGCTCGTGAATACGACTACATCATCATCGGCGCCGGTTCCGCCGGCAACGTGCTCGCCACCCGTCTCACCGAGGACCCCGACGTGCAGGTCCTGCTGCTCGAGGCCGGCGGCCCCGACTACCGTTTCGACTTCCGCACCCAGATGCCGGCGGCGCTCGCCTACCCGCTGCAGGGCAAGCGCTACAACTGGGCCTTCGAGACCGACCCGGAGCCCCACATGGACAACCGCCGCATGGAATGCGGACGCGGCAAGGGGCTGGGCGGATCGTCGCTGATCAACGGCATGTGCTACCTGCGCGGCAATGCGCTCGACTACGACAACTGGGCCAGGACACCGGGCCTCGAGGACTGGAACTATCTCGCGTGCCTGCCCTACTTCAAGCGTGCCGAGACGCGCGACATCGGTCCCAACGACTATCACGGCGGCGACGGGCCGGTCTCGGTCGCCACGCCCAAGCCAGGCAACAACGAGCTCTACGGCGCCTTCATCCAGGCCGGCATCGAGGCCGGCTACCCGGCCACCGAGGACGTCAACGGTTACCAGCAGGAAGGCTTCGGCCCCATGGACCGCACCACCACGCCGAACGGGCGGCGGGCATCCACGGCGCGCGGCTATCTGGACATCGCCAGGCAGCGTCCCAACCTGACCATCGAGACCCACGCCCTGACCGACCGCATCCTCTTCACGGGCAAGCGCGCGGTGGGCGTGAGCTACGCCCGCAAGGGACAGGCGCAGGAAGTGCGGGCGCGCCGCGAGGTGCTGCTGTGCGGCGGTGCCATCGCCTCGCCGCAGATCCTGCTGCGTTCCGGCGTCGGCAACCCCGAGCACCTCGCGGCATTCGACATTCCCGTGGTCCACGACCTGCCCGGCGTCGGCGAGAACCTCCAGGACCACCTGGAGATGTACATCCAGTACGAATGCAAGAAGCCGATCTCGCTGTATCCGGCGCTCAAGTGGTACAACCAGCCGAAGATCGGCGCCGAATGGCTGTTCCTGGGCAGGGGGATCGGCGCCAGCAACCAGTTCGAGGCGGCGGGCTTCATCCGTACCCACGATGCCGAGGCGTGGCCCAACCTGCAGTACCACTTCCTGCCGATCGCCATCAGCTACAACGGCAAGAGCGCGGTGCAGGCGCACGGCTTCCAGGCCCACGTCGGTTCGATGCGCTCGATGAGCCGCGGGCGTATCCGCCTGACGTCCCGCGACCCCAAGGCGGCGCCCAGCATCCTGTTCAACTACATGTCCAGGGACAAGGACTGGCAGGAGTTCCGCGACGCCATTCGCCTCACCCGCGAGATCATCGCTCAGCCGGCGATGGACGAGTATCGCGGCCGCGAGATATCCCCCGGTCCCGACGTGCAGAGTGACGCCGAGCTCGACGCCTTCGTCCGCCAGCATGCCGAGACCGCCTATCACCCGGCCGGTTCTTGCAAGATGGGCCATGACGAGATGGCGGTGGTCGACGGCGCCGGCCGCGTTCACGGCCTCGAGGGCCTGCGGGTGATCGACGCCTCGATCATGCCGGTCATCGCCACCGGCAATCTCAACGCGCCGACGATCATGATCGCCGAGAAGATGGCCGACAAGGTGCGCGGCCGCGAGCCGCTGCCCAGGGCCGAGGTGCCCTACTACGTCGCCGGCGACGCCCCGGCCCGCCAGGCACCCCGGCGCCCGGCCTGACAGCCCAGGGTTCTCTTGCCTGCCCCGCCCATGCGGGGCTTTTTTGTGGGGGAGCGATACGCCCGGGGCTGGTCAGACGGGGATAAATGCACTAGGCTGAAGCGTATTCAAACGCACGTTCGAATCCGTCTGCCGCCATCCTCGGAGATGCCCATGACTGCCCTGTTACTCGTCATCCTGACCGTCATCGGTCTGATCGTCGTCATGCGCCGTGAAGCCGGCGCCGTCGCGGCGCTTGCCGTGCCCGGCCTTCTGGGCCTGGTCGGCCTCGTCGCGGGGGCACCGGTCACCGGCGTGGTACTGCTGGTGATCGCCGCCGCCATCGCCGCCTGCGGACTGCCCGTGCTGCGCCGGCAATGGCTGTCGCCGCGTGCCTTCGCGTTGTTTCGCAAGGTCGCCCCCAAGGTCTCGGACACCGAGCGCTCGGCTCTCGAGGCCGGCAGCGTCGCCTGGGACGGCGAACTGTTCTCCGGGCGTCCCGACTGGCAGAGCCTGCTGAGCTATCGGGACGACGGCCTCAGCGACGAGGAACGCGCCTTCATCGATCACCAGTGCTCGGTGGCCGCCGGCATGTGCAACAGCTGGGAGACCGCCCGCGAGCGCGCCGACCTGCCCGAAGCATTGTGGGAGTACCTCAAGAAGGAACGCTTCTTCGGCATGATCATCCCCAAGGAGTACGGTGGACTGGGCTTCTCGGCCAAGGCGCAGTCGGCGGTGCTGCAGAAGCTGGTGGTCAACGAGACGCTGATGATCTCGGTGGGCGTGCCCAACTCGCTCGGCCCCGGCGAACTGTTGCTCAAGTACGGCACCGAGGCCCAGAAGAACCATTACCTGCCGCGGCTCGCCGACGGCCGCGAGATCCCCTGCTTCGGCCTCACCGGCCCGCGTGCCGGCTCGGACGCCACGTCGCTGCCCGACGTGGGCGTCGTCTGCCGTGGCGAGTACCAGGGCGAGGAAGTCCTGGGCCTGAAGCTGACCTTCGAGAAGCGCTGGATCACCCTGGCGCCGATCGCCACCGTGGTGGGCCTGGCGTTTCGCATGTTCGACCCCGACAAGCTGCTCGGCGACGACAGCGACCTGGGCATCACCTGCGCGCTGATCCCCCGGGACACCCCGGGAATGGAGATCGGCCGCCGCCACCACCCCATCGGCAGCCCCTTCATGAACGGCCCGATCGTCGGCCGGGACGTCTTCATTCCGCTCGACTTCATCATCGGCGGCCCCGAGATGGCCGGCCACGGCTGGCGCATGCTGGTCGAATGCCTGTCGGTGGGCCGCTGCATCACCCTGCCCTCCGGCGCCGCCGGGGTGGGCCGCTACGCCAGCGGCTGGTCGGGCGGTTTCACCCGCGTGCGCCGTCAGTTCAACGTGCCGGTGGCCGAGATGGAGGGCGTCCAGGAGCCGCTGGCCCGCATGACCGCCCATGCCTACATCGCCCAGGCGGCGGTGATGCAGACTGCCAACATGATCGACCACGGCGTCAAGCCGGCGGTGCCCTCAGCGATCCTCAAGAGCCAGTTGACCGAATTCCAGCGCCAGATCCTCGCCGACGCCATGGACGTTCACGGCGGCAAGGCGGTGACCCTGGGGCCGCGCAACTACCTGGGGCTGGGCTGGAGCGCCGTGCCGGTGTCGATCACCGTCGAGGGTGCCAACATCATGACCCGCAACCTGATGATCTTCGGCCAGGGGGCGATCCGCTGCCATCCTTACGTGCTCGAGGAACTCGCCGCCAAGGACGCCGACGATGCCGTGGCCTTCGACAAGGCGTTCTTCGGCCATGTCGGGCTGATCTTCGGCAACGCCGCCCGCGCCTTCACCCAGGCGTTCGGCCTGGGTCGCCCCGGCGTGCCCTTCGACGAGGTCGCCGCGCCCTACGCCCGGGACGTCGCCCGTCTGTCGGCCGGCTTCAGCCTGTGCGCCGACGCCGCCATGGCCAGCCTGGGCTCGAGTCTCAAGAAACGCGAGATGCTCTCGGCGCGACTCGGCGACGTGCTGTCGAACCTCTATCTGATCTCGATGGTGATCAAGCACTGGCACGAGACCGACACCGTCGAGCACGAGGCGGCGCTGTTCCATTACAGCTGCCGGACCCTGCTCTACCGTGCCGAACAGGCCTTCATCGAACTGTTCGACAATCTGCCGAATCGCGGCCTGGCGACGGGCCTGGCGGCGATCGTCATGCCGCTGGGGCGGCGCTGGAAGAAACCCGACGATGCCCTGACCCGCGAAATCGCCCAGGCGATTTCCAACGCCACGGCGCTGCGCGGCAAGATGCTGCTCGACACCTGGGATACCCAGCAGGAAGGCGAGCAGGACAACCCGCTGGCCCGCTACAACGCGCTGCTCGCCGACTACCCGCGTGCCGAGCCGCTCTATCGGACGATCAACAAGGCCTATGCCAAGGGCGAGCTGCCCGCCGAGGCCCTGCATCCCGAACAACGTCTGGATGCCGCCCTCGAGGCGGGGCTGATCGGCGAGGAGGACGCCGCCTTCATGCGCGCCTATGAAGCGGAAGTCCTCGAGATGCTCACCGTCGATTCGTTCCCCTTCGACGCCTTCGCGACCGAGAAGGACAAGGTGGTCTGGCACGACGCCGCCTGATCCCTTGCCACTGTCGCAAGTGCAGCGCCCCGGCCTGATCGGCCGGGGCGCTGTCGTTTCGCGGGGGACTCTTTCACATCGCCGGAGGGGTCAGCGGGGCCGTTCGACGACCTCGAGGCGCACCGGGGCGATGCCGCTGGCGACCATGTCCAGGCGTTGCGCCGCCCGGTAGGACAGATCGATGACCCGCCCCGGCGTGAACGGCCCGCGGTCGTTGATGCGCACCACCACCTCACGGCCATTGTCGAGGTTGGTGACCCGTACCCGGGTGCCGAACGCCAGGCGCCGGTGGGCCGCGGTCAGCGACGCGCGGTCGTAGCGTTCGCCGCTGGCGGTCCGTGAGCCCTGATAGGCATCGCTGTAATAGGCGGCCCGGCCGCTCTGCAGGGGCGTGCCTTCCCCGCTGCGGGAGTCAACCCCGGCACAGCCGGCGAGCAGCGTCAGGGCCACCACGGCAAGCCCCGCCCGGCAGGTTCTTGGTCCCGGCATCAGGGCAGCAGAATCGTCGAGCCGGTGGTCCGGCGCGAGGCCAGTGCCTGCTGCGCCTCGCCGGCCCTGTCGAGCGGGTAGCGCTGGCCGATGGCGACCTCGACCTGGCCGCTCTCGAGCCTCTCGAACAGGTCGCGGCACATCGACTCGAAACGCTCGCGGGTATCGGCGTAGCCGTTGAGGCTCGGTCGCGTGACGTAGAGCGCGCCCTTCTGGTTGAGGATGCCGATATTGACGTTCTCGACCGGCCCCGAGGCGTTGCCGAAGCTGACCATCAGGCCGCGCTTCTGCAGGCAGTCCAGGGAGGTCTCCCAGGTGTCCTTGCCCACCGAGTCGTAGACCACCGGCACCATCTCGCCGCCGGTCAGCTCGCGGACCCGCTCGACCACGTTCTCGCGGGTGTAGTCGATGGTCGCCCAGGCGCCGTTGGCCTTCGCCAGTTCGGCCTTCTCGGGAGAACTGACGGTGCCGATCAGCTTGACGCCCAGCGCCTTCGCCCACTGACAGGCGATCGAGCCGACCCCGCCGGCCGCGGCGTGAAAGAGAATCGTCTCGCCGGATTCGACGCGATGGGTCTGGCGCAGCAGGTACTGCACCGTCAGGCCCTTGAGCATCGAGGCCGCGGCGGTCTCGAAGTCGATGCCGTCGGGCAAGACCACGACCTTCTCGGCGGGCAGCACGTGCAGCTCGGCATAGGCGCCCAGCGGACCCTGGGCGTAGGCGACGCGATCGCCGACCGCGAGGTGGTACACGCCCTCGCCGACGGCATCCACTACCCCGGCGCCCTCGGTACCCAGCCCGGAGGGCAGGCTCGGCGCCGGATACAACCCGGTACGAAAATAGATATCGATGAAGTTGAGCCCCACCGCCCGGTTGGCGATGCGCACCTCGCCCGGGCCGGGCTCGGCGGGGGCCGCGTCGACGACCTCGAGTACCTCGGGGCCGCCGGTACGGGAAAACTGGATAGACTTGGCCATGGCCGACTTTCCTTATTCAGCGAACGAAACCGCTTCACCCTACAACCGCCCCGGGCCGGACGCCAGCCAGGCATCACCGGCCTGGAGGCCGTCACAATGTCGCCGGGAACGCCTCGAGCCCGCGCACGAAACGCGTCTTGTAGCCGTCGAACAACGCGCGGTCCTGCTTGAACGACTGCATCACCGCGTTGCCGTCGAAATTCAGGCTGGTCGGCAGATCGGCCAGGTCGGTCGGCGGATGCCCGGGGGCCAGGCCGATGCGCAGGTCGCCCGGCGCGTCCAGCCAGCGTGCGATGCCACAACGCTCGAACATCGCCTGCTGGGTCGCGTCGGTGGCATTGACGCGCAGCGGCATGCGTTCGGCCAGCGCCGCGACCAGGCGCTCGGCGGGGGCGTCGACGTCGGCCTCCTCGAGACCGGTCATCAGCGCCAGCTCCACGCTGCGCCCCTCGCGGTCGAAGACCAGCAGCGCCAGCGCCACGGGCCGCGCGGCATCGTCGACCAGTGCCACCACCCGCGCCGCCTCCTGACGGAACAGCACGCCCAGCGTCCCGGCGAAGGTCGCCAGCGGGGCGAGACCCGCCTGGTGACCATAGACCTCGGCGCACAGCCGCGCCAGACAGGCCTCGCGGGGCTGCGACTCTTTCACGTGCACGACTCTCATGCGTGGTTTCCTCGCTCGATGATCGGCGCCGAAGCCTAGCATATCCCGCCCCCTCGCCCCTACGC
>NZ_QWBW01000038.1 GCF_004117855.1 Modicisalibacter coralii
GCCGCGCCAGAGCCTGTCGCTGTTCGACAGCATCTTCTTCAACGTGCGCGGCCTGGTGGTGCCGGCCCCCGAGGCGTTGCCGGGGTTCGCCGCCACGCCCTGGGCGCTGGCGGTCGCGGTGGTCCTCACCGTGGCGCTGACGATCTTCGCCCGTCGCCGCCAGGCGGCCACCGGCAAGGCGCTGCCGATGTATCGGATCGGTGCCGCCCTGGTCGTCGGTCTGCCGTTGATCGTGTTTCTGGCCAGTGGTTCGCCGCTGGCGTGGTCGATACCCGAGCTCAAGGGCTTCAACTTCCGTGGCGGCATCAACATCATGCCCGAGCTGATGGCGCTGTGGCTGGCGCTGTCGATCTACACCGCCGCGTTCATCGCCGAGATCGTGCGCTCGGGCATCCAGTCGGTCCCCCACGGCCAGACCGAGGCGTCGCGCTCGCTGAGCCTGCCCGGCGGCATCACCCTGCGCAAGATCGTCATCCCCCAGGCGATGCGGGTGATCGTCCCGCAACTGACCAGCCAGTACCTGAACCTGATCAAGAACTCGTCGCTGGCCACGGCGATCGGCTACCCCGACATCGTCGCGGTGTTCGCCGGCACCACGCTCAACCAGACCGGCCAGGCGATCGAGATCATCGCCATGACCATGGCCGTCTATCTGGTGATCAGCCTGCTGGTGTCGCTGCTGATGAACCTCTACAACGCGCGCACGCTGCTCAAGGAGCGTTGACATGGCCTCGTCACCGACACCCGTCCGTACCCAGATGATCGAGGCCCGCGAGCCCCCCGACCAGCGCCGCGGCGTACTCGGCTGGCTGCGTGCCAACCTGTTCTCCGGGCCGCTCAACTCGCTCGTCTCGATCGTTACCATTGCGCTCCTGGTGCGGCTGCTGTGGCCCTTCCTGGAATGGAGCCTGTTCGACGCCGACTGGCTCGGCTCGAGTCGCGACGCCTGCAGTGGCGATGGCGCCTGCTGGGTGTTCATCTCGGCGCGCTTCGAGTCGATCGTCTACGGCTTCTATCCCGAGGCGGCGCGCTGGCGCGTGGATCTCGTCTTCGCGATGCTGGCCGTGCTGATCGCCTGGCTGGCGCTCCCCCGCCTGCCGGCCAAGCCGTGGGTGGGGCTGTTCGCGCTGGTCGGCTTCCCGGTGATCGCCTACTTCCTGCTGGTGGGTGGCCACTTCGGCCTGATGGACGTGCCCACCCGCGAATGGGGCGGGCTGATGCTGACCCTCACGGTGGCCGTGGTGGGCATCGTCGGCTCGTTGCCGATCGGTGTGCTGCTGGCGCTGGGGCGGCGTTCGACGATGCCGCTGGTCAAGGGCGTGAGCGTGATCTTCATCGAGTTCTGGCGCGGCGTGCCGCTGATCACCGTGCTGTTCATGGCCTCGGTGATGCTGCCGCTGTTCGTGCCCTCGGAGATCGAGTTCGACAAGCTGCTGCGTGCGCTGATCGGCATCATGTTCTTCTGGAGCGCCTACATGGCCGAAGTGGTACGCGGCGGCCTGCAGGCGATCGACAAGGGCCAGAACGAGGCCGGCCAGGCCCTGGGGCTGAGCTACTGGCAGCGCATGGGGCTGATCATCCTGCCCCAGGCGCTCAAGCTGGTGATCCCGGGCATCGTCAACACCTTCATCTCGCTGTTCAAGGACACCTCGCTGGTGCTGATCATCGGCCTGTTCGATCTGCTGGCGATCATCCGCGCCGGCCTGACCGACACCGACTGGCTGGGCTTCGCGATGGAGGGTTACGTGTTCGCCGCGCTGGTCTACTGGGTCTTCTGCTTCAGCATGTCGCGCTACAGCCAGTACATCGAGCGCCGGCTGCATACCGGCCACAAGCGGTGACATCCACAACCACAACCGCCGCTCGTGGCCCGCTGGCGACGAGCGCAGGACCCTCAGGAAACTGCCATGAGTGAAGCCTCCGCCCCCCGGCACGACAGCGAGCCGATGATCGAGATCAAGCGGCTCAACAAGTGGTACGGTGATTTTCACGTGCTGCGCGACATCGACCTTAGCGTCGCGCGCGGCGAACGCATCGTCATCTGCGGCCCCTCCGGGTCGGGCAAGTCGACGATGATCCGCTGCATCAATCATCTCGAGGCGCACCAGCAGGGCGAGATCGTCGTCGGCGGCGTGACCATGACCCAGGACATCAAGCGCATCGAGCAGATTCGCCGTCAGGTGGGCATGGTGTTCCAGCACTTCAACCTGTTCCCCCACCTCACGGTGCTCGAGAACTGCTGCCTGTCGCAGATCTGGGTGCAGAAGAAGCCGCGCCGCGAGGCCGAGAAGACCGCCATGGAATTCCTCGACCGGGTGCAGATCGCCAATCAGGCGAAGAAGTACCCGGGCCAGCTCTCCGGCGGGCAGCAGCAGCGCGTGGCGATCGCCCGGGCGCTGTGCATGCGCCCGGAGGTGATGCTCTTCGACGAGCCGACCTCGGCGCTCGACCCGGAGATGATCAAGGAAGTGCTCGACGTGATGGTCGAACTGGCCCGCGAGGGCATGACCATGCTTTGCGTGACCCACGAGATGGGCTTCGCCAAGACGGTCGCCGACCGGGTGATCTTCATGGACCAGGGTCAGATCATCGAGCAGGCGCCGCCGGAGAGGTTCTTCAACGAGCCGCGTTCCGAGCGCACCCGGACCTTCCTCAGCCAGATTCTCGGTCACTGACCGGGAAGGGCGCGACCGGGGCGTGACGCGCGATGCCGTCACGCCCCGCCGTCATCCCTGGATCAGGTACAGGCACAGCGACAGGGTGACCAGCGAGCCCAGCGTCGACAGCAGCACCGTGCGCGAGACCACCGCCGCCTCGCGCCGGTAGAACTCCGCGAGCATGAAGGGGCCGGTACCGGTCGGCAGGGCGCTCATCAGCAGCGCCGACTGTGCCCACAGCGGCGGCAGGGAGAATACCTGATAGGCAAGCACCCAGGTGATCAAGGGGTGCACGAACAGCTTGAGGCCCACCAGCCCCAGGGTGCCCTGCGTCGACCCCGATTGCTTCTGGGCCAGGAACAGCCCCAGCGACACCAGCGCGCACGGCGTCGTCGCATCGCCGAGCAGGCGCAGGAAGGCGTCCAGGGCATGCGGCAGGTCCTGCCCGGAAAGCGCCCCCAGCGCCCCCAGCAGCGGCGACACCACCAGCGGATTCCTGGCCAGTGCCCTGGCCACCTTGAGCACCGCGTGGGAGGGGGACCGTTCGGCCTGCAGGCCGACCTCGATGCAGATCACGGCGATGGCGAACAGCACGCAGGCGACGAACAGCGTGGCGATCAGCGCCGGTTCCAGCCCGGCTTCGCCGAGCACCAGCAGGCTCAGTGGAATGCCCACGTAACCGGTGTTGGCGTAGGCCGCGCCGAGCCCGTCGATGCTGGCATCCGCCAGATGGCGCGACCCGCGCAGCCGATAGATCAGGGTGGCGACGAACACCGTGAGCGTGCCGATGGCGACCACCGCGAGGAATTGCGGGTGCCAGATCTCGGCCCAGGTCGCCGTGGCGGTGGCGCGGAACAGCAGCGCCGGCAGGCACAGCCAGACCACGAAGCGGTTGAGCTCGGAGGCGGCGGTCTCGCCCAGCCGGCCCGTCCTGCGGCAGAGATAACCGATCAGGATCAGCCCGAAGATGGGCAGGATGACATTGACGACCGACGACATTGGCTAGGGGTTCCCGTCCGGCGAAGCGGGGACCACGCCCGGTGGCACGCCGCCCCGCCTGTGAAGCGAGGCACTAGCCTAAGGTGATTCGCGGGAAGCGTCCAATGCTCGCCGCGCACAAGTCAGGCCCCTAGAGGCTGGGCTCCTGGCGCTGCTTGCCCGATGCCGCCACGGCCTCGCGAGCGTCGCCGGCGACGCCGGGCTCGGTGGTGCTGTGCAGGCGGGTCTTGAGCGACTGGCGGGGCCGGGTGACCCGGGCCTCGCCCACGGCTTCTTCCGAGATGACCGGCGAGATGTCGTTGACCCAGCGGCGCTCGGGATCGTGGACGGCGGGACGGCGATCGTAGGCGCGTGTCATCACCGCGCCCGGCGAGTCGGCGTTGCGCAGCCCGGCCAGGTGGTACGGCAGCATCAGCAACTCGGCGAGCAGGCGCATGCCCACCAGGCTCAGCAGCCAGATGCCGCCGCCCAGCGCCAGGGTCGGCCAGCTCGTCGTCCAGGCGCCACCGGTCAGCGGCGGGCTGTGGCGCGCCAGCCAGACCAGCCCGGCCACGAACAGCGCCAGTTGCATGACGACGTGGCAGAACACCAGGGTGCGCCGGGGCAGCGGGTGGCGCAGGAACAGGAAATTGCGCATCGTGGGCAGAGCCTCCATTCGGGTCGCAGCGGGGATGCAATGCGATGACGGCCGGCACTCCTTGCCGGTTAGTCAATACTAACATTGCCGCTGCGGCAGCGCTAAACCCACGAGGCGCGGCGTTTACCCAGACGAGTCCTCCAGTGGATCACGGCCGCTGCCGGCCCGTGCCGGCGGCACGTCGGCACCCGTCTCGGGGCCGGGGCGTGAACCGGTCGACACGGTCCCGGACTCCTGCAGCCCGCCGCTGAACGCCTTGAGCCCCTCCAGCAGCGGGCCCAGCGAGCGCCACAGTGCCTCGTCGTGGAGCAGATCCTTGACCCCCAGCACGCCCGGTGGCGGGTAGGCCTCGCTGGCCTCCTCCCGGGAGGCGGCGCTGACGCCGCGGGCGGCGGCGTCGATCCAGCGCTGGAGCTCCTCGGGCGGCACCCGGCCGAGCAGGCGCAGCAGCAGGTAGAGGTTGGCCCCGCCGCGCACGCCGGTGTCGCTGTCGAGTTCCTCGGCGAACAGGCGCGAGGTCTCGGGCAAGGCTTCGAGGAAGACATTGAGCGTGCGGAAGACCTGCCGCCGGTGCAGGTTCTCGATCAGCCGCTCGAGTTCATCGTGGGCGTCGGGCGCCGTCTTGCCGCCGAAGGCGCCGGCGGGCACCTGGTCGGGCTTGATTGCCTTGGCCATCAGAATCGCTCCGGGTCGGGTGAGGCATGGGGCGGGCGCTGGTAGTCGCTGCGCGCCCACTTGCGATCGACACCGATATCCTGGATCGGGATACGCTTGCCGTTGCGGTGGTTGTTGCGCGGCAGCGGCGAGGGGCCCTCGGTCTGGAGCACGTCCATCTTCACGGCGATCTCCTTGTAGGCCGGGGTGTCCACGGCGACATCGGCGTGATCGCCGGTCAGGCGATTGACGTTGCCTTCGCGGGTGTGCAGCGGCACGTACAGGCCGTGGCCGACCACGCGGTCGGTGACCAGCACGCGCAGTTCGATCTCGCCGCGCCGCGAGGTCAGCCGTACCAGGCTGCCGGTCTCGACACCGCGCGCCCGGGCCAGGTCGGGGCTGACCTCGACGAAGACCTCCGCGAGCTTGTCGTTGATCCTTCCCGCGCCGGTCAGGTTGCCCTCGTGGAAGTGCTCGAGCACGCGGCCGTTGTTGAGATGCAAATCGTACTCGGCGTCGATGCGCTCGGGCGAGTCGTGCCATTCGACCGGATGGAAGCGCGCCATGCCGTCGTCGAAGTGGAAGTCGAGGTCGGCGTAGAGCCGCGGGGTGTCGGTGCCGTCGGCGGCCACCGGCCACTGCAGCGACTGCCAGCCTTCCAGTCTCGCGTAGCTGACCCCGGCGAACAGCGGGCTGAGGCGGGCCACCTCGTCCATGATCTCGGCGGGGTGGGCATAGTGCCAGGGGTGCCCCAGGCGGCGCCCCAGGTCGGCGAGGATCGCCCAGTCGGGGCGCGCGTTGCCGAGCGGCTCCATGACCTGATAGAGGCGCTGGATGCGCCGTTCGGTGTTGACGAAGGTGCCCTCCTTCTCGACGCTCGGCGCCGCCGGCAGCACCACGTCGGCGTACTCGGCGGTACGCGAGAAGAAGATGTCCTGCACCACCATGAATTCGAGCCGGCCGAAGTTCTCGCGCACGTGGTTGGCGTTGGCGTCGACCAGCGCGCTCTCCTCGCCGATGATGTACATCGCCTTGAGCTTGCCCTCGCTGACCGCGTCGATCATCGAGTGATTGTTGAAACCGGCCTTCTCCGGCAGCCAGTCGACGCCCCAGCCCTGACGCCAGTGCTCGCGGGCCTCGGCATCCTCGACCGACTGATAGCCGGGGAAGATGTTGCACAGCGAGCCGAAGTCGCTGGCGCCCTGGACGTTGTTGTGGCCGCGCATCGGATAGCCGCCGGTGCCGGGGCGGCCGTAGTTGCCGGTGACCAGCAACAGGTTGGAGATCGCCGTGCTGGTGTCGGAACCGTAGGTGTGCTGGGTCACGCCCATCGCCCACAGGCCGCAGACCCGCTCGGCGCGACCGATGCGTTCGGCGGCCTCGATGATCGATTCCTCGCTGAGATGGGTGATCTCGGCGGCGTAGCCGACGGTGAACGGCTCCAGCGAGCGGCGGTACTCCTCGAAGCCGTGAACGTGAGCGTCGATGAACTCGCGATCGGCGTAACCGTGGTCGATCAGATAGCGGGTCACCGCGCACAGCCACACCAGGTCGGTGCTGTTGCGCGGTTGCAGGAACAGGTCGGCACGCTCGGCCATCTCGTGGCGGCGTACGTCGGCGACGATGTGCTGCTGGCCGTGATGCTTCTGGGCGCGCTTGAGCGAGGAGGCGATCACCGGGTGGTTCTCGGCGGTGTTGGTGCCGACCATCAGGATCAGGTCGGCCATTTCCAGATCGCTGATGCTGCCCGAGTCGCCGCCGTAGCCGACGGTGCGGAACAGGCCGGTGGTGGCCGGGTTCTGGCAGTAGCGCGAGCAGTTGTCGACGTTGTTGGTGCCGAACACCGCCCGGGCCAGCTTCTGGGTCAGGTAGGACTCCTCGTTGGTGCACTTGCTCGAGGCGACGAAGGCCAGCGAGTCCCGGCCGTGGTTCTCGCTGATCTCGCCGAGGCGGCGCGCCACCAGGTCGAGCGCCTCGTCCCAACTGGCTTCGCGGAAGTGCTCGTCCTCGCGGATCAGCGGTTGGGTCAGGCGCTTGTCGCTGTTGACGAAGTCCCAGCCGAACTTGCCCTTGATGCAGGTCTTGATGCCGTTGGCCGGGCCGTGCTCGGTGGGCTGGACCTTGAGGATCTCGCGACCGCGAGTCCACATCTCGAACGAGCAGCCAACCCCGCAGTAGGTGCATACCGTCTTGGTGCGCTGGATGTCGGCGTGACGCTGGGTGGCGTCGACTTCCGACATGGCGAAGATCGGCCCGAAGCCGGTCACCGGCTCGAGGCGCTTGACGGCGTCGGTGAGCGGGCGCTTGACGTCCCACGACATCGCCGTCAGCGGCCCCGCCTCGCCGTGCATGGAATTCTCCATCAGCGCGTTGCAGGGGCAGGCGGTAACGCACTGGCCGCAGGACACGCAGCTCGATTCGTCGGCGACCTCGCCGCCGTCCCACAGCACGCGCGGATGCTCGCGCTCCCAGTCGATGGTCAGCGTCTCGTTGACCTCGAGGTTCTGGCAGGCCTCGACGCAGCGCCCACAGAGGATGCACTGGTCGGGATCGTAGGTATAGAAGGGGTGCGAGGTGTCCTTGGCGTAGGGCTTGGGCTCGTAGGGGTAGCGCTGGTTGGGCACCTGCATGTCGCGCACGGTGTTGTGCACCTCGCAGTTGCCGTTGTTGTTCTCGCACACCGAGCAGTAGAGCTCGTGGCGCGCGATCACCCGGTCGATGCCTTCGTGGCGTGCCGCGTCGGCCTCGCGGGGCGACAGCTCGATGCTCAGCCCCTCCTCGGCGCGCAGCGTGCAGCCGCGGGTCAGGCCCGCGCCGGTGGCGACCCAGCAGGTATCGCAGGTTTCCAGCGGGCCGAGTTGCGGGTGATAGCAGAGGTGGGGCAGGTCGATGTGATGGCGTTCCAGGCAGGCGATCAGCGGTTCGCCCGGGGTGGCCTGGATCGCCTGGCCGTCGACGTGGATCGTGCAGCGCGTATCCGTTTGCGCTTCGTCGTGCATGGTGCTTGCTCCCTCTCAGAGAGACACGGTCGGGCCGGGCGCGAGCCGCCGGCCGAGTATCGTTAGCGGAATCCATTCGTCTGTTAAGTAAAGTGTCTCGCGGCGGATATCGCCATAGGGGAAAACCCCTAGCCCGGCGACTACGCTGAGCATGACGCGGCTGCGGCCGCGTCTCGCCACGGACGGCAACCCGCGGAGGCTCCATGCAGGACACGCCCACGATTCACCTCGTCGACAACGGCTCGGCCCGGGCAGCGCACGACTGGGCCCGCCACCTGCCCTGGCCGGTGCAACGCTATGCCGGCGGGCGCGAGTTCCTTGCCGTCTGGGCCCGGACGCTCGCCGATGCGTCGTGTCGCACGCCGGGTTGTGTGGTCAGCGAGTTGCGCCTGCCGAGCATGGATGGCGTGGCGTTTCAGCAGCGCCTCGCGGCGCACGGCGACCCGCCCCCCGTGGTGTTTCTCGCCGGCGAGGCCGATGCCGTGCTGGGGCTGAGGGCGATGCGTGCCGGAGCGGCCGATGTCCTGCTGCGGCCGTTGGCGGCCGGGGAACTCCGCGAGCGGGTGAACTGGGCGACCCGGGGTGATCTCGCCCGGTGTCGGGCGCGTCGCCAGCGCTTGGACGTGGGCGAGCGATTCGCGCGGCTGACGCCACGTGAACGCGAGGTGCTCGACGGCGTCGTCGACGGTGCGACCAGCAAGGCGATCGCCGCGGAACTGGGGATCAGCCCCAAGACCGTCGAGCTGCATCGTGCCCGGATCATGACCAAGCTGGAGGTCGATTCACTGGCGTGCCTGGTGCGCCTCTGGCTGGTCGTCCGTGAAGGCGAGCCGGCCGCCGGGCCGGGGCGGGCATGGCGACGTTGATCGGCGGGGCGGGATCGCCCATCCTGAAGGGGCGACCGAGGATGGGTCGACGCGCAAATGTGCCACAGGAATAAGGAGACTCCATGACCACTTACATCGTTGCCACCGATGCGGCGCGTGCCCGTGTCTTTGCCTATGCAGCCGGTAAGATGAACGAGGTCGAGGACTTGTCCCACCCGGAGAGCCGCGAGCATACCGGCGATCTGCGCACCGGCGGCAAGGGCGAGTCCGGCGGCGGAGGCGGTGCCAATCTTCGCCAGACCGGCAACGACGACGCCACGTCCGACAAGCATGCGATGTTCTTCGCCAAGGAGGTCGCCGGCTATCTCAAGGATGCGCGCTCCCAGGGCAAGGCGGACAGTTTCGTGATCATCGCCGAGCCCAGGTTCCTCGGGCTGCTGCGCGACAAGATGGACTCCAACACCCGCGACATGGTGGTCAGGGAGCTCGACAAGGACCTCTCCAAGGCCTCCAAGGAGAAGATCGCCGAGGCGCTGGGCAAGCCCTACGCCTGATCCCACCCCACCCTCGACGACCATCGCAACGCCGCCCCGCCATCCGGGACGGCGTTTTTCTGCGTGCCCGGTTCGTCCTTGATCCCGGGCAACGTTTCGGGAATCGCCACTCAAGTTGTCTTGACAGCAGCCGATATGGCCCATAAGCGCCGCACACGAAGACGGCGCGCCCTATCGATGATCGATCGACCCAAGCCCTGAGTGAGATTTCCGACATGCTGTCCTCCCTGAAACGCCGCATTCAGGTGGCCTGCGTGGCCATCATTGCCGTGGCCATGCTGCTGGTCGCGGGTACCAGCTATTTCACCGTGCGCAGTCATTACGAAAACGCCATCGGCAAGAGCCTGGCGGCGACCGCCGAGGGCGGCCGCGATACCATCGAAGTCTGGATCGACGATCGTCGTCGCATGATCGAGGCGGCCCGCAAGCCGGTCGCCGAGGGCGATCCGCTGCCGGCCCTGATCCAGCTCGCCGAATCGGGGGGCTTCATCGCGGCGTATGTCGGCAAGACCGACGGCAGCATCGTCATGTCCGATGGCTGGGTGCCGCCCGACGATTTCGATCCCCGCCAGCGTGGCTGGTATCGGGATGCCGTGGCGCACGGCGGGACGATCGTTTCCAAGCCCTTCATCGATGCCAATTCCGGCAAGCCGGCGGTGTCGTTCGCCACGCCGGTGAAGCGTGACGGCAAGCTCTGGGGAGTGATCGGCGGCGATGTGGCGATCGCGACCATCGTCGACACGGTGGCGGCGATCCGGCCCACGCCCTCAAGCTTCGCCTTCCTGAGCACCGATGACACCCTGATCGCCCATCCCGACGAGGCACTGACCCTCGAACCGCTCTCGGCGCTGAGCGCGGGACTCACCGCCAGCGACATGAATGCCCTGGCCGACCAGCCCGGCTGGCAGCCGGTCACGATCGGCGACGCCGCCCAGCGACTCGAGGTCGTGCCGATCGCCGGTACCGACTGGCGACTCGCCGTGGCGCTCGACGAACGCGAGGCGACGGCCGGGCTGCGCGCGATCATCCGCTCCGCACTGGTCACGCTGGTGATCGTCACGCTGATCGCCGCGGTCCTGCTGGGCCTGTGGCTGAGGCGCGCCTTCGGCGGCCTGGAGCGCGTGCGCGACGCGCTGGAGGACATCGCCTCCGGCAGCGGCGATCTGACCCGCCGGCTGCCGGTTCATGGGCGCGACGAGGTGGCGCAGATCGCCGATGGCTTCAACCACTTCGTCGACAAGCTCGAGGGCGTGCTGATCGAGGTGCGCGACAGCAGCGACTCGGTGCGGGTGGCCTCGGCCGAGATCGCCACCGGCAGCCAGGATCTCTCCGCGCGGACCGAGTCCGCGGCGTCGAGCATCCAGGAATCGTCGGCGTCGATGGAAGAGCTGACCAGCACCGTCGAGCACACCGCCGACTCGGCGCGCCAGGCCGATCAACTGGCCGCCTCGGCCTCCGACGTCGCCACCCGCGGCGGTCAGGTGGTGAGTGAGGTGGTACAGACCATGGACGAGATCGAGGCCTCGTCGCGGCAGATCGCCGAGATCGTCACGCTGATGGACGGTATCGCCTTCCAGACCAACCTGCTGGCGCTCAACGCCTCGGTGGAGGCGGCCCGGGCCGGCGAGCAGGGTCGCGGCTTCGCGGTGGTCGCCGGCGAGGTGCGTCAGCTGGCCAGCCGCAGCGCCGATGCCTCCCGCCAGATCAAGGAACTGATCGACGCCTCCACCGCCAAGACCCGCAGCGGCGCCGAACGGGTGCGCACCGCCGGGACGACCATGGACGAGATCGTGGCGAGCGTGACGCGGGTCACCGACGTGCTGAGCGAGATCAACGCCGCGACCCGCGAGCAGAGCCAGGGCATCGGCCAGGTCAACCAGGCGGTCGCCGATCTCGACCGCATGACCCAGCAGAACGCGGCGATGGTCGAGCAGACCGCCACCGCCGCCGAGGAGCTCAAGGCCCAGGCCCAGCGACTCGCCGAGGCGGTGGGTTCCTTCACGTTGACGCGGCGCACCCGGACGGCAGAGCCACTGCCGGCAGCGCCCGCCGCCGCCAACACCGCCCGGAGAGAGCCGGACTATGCAATTTAAATCCGTACGTACGCTGGTCACGACGCTCGTCGGCAGTTGCATCCTGCTCGTTGTGGTGGCCCTGGTGGGCTATTCGATGTTCGCCAATTCCCGCAATCAGGCGCTGGTGGACGCGCAGACGAGCGATCTGCTCGAGACGAGTATCGCCGAGCGGCTCGAGGCGGTGGCCTCCGACCAGGCGACGCGCATTCAGTCCAGGCTGGAACACGCCATGACGCTGGCGCGCAACCTGGCGTCGTTGAATGCGATGATGGCGAAACCCGATGCGGGCGGCCCGGCGCCGCTGACGCTCAGCCGCGACGAGCTCTCGGAGGTGGTGCGTCAGATGGTGGTCGACAACCCCGAACTGCTCGACGCCTTCATCGGCTGGGAGCCCGACGCCTTCGGCCACGATGCGCTCTACACCGGACGCGAGGACCAGGGATACGGCCCCGATGGGCGTTTCATGCCCTGGTGGTATCGCACCAAGAGCGGCGATATCGAGGTCCTGGCGCTGGGCAGTGGCATGGAGAGTCAGGAGCGCGACGACTCGGGCATCCGCCAGGGGGAGTACTACCTGTGCCCCAAGGAGACCCGGCGTAGCTGTATCGTCGATCCCCACCTCTACGACTACAACGGCAAGATGCTGCTGGTCACCTCGTTCAACGCGCCGATCCTGGTCGATGGCGAGTTTCGCGGCAGCGCCGGTGTCGATCTCGCCGTCGATTTCATCCAGGGGCTGTTGGGTCAGGCCAACGCCTCTCTCTACGAGGGGGCCGGCGAAATGGCGCTGATCGCCCCGCGCGGCGGCATCACGGCCTTTACCGGGCACGACGACGCCCTGGGCAAGCCGATGGCCGGCGCGCTCGACGAGGCGGCCGTGTCACGGGTCCAGCAGGCCCAGTCCGGCGACTCGGTGTATACCACGACCGACGGCGATGTGGTGCTCTACTGGCCATTCGAGGTCGCCGGGATCGACAAGTCCTGGGTACTGATGGTGCGGCTGCCGCAGAGCGCCGTCATGGCCGGCTTGAACGACCTGCAGATGCAGCTCGACACACAGCGTCACGCCTCCATGCTGGGCATGATCGCCGTCGGTTTGGCGATCGCCGGGGCCGGCCTGCTGGCCAGTTGGCTGCTCGGCGGGCGCATCGCGCGGCCGTTGCGCCAGTTGGCCGAACGCATGCGCGACATCGCCTCGGGCGGCGGCGATCTGACCCAGCGACTCCCGGTGCGGGGGCGTGACGAGACCGCCGATGTGGCCACCCAGTTCAATGCCTTCGCCGAGAAGATGCACGACGTGCTGGTCGAGGTTCGCGACAGCAGCGACTCGGTGCGGGTGGCCTCGGCCGAGATCGCCACCGGCAGCCAGGATCTCTCCGCACGGACCGAGTCCGCGGCGTCGAGCATCCAGGAATCGTCGGCGTCGATGGAAGAGCTGACCAGCACCGTCGAGCACACCGCCGACTCGGCGCGCCAGGCCGATCAACTGGCCGCCTCGGCGTCCGATGTCGCCTCCCGCGGCGGACAGGTGGTGAGTGAGGTGGTACAGACCATGGACGAGATCGAGGCCTCGTCGCGGCAGATCGCCGAGATCGTCACGCTGATGGACGGCATCGCCTTCCAGACCAACCTGCTGGCGCTCAACGCCTCGGTGGAGGCGGCCCGGGCCGGCGAGCAGGGTCGCGGCTTCGCGGTGGTCGCCGGCGAGGTGCGTCAGCTGGCCAGCCGCAGCGCCGACGCCTCCCGCCAGATCAAGGAACTGATCGATGCCTCCAGCGCCAAGACCCGCAGCGGCGCCGAACGGGTGCGCACCGCCGGGACGACCATGGACGAGATCGTGGCGAGCGTGGCGCGGGTCACCGACGTGCTGAGCGAGATCAACGCCGCGACCCGCGAGCAGAGTCAGGGCATCGGCCAGGTCAACCAGGCGGTCGCCGATCTCGACCGCATGACCCAGCAGAACGCCGCGATGGTCGAGCAGACCGCCACCGCCGCCGAGGAGCTCAAGGCCCAGGCCCAGCGTCTCGCCGAGGTGGTGGGCACCTTCACCCTGCGCCGGCGCGGCGAGGCGCCGGCCCCTTATGCCTTGACGTCGGGGAAAGTGGCACATGCCCGCAGCCTTTCGGACATCGAACCGGCCTGATGCAAAGAGGCCGTCGTCTGGCCAGCGACACTGGGCCGGTAGGGCACCCGCAACCCTCTCCAATGCCTTTGTCAGAAAATCGCCGAGGCATTGGAGGGCCCCTGTGCCTGCCGATGGTCGCCAAGACAGCATGCGGCCATTCGGGGCGGCGTTTTCTCGTCCAGGCCCTGAGGTTCCAGCCAAGAGTGTCTACTTGAAATTTCAAGTATTGATGCGTGCCGCCGATAACGACCACGGAGGAATGCTCCCCGGCAGCACCTGCCGACTCTCATATCCACAATGATAAGCGAGTACAAGACATGCAGATTCCCCTGAACTTCCGCTTCTGCCTCGTCGGAGCGGCCAGCATTGCCAGCGCTCTTGGTCGTTGGCTGCCCGTTGATGACACTGGATCTCAGGCCATGCCTCGGCAGGGGGCGATCGAGTGCTTCCCGGCCATTGCGGGGGAGGCGTGACGATGCACTTCAAGTCCTTGCGAACCTTTGTGACGCTGCTCGCCGGCGCCTGCATCCTGACCGTCGTCGTGGCGTTGGTCGTTTATTCGCTGTTCGCCAGCTCGCGCTCCCAGTCACTGGTAGAGAACCAGACCCGCGGACTGCTCGAACGCAGTATCGGTGCGCGGCTCGCCGCCACCGCCGAGTCACAGGCCGAGCGCATAAAGGGGCGCCTGGAGAGGGCCTTCGATCAGGCCCGCAATCTCTCCGAAATCAACACCATGCTGGGGCAGCAAGATGACGAGGGCCGACAGCGGTTATATCTGAGTCGGCGCGAGGTCTCTTACTTGGTGCGCCAGACTGTGGTCGACAACCCCATGCTTAGTGACGCCTATATCGGCTGGGAGCCCGACGCCTTCGGCAGCGATTCCTATTATGCCGGTGTCGAAGGGCTCGGCTACGGGGAGGATGGGCGCTTCAAGCCGGTGTGGTATCGCACCGACGACGGTGATGTGAACGTCATGCCGATGGGCGATGAGCTGGAAAGTGAAACCGTCCTCTCCAACGGTTTGCGTGAAGGGGAATACTATCTGTGCCCGCGCGAGACCCTGAAGCCATGCAGCTCGGACCCGGCGCGTTACGAAGCCGGCGGCGAGACGAGGATGCTGACTTCGTTCGATGTACCTGTGATCGTCGATGGCGAGTTTCGCGGCAGCGCCGGTGTCGATATTGGTGTGGACTTCATCCAGCAACTGCTGGGTACGGCCAATCAGTCCCTCTACGACGGGGCCGGCGAGATGGCGCTGATCGCCCCGCGCGGCGGCATCACGGCCTTTACCGGCCATGACGAGGCCCTGGGCAAGCCGATGGCCGGCGCGCTCGAAGAAGCGTCCGTCGAACGGATTCGCCAGGCCCAGTCCGGCGACTCGGTGTATACCACGACCGACGGCAATATCTCCCTCTACTGGCCGTTCGAGGTCGCCGGGATCGACAAGCCCTGGGTACTGATGGTGCGGCTGCCGCAGAGCGTCGTGATGGCCGGGCTGAACGACCTGCAGATGCAGCTCGGCGCGCAGCGTCACGCCTCCATGCTGGGCATGATCGCCGTCGGTTTGGCGATCGCCGGGGCCGGCCTGCTGGCCAGCTGGTTGCTCGGCGGGCGCATCGCGCGGCCGTTGCGTCAGTTGGCCGAACGCATGCGCGACATCGCCTCGGGCGGCGGCGATCTGACCCAGCGACTCCCGGTGCGGGGGCGCGACGAGACCGCCGAACTCGCCACCCAGTTCAACGCCTTCGCCGAGAAGATGCACGACGTGCTGCTCGAGGTTCGCGACAGCAGCGACTCGGTACGGGTGGCCTCGGCCGAGATCGCCACCGGCAGCCAGGATCTCTCCGCGCGGACCGAGTCCGCGGCGTCGAGCATCCAGGAATCGTCGGCGTCGATGGAAGAGCTGACCAGCACCGTCGAGCACACCGCCGACTCGGCGCGCCAGGCCGATCAACTGGCCGCCTCGGCCTCCGATGTCGCCTCCCGCGGCGGACAGGTGGTGAGTGAGGTGGTACAGACCATGGACGAGATCGAGGCCTCGTCGCGGCAGATCGCCGAGATCGTCACGCTGATGGACGGCATCGCCTTCCAGACCAACCTGCTGGCGCTCAACGCCTCGGTGGAGGCGGCCCGGGCCGGCGAGCAGGGTCGCGGCTTCGCGGTGGTCGCCGGCGAGGTGCGTCAGCTGGCCAGCCGCAGCGCCGACGCCTCCCGCCAGATCAAGGAACTGATCGACGCCTCCACCGCCAAGACCCGCAGCGGCGCCGAACGGGTGCGTACCGCCGGGACGACCATGGACGAGATCGTGGCGAGCGTGGCGCGGGTCACCGACGTGCTGAGCGAGATCAACGCCGCGACCCGCGAGCAGAGTCAGGGCATCGGCCAGGTCAACCAGGCGGTCGCCGATCTCGATCGCATGACCCAGCAGAACGCCGCGATGGTCGAGCAGACCGCCACCGCCGCCGAGGAGCTCAAGGCTCAGGCGCAGCGCCTTGCCGACACGGTGGGTACCTTCACCCTGCGCCGGCGCGGCGAGGGGCCGGCGCCTTACGCCCTGACCGCGGGGCAGGCGACACGCGGTCGCGCCCTGCCGGAGCACGAGGCGGACTGACGCCGACCGACGTCGGGACGTACCACGGAACGGGCCGCGATTGCGGCCCGTTTTCGCCTTTCAGGCAAGGCCCAGCAGTCCCGGGTTGGCCTGCCAGACGGCCCAGGTCAGCGCGGTGGCCAGGCTCACCCAGGCGAGGTAGGGCACCAGCAATACGCCGGCCAGGCGGCTCTTGCGCCAGAAGGCGATCAGCGTCGCCGCGATCAACCCCCACAGCGCGAGCGTACCGACGAAAGCGGGAGCCCCCAGGTGCCAGACGAAGAACAACCAGCTCCACAAGGCGTTGACCGCCAGCTGGATCACGAACAGCGACAGCGCGCGGTGGGCGTCACGCCACCCGGCGCGGCGCCAGACCAGCCAGGCGGCGATCGCCATCAGCGCATAGAGCGTGGTCCAGACCGGGCCGAAGACTGCCGCGGGTGGCGCCCAGGCCGGTTGCGCCAGTCTGGCGTAGAAGGCGGCGGCGTCCACCGAGGCCAGCGCGCCGATGCCGGCCGCCACGAAGCACAGGGCGAACCAGCCCAGCAGACCGACGCCCTGACGGCGTCCCGGAAGTGCTGACATGACAACTCCTTTCCGACAAGAATAAAACTGTTGTACAACACTTGTTAAAGTTTTTGAAACCCTGGCCGATACCGCTTTCCATGTATCGGTACTCCACTCATCCGATTCGTGCATCCGCCAGGATGGCGAGGGAGACAACGACCCATGCGCAATATTTCAGTAAAGCAGGGACTCTTCACGGCCTTCGGCCTGATGGCCCTGATGATGGTCCTGATCGGCGGTCTCGGTTACTACGCCCACGAGGTGAGTAGCCGCGGGCTGCACGAACTGGCCGAACTCAACGTCGAGCAGGTCAACACGCTCAATCGCACCCAGGTCAATCTGTCCCAGGGACAGACGCGGCTGGTCAAGTTCGAGAACGCCCAGCAGCGCGGCATGCCGGACGAGGCGCAGACCTGGCTGGCGAAGGCGCAAAGCGCCTTCGGTCAGGCCACCGAGCGCTTCGCTCAGTTCGAGGGTGTCGACCTGCCCGCCGACAGCGAACGTCGGCCGTACGTGGAGGCCGTCACCGACGCCTATCATCAGGCGATCAACCAGCCCTTCCTCGACGCCCTGGCCAGCGGCGATGCCCAGGCCCTGCTCGCCAACGACGACGCCTTTCTCGAAAGCTATGCCGAGTTCGCCGATGCCGTCGACGACTTCGTGCACTTCGCCGAACAGCGAGGCAACGACCTGATTGCCGAGGACGCGAGTTTCGCGACGCTGGCCAACCTGCTGGGTTTGCTCCTGCTGGGGCTGGCGATCGGCCTCTTCGTGGTGATCGTGCTGGGCGTCAAGCGCTGGCTGGTGACGCCGCTGAGCGAGGCGGTCGACCACTGCGAGCGCATCGCCGAGGGTGACCTCACCGGCGATATCCGCGCGCAGGGCGACAACGAGATCGGCCAGCTCTACACGGCGATGGCCGCCATGCAAGGCGGGCTCAAGCGGCTGGTCGGCAGGCTCAAGACGAGCAGCAACGCCGTCGCCCGAGGAGGCGAGGAAATCGCCGCCGGCAGCGAGGATCTGTCGTCGCGTACCGAACAGCAGGCCTCGGCGCTGCAGGAGACCGCCTCGAGCATGGAGGAGATCTCGTCCACGGTACGCCAGAACGCCCAGACCGCCGAACAGGCCAATCAGCTCTCGGGGACCGCCGCCGACCAGGCCGAACGGGGCGCCGGTGAAGTGGAACAGACGGTGGCGCTGATGCAGGAGATCGAGTCGCGCTCGAAGCAGATCGGCGAGATCATCGAGGTCATCGATTCGATCGCCTTCCAGACCAACATCCTGGCCCTGAACGCCTCGGTCGAGGCCGCCCGAGCCGGCGAGAACGGCCGTGGCTTCGCGGTGGTCGCCAGCGAGGTACGGACCCTGGCGACCCGCACCGCCGAGTCCTCGCGCGAGATCCGCGACATGATCGAGCAGGTCTCGCAGACCATCGCCTCGGGCTCCGCGCAGGCCGGACGCAGCGGCGAGCAGATCCATGAGGTGGTGGCCTCGATCCGTCGGGTCGCCGAGCTGATCGATGAACTGGCGATGTCCGCCCGTGAGCAGGACGCCGGGGTCGAGCAGATCGGCGCGGCGGTCACCCAGATGGATTCGGTGACCCAGCAGAATGCCACGCTGGTGGAGCAGACCAGTACCGCGGCCGGCACGCTGCGCGACGAGTCCCGGCGCCTGACGGACATCATCGGCCGCTTCCGGATCGATGACGATGCACAGTGGCAGGCGCTGCCCGAGGGCGATCCGTCAGCGACCGCCCCGCAGCGGCAAGCCGCCGTTGTGCGCCACGAGCCGCGACCCGCTGCCGCCGGTCAGCGGGAGTCCGAGTGGGACGAGTTCTAGCCGGTCGGGGGGTCGCGAGCTTGCCCGGTCGGCCGCTCCCTGACTAGGCTGCACCCTGCAGGATGCCCAGGGGCCGTCGCGTTTCGGATCGACGGTCCACCCGCGACAAGGAGGAACGCTGTATGTCGAGCCCGGAACACAAGCAGAAGATCTGGAAGCTGATCGAAGACATCAAGGTCGGGATGCTGGTGACCCTCGATGGCCCCATGCCACGAGCGCGGCCCATGCATCTGGTGCAGGATGCCTACGACGGCACCCTGTGGTTCTACACCCGGCGCAGTGCCGAGAAGGTCTTCGAGACCCGGGACGATCAGGACGTCTGCATCACCTTCTCCGACCAGGAGGAGGGGGTCTACGTCTCGCTGTCCGGCACCGCCCGGCTCAACGACGACCGCGAGCTGATCGACAAGTACTGGAACCCGTTCGTCGCCGCCTGGTTCCCCGACGGCAAGGACGACCCGGACCTGACGCTGATGGAGATCAAGGTCAAGTTCGGCGAGCACTGGAAGGCCCGCGAAAGCAAGGTGTTCCAGCTCTACGAGATCGCCAAGGCCAACGTCAAGCAGGGCAGCGTGCCCGATATGGGCGAGAACGAAAAGTTCGGTTGAGCGCGGTCGTTCGCCGCTCGCTCGAAAAGCGTGGCGGCGTTCCGCCGCGACCCCTGACAGTCTCGCCTGCCACTTCCGCGCCCGGTCGTCTCGATCGGGCGTTGTCGTTTCCGACCCGCCAACGCCGCGATCCGACTTGCACCATCGCGGTGCGTCGGGCTTTCGGCTATGCTCGAAGGCCGGTGGGTAAACCGGTCCGGTTCATTGTCGATGGCTGCGACGCTCGCGTCGCGGCCATCGTGCGTCTTTGGAGGTGGGCATGTCGTCGTCGCTGCTGGGGATCCTGATCATGTGTGCCGGTGTCTTGTGCCTGGCGCTGGGGGATGCGGTGTCCAAGTGGCTGGGCGCCAGTTACGACCCGATCCAGATCATCTTCTTCCGCACCCTGATTTCGCTGCCGCTGATCGCCCTGCTGGCCCGCCTCAACGGCGGCTGGGCGGCACTGAAGACGCGCCGGCCCGGCGTGCACCTGCTGCGCGGACTGATCTTCGCCGGCACCATGTTCTGCTTCGTCACCGGGCTGACCCTGCTGCCGCTGGCCGAGACCACGGCGATCGCCTTCGCCGCGCCGCTGTTCGTGACCCTGCTCTCCGGCCCGCTACTCAAGGAGCGGGTCGAGGCGGTGCCCTTCGCGGCCTCGCTGGTGGGCTTCGCCGGAGTGCTGATCGTGGTGCGTCCCGGGGCGTCGGGCTTTCAGTGGGGGGCGCTGATCGTGGTCGGCGCGGCGGTGTGCTATGCGCTGATGATGATCACCGCGCGCCGCTATGGCGGCAAGGAGCGGCTCTGGGCGATGGTCTTCTACGCCACCCTGGTGCCGCTGGTGGTCAGCGCGCTGTTGCTGCCCGGGGTCTGGCGCACGCCCCAGGGTATCCACTGGCTGGGGTTCGTGTGCTCCGGCGTGCTGGGGGTGGGGGCGGTGTCCTGCATCACCCTGGCGTTTCGTTACGCCCCGGCGGCGCTCGCCGCGCCCTTCGACTACACGGCGATGGTCTGGGCGGTGTTGCTCGGCTGGTGGTTGTGGGGCGAGGTGCCCGATGTCTGGGTCTTCGTCGGCGCCGGGGTGATCATCGCCAGTGGCGTGGCGATCGCCCTCCACGAGCGCCGGGTGGCGATCAAGGCGCGTCCCAGCACCTGAGGGTGCCACGGCGGGAATGAATGGCCCGCCCGCGGCGTCCCGCATGAATTGTCATTCCCTGCCTGGTCAGGCATTCGTGGGCCGTCATTGGCGGCCCCCTGACATCTTTTTCTACTCCCTTGGTGACGATAATGGCCGGCTGGGCGACATGCCATTGCCGTGCTTTTCGTCGGAGAATTTCGCCGATGACTCGGCCTATCGGCACGTTGTGTTGGTCGGCTAACCTTCCCTCATCTATCAATAATTATTCAATTAGCATTCGTTGATTTTAAGACCTCGTCGATTCCGGGACGGTGTTCGAGTGACGTCGAAAGGCGTTAAAGATCCGCGCCTCTTCGCCGATCCAAAGTGTGATGAGAGACAATAAAGCACACACGACAAACGAGGTGCCGGGATGGCAAACCTATCGGTCAAGCAGGGGCTTTTCATCGCCTTTGGGGTTCTGGTCTTCATGCTCGCCGCGGTCAGTGGACTGGGCTTCTATTCGCATTCGGTGAGCAGCGCCAGCCTGTCGGAACTGGCCGAGATCAACGTCGAACAGGTCAATACCCTGAATCGCGCTCAGGTCAACATGGCCGAGGGGCAGAGCCATGTTCTCAAGTTCGACGAGTTCCGGCGCCGCGACATGAACGACCAGGCCGCGCGGGAACTCACCGCCGCCCAGGATTCCTTCGCCCAGGCGGCCGATCGTTTCGAGCAGTTCCGCAACGTCGATCTGCCCCCGGACAGCCAGCGCCTGCCCTACGTCGAGGCGATCGTCGACGCCTACGCTCAGGCCATGAGCGCCGATTTCCTGGCCGCGATTCGCGCCGGCGACGCCAGTGCTCTGACCGATGAACGGGCGGGCTTTCTCGCCGGCTACACAGCGTTCGCCGGTGCGGTGGACGACTTCGTGCATTATGCCGAAGAGCGCGGCGACACGCTGATCATGGAGGATGCCCGGTTCGCCACGCTGAGCAACGGGGTCGGCATCGGCCTGCTGCTGCTGGCCCTGGGGATCGTCGCGCTGGTCCTGCGTGGGGTCTCGCGACGGATCGTCGCGCCGCTGCGCGAGGCGGTCACGCATTGCGAGCGGATCGCCGACGGCGATCTCGTCGCGACGATTCCCTCGCACGGGCGTAACGAGATCGGCCAGCTGTTCTCGGCGATGCAGGACATGCAGCAGCGCCTGCGTACCCTGGTCGGCTCGCTGCGGGCGAGCAGCGACAGCGTCGCCACCGGCGCGGCCCAGATCGCCAGCGGCAGTCAGGACCTGTCGTCGCGGACCGAACAGCAGGCCTCCGCCCTGCAGGAAACGGCCGCCAGCATGGAACAGATCTCGTCGCTGGTCAGCCAGAACACCGACACGTCGCAGAAGGCCAACGCGCTTTCCAGCGAGGCCAACGATCAGGCCGAGACCGGTACCCGGGAGGTCGAGCAGACCGTGGCGTTGATGGCGGAGATCGAGACCAGTTCCCAGCAGATCGGCGAGATCATCGAGGTCATCGACTCGATCGCCTTCCAGACCAACATCCTCGCCCTCAACGCCTCGGTGGAGGCGGCGCGGGCCGGCGAGGACGGGCGCGGCTTCGCCGTGGTGGCCAGCGAGGTGCGCACGCTGGCGACGCGGACCGCCGAGTCCTCGCAGGAGATCCGCGCCATGATCGAAAAGGTTACCGACCGGATCGCCACCGGCTCGCGCCAGACGGGACGCAGCGGCGAGAAGATTCGCGAGGTGGTCGGCTCGATCGAGCACGTTTCGCGGATGCTGGACGAGTTGTCGATGGCGGCCGGGGAGCAGGAATCGGGGATCGGCCAGATCAATACCGCGGTCACCGAGATGGACTCGGTCACCCAGCAGAACGCCGCCCTGGTGCAGCAGACCAGTTCGGCGGCCGCCTCGCTGGAAACGGAGTCGCAGCGTCTGGCGACGATGATCGCCAGCTTCAAGCTGAACGAGGGCGAGACGGCCGGCGGCGCCCCGGACGACGGGGTCGCCGCGCTGCCGTCGCTGGAGGAAGGGCGCGAGATGTCGACGTCCTGGGCCTGAGAGGGTGTTTGCAAAATGCCTGCGCTCGACAATACAGCGTTAAAATCGGCCTCAAAATGCTCATTTACCCCGTGTAAACTCCGCTTTTTCGGCCGATTTTGCCTTGTCTTGTCTTCGCTCGCCTAATTTGTAAACACCCTCTGAGGGTTTGACGAAACGTCGGCTAGCGGCCGATCAGCCAGTTGTCGGCGAAGGTGTCGGCGGCGACCGGATGGCCGGTCAGAAAGCCCTGGATGCGATGTACCGGAAAGCGTTCCAGGGCGATCAACTGGGCCTGGGTCTCGACGCCCTCGGCGACCACCTGCAGACCGAGTTCGCTGGCCAGCCCGGTCACCGCGGCGAGGATTGCCTGGCCGCCCCGGCCGCCGTCGGTCAATGACTGGATGAAGCGACGGTCGATCTTGAGCGTGCTGATCGGCAGCTCCTGCAAATAGCTCAGCGAAGAGTAGCCGGTGCCGAAGTCATCGATGGCGACGGTACAGCCCAGTTCGCGCAGCTCCCGGAGTATCTGGCTGGCCTGCTGCTGCTTGTCGAACAGGGTGCTCTCGGTGAGTTCGAAGCCGAGCAGCTCGGCGGGCACCTCCTGCGCCTCGAGCTCGGCGCACACCCAGTCGACGAGATCGCGTTGCCAGAACTGGCGGGCGGAGAGGTTGACGGCCACCGGCACCGGATCGAAGCCGGTGCTGCGCCAGATGCGCAACTGCTCGACCACCCGGTGCAACAGGTATTCGCCGAGGGGCAGAATCAGCCCGGAGCGTTCGGCCAGCGGGATGAACTCGGTCGGCGAGAGGTCGCCGAATGCCGGGTGTCGCCAGCGCATCAGCGCCTCGGCGCTGCACAGCCGGCCGGTGTCGCGGTCGAACAGCGGCTGGTAGTGCACGTCGAGCCCCGCGCCGGTTTCCAGGGTCTCGCGCAGCGCGCTCTCCAGCGCCAGGCGGCGATCGTCGTGGGCGTGCATGTCGGCCCGGAACAGGCGATAGGTGTTGCGGCCTTCCTGCTTGGCCCGGTACATGGCGGCATCGGCATGGTGCAAGAGCCCTTCGACGCTGGTGTCGTCGTCGGGATAGAGGCTGATGCCCAGGCTGCAGCCGACCCGGAATTCGCGATTGCCGAAACGAAACGGCGCGCGAATCGCCTCGATCAGCCGGCGCGCCACGCAGGCGGCTTCCTCGGGGGTCTCGATCTCGGGCAGCAGGGCGATGAACTCGTCGCCGCCCAGCCGCGCCAGGCTGTCGTCCTCGCGCAGGTGCGCGCTCAGCCGGCGGGCGACCTGCATCAGCAGTTCGTCGCCGGCGGCGTGGCCCAGCGAGTCGTTGACCTGCTTGAAGTGGTCCAGGTCGATGAAGATGACCGCCAGACGCTGGGTCTGCCGGTGGGCGTGACGAATGGCCAGCGACAGGCGGTCCTCGAGCAGCCGCCGGTTGGGCAACTGGGTCAGGGCGTCGTAGTAGGCCAGGCGGCGCACGCGCTCCTCGTTCTCGCGCAGGTGGGTGATGTCGTTGAACAGCGCCGCGAAATGCGTGATCTGGCCATCGTCGTCGCGTATCGCGGTGATGGTCAGCAGTTCCAGATAGAGCTGGCCGCTCTTGCGCCGGTTCCAGATCTCGCCGCGCCAGGAGCCCCGCGCCTGCAGGTCGTCCCACATGTGGCGATAGAAGGTGGCATCGTGCCGCCCCGAGGAGAGCATGGCGGGGGTGCGGCCGAGGGCTTCCTCGAGCGAGTAACCGGTCATGTGGGTGAAGGCCGGATTGACGAATTCGATGCGCGTGCGGGCGTCGGTGATGATGATGCCTTCCAGCGACGAGTCGATGACCCGTTCGGCGAGCTGCAGGTTGCGGCGCGACTGGGCGAGGGCCTGGTCGCGCTTTTCCAGCGCGTCGCGCAGGTCGGCGAGGTAGAGCTGCTCGGCGCCGGCCAGCATGTCGCCGAAGCCCAGCAGGCCGACCACGGCGCCATCCTCGTCGAGGACCACCAGGTGGCGCACGTGATGGCCGATCAGCAGATCCCGGGCATGAATCAGCATGTCGTCGGCGCGCACGCTCATCAGCGGGCGGCTGGCCAGCTCGCGGATCGCCGTGTTCCCCGGGTGGCGGGCCACGAAGCGGACCAGGTCGCGCTCGGTGAGAATGCCCAGGGTATCGCCGCAACGCACCACCACGGCATCGCAGGTGGCGGCCTGCATCGTGCTCGCCGTGTCGCGCAGCGACAGGCCGCCATCGAGGATCACCGGCTCCGGGCGCATGGCGGCCCGCACCTCGCGCAGGCGCAGGTAGGGTTCCAGCCCCTGATTGAGCACCACGTCGGACTGCGACACGATGCCTAGCGGCCGGCCATCGGCGTCGGCGACCAGGAAGTGGCGGCGATTCTCGGCGGCGAAGCGCATCGCCGCCTCGCCGATCGGCGTCGACGGCGGCAGGCTGACCACCGGGTAGCTCATGACCTGGGCGATGGGCACGCGCACGGCGCCGGGCTCGTCGAAGTCCACCTGCAGGCTGTCGTGTTCGGTCCAGATTCCCACGACCGCATCGCCTTCCATGACCAGCACCGAACTGCAGCAGCGTTCGGCCATGCGGGCGGCGGCTTCGCACAACGGGGTGCGGGGCGAGCAGCACAGCAGGCCGGTCTGCATGATGCGCTCGATGGGCAGGTCCTGGGGCATTCGTCGGCTCGATCGGTGGCGAAACCACCAGTCTAGCAAGCTCCACGGCAGCGTGACCTGATCCAGGTCTACTCCGAGGTGCCCCAGCGCCTCATGGCACGACTCGCCGCTGTCCGGGGGTCACGATGCCCCCGTCTCCTGACGTCGGAACATCTCCGTCACGCGCTGCTGGGCGATGCCGATGTGATAGTCGATGGCCGATTCGCAGGCCTCGGCGCGGCGGGTGCGCAGGGCCTCGATGATCGGCTGGTGGGTCTCGGCGACCCGCGCCGGATCGTCGTAGAGCTGGCCGATCAGCAGGATGCAGAAGCGCATCTCGTGGCACAGCTCGTCGAATACCTTGAGCAGCCGGCGGTTGCCGCTGAATTCGCACAGCCGACGGTGAAACGCGACATCCGCCTCGATCTGCTGTACCGCGGTGCCCTCCTGGGCGACCCGGCGCATGGTCTCGAGCTGGGCGCTGAGCTCGGCTTCCATCGAGGCCGTCAACTGGCCGGCCAGCAGGCGAATGGCGTGGCGTTCGAGGCACAGCCGCAGGTCGTAGACGTCGTTCAGCTCGTCGGCGTTGAAGGTGCGCACGAAGAAACCGCGACGCGGCTGGGACACCAGCATGCCACGGCTCTCCAGCAGTCGCGCCGCCTCGCGCACCGGGGCGCGGCTGACGCCGAAGTCGCGGGCCAGTTGTGCCTCGGCCAGGTGGGTGCCGGGTCGGAAATCCCCCTTGAGCAGGGCTTCGGTGAGCTGGTCGGCGATCTGATTGACCAGGTCGCGCTGCTGGATCGCGGCAAAGTTCCGGGTTTGGGCGGTCATGGCATCTCGCTGGTTGGGCCGGAAGAGGGGATCGAACCGTCGTCGCCACTATCCCCGAAAACGCGTTTCAGGTCGACTGTCGAGTGTCGACAGTTTGTGGTTCAGCTGATAGGTTGATTCAGGATGGCTTCCTCAACCCCCGGCGAGAGCGGCACGCGGATAATCCGCCGATCCCTCGCCAGCGTCAGGAGACTTCCGATGGATACGGTTACCGAGGCCCCTGCGACGTCCCGGCACGCCTCCGCCCGTCGCGATCTGGCCGCCGCCTATCGACTGATCGCCCACTTCGGGCTCGATGACAGCATCTACACGCACATCTCCGCCCGTGCCGACGGTGACGGCGAGCATTTCCTGATCAACCCCTACGGCTACCGCTTCGAGGAGGTCACCGCCTCCAACCTGGTCAGCGTCGATCTCGACGGCCACGTGGTCGACGACCCCGACGGTGCGGGCATCAACAAGGCGGGGTTCACCATCCACAGCGCGATTCATGCCGCACGCCCGGATGTCCACTGCGTGCTGCATACCCACACGGTGGCCGGCGTTGCCGTCTCCTGCCTGGAGGAAGGGCTGTTGCCGCTCAACCAGTGGGCGATGGAGTTCCACGGGCGTACCGCCTACCACGACTACGAGGGTATCGCGCTGGACCTGACCGAGCGCGAGCGGCTGGTGGCGGATCTCGGCGACAAGCCGGTGATGGTACTGCGCAACCACGGCATGCTGGTCTGCGGGCGCACGGTGGGCGAAGCCTTCCGCCGCATGTACAACCTGGAGCGCAGTTGCCAGGCCCAGCTGGCGGCGATGGCCACCGGCATGCCGATACGCCGCCCGTCGGATGCCCTGGCCGAGCATACCGCCCGCCAGTACGAGGGGTGGGATGCCGACCACGGCGCGACCGAGCGTGATCCCGAATGGGACGCCTACCTGCGCCTTCTGCGGCGTATCCAGCCCGACTTCGACACCTGACGCGAGGCCCGGCCCGTCAATCACGATAAGTACAACCCGAAGCAGCAACCCTTACCAACAACATCAACAGATGAGGGGTTCATCATGCGAACGACCACCTTCCTTCGCGGCGGTCTCGCCGTGCTATGCCTGTCGAGCGGCCTGATGACGGCGGCGAGCGCCGACACGGCCCCGCAGCCCGGCGGCACCATCGATGTCGCCATCCAGCCCGAACCGCCGGGCCTGATGCTGGGCCTGATCCAGAATGCCCCGACCCAGCGGGTGGCCGGCAACATCTACGAGAGCCTGCTGCGCTACGACACCGACCTCGAGCCCATGCCGCAACTGGCCGAGTCCTGGGAGATCAGCGACGACGGCCGGGTCTATACCTTCCATCTGCACCACGGCGTCAAGTGGCACGACGGCGAGCCCTTCACCGCCGCCGACGTGGTGTTCTCGGCCGATGTCTTCCTGCGCGAGACCAACCCGCGTACCCGGGCGATTCTCGAACACGTGGCGAGCATCGAGGCCCCCGACGACGACACCGTGGTGTTCACTCTCGAGCAGCCCTTCGCGCCCTTCATCCAGGCCTTCGAGGTCGGCACCATGCCGATGGTGCCCAAGCACATCTATGCCGGGACCGACTTCCGCACCAATCCCGCCAACAACCATCCGATCGGCACCGGTCCGTTCGAATTCACCCGATGGGATCGCGGCTCAGTGATCGAGCTGGATAAGAACCCCGACTACTACGAGCCCGGCAAGCCCTACCTGGATCGCATCCTCTGGCACGTGATCCCCGATGCCGCCTCGCGGGCGGCGGCCTACGAGAACGGCACCCTCGAGGTGCTGCCGCCGGGTTCGGTGGAAAACTTCGACATCCCGCGGCTGTCGGGGCTCGACAACAGCTGCATCACCGAAAAGGGCAACGAGTACTTCAACCCCTTCGCCATGCTGTGGCTCAACGACCGCGAAGGGCCCACCGCCGACCCGCGCTTCCGTCAGGCGGTGATGTACGCCATGGACCGCGACTTCGCCAAGGACGTGCTGTGGAACGGCCTGGGCAAGGTCGCCAGCGGGCCCTTCTCGACCAACCTGGCGGCGCACGACGAGAGCATCGAGGGTTATCCGCACGATCCCGACAAGGCGCGGGCGCTGCTCGCCGAGATGGGCTACGACGGCACGCCGGTGCGCCTGCTGCCGCTGCCCTACGGCGAGACCTGGACCCGCTGGAGCGAAGCGGTGCGCCAGAACCTGGAGAGCGTGGGCATCAAGGTCGAGACCGAGTCCACCGATGTCGCCGGCTGGAACCAGAAGCTCGCCCAGTGGGACTACGACATCGCCTTCACCTATCTCTTCCAGTACGGCGATCCGGCGCTGGGCATCTCGCGCACCTACATCTCCAGCAACATCGCCAAGGGCTCGCCGTGGAACAACGTCGAGGGCTACCGCAACCCCGAGGTCGACAAGCTGTTCGCCGAGGCGGCGGTGGAGAACGATCCCGCCAAGCGCCAGGCGATGTACGACCGGATCCAGGCGATCCTCTACGCCGACGTGCCGGTGGCCTGGCTGATGGAACTGGGGTTCCCGACCCTCTATCGCTGCAACGTGCATGACCTGATCACCACCGGGATCGGCCTCAGCGACGGCTTCAAGAACGCCTGGATCGAACGCTAGCCCGGTCGCGCCGGCCCGCCGTGGCCGGCGCGCGTTGCGGAGGACACGACATGCGCTACCTGTCGCTGATCGCCTCGCGCCTGCTCAAGGCGGTACTGGTGCTGCTGGCGATCCTGATTCTCAACTTCTTCCTCATCCACCTGGCTCCGGGCGATCCGGCGATGGTGATGGCCGGCGAGGCCGGCGCCACCGATGCCCAGTTCATCGCCGACCTGCGCGAGCGCTTCGGCCTCGACCAGTCGCTGCCGATGCAGCTCTGGCACTACCTGGCCGGGGTGCTGACGCTGGATTTCGGCTACTCCTACCGCCAGCAGATGCCGGTGCTCGACCTGATCCTCGAGCGCCTGCCGGCGACCCTGCTGCTGACCGGGGCGGCTTTCGTGATCTCGCTGGGCTGCGGCATCGTCGCCGGCATGCTCGCGGCGATGCGCGCCAAGCGCCCCTCGGGCTCGCTGATCATGGGGCTGGCGCTGCTGTTCTACGCCACGCCGCTGTACTGGGTGGCGATGATGGCGGTACTGGTGTTCTCGGTGTTTCTCGGCTGGCTGCCGGCCTACGGTTACGACACCGTGGGCAGCGATGCCACCGGGCTGGCCCACGCCCTCGACGTCGCCGAGCATCTGATCCTGCCGGCGACGACCCTGGGGCTGTTCTTCATGGCGGTCTACACCCGCATGACGCGTGCCTCGATGCTCAGCGTGGCGCAGCAGGACTTCGTCAAGACCGCCCGCGCCAAGGGGCTCGCGCCGGGGATGATCCAGCGCCGTCACATCCTGCGCAATGCGCTGCTGCCGATCATCACCCTGGCCGGGCTGCAGGCCGGCCAGATGGTCGGCGGGGCGGTGCTCACCGAGACGGTGTTCGCCTGGCCCGGCATCGGCCGGCTGATGTACGAGGCGCTGATGCAGCGCGACTACAATCTGCTGCTGGGCATCTTCTTCTTCTGCGCGCTGCTGGTGATCCTGTTCAACATGCTCACCGACGTGATCTATCGCCTCGCCGATCCGCGCATCAAGGAGGCCGCATGAGCTTCTTTCGCCGTTTTGTCCAGAATCGCGGCGCCCTGGTCGGGCTGGTGATCCTCGCCCTGGTGGTGCTGCTCGCGCTGCTGGCACCGCTGCTCTATCCCGAGTCGCCGTGGCGCATGGTGCAGCGGCCGTTCCTGGCCCCCGGCGAGCTGCCGGGCTTCCCGCTGGGTACCGACACCATGGGCCGCGACGTCGCCGCCGAGCTGGCCCACGGCGCCTGGGTGTCGCTGCTGGTCGGTTTCGTCTCCACCCTGGTGGCGCTGGCGATCGGCGTGCCGCTGGGCGCACTGGCCGGCTATTTCGGCGGGCGCACCGACGACGTGCTGATGCGCATCACCGAGTTCTTCCAGACCATCCCCAACTTCGCCCTGGCGATCGTGCTGGTGGCGATCATGGAACCCAGCATCGGCTCGATCGTGCTGGCCATCGCCGTGGTCAGCTGGCCGCCGGTGGCACGCCTGGTGCGCGGCGAATTCCTGTCGCTCAAGCACCGCGAGTACGTCGAGGCGGCACGCCTGGTGGGGCAGGGTCACCGCGACCTCATCCTCAAGCAGATCCTGCCCAACACGCTGTCGCCGGTGATCGTGCTGGCCTCGCTGATGGTGGCCACGGCGATCCTGCTCGAATCGTCGCTGTCGTTCCTCGGCCTCGGCGATCCGGACACCATGTCCTGGGGCTACATGATCGGCGCCGCGCGCACGGTGATGCGCCAGGCCTGGTGGCTGTCGGTGATCCCCGGCGTCGCCATCCTGCTGACCGTGCTGGCGCTCAACCTGGTCGGCGAGGGCCTGGACGACGCGCTGAATCCGCAACTGGCGCGGCAGCGCTGAGGAGTCGACGATGAGTGAACCCCTGCTGCAGATCGAACGCCTGACCCTGGCCCTGCCCGAGGGCGCGGATCGCCGCTACGCGGTCGAGGACGTCAGCTACTCGCTGGCCGCCGGCGAGGTGCTGTGCGTGGTGGGCGAGTCCGGTTCCGGCAAGTCGATGACCGCCAACGCGGTGATGGGGCTGCTGCCGCCCGGCCTGCGCGTGACCCAGGGCCGCGCCCTGTTCGACGGCGCGGACCTGCTGGCGATGGACGAGCCGACCCACCGCGCGTTGCGCGGCCGGCGCATCGGCATGGTCTTCCAGGAGCCGATGACCGCGCTCAATCCGCTGATGCGCGTCGGCGACCAGATCGCCGAGGTCTTCGAGGCCCATGGTCTGCTGACGGCCCGCGAGCGGCGCGAGAAGGCCCTGGCGCTGCTCGAGGAGGTGCGTCTGCCCGATCCGCCCAGCGCGCTGCGCGCCTATCCGTTCGAGCTCTCCGGCGGCCAGCGTCAGCGGGTGATGATCGCCATGGCCCTGGCACTCGAGCCGCAGCTGCTGGTCGCCGACGAGCCGACCACGGCGCTCGACGTCACGACCCAGGCGCAGATCCTCCACCTGATCAGGGACCTGCAAAAGCGCCGCGGCATGGCGGTGATGTTCATCACCCACGATTTCGGCGTGGTCGCCGAGATCGCCGATCGTGTGTGCGTGATGTGCGAGGGGCGGATCGTCGAGATGGGCGACGCCCGCGAGGTGCTGGCAAGCCCGCGCCACGCCTACACCCGCACCCTGATCGCGGCGATCCCCGGCGGTGTGGCGGCTCCCGCCCGCGACGGCGCCGATCCCGCGCCGTTGCTGACGGTCGAGGGACTGAACAAGGTCTATCGCTCACGGGGTGGCTGGTGGCAGCCACGCCGCGAGGTGGTCGCCCTCGACGAGGTCGGCTTTACCCTGGGGCGTGGCGAGACGCTGGGCATCGTCGGCGAGTCGGGGTCGGGCAAGTCGACCCTGGGGCGCTGCATCGTCGGCCTCGAGACCCCCGACAGCGGCGGGATCCGGCTCGCCGGCACCGACCTGCGAACACTCACCGGGCAGGCCCTGCGCGAGCAGCGCCGCCACATCCAGATGGTGTTCCAGGACCCCTACGCCTCGCTCAACCCGCGTATCCGCGTCGGCATGGCGATCGCCCAGGGGCCCATCGCCAACGGCGTGCCCCGGGCGCGGGCCCTGGAGCGGGCACGCCAGTTGCTGACCACGGTGGGCCTGGACGCCGCGGCCGCCGACCGCTTCCCCCACGAGTTCTCCGGCGGGCAGCGCCAGCGTATCGGTATCGCCCGCGCCCTGGCCCTGGACCCCGAGCTGATCGTCGCCGACGAAGCGGTCTCGGCGCTGGACGTGTCGATCCAGGCCCAGGTGCTCGAGCTGCTCGAGCGGCTCAAGACGGAGCTCTCGCTGTCGCTGCTGTTCATCACCCACGACCTGCGCGTGGCGGCACAGATCTGCGACCGGCTGATCGTCATGCAGAAGGGATGCATCGTCGAGCAGGGCAGTGCCGAACGGATCTTCCAGGCGCCGAGCCACCCCTATACCCGCGAGTTGCTGGCGGCGATTCCCGGCCGGCATGACGACGCGACCGCCGCTGCCGCACCGGCCGCCGCCCCGCGAATGCCGTAATCGATCACACGAGGACGCCCATGCCCCCCAACCCGCCACCGGCCCGGTCCACCGGCGCCCCCCGCGACGAGCCCCGACCGATTCACGGCGTACTGCTCGGCTCGCCCGAGATCATGACGACCTACATTGCCGCCTTCGAGCAGGTGGCGCCGCAGTGTCGTCTGGCGTTGCCGGATGCCGTCACCGAGCCCGAAAGCGTGACCTTTGCGCTGGCCTGGGATCCGGGGCCCGACGATTTTCGCGCCTATCCCAACCTGCGCCTGGTGTCGTCGATCGCCGCCGGCGTCAATGGGATTCTCGCCAGCCCCAGCCTGCCGAGCGACGTGCCGCTGATGCGCATTGCCGGGGAGTCCCAGGCGCAGATGATGGCGGGATTCGTGACCTGGCACGTGCTGTGGCATCACCGCCGCTTCGGCGACTATCTGAGTCATCAGCGTCAACGGCACTGGGAGCGTCTGCCGAAGCGCGACGCCGCTGACGTGCGGGTAGGGTTGCTGGGGGCGGGCAGGATGGGCGGGGCGGTCGCGCGCGCGCTCGTGGCGCTGGATTACGACCTGGCGATCTACTCGCGCAGCGGACGCAATCTGCCGGCCGGCGTCGAGGGGTTCACCGGTGAGGCGGGGCTCGAGCGGCTCGCGGCGCGCAGCGATATCCTGATCAACCTGCTGCCGCTGACGGCGCAGACGCGCGGCATCCTGAATGCCACACTGTTCTCGCGATTGCCCGCGGGTGCCGTGTTGATCCACGTCGGGCGCGGAGAACATCTCATCGAGGATGATCTGCTGGTCGCGCTGGACAGCGGTCGGTTGTCGGCTGCCTCGCTGGACGTGTTCGCGGTCGAGCCGTTGCCGCCGGGTCATGCGTTCTGGCGTCACGAGCGGATCCTGGTCACGCCGCACGACGCCTGCGACTCGACGCCCAGCCAGGTCGCCCAGGAGGTGGCAGCGGCGCTGCGCGATCTCGACGCGGGGCGTCAACCGGCGAGCCAGGTGGATCGCCAGGCGGGTTATTGAGCGAGGCCGACGAGGACACAGCGATGAAGACCTTCTTCCACGACGACCAGCGTCTGCATCAGCCGCAGACCTATTTTTCCCGCGGCAAGCTGCGCACGCCCCAGGAAGTGCGCCAGCGCGCCGAGCACCTGCTGGCGGCCGCCGAACGCCTGGGCTTCGACATCCAGGCACCGCGCGATCACGGCGTGACGCCGCTGCGCGCGGTTCATTCGCTACCCTACCTGCGCTTTCTGGAAAGCGCCCACCGGCGCTGGCACGCGCTCGACGAGGACTGGGGCGAGGAGGTGATCTCCAACGTCTTCGTGCGCTCGCCCAATGCGCTGCGCGGCATCCTCGCCGAGGCGGCGCGCTACCTGGCCGACGGCAGCGCGCCGGTCGGCGAGCACACCTGGCAGGCCGCCTACGCCTCGGCGCAGAGCGCGGTGGCCGGCGCCGAGGCGCTGCTGGCGGGCGAGCGCTTCGCCTATGCCCTGTCGCGGCCCCCCGGCCATCACGCGGGGGTCGACTCGGCCGGCGGCTTCTGCTTTCTCAACAACGCCGCCATCGCCGCCCAGCATCTGACCGCGCGCTATCCGCGCGTGGTGGTGCTGGATACCGACATGCACCATGGCCAGGGCGTGCAGGAGATCTTCTATGCGCGCGACGACGTGATGTACGTCTCGATCCACGGCGACACCACCAACTTCTATCCGGCGGTCTGCGGCTTCGAGGATGAGCGCGGGCATGGCGCCGGCTACGGTTACAACCTCAACCTGCCGATGTCGCACGGCGCCTCGGAAGCGGTGTTCTTCGCGCGGCTGGAAGAGGCCTGCCAGGCGATCCGGCTGTTCGAGCCGGACGCCGTGGTGCTGGCGCTGGGCTTCGACATCTTCGAGAAGGACCCGCAGGCCAAGGTCGCCGTCACCACCCCCGGCTTCGCCCGGCTCGGGCGGGCGGTGGCCGACCTCGAGCGGCCGACGCTGGTGGTGCAGGAGGGCGGCTACTATCTGGAAGGGCTGGAGGCCAACGCCGTTAGCTTCTTCACGGGGCTGACCGGGCGCTGAGCCGGCGCCTCAGGTCGCCCCCTGCTGCCCCTCCTCGGCGGCGGGGGCCGTCGCGTGCTGCGTGCCGGCGTCGCCCGCGATCAGCGCCTCGATGCGCGTGCGGTACTGGCGGTAGGCGTCGCTGTCGGTGGCGGTCCCGTTCAGGTTGTGAAACAGGTCGGCGAAGCGCGTGAAGGTCGCGCGGATCGCTGCCTTGTCGGCGAAGGGCCCGTCCATCGCCGTCACCCGGTCGAGCAGGTCGAGCGCCGCCTTCTGGCGCGCCAGCGGGGTCGAGACGTCGACCGGGTCGAAGGCGTCCTGCTGCAGATAGGCCTGATCCACCAGCGCGGCCTTCTGGTGGGTCAGGTAATCGGCGTCGCTGACGCCCTCCTCGCCGGTGACCTGCATCATCCGCTGGATCGCGTCGCCGGCGTGGAGCAGGCGCTGCAGGCGCTCGACGCGGCCGGGCCAGTCGTCGCCCAGCTCGCGGCGATACCAGGGGGCCAGTTGATCGCGGTAGCGCGACCAGGAGATCAGCGGATCGACGGCGGGGTAATAGCGCTTGTAGGCGCGGTCGTAGCTCAGCCCCAGGAAGGTCTTGACGGTATTGAGCGTGCCCTGGGTGACCGGCTCCTCGAAGTTGCCGCCGGCCGGCGAGACGGTGCCGATCAGCGTCAGGCTGCCGGTGGACTCGGCGTCGAGGCGCACGACGCCGGCGCGTTCGTAGAGCTGGCGGATCGACGATTCCAGATAGGCGGGAAAGGCCTCCTCGCCGGGGATCTCCTCGAGCCGCCCGGACGTCTCGCGCATCGCCTGGGCCCAGCGCGAGGTGGAGTCGGCGATCAGCAGCACGTCGTAGCCCATCTGGCGGTAGTACTCGCCCAGGGTGATGCCGGTGTGGATCGACGCCTCGCGGGCGGCCACCGGCATCGACGAGGTGTTGCAGATGATGATCGTGCGGTCCATCAGCGTGCCGCCGGTGCGCGGGTCGGCGAGCTGGGGGAATTCGTTGATCGTCTCGACCACTTCGCCGGCGCGCTCGCCGCAGGCGACGACGATCACGATATCGACGTCCGAGTAGCGCGAGATCAGGTTCTGCAGCACCGTCTTGCCGGCGCCGAAGGGGCCCGGGATGCAGGCGGTGCCGCCCCGGGCGATGGGAAAGAGCGTGTCGATCAGGCGCAGGGTGGTGATCAGTGGGGCGTCGGGGTACTCGCGGCGGACCCGGCCGGTCCTTTCCAGCGGGGCGGCCAGCGGCCGGCGGATCGGCCAGCGCTGGGCCAGCGTCAGGGGGTGTTCCCTGCCGTGCTCGTCGGTGAGCCGGGCGACCACGGTCTCGACATCGACGCTGCCCGCCTGGACCCAGGCGACCCGGTAACGGCCCGGCCAGTCGAAGGGCACGAAGAGGCGGTGCGTGAAACGCCCTTCCGCCACCGTGCCCAGGGTATCGCCGGCGCTCACGTTATCGCCGCTGCGCACCCGTGGCTCGAAGGCCCAGTGCTGGTCGCGGTCCAGGGCGGGGACGTCGAGGCCGCGCTGCAGGAAACGCCCGCTGAGCGCCTCGAGGCGCGGCAACGGGTTCTGCAGGCCGTCGAAGACCTGGCCGAGCAGGCCGGGGCCGAGGGTCACCGCCAATTGCTCGCCGCTCTGGATCACCGCATCGCCGATGCCGACCCCGGCGATATCCTCGTAGACCTGGGCGTCGGCCTCGCTGCCGCGCACCCGCAGCACCTCGGCCTTGAGGCGGGTCTCGGTCTGCCCCGGGTCGGGCGGCGGGCAGAGATAGACCACCTCGTTCTTGATCCAGCCGCCCCGGGCCGGGTCATCGAGGGCCAGGGTCACCACGTCGTCGTTGATGGCCACCACGTGGGCACTGGGTACCGCCGTGGCAGGGGTGTCGGGCGCTGCGGTCATGCAAAGGCCTCCAGGGTGCTGTCGAGGTCGGGCGGCGTGACGAGGGCCTCGCGAAAGCGCTGCCTGGCCCCCGGGCCGTCCTGCCGGCAACGGCGTTCGATCAGCCACCAGCGGAACAGGTAGTGCGCCACGGCCTCGAGGCCGTAAGGCGTCGCGGGGCGGTGGCGGGCGAGGTAGTCCCAGCCCAGCTCCAACTGGGTGGTCTCGACGGCGAGGCTGTCGCCGGCCTGGACCTGGTCGGCGAGCGGCGTCAGCCAGGGGTAGCGGGTCGCCAGGGCGAAGGTCGGGTGCTGCCAGGCATCGCGCAGTCGGCGGCCGACCCGCGGCGCCGCCGACAGCGCGCCCGCCTCGGTCTGGCCGTCGCGGCGCGCGCGCAGGGCGGCGGTGAGCACGTCGAGCGTCAGCCACCAGACGAGCCAGTCGGCCAGCGGCGCGAGGCCCAGCTCGGCCAGCAGGTCGCGGGCCTCGCCGAGCAGTGCCGCGTCATCGTGCCAACCGCTGCCGCGATACGGTCGGGCGACCGCCTCCACGCGTGCCAGCAGGGCCCGGTCACGGGCCTCGAGCAGGGTCAGGCGCTGCTCGAGGCGGACCCGCGAGATCGGCGGCCGCTCCCAGTGAAACGGCGGGCGCAGATGCGGCAGCGAACACAGCAGGGTCACATAGCGGTAGGCGTCTCGGGACATGCCGGGCTCCGTGTCAGGCGACCACGCCTTCGAGCAGGGCGCGAAAGCGCGGCTGCAGATGGCGCAGCAGCAGGGCGGCCAGCGCCTGGTCGCTGAGGTCGACATGCACGCGGCCGTCGTCGAGCACGAAATGCACGCCGGCGTCCACGTCGGGGTCGCCGCGCAGGGTGATGCCGCGCGCGAGCATCGCCCGGGCGACCTGAGCGAGCAAGTCGGGCAGCGCGCCCTCGTGCAGGGCCTGCGGGTCGTCGCGCAGTTCCGCCAGGCCGATCACCCGCTCGGGCAGCAACGCCTCGCCCTCGGTATCGTCGGGGACGGCGCTGCGCGTGGCCGCCGCCTGCAGCAGGCGCGCCAGGACGTCGGGCGTGTCGAGTGCCTCGCGCACCAGGCTCTGCAGCTCGCTGGCGAATTGCTGGCTGAAGGTGTCGCGGGCGGTCAGGCAGAGGTCGCGGTAGGCCAGGGTGAGCGCCTGGCGGCCGCCCTCGCGCAACTGCTCGGCCTCGGCGTTGGCCTCCCGGGTGATGCGTTCGGCTTCCTCGCGGGCTTGGGCGAGCAGCCAGTCGGCGCGTTGCTCGGCGTCCTCGACCAGGCGCGCGGCTTCCTGGCGCCCCGCCTCGACGCCCTGTTCGCGCAGGGTATCGAGCAGCGTCTGGACGCCGTGCTGGTTGGCGGTGGATGCAGGATTCATGGCGTTCCTCACTGCGGCAGGGCGCCGCTCAGCACCAGGGCGAAGACGAAGGCGAACACCGCGAAGCCTTCGACGATCGCCGAGGGCGCGAGCGACAGGCCGAAGATCTCCGGCTTGTTCTTGGACGCCTCGATGGCGCTGACCAGGGCGCGCCCCTGATAGACGGAGTTGAACAGCATCGCCAGCCCGGCCAGCAGGCCCACCGCCGCCAGTCCCGGAGCGTTGGCGAGACTCACCTCGCGGTTGAGCGAGAACATGATGACGATGCCGAAGATCGACTGGGTGGACGGCATCGCCGCCAGGCCGATGTACTTGCCGTAGCCGCTCTCGACGTCGAGCAGCGCGCCCGCCGCGGCCTGCCCGGCCAGGGTGCAGCCGATCGAACTGCCGATCGCGCCCAGCGCCACCGGGGCATAGATGCCCAGCCAGCCGAGCGCCAGTATCACTTGATCCACGTCGATTCCTCCTGATTGGCGAATGCCTGATACGGTCGTCCCTCGCCGGTAACGCCCCAGCGCAGGAACTCGATGAGATTGAGGCGCAGCCCGTGCACCACCCCGCCCATCAGGGCCAGGGCGAAGTTGAGCGCATGGCCGAGCAGCAGGATCAGCACGAACAGCAGCGGCCCGGCGCCGGCCACGGCATCGCGGACGTCGACGGCCAGTTGATTGAAGGTGACCGCCAGCGAGGCGCTGGCCAGGCCCAGGGCGAACAGCCGCATGTAGCTCAGGGCGTGGCCGAAGGCCTGGGTCACCGAGCCCAGCGCGGTGAGGCCGGCGATCAGCCGCTGCAGGGCCGGGCGCCAGCCGTCGATGCGCGGCGTGACCCGGGTGAACAGCAGCACCAGAACGGCGCCCAGGATCAGCCCGACCAGCCAGGGCAGGCGCGGCGCCTGGGTCGGCAGGGACAGCCACAGGGCGAAACCGCTGGCCAGCATGAGAATCCAGCCCCCATTGCTCAGCGCCCGCCGGCGCGGCCGGGCATGACGGGCCGCGAGGGCGTTGCCGGCGATCAGGTGGCAGACGCCGATGGTGATCGACAGGCGCATCATGCCGCCGAAGTCGTCCATCGACATGACGGCCAGCCCCGCCGCCCAGCTGTGCGCCGGCGGCGCGAGCCCGAAATAGCTGCCCACCAGCACCCCGTAGAGCAGGCCGCCGGCGCTCATCGCCAGGCCCAGCCGACCCAGCCGGCGGCCGGTGCGTGAGCGTTTCCAGCGCGGCCGAGCGAGCGCCACCAGGGCGCCGAACACCAGCGCGTAGCCGGCGTCGGCGAGGATGATGGCGAAGAACAGCGCGAACGAGAGCCCCACCATCGCCGAGGGGTCGGCGCTGCGATAGCCGGGAAGCTGGAAGAACTTGACCGCCTCCTCGCCGCCGGCCAGCCACTCGGGATTGTCGAGCAGCACCGGCGGCTCCTCGTCGTCCGCCGGGGGGCGCTCGAGCAGGGCCACCTCGCCGCTCTCGTCGAGCGCGACCAGTGCCGGGAGACGTTCCCGCGGGACCCAGCCGTGGATCACGAACAGCGCTTCCGCCGTGTCGTCGCTGGCGCGCATGATGCGCAGCAGCTCGGCGGTGTCGGCGGCCTGCGCGACGTGGCCGGCGAGGGTGACGATCCAGCGGGTCAGCATGAAGCGTTCGGCGTCGAGATCCTCGAGTTCGCTGCGCGCCGTCTCGATGGCGGCATCGACCGCCGTCAGCGACCGCGAGCCGGTGTGCGACCGCGCGAAGGGCACCTGCTCGCCGGTCGGCTCCTCGGGCGCGATCACCACCAGATAGAGTTCGCGATGGTCGCGGTTGACCACCTGCCAGGGCAGGTCGAGGGCCTCGAGCAGGCGGTGCTTGCCCAGCGGTACCCGGTAGAACCACAGGCGCTGTCCGCCCAGGGCCTCGAGCGGCGGGAAGTGGAAGTCCCCCCAGGGCGCGAGGGCGCGCCGATGGCGGCGCAGCAGGGTGAGACGGTCGATGAGATCCTCGCGCCGCCGGCGATTGGTGTGAATCGTCTCGAGCAGCTCGCCCAGCCCTGGCGTGTCGGCCGGGCGTTGCAGGCGGCGGCGATGCGGGCAGGCGAGCAGGTACGTCAACGCCTGGTGAAGCTCCAGCGACTCGCGCCGGTCCGCGGCCTCGGGCACGGCCGGCGCATCGACGTGCATCACGCCCAGCGCCTGCAGTCGGCGCAGCGTCTCGCGCTTGCGATCGACCAGGCCGATCAGGGTGACTCGCTGCATGGCGACGATACTCATGCGCCCTCCTCGCGTCGCTCGGCGGCCTGACGCTTGCGCTTGGCCAGCTTGGCGCGCACCACGCTGGCGCGTTCCTGGTCGGCGAGATACAGCTCGATGCGCGCGATGGCCGACTCGGCCTGGGGGATCATCACCTTCTCGAACAGGTTGACCCGCTGGGTCACGGTGCGCGCGGCGGCGTCGAGAATCGCCAGGCGCCGGGTCGCGATGCGTTGTGCCACCTCGAGGCGCAGGCGCTGCTCCAGGCGCTCGAGCACGCCGTCCATCCAGTGCGGCTGGACCAGTCGCGGGTAGGCGGCGCGCTCGATGGCGAGCTCGGCGAGCACCGGCAGGCGCACGCCGACCCGGTTCTCGTCGCCCAGGCGCAGGGTGGCGATGCGCAGCGGTGCCTCCAGGACGACGTCGTCGTCGGCGAGCATCGGCAACGCCTCGCCGACCTCGGCCTCGAGGGCGTCGATCTCGGCGCGTTGCGCGGCCAGTTGCGCGGCGGTCTGCTGGCGTTCGGCGAGCAGCGTGCGACGCTTCATCTCCAGCGACGGCAGAAAGCGCTTGTAGAGGTCGCGCTGGCGCTCAAGGCGACTCAGCGCGCTCTTGTTGAGCGTGGCTTGCGACATGAGCGGGCCAGTAGGTGTCCTTGAGCGATTGCTTGATGATCACGTCGTCGGCGTCGAAGCATTCGGCGAGCAGGGCCCAGCCGTCGTCCAGCGCCGTCTCCAGGGGTTTCTGGACCTCGAGCGTCATGAAGCGCTCGCGGAAGGCGGTGGCGAAGCGCATCAGGCGGCGGTCGTGCGCCGAGAGCTCGAAGGCCATCGCCTGTTTCTGCTCGGCCTCCACGCCCTCGGCGTAGTAGCGGATCATGGTGTTCATCAGCGCGCCGTGATCCTCGCGGGTCTGCTTGCCGATGACGTGCTGCTTGAGGCGCGACAGCGAGCCGAATGGGTCGAGTTCACCGTCGTGCAGGTAGAACTGGCCCTCGGTGATGTAGCCGGTGTTGTCGGGGACCGGGTGGGTGACGTCGTTGCCCGGCATGGTGGTCACCGAGAGGATGGTCACCGAGCCGGCGCCGCGGAAGTCGCAGGCCTTTTCGTAGCGGCGCGCCAGCTGCGAGTAGAGATCGCCCATGTAGCCGCGATTGGAGGGGATGTGCTCCATGGCGATGCCCAGTTCCTTGAGGGCATCGGCGAAGGCGGTCATGTCGGTCATCAGCACCAGCACGCGCTTGCCGGCCTCGACCGCCAGCCGTTCGGCCACCGCCAGGGCGAGGTCGGGGATCAGCGTGCGTTCGACCACCGGGTCGGAGGCCAGGTTGGCGAACATCACCGTGCGCGCGAGGATGCCGGCGTCCTCGAAGGTCTTCCGGAAGGTGTGGAAGTCATCGAAGATCAGGCCCATCCCGGCGAAGATCACCACGTCGGCATCGGCCTGGATGCCGATGCGTGCCAGCAGGGCGTTGTAGGGTTCGCCGGGCACCGAGAAGATGGGGATCTTCTGGCTCTCCACCAGGCAGTTGAAGACATCGATCATGGGGATGTCGGTGCGGATCATCCGCGAGGCGAGGATCCGCGACATGGGGTTGACGGTGGGGCCGGCGATGGCGATGCGCGGATCGTCGGCGAGACCGGGCCCGCCATCGATGGGCCGCCCGGCGCCATTGAAGACCCGCCCGTAGATGTTGTCCGAATAGATGGCGCGCAGCATCTCGCCGAGAAAGCGCACGCTGGCCCGGTTGGACAGCCCCTGGGTGCCGGCGAACACCTGCAGCGAGGCGGTGTCGCGCGTCAGCCGCACCACCTGGGCCAACGAGAAGGCCCGGCCGTCCTGCTCGAGCAGCGCCAGCTCGCGATTGCGGGGCGAGAGTCCCATGCGCCGGGCCGCGGCCACGTCGATCTCGACGATGTCGCCGACGATCGCGGTGATGCCCGTGAAGGCGATGATCGACTCCGTCATGTCTCGCTCCCCCGCGGCGTGGCCGCCTCACTGAACGTTGCCGGGCCTGCTCGGCCTGACCCGGGTTCAGGATACTGCGCCGCAGCGTCATCCCCAACGTCGACGGCGGTGCGGCCATTACGCACGGCGAAACATGCAAGACTTTGTTTTGTAGGTAATTTTATCGACGGGAAAGGCGGGTGGAGCGCTCGGCGGCCGGTGAGCCGGCTAATAAAGCGCCTGACTCTTGATATGGATCAAGCGTCGTCGGGGGCGAAAACGGCGGCGGGAGAGAAGAGTCCCGGCCGGCGGCCGGGACGCGGGGGGCTCACTTGTCGAGCTTGACCATGCGCAGATAGGGCTTCTTCTCGTCCCAGCCCTGGGGGAAGAGTTCCTTGGCCTGCTCGTTGGACACTGACGGCACGATGATGCAGTCGTCGCCTTCGTTCCAGTTGACCGGCGTCGCCACCTTCTGGTCGTCGGTGAGCTGCAGGCTGTCGATCACCCGCAGGATCTCGCTGAAGTTGCGCCCGGTGCTGGCCGGATAGGTGATGGTCAGGCGGATCTTCTTGTTGGGGTCGATGATGAACACGCTACGCACCGTCAGGGTGTCGTTGGCGTTGGGGTGAATCATGTCGTAGAGCGTGCTGACCTTGCGGTCGCTGTCGGCGAGCAGCGGGAAGTTGAGGCCATGGCCCTGGGTTTCCTGGATATCGCCGGCCCAGGCCTTGTGGTCCTCGAGCGGGTCCACCGACAGGCCGATCGCCTTGGCGTTGCGCTTCTCGAACTCCGGCTTCAGCCGCGAGACTTCGCCGAGCTCGGTGGTGCAGACCGGGGTGAAGTCCTTGGGATGCGAGAACAGCACGACCCAGTTGTCGCCGGCCCACTCGTGGAAGTGGATCGTGCCCTCGGTGCTTTCCTGAGTGAAATCCGGGGCGGTATCGCCAAGATGCAGTGCCATTGGTGCAACCTCCTTAAAAGACCGGTGGGAGACCCGCGCCCTGGTGGCGCGAGGCTCGGACGGGGTGTGTCTCGCCCGATGATGACATCGGGGCGCCGCGCGCGGGAAACAACCCCCGGCGGATCAGCGGTTATCGAGGCCCTCGAGCAACCCGGCCATGTCGTCGGCGTGTTCCTCTTCCTGGGCGAGGATGTCCTCCATGATGCGCCGCGAGGTCGGGTCCTTGTCGCCGAGATAGGTGGCGATCTCGCGATAGCTGTCGATGGCGATGCGCTCGGCGATCAGGTCCTCCTTGATCATCTCGCGCAGCGAGTCGCCCTCGATGTACTCGGCGTGAGCGCGGGTCAGCAGGCCCTCGGGCGAGAAGTTGGGCGCGCCGCCGAGCTGGACGATGCGTTCGGCCAGCCAGTCGGCGTGCTGCTGTTCCTGCTGGGCATGCTCGAGGAACTCGTTGGCGGCGATGTTCGCGCTCAGGCCGTCGGCCATGTAGTAATGGCGCTTGTAGCGCAGGGTGCAGACGATCTCGGTGGCCAGCGCCTCGTTGAGCAACTGGATGACGTTCTCCCGGTCGGCGGTGTAACCCTCGGTGACGGCGCCGCGCTCGATGTGTTCGCGGGCGCGCTGGCGAATCGTCTGGATGTCGGTCAGAAACGGTTGATCAGCCACGGTGAAGACTCCTTTTCTCGGCTCGGTCGATGACCATCCTTGAGCGTAGATCATTCCGCGCGGTCAGTCGGCGGCCGGGCGGTGGTAACGAATTTCCTCCAGCCGGGTGCCGCCGAGTTCGAAGGGTTGTCGCGATGCCGGTTCCGCCACGAAGCCCGCGCGCTCGTAGAAACGCCTGCCACGGCGATTGTCGGCGATCGCCCACAGGCTGATGGCGGTATAGCCGCGGGAGCGGATGTGGCGCTGCGCGGCGAGCCACAATCGGCGGCCCACGCCGGTCGACCAGTGCTCCGGGGCGATGTAGAAGGCCTGGATCTCGGCGCGATCGTCGGGGGCGTCTGCGTCGCGTGACGCGCCGACGGCGATGAAGCCCAGCACCCGGCCCGCGTGGCACGCCTGCAACAGGTGGGCGTCGCCGCCGGCGAGCCGTTCCCGCCAGCGGTTCTCGCTGTCGTCGACCGAGAGGGCGTCCAGGTAAGCGGCGGGCAGCAGGTCGGCGTAGGCGTGGCGCCATGCCACGACGTGCACCTCGGCGATAGCGCGGCAGTCCTCGCGGGTGGCGGACTCGATGCGCAGGCCGTTCAGGGCGCCGGCCCCGCGGCGCCCAGGTAGTGCTCGCGCCAGTAGTCGAGATCCAGCGAGGTGGTGGTGACCTCGCGGCCGCGCCCCGGGGCGTGGATCATCCGCTGCCGGCCCAGATAGATGCCGACATGAGTGGCCCGCGATCCCGAGCCGAAGAACAGCAGGTCCCCGGGGCGGGCGGCGTCGCGTTCCGGCAGGCGTTCGTACTGCTGCTCGGCGGTACGCGGCACCGGGATCCCCGCGGTGCGGTAGGTCATCTGCACCAGGCCCGAACAGTCGACGCCGTCGGGCGAGTCGCCGCCATAGACGTAGGGGATGCCCAGCGCCTGACGGGCATTGGCGAGGATCATCGCCCGCTCGATCGACAGCGGCGCCCGGCCGCCGTTCTCCAGGTCGGCCATGCGCATCTGCGGACCGGCACAGCCGGCGAGCCACAGCGTCATCAGCAGGACGCTACCGGCCCGGAGCCGGCGCCAGGGGCGAGCCGATCCCGTCATGCGCGTTGCCGGGCGGCCGGGTTGTCGGTGCGGCCTTGCGCGTCGGCATTGCCGCGAAGATGCAGGTGCACGGCGCAGGCGACGCGCAACAGCGAGGCCAGGTTGGGCACCGCGCCGCGCTCGGCGATGACCTCGTCGTGCAGCTGGCTGATGAAGCGGGCGGTCGACAGGTCCTGCTCGGCGGCCAGGCCATCGAGGATCTCCCAGAACTCGTTTTCCAGGCGCACGCTGGTCACGCAGCCCTGGAGGCGCACCGACCGCGTGGTGCTCTCGTAGCGTTGCGGATCGGTGGAGGCATAGACATGGCACATCGTCGGCGTCTCTTGCGGCAGGTCCTGTTTCTAAATTAGCCGGGGTTCGGGGTCCAGGCCAAGCCAC
>NZ_QWBW01000039.1 GCF_004117855.1 Modicisalibacter coralii
CCCCACCCCCAGCGCGAAGGCCCCCAGCAGCCAGCTGACGGCGGTCTCCTGGCCATGCACCATGTCGCGTACCCAGGCCGGCAGTTGCGTCAGGTAACAGGCGCCGAGAAACCAGAACAGGCTGATCCCCAGCAGGCCCCGGAACACGCGCGGCTCGCGCCAGCTGCCGCGCAGCACCGCGACACTCCCGGACAGCGGCCGCCAGCGCACGCGCCCGGGATCGCTCGACGGCGCCGGGGGGACCGCCAGACTGGCCAGATAGCCGAGCAGTGCCACAGCGATCAGCGCCACGGCGATCGACGCCCGCGACCAGGGGCCCTCCAGCGCGGCGAGCACGCCGGCCAGCAGCGTGCCCAGCAGGATCGACACGAAGGTCCCCAGATTGATCCAGGCGTTGCCCTGGACCAGTTGGGTACGCGGCAAGTGCTGAGGCAGGATGGCGTACTTGACCGGCCCGAACAGCGCCGACTGGGTACCCATCATGAACAGCAGGGCGAGCAGCAGCAGGAACTGCTCGAACCACACGGCCGCCGCCGCCAGCGTCATGGTCGCCAGTTCGAGCAGCTTGAGACGCTGGACCAGCCGGCGCTTGTCGATGCGATCGGCCAGCGTTCCGCCCCAGGCGGAGAACAGCAGGAAGGGCAGGATGAACAACGCCGCGGCGAGATTGTTGAGCAGCCCCGTGTCCCAGCCGTAGCGCGGCACGGCGACGAAGGTCAGCAGCAGCAGCAGGACGTTCTTGAAGACGTTGTCGTTGAAGGCGCCCAGCGCCTGGGTCCAGAAGAAGGGCGCGAACTGGCGCCGCGCCATCAGTGATCGACTCACGACGACTCCGGCACGCGCTCGAGCCCGGCGAGAATGGTGGTGAGCAGCTGATCGAGCAGCTCGCCGACCTCGAGTTGCTGCCCCTGCCAGTACCCCAGGCGCTCGCTCAGCCCCAACTGGACCAGACCGTGCACGCTGCCCCACAGCGTCCGCGCCATGCGCCGCGCCGCGAGATCGTCGAGCCGGGGCTGATACTCCTTGAGCGTCGCCTCGACGCGGGTGAACAGCCCCTCGATCATGCTGTGCTGGCGCTGGTCGAGTTCGCCTTCCTGGGCCAGCGGGTAGTCGAACAGCAACTGCCAGCGATAGGGCTCCTTGTGGGCGAACTGCCAGTAGGCGGTGGCCAGCGCCTTGAGACGCGGCTCGGGCGCGGCTTCGGCCATGCCCTCCACGGCACCGCCCAGGCGCTCCAGAGTCTCGATGTTGACGTACTGGAGCAGGTTGTTGAAGCTGCCATAGAGCTTGAGCAGCGTGCTCGGCGCACAGCCGATCTCACGCGCCAACGCACGTAGGGACAGCGTATGTACGGGATTCTCCCGTAGCCAGGTGTCGCATGCCGTCATCACCTGGGCATGCAACGCCTCGGGCGCGTGCTGTCTGGGACGTGCCATTCAATGCCTCGCTTGTCGTCCGTCCTGCCAGCGGACGGCGTGGTCGAACAGTGTTTTCACCCCAGCATATCGACACCACGCGCAAACGCAAGCCTGATAACATGCCGCCTGGCGCGCGAGTCCGTGTTTCGCGGACCACCCCATTCCTTCGACGTCACGCTGCCCCGGGAGGCCCGATGGCCGGACGCCTGCACATCGCCGAGCATGCCCTCGATACGCGCCTGCCGTCGCTGCGTATCGACCAGCCCTTGCTGACCAGCCCCAACCGGGCGCCACGCCACCCCGTGTCGATGATTCGCCACGAGCAGGGCGAGCCGCATCTGGTCACGGCGTTCTGGGGGCTGACGCCGCCCTGGCTCAAGGTGCTCGACCATGCGCCGCACTGCGCCCGGGCCGAATCGCTCGACGAGCGCCCGATGTTCCGCGAGGCGTTCGCCGCCCGGCGCTGCGTGGTGCCGGTCAGCGGGGTCTATGTGTGGAAGCCGCAGCCGCGGATGAAGCAGCCCTTCCTGATCACCCGCGAGGATCGCGGTCCCCTGCTGCTGGCAGCGCTGTGGTGCCGCTATCACACCACTCTGGTGCGCTATACCGACTCCACCGCGCTGATCACCGTGCCCGTCAATCCGCTGCTGGCGCCGCTCACCGACCGTTTCCCGGCGCTCGTCGACCCCGCCCGGCTGACCGCCTGGCTCGATCCGGCGACGCCGCTGGAAACCGCTCGCAAGAGCCTGTCACCGGCGCCCTTGGAACTGTTGGGCGCTTTTCCGGTATCTAGACAGGTGAACGATCCCATGAATCAGGACTGGGCCTGCGGCCGCCCCACCGGGCGAATGGTCCGCTGGCACCGCGAACAGGAGTGATGATGCCCACACTGCGAACCCGGGCGACCGCCCTGGGGCTGGCGCTGCTGCTCGGCCTCGCCGGCCAGGCGCCGGCGGCCGAAACGCCATCCCAGGTCGCCGGCGACGACGGCCAGCCGATCGTCAGCCCCAACGACACCCGCCACTACCGCACCCTGACCCTGGACAACGGCCTGGAGGTGCTGCTGATCAGCGACCCCGACGCCGACAAGGCCGCCGCCGCGATGAACGTCGCCGTGGGCAGCGACCAGAACCCCGACGCCGTCCCCGGGCTCGCCCACTTTCTCGAGCACATGCTGTTCCTGGGCACCGACAAGTACCCCGAGGCGGACAGCTACCAGCGCTACATCAACCAGCACGGCGGCAGCCACAACGCCTTTACCGCCGATCGCGACACCAACTTCTTCTTCGACATCGACCCGGGCAACCTCGAGGGCGCCCTCGATCGCTTCAGCCAGTTCTTCATCGCCCCGCGCTTCAATGCCGAGTACGTCGATCGCGAGCGCCACGCCGTGAACTCCGAGTATCAGGCCCGCCTGCGTGACGACACCCGCCGAATCGACGACGCCATGAACCAGGCGCTCGATCCCGCGCATCCGGCGACCCGCTTCGCGGTGGGCAGCCTCGAGACCCTCAAGGACGGCGACCGGCCGCTGCGCCAGTCGCTGATCGACTTCTACCACAAGCACTACGGGGCCGGCATCATGGATCTCGTGGTGGTCGCCCCGCAGCCGCTGGACACCCTGGCGCAGTGGGTGCGTGACGACTTCGCGGCGGTGCCCAATCGCGGCCTGTCCCGCGCCGCGATCCCCGAGCCGCTGCTCACCTCGGCGCAATTGCCGGCCCGACTGCGGGTCAAGACCCTCGAGGAGCGTCGCCAGGTCGAGTTCGCCTTCCCCATCGACGACCCGCAGCAGGACTACCGCCACAAGTCGCTCGGCTATCTCGCCAACCTGCTCGGCCACGAGGGCGAGGGCAGCCTGCTCGCCGCGCTGCGCCAGGCCGGCTGGGCCGACGGCCTGTCCGCCGGCAGTGCCCGCGGCGACGGCGACGATGCGCTGCTGGTGGTCGACGTCAGCCTGACCCCGGAAGGGGCCAAGCACCTCGATCGCATCCAGGCCAGCCTGTTCGCGATGATCCGGCGCATCCGCGAGCACGGGCTCGATGCCTGGCGCTACCAGGAACAGGCCGACCTCGCCGAGCAGGACTTCCGCTTCCAGCAGCGCGGCGAGCCGATCCACGTGGCCAGCAACCTGGCCATGAACATGGCCTACTATCCGCTGAAGGACGTCCAGTACGGCCCCTACCGGATGGATGGTTACGACCCCGACAAGCTGCGCGAGATCCTCGCCAAGCTGACGCCGCAACGCCTGCTGCGCGTCTACAGCGGCCCCGATGTCGAGGGCCAGGCGACCACCCGCTGGTTCGACGCGCCCTACACCCTCGAGCGCGTCGACGCCTGGCCCCGCGCCGAGCCACTCGCCGGCCTGGCGCTGCCCGGTCACAACCCCTACATCGCCGAGGACCTGAGCCTGCTGCCGCTCGAGTCCAGTGCCCCGCAGACGCTGATCGACGGCGCGCACTATATCCTCTGGTACCGCCCCGACAGCAGCTTCGGCACGCCGCGCGTGGAATGGCGCTTCAGCCTGCAGAGCCCGCTGGCGGCCCGTGACGCCAAGGAGGCGGCACTGACCCGGCTGCTCGCCGGCTGGCTCGACGACAGCCTCAACGAGACGCTGTATCCGGCCCGCCTGGCCGGCCAGTCCTACGACGCCTACGCCCATGCGCGCGGCATCACGCTCTCCTTCTCGGGCTGGCGCGATCATCAGGCGCGGGTCATCCAGCGCGTCCTCGAGCAGCTCGAGTCCGGCAAGATCACCGATGACAGCGTGGCGCGGGTCAAGCTGGGACTCGAACGCCAGTGGCGCAACGCGCCCCAGGCGCCGCTCTACCAGCGGATGCAGGCCACCCTGGGCGACGCCCTGATCCGGCCCAGCTGGTCACCCCAGGCGCTGCTCGAGGCAATCGACGGCCTGAGCGCCGCCGACCTGCGCGACTATCGCACGCGCTTTCTCGACGCCCTGCACATCGAGAGCATGGCGGTGGGCAACCTTTCCCCCGAGCTCGCCCGCCGCGAAGGATTGATGGTCGACAACGCCCTCGCCCCCGAACTCGAGGACACGGCGATTGCCGAACTCCAGCCGCTGACGGTGCCCGCCAAGCCGCCCACCCTGCACCCCGACTCCAGCCGCAACGATACCGCGGTGCTGCGCTACCTGCAGGGGCCGGACCGCTCGCTGGCCAGCCAGGCGCGTCTGGCGGTGCTGGGTCAGTTGATCAGCACGCCGTTCTACGCCCAGCTGCGCACCGAGGAACAGCTCGGTTACATCGTCAACGCCGGCTACCAGCCGCTGCTCGACGCCCCGGGCCTCGCCCTGCTGGTGCAGTCGCCGAGCGCCGATGTCGCGCGTATCCAGTCGCGCATGACGGCGTTTCTCGACGGCTTCGACAAGCGCATCGCCGCGCTCGACGAGGCGACCCTGGCCCCCTATCGTCAGGCGGTCCATGACAGCCTGCTGGAACGCCCCTCGTCGCTCGCCGAGCTGACCTCACGACTGTGGCAGGAAACCGTCCACGCGGATCCCGACTTCCAGCGTCGCGAGCACCTCGCCGCACGGGTCGCCAAGCTCACCGCCGACGAGGTCCGCCAGGGCTGGCAGACCCTGCGTCAGTCGGCACCGCTGACGATCAGCTTCGGCGACGACGCCGAGCCCAGCGACGTGGCCAAGCTCACTGCCGGTTTCACGCCGCTCGCCGGGCCGCGCTGAACGAACTGCGCCCGCCGGTTTCCCGGCGGGCGCCTGTCGATTCTCGTCGGCTGGACAGGGCCTACCCGAAAGCCTGCGGCGGCAACATTCCCTCCACGTACATCACCAGCTCCTCGAGGATCTGGCGCTCACGGTCGTCGAGCGAGACCTGGTTGAGCCGCTCGATCTCGCGGGCGAACCCCTGCAGGGTCAGCGTGCCCAGCGAGGCATCGTTGAGCCGGGCCCAGCGATAGGCCTCCCACTGCTGCTGCTCCTCGCCGCTCAAGGTGTCGGGGTAGCTGCGCGCCCGCATGCGGAAGAGCATCTCCTCGAGCCGCGGATCCTGAAAGGCGAAGGCGGTCTCGCCCAGCGCCTCGGGTGAGGTCTCGTGGACCCGTTGCATCTGCTGGCGGTCGGCCGGCGAGAAGAAGCCGCCGGAGTAGAGCATCAGATCGGGGTCGCTGGGCGTGCTCGGCGGGCCGTCGGCGAACACCGCCGCCGCCTTGCGCGCCGCCTTGCGCGCCGCCTCGGGGTTGGCGATCAGCGCCTGCCAGTGTCGCTCGCAGGCCGCGCGGTCGATGCCGACCCGCGCCGCCACCGTGTCGCTCAGCGCCGACACCGGCAGCAGCACCGGGCTGCGGTTGACGTGCACGATCTTCAGGGGGATGCGCGCCTCGCCCTCGCTGAGCTCGTCGGCGCTGGCGAAGACCCGCTGGCGAATCGCCCCGGCGTCGAGCTCGAACAGCGGCGCGGGGTCGATGCTGAGGTCGTAGACGATCACCCCGTTGGGGTTGCCGGGATGCTCGGCGAGCGGCACCACCAGCGCGCTGCAGCCCCGGCTCGCCGGATAGCGCCGCGAGATGTGCAGCATCGGCTTGTGGGACGGGATGTCGAGCAACTTGCCCACCGCCCGCTTGCTACGCAATGAAAGCAGGTAGTCGAACAGCCGTGGGTTGCGCTCGCGCAGCAGTCGCGCCAGGGCGATGGTGGCACGCACGTCGGCCAGCGCATCGTGGGCGCCGGCGTGCTCGATGCCATTGGCGGCGGTGAGGTCCTCGAGCCGGAAGCTCGGCGAGCCGTCGTCGCGCCGGGGCCATTCGATGCCCTCGGGGCGCAGCGCGTGGAAGGCGCGCACCACATCGATCAGGTCCCAGCGCGAATTGCCGTTCTGCCACTCGCGGGCGTAGGGATCGAGCAGATTGCGATAGAAGAGATGCCGCGACACCTCGTCGTCGAAGCGCAGGCTGTTGTAGCCCAGCGCACAGGTGCCGGGCTGGCTCATCAGCGCGTTGATGCGCGCGGCGAACTCCCGCTCGGGGAGGCCCCGGCGGCTGGCGGTCTGCGGCGTGATGCCGGTGATCAGACAGGCCTGGGGCCAGGGCAGATAGTCGTCGGCCGGCCGACAGTAGAGCGTCAGGGACTCGCCGATCTCGTTGAAATCGGCGTCGGTGCGGATCGCGGCGAACTGCGAGGGGCGATCATTGCGCGGGTCGGCACCGAACGTCTCGTAATCGTGCCAGAGAAAGGTCTGCTGCGAATCGCCACCACGGGCCATGCACGCTCTCCCTAAGCGTCGGAGGAAAGGCGCTCAGCCTAGCACAGCCGCGATCACGTCTCAGCACCGCTCGGCCATCGCGTTTCAGCGCGGCAGCGTGACGTTGAGCTCGAGCACCGAGCAGTCGTCCTCGCTGTCGAGGGTGATGTTGATGGCTTCCTGGTCGACGTTGACGTAGCGGCGAATCACTTCCAGAAGCTCCTTCTCGAGCATCGGCAAGTAATCCGGCTGGTCACGCTGGCTGCGCTGATGCGCGACGATGATCTGCAGCCGCTCCTTGGCCACCGACGCCGACTTCTTGCGTTCACGCTTGAGAAACTCGAGTAGCTTCACCGACGACCTCCTCCGAACATGCGCGAGAGCAGGCTCTTTTTCTGGTACTCATGGAAACGCAACGGCACCTCTTCACCGAGCAGGCGCGCCACGGTGTCGGAATAGGCCTGACCGGCATCACTCTTCTGATCGTGCGTGACCGGAATGCCCTGGTTCGACGCCCGCAGCACCGCCTCGGATTCGGGGATCAGGCCGATCAGGTTGATCGCCAGGATCTCGTGGATGTCCTCGAGATTGAGCATGTCGCCACCGGTCACGCGCTCGGGATCGTAGCGGGTGATCAGCAGGTGCTCCTTGACCGGGTCCCGGTTCTGCTCGGCACGCCGGGTCTTCGAGCCCAGCAGCCCGAGGATGCGATCGGAATCGCGCACCGAGGACACCTCGGGGTTGGTCACCACCACCGCCTCGTCGGCATAGTACATGGCCAGCTGAGCACCGCGCTCGATGCCCGCCGGCGAATCGCAGACGATGTAGTCGAAATCCTCGGCCAGGGTATCGAGGACCTTCTCGACGCCCTCGGCGGTCAGCGCGTCCTTGTCGCGGGTCTGCGAGGCGGGCAGGATGTGCAGATTGTCGACGCGCTTGTCGCGGATCATCGCCTGATTGAGCCCGGCCTCGCCCTGAATGACGTTGATCAGATCGTAGACCACGCGGCGCTCGCAGCCCATGATCAGGTCGAGGTTGCGCAGCCCCACGTCGAAATCGATCACGACGGTCTTCTTGCCGCGCAGCGCCAGGCCGGTGGCGATGGCTGCTGCACTGGTCGTCTTGCCGACCCCGCCCTTGCCGGAGGTCACTACAATGATCTTGGCCAAGGTAAGCTTCCTGTTGCTTGCTGAAATCGAAGAGCGTTACATCACCGCGCGTCAGGCCAGTGGCGCAATGGTCAATTGGTCGTCGTCGAGACGGACCTGCGCCGGCTTGCCCAACAGTTGCGGATCGATGTCTTCCAGACGCTTGTAATTGCCGGCCAGCGATAGCAGCTCGGCGTGCAGTTCGTGACAGAAGATCCCGGCCTCGCGGTCGCCGTGGATCCCGGCCAGCGCCCGCCCGCGCAGCGCCCCGTAGACGTGGATGTTGCCCCCCGCCAGGACCTCGGCCCCGGCGTTCACCGCGCCGAGCACCACCAGATCGCCGTCGGCCGCGCTGACCTGCTGGCCGGAACGCACGGTGCCGCGGTGAATCCGGCTGCCCACGCTGCCCAGGGGCGTCGCGACCGGCGCCGGCTCCTCGGCCGGGGCGGGGGTCACGGTCTCGAGGCTGCGCGGGCGCACCTCCTGAGGCGGGAACCAGCCCAGCCCCAGCGCCCATGCCGACTGCTTGACCGGCTCGCCGCCACCGCGCACCGCGACCGGCAACAGCTTGTGGGAGCGGCACACCGCGCAGATCCGCTCCAGCGCCAGGTGCGGCTCCTCGAGCTTTTCGACACTCAGCATCACTGGCGTATGCTGAAAGAAGGCCGGCGCCTGATTGAGCTTGCCGACCAGTTGCTCGCGAATCCGCTCGGGATCCGCGCTGGTCAGCTCCATGACCGTCATGGGCAGCATGCCACCCTTGAAAGAGAAGGCGTTGCCAGCCCTGTCCACGTTGAGGCTCATTGCCGGTCTCCACAATCGGATGATGACTCTTAAAGCTAAGCGAGGGCCTGCCGAGCTGCAACCGATCATACGCGCTGTGGAAGGCGCATGTCAGTGTCGCCCAGCGACGACGCCCGGCTCTTTTCGCGTTCCCGGCCTCATGCTTATATAGCGGTATACCGCAAGCGACACTCGACAGGGCGGAAAGACGCCAGCGGACCGGCTGCCCCGCCGTTTGATCATCGTTATTTCAGGGATGCATTGCGACCTATGTCTGGATTTCTGCGACGATTCTTTGCCCCGCGCTGGCAGCACCGGGACCCTTCGGTCCGGCGCCAGGCCGCGGAGCGCCTCGACCCCACCGACAACGACGACCGCCAGCGGCTCGAGCGTCTGGCCACCGACAGCGACCCCGGCGTGCGTCAGACCGCGCTGGCCAGTCTCGACGACCCGGCCCGCCTGCTGACGCTGCGCGACACCCACGACAGCCCCGAGCTGCATCGCCGCCTGCTCGGCTTGCTGAGCGGTCGCGACGGCAGCACGCCGCTGACCACGCGGATCGAACTGGTCGCGCGCATCGAGGAGCCGACGCTGCTCGAGACGCTGGCGCTGGAAGGCGACAATCAGGCATTGCGCCTGGCCGCCCTGGCGCGTCTCGACGACGAGTCCCGACTGCTTCGTCAGGCCTGTGACAACGGCATCGCCGCGGTACGCCATGCCGCGGCCGAGCGGGTCACCAGCGAAGCCGGCCTGACCCAGCTGGCACGCCGCGCCCGGCGCGACAAGCAGGTCGCGCGCCAGGCGCGGGCACGCCTCAACCGGCTGCGCGAGAACGAGACCCAGGCCCGCGAGACCCGTGAACGCCGCGAACACGTGCTGGACTCCCTCGAGGCCCACGCCCGTCATGCCTGGGAGCCGCTCTACTCGGGGCGTTATCGTCACCTGCAGCGCGAGTGGGAATCCCTCGACGACCTGCCCACGCCGGAACAGGAGCGCCGCTTCCAGGAAGCCGCGCTGCGTTGCCGCAAGGTGATCGCCGACCACGAGGCCCACCATCATGCGCTGGCCGCCGCCGACCAGCGCCGCGACGATGCCGACGAGACGCGCCGCTCGCTGATCGAGGCACTCGAGGACACGCTGGCCGGGCTGCGTCACGGCGAGCGCCTCACCGAGCAGGACATCGCCAGCCTGCAGGCCCAGAAACGCCTGCTGGACAACCAGTGGCAGACGCTCTCCGATCGCCACCCGCCGGAGGCCGCCCTCAGCGATCGCTACGCCCGGGCGTTGAGCGAGTACGAACGGATCAACCAGGCCTGGGGGCGGCTCGAACGCCACGTCGGGGCGCTCGAGGAGGCGCTGGCCGAGCCGCGCAAGGCGACGTTGCGGCAGTGTCTCGATGCCCTCGACTGGCCTCACGACCTGCCACCCAGCCCGCTGCTCGCCCAGGCGCGCCAGCGCCTCGCCGACGCCCCCGACGAGCCGGCCGGCTCGCCCGAACAGGCGGCGCGCGTCGCGCGGGATCTCGAGGAGCTCGAGTCACTGCTCGGTCAGGGCGCCTTCAAGCGCGCCAGCCGGCTGCACCAGAGCCTGCGCCAGCGCCTCGGCCAGCTCGCCGAGGCCGACCGGCGCCAGTACCAGCCGACACTCAAGCGTCTCGGTGCGCAGCTCGCCGAGCTGCGCGACTGGCGCGGCTTCGTGGCCGGTCCCAAGCGCTTGCAGCTGTGCCAGGCGATAGAGGCCCTGGCCGAGGACACGACACTCGCCGACGTCGAGCTGGACCGCCAGCATCGTCAACTGGTCAAGGACTGGAAGAACCTCGGCGACGCCGCCGCCGACCGCGAACTGTCGGCCCGCTTCCGGGCCGCTTCGGAACGCATCCACGAGCGGCTGGTACCCTGGCGGGAAAAACGCGACGCACTGCGCGAGGACAACCTCGCCGCCCGCGAGGCACTCTGCGAGCAGCTCGAGGCCCTGCTCGCCAACCCCGACCCCGACGCCGATCCCGACGCCCTGCGCCAGATCCGCGACCGGGCCCGCGAGCAGTGGCGACGCTTCGCCCCGGTACCCCGCGATCGGGCCCAGGCGATCGGTCAGCGCTTCGGCGAGATTCGTCACGCCCTGCAGATGCTGATCGACCGGCGAGCCCAGGAGATCGCCGGCGCCAAGCGCGAGCTGGTCGAGAAGGCGCGCGTCCTGCAGGCCGATACCACCACCAGCGCCGCTCAGCGCGCCGAGCGTGCCAAGACGCTGCAACGCCAGTGGCGCGAGCTGGGCCGCGCGCCCAAGGGCGAGGAACAGGCGCTGTGGCGGGAATTCCGCGGCCTCTGCGACACCCTCTTCGCGGCCCGCGAGAACGAACGCGACGACCGGGCCCAGCGCACCCGCGAGCGACTCGACGCCATGCAGGCGCTGATCGAGCGCATCGATGCCTGGCAGCCCGATGCCAGCGATGATGTCGCCACGCTCGAGGCAGCCATCGCCGAGGCCGAGAGCCTCGAACCGCTGCCCCAGGGGCGGCGCAGCGACGGCATGCGACGGCGCTGGACGGGCATCGTCCGCGCGCGCCGCGAGCGCCTGGCACGGCTCGCGGTGAGCGAGGAGATTCAGCGCTGGCAGGCGCTGCGCCCATTGCTCGAGGCGCATCTCGCCGCCGACGCCCGGGCATGCCAGGGCAGCACGGCCGAGTCGGTCCCGTTGCCGTCGTCACCGCTCGACGACGACATGCAGGAAGCCCACGAACAGCGCAATGCCGCCCGGCGTGCGCCACCGCCCGATGACGTGGTCGACGAACGCCTGACCCGCCTGCGCGTGCATCTGGCACTGCTCGCCGGCGGCACGGTGCGCCGCGAGGACGAGCCGTTGCGTCTGGCGATCCAGGTCCAGCGTCTCAACGACGGCCTGGGTCGCGAGCTGACCCGGGCCGACGAACTCCACGGCGTACTGCGCGATATCCTCGCCACCGGCCCCGTGGCACCGGCGTTGTGGGAACGCGAGGCCGCCGAGCTGGACCGTCAGCTGTCGCGACTGGCCGAGCTTCCACCGCCCTGAACCGGACGGCCGCAGGCCCCGTAAACGCCGAGAGCGAGGCCGAAGCCTCGCTCTCGTGCGGGGAGTTGCAGTTGGCCGGCGTCTAGCCCATGAACTGGCCGCCGTTGATGTCCAGATTGGCCCCGGTGATGAAACCGGAGCCGCGATCGGCCAGGAAGCACACCGCGCGAGCGATCTCCTCGGGCTCGCCGAAGCGCTTGACCGGGATCGTCTCGCGAATCGACTCGCGGATCTTGTCGGGAATCTTCATGATCATGTCGGTGGCGATATAACCGGGGGAGAGCGTGTTGACGGTGATCCCCTTGGTCGCCGTCTCCTGGGCCAGCGACATGGTCAGCCCGTGCATCCCGGCCTTGGCCGCCGAGTAGTTGGCCTGACCGAACTGTCCCTTGCGGCCGTTGATCGACGAGATGTTGACGATACGCCCGTACCCCGCCTCGAGCATGTCCTCGATCACGCAGCGGCAGGTGTTGAAGACGCTGTTGAGGTTGCAGTCGATGACCTCGTTCCACTGCTCGGGGCTCATCTTCTTCAGTGTGGTGTCGCGGGTGATGCCGGCGCAGTTGACGAGCACGCTGATGGGGCCGAACTTGTCGCGGATTTCGCGCACCCCGGCCTCGCAGTCCTCGTAGTCGATCAGATTGGCGCCGGACAGGGCGATGTTGTTGTAGCCCTCCGCCTGCTGCTCCTCCAGCCAGTGCTTGGCCTTGTCGGGATTGTGATAGCCAGCCACGACCTGATAGCCCTCCTTGGCCAGCGCACGGCAAATGGCGGTGCCGATGCCACCGGTGCCACCGGTTACCCAAGCGACGGGTGCTGTTTGTGTCATCTTGTCTCCCCCTGAGTCATGACGTTGAACCGACGTGAGTCTTCGACTGGCGACGGGCCCTCTCCGAGCCCTGCCACCGGTTAGTATGGTCGACGACACCGCCCCCGTGCGAATACCCGACGAACACTTGACGTGATGCCAATTTTGCGTAGAATACGCTCCACGATCTGATGCGGGGTGGAGCAGCCTGGTAGCTCGTCGGGCTCATAACCCGAAGGTCGTCGGTTCAAATCCGGCCCCCGCTACCAAATTGTAAAGAGGCGAATCGTCCAATGGGCGGTTCGCCTTTTTTTTGCGTGCCTTTTGCAGCGCCGATCGAAAAACGGCCCTCGCGGATTCGCCCCGGCAAACGCCTCGCTGGTCAGCCCCGCTCCTGGTTCGCGTGTCAGCCCCGGCACCTGGGAGGGCGATGTTCCGGCTTGAGGGGGCAGCCGCCGCAAAGCGGCTGACCGGGCAAGCGATACTGGATACAGCACAGCCGCCGCACCCGCGCCGAGGCCCCTCCCTCCAGGTCGAGGTAACGTACCGGTCGGTACAACGGGTTACGCCGGCCATCCGGCAAAGTCCGCATCTCGAGGAAACGCAGCAGCGGTTCACCGGATCCGCTGAAGTCGGGATGCCGGTTACAGGCCTGCCCCGCATACTCCACGTAGTGCCCGAGATTGCTCCAGAACACCTTGGGCGACAGGCCCGAGAGGTCGGCCAACACCTCGATCAGCGGCCGGCAATGCGCATCGAACAACCTCGCGAAACGCACCTCGGGCGCCCGGGACACCAAGGGTCGCCCGCCATGGGGCAGCCAGAGCCGCGCGGTCTCGCCCCGTTCGCCCAGGCTGACCCGCACCGCGCTCGATGCCACCGGCAGTTCACACTCCAGCAACAGATTGGCGACCAGCGCCGGGATCGACACGGCACTCAGGTGATATTTCGACCAGATGGAGGCCGCCGCCCGGCGATCGGCCCCCTCGCCGAAGGCCGCCGCCGTGCGTTCGAGCAACCCGTCCAGCACCGTCCGTTCGAACAGATCGGCGACCGCCAATGTCGAGGCATCGGGCGTGCCGAAAGCCGGGGCTCTGAGGGTATCGAGAGGCGGCCGACGATAGAGCGCCAGCAGGGCGTCGGCGGCGTCATCGATGGGCAATGCCAGGGCGCCCCTATCGACCACAGGTCATCTCCTCGATCATGAACGCGCCTTCCTCACAGCCGCCGCAGCCCCCACATGAAATAGGCCCCACCGATCAACGACGCGATCAGCCCCGCCGGCATGTCGAAGGGGAAGATGATCTGGCGCCCCACCCAGTCGGCCAGCACCATCAGCAACATGCCGACCAGCGCCGCGCCCAGCAGGTGTGGGTACGCCCGCGTCAAGCCCAGCAGTCTGGCCATGTGCGGCGCCAGCAACCCGACGAAGGAGAGCGGCCCCACCACCAGGGTGGCGCAGGCCGTCAGCAGCGCCACCAGCAGTAAAAGCAGCAGCCGTGCCCGGTTGAGGGTAATGCCCAAGGCCCGTGACGTGGGCGCCCCCAGCGGCAGAATGTCCAGCCAGCGAGTCAGCGGCAGCGCGCACAGTGTCAACACCGTCGCCAGCGTACCGACGACCAGGGCACTGGTGAGATCGACGTAATAGGTGGACCCCGCCAGCCAGGCGATCACCTGCTGGCCACGCGGGTCGCCAGCCGACAGGATCACGCTGCGCAGCGCATCGAACAGCGCGCCGATCGCCACGCCGGTGAGCAGCAACTGTTCGGGCACGAAGCCACTACGTCCATTGAGCAGCACCAGCACCAGCAGCGTGGCCAGCGCCCCCAGGGTGCCCACGCCCACCAACATCCCGCTGGAGGGAGACGGCAGCAGGAAGATCCCCAGGATCAGTGCAATGGCGCAGCCGCCGCTGATACCCAGCACCTCGGGGCTGGCCATGGGGTTGGCCGACAGCCGTTGCAGCAGCGTGCCGGCCACGGCCAGCATCAGCCCGCTGGCGGCGGCAGCCAGCACCCGGGGCACCCGCCACTGCAGGACCTCCCAGTTGTCCGGCGACAACCCGTACCAGCCGTGCATCCCCTGCCCCAGCAACAGGCCGAGCCCCACCGCCAGCAGCAGGGCGATCGCCAGGCGTGTGATCAAGCGCCCCGGGCCGGGATGGCGACTCGCTGCGACCCCGGCCGGTTGCGGCGCCTGGTTGCCGTGCAACCTCAGGCGCGGAATCAGCCACATCAGCAGCGGGGCGCCCAGGGCGCCGGTCACGGCGCCGGTGGGAATCAGTATCGGCAAGCCCCCCAGGAAGTGCTGCAACAACAGATCGGTGGTAGCCAGCAGCACCGCTCCCAGCAGCACGCCCCACAACAAGCGCTCGCCGAGACGCCGCGCCCCCGCCAGGCGCACGATGTTGGGCGCCGCCAGGCCGATGAAGCCGATGATGCCCACCACGCTGACCACACTCGCCGTCATGAACACCGCCAGCACCAGGCCGGCCAGGCGTAGATACTTGAGTGAAACGCCCAAACTTCTGGCGCTGGCATCGTCCAGTTCCAGCACCGCCAGGGGCCGCAGCAGGAATACCGCCAACAGACCGGCGATGGCCAGCCGCGGCCAGAGGGTCGCCACGCCATCCCAGCCATTCTGGGCCAACGAGCCGGCCCCCCAGATCAACAGCCCCGACAACGCATCCGGGTTGAACAACAGCAACGCCGTGGACAGGGCGCCCAGGTAGAGGTTGACCACCAGCCCCGCCAGCACCACCACGATGGGCGCCAACCCACGCCGCCAGGCCAGCGTGAACACCAGACCCACCGCCAGCCCACCGCCAGCCAGGGCTATCCATTCACGGCCAACGGTCAACAACCCGGGGGTCAGCAGGGTCGCCGCCATCAATGCCAGATTGGCCCCCGAGGCCACCCCCAGGGTGGTGGGCGACGCCAGCGGGTTACGCAGCACCTGCTGCAGCAGTACCCCGGCCAGCGCCAGGCCACCGCCCGCCAGCAGGGCGATGGAGAGTCTCGGCCACCAGGCATAGTGCAACAGTAATTGGTCGACTGTCTCGAACGACGGCGACAGCAGTGCCTTAAGGCCCAGCGCCAAGCCCCCCTGAGCCTGCAGATCCAGCCACGCCAGCCCCAGCAGCGGCAGGCTCAGCAACAGGCAGGCCAGTGCCGGTGATAGGCCACGTCGAGCCGCGTGGCTCGTCGTGGTCACGTTTCCTCTCATCCGTTCCTGTCCCCTTCCACTGCCCCGTCGCACCGCAAATGCCATAATCGATAACGATTATCAATAAATTTAGCATTCTCGCCAACGCCAAGGCTACCCTGCTCGAGTGCCGGCGAGATTTTCCCGGCGCAAGGCGACAGGAGGAAGCCCACTTCTCCCGCCCTGGCGGGCACGAGCTGACGCGCTTCCCAGCCACCCGGCCGCTCCCGGCGGAGCGGCCCACAACGCCGAGAACCTAACCCCCTCCGCCGGACAGTCCGATCTTGACATCGAGCGCACCCGAAAAAATAATAACGATTATCATTTTTAAGAACATGAGACACCTCGCCCCCGACGTGCCCTCGAATCGCTACGAGACGCCAGCGAGCAAAGTTCAGGGCGGGGGCATAGCCAAGGCCAAGTGTTGGCGAAAGAGCGAGCAGGGCTCGCACACGGGTGCATGGCGTTTCAATGCGCATCTTGGTATCGAGCTGGACTCGCCCTGGTCGATTTTCTACGCCGCATGGCTGCGCGTAGGCAGTCTTCAGCCAATGCCGGAAACGCCGCTGCATGAACGAGCCTGTCCATTGACTGAGCGACGCCATCACCGAGGTGCCGCCTTACAGAGACTCCAGGGTGCCGGCATGACCGCAAGGCCCAACAAAGAACACCGACCTCGTCGTCGGACAACGAGGGCCCCCATGGCGGCCCTCCTGATCGTCTGGCTAGGCCTGGGCAACGTTGCCATGGCCAGCGATTATGAGAACGAGGTTTCCTTGGCGACTTTCGATTTCGCCATCGCCGAGACACTCGATGCCATAGGGCACCCTCCCACCTTCGTTTCGGGCCTTGCCGGCTACGAGACCTATTCCCGCCAGCCCGACATCATTCCGACCGCGACCGATCTGGGTTATCGTCATCTCCCTAACCTTGAGCTCCTTGCGAGCCAGCCCCCCGATGCGATCCTGATCTCCCCGCCCGCTCATGTGAACCTGATCCCCAAGCTCCGCAAGATCGCCGACGTCAAGGAGTACCCGCTTTACAACAATTACCCGGGGAAAGCCGCTATTGATCACTGGCAGATTCTCGAAGACTTGACGCGCCAGCTTGGCGCCCTGACCAAGGACCCGCCCGCAGCAGAACAGTACATTGCACGAACCGACAGACACTTCGATGAGTTGATAAACCGCTTGGGAAACGTCGACTCACCCGTGCTGATCGTTCGCCTGATGGATGAGCGCCATGCGCGCGTTTACGGACATGGCAGTGTGGAAGGCATGGTATTAAAACGTCTCGGACTCCATAACGCCTGGGAAGGAAAACTTGGCAATTGGGGTTTCACGACAGTCACGGCACGAGCCTTGCTGGATATAAAAGCCAGAATCGTCTTCCTCGATAGCCCTTACGACCCGCCTGGTGGGCAGCGCAAGTTACTCCAGAAAGGCCTGTGGCAACACTGGCCGAGTGTCCTGCGCAACGACTATGCCATCCTGTCGCTCGACTACTGGTCGTGGGGAGGCTTCCCGGCCGCCCGACGCTTCGCGAACAGTCTCGTCGACGGCCTTACCGACAAGAGCGACACCGGCGACGTTTGACGCCCCCTTTCGGCCGATTCTCGATGAGCCATCTGGTCCAGCCAGGGTGGCGTCATACGTCTGCGCTGCGACAACAACGCGGCCGTCCCAAAACCGTCTTATGCGTCCCACCCTACTAAGTTACAGCAAGAAGACCGGGGACAGGCTTGACAGCGGAAACACGGCTATATTGAATTAAACTATAAATAATAACAATTATCATTTAATTACAGGCAAAGGAGATCATTCATGTCCGTCCCTTTCGTACTGCATCGACACCCCCTCTCCCCCACCATCAGTATCGTCATCACGGGCATCTGCTCGACCACGCTGCTGACTTCCGGTTTCGCGCAGGCGGCAGAAAACCGAGACGGCAACAACATGCCGGCGGAATTGCCTGTCGTCCAGGTGACCGACGACAGAATCGCCAATGCGCTGATGCCAACCGAGGGCTATACCGCCAGCACCAGTCGCAGCGCCACAAAGAGTGACACCCCACTGTTGGAGACAGCACAGTCTGTGTCCGTCGTCACTCGCGAGCAGATCGAAGATCAGGGTGCCAACTCGGTACAGCAGGCTCTTCGCTATACACCAGGCGTTTTCACCGGGGCACGCAACGGTTTTGGCAACCGCTATGATTTCATTTCGATGCGCGGCTTCGGTGGCGTCGGAAATCTCGACAACATCTATTTCGATGGCCTCAAGATGGCTGGCGATGTGGGGGGATATAACTCATTACAGATCGACCCTTACTTTCTCGAGCGCATCGACGTCTTCAAGGGACCGACATCCGTCCTGTACGGCCAGAGCTACCCGGGTGGCCTGGTGGGGCTGACCAGCAAGCGTCCATTGTTCACGCCTCTCCATGAGATTCAGCTGGAGGCAGGCACTCAGAATAAACGCACCGTGCGCTTCGATTTTAGCGGCCCACTGGGCGATGACCAACGGATTGCTTATCGTCTGGTCGGGTTAGCCAGTGGGTCGGACAGCCAGTTCGATCATGTCGAGAACGAGCGCTATACCCTGGCACCATCGGTGACATTGCTGCCAACCGAGGATACATCCCTGACCTTGATGGCCTACCTGCAACATGAGCCCAATAGTGGCTACTATGGTTGGACACCCGCCGACGGTTCGGTACGCGATCATAACGGCCAGAGAATCGAGAACGACTTCTTCGATGGTGAACCGGATTTCAATGGGTTCGAGCGCTACCAGCGCTTGATCGGCTATCAGCTGGAGCATCAAATCAACGATGCCTGGCAAGCCCGGCAGAACTTCCGTTTCGCCTCGGCTGATATCGATTACGATCAGATTTATTCCAGCGGCTGGGTCGGAGACAGCAACCAGTTGAATCGCCGAGTCGCTAGTGCCGACGAGTCCCTCCACGCCTACAAGGTCGACAACCAGCTTCAGGGTAATTTCGCCACGGGGCCGCTGGAACATACCCTGCTTTTCGGCGTGGACTATCAATACCAGCGTAACTCCGGATCATGGCGGTTTGGCGCAGCCAGTCCGCTGGATGCCTTCGATCCGCAGTATGGCAATGCCCAGGTCACCTATGGCGCTCCCACCAACTTTATTGACAAGGTGGAACAGACCGGCGTCTATCTGCAAGACCAGATCAGCCTGGGCCAATGGCGATTCAACCTCGCTGGCCGTCAGGACTGGGCCGATACCAGTACCGCTTATACCAACCTCGGAATGGCTTCCGAGAGTGATAGTGACAGCTTCACCACGCGGGCCAGTCTGCTCTATGCGTTCGACAGCGGCATTTCCCCTTACCTCAGCTACTCGGAATCCTTCGAACCGGCATCGGCCACCAATACCGACGTTTCCGGCAACACGCTGGACCCCAGCGAGGCTTCACAATACGAGCTGGGGATCAAATACCAGCCGCCAGGGAGCGATGACCAGTACACGGCCGCCCTTTATCACCTCGAGCAAGAAAACGTTTCCGAGTCGATCCCCAACACCCCCTTCTACGAGGCTATCGGCAAGGTCCGTTCCCGTGGGTTGGAACTGTCGGCGAAACTCCACCCCACCGAGCAGTTGTCGCTGATTGCCAGTTACACCTACACGGACATGGAATACGTCGAGACCAATGACGACACCGAGGGTAACACCCCCTATGGCGTGCCTCGTCACATGGCGTCTGCCTGGGGAAAATACGAGTTCTCGCCAGGCACCTTGAATGGACTAGGTTTCGGTGCCGGCATTCGCTGCAATGATGCCACTTGGGGCAACGATACCCATACGTTCGACGTGGAGAATTATACACTGGTCGATGCCATGCTGGAATATGACTTCGGCACGCTGTCCCGCGATTTCCAAGGCATGGATTTGAGAGTCAATGCCGTCAACCTGCTCGACAAGGACTATGTCTCTTCGTGCTCCAGCGCGACGATCTGTCATTTCGGCGAGGCGCGCAATATGACGGCCACATTAAGCTACAAGTGGTAAATTCGCTGCCAAATACCACCGATACAACTATTACGGCAAGCCCAGAAACTACACCCTTACCATGAATTACTGCTATTGAGGGATGGCCATGCATGGCCTGACTCATTTCACGTTGCACACACCCCCAAGAAAGCACAATGCCACTCGACCCCAATGGCGCCGATTTTCCGATCATCATCCAGATGTAAGGCAAACCTACTGTACATGAACTCCCGCTGGCACAGGCCAGAGCGAAGTACCGGAAGACATCCTGACATTAGGTACTCCCGCCGAGCGGAATGACTATCACGATTTCGCGCGCCTGGGCGGCATCGTACCCGAGGCCGCCGGACAGGTACGCAGGGATATCGCTCAGGCTCTGCGGCAGTACCTGTTCAACAGCTGCCACGCCTGAGAATCGCCGGCTGGCGGCGCTATGCCGCGTCTTCTCCCTCGGCCACGACGGCAACGTTCGGGATTGCATTGAGTGGGGAAGCGAGGCATATTTAAATACGAATAATAACAATTATCTTTTACAAGCCAAAAAATCAACATCCAAGGGATGTTCCTAGGGAAGTCAACGATGTCACATCCTCTACTACGCAGACACCGACTCACCATTGCCATCGGCATTGCCAACATCTGTGCCACGGCCCTATTGGCTGCTCCCAATGCGCTCGCCCAGGGTCACTCGACACAGGACTCAGAGAATGACGAGTCCGCTGTCACATTGCCGACGCTACAGGTGACGGAAAGCCGCCTCTACGAAGAGGCCTACGGCCCCGTGCAGGGCATCGCCGCCACGCGTAGCGCCACGGCGACCAAGACCGACACACCGATCATCGAGACGCCACAGTCCCTCTCGGTGGTGAGTAGTGAGGAGTTCCGCGACTATGGCGCGCGAAACTTCACCGAAGCGCTGGGCTATACCGCTGGAGTCTCCAGACAAGAAGGCGCCGACCGCACCACCGACGTAATGCGTATACGGGGTTTTAGGGTCGGAACCACATACCGAGATGGAACCAAGTATCAAGCCAACGTCTACGACGGCCAGCAGGAACTCTATGGTCTGGAGCGACTGGAGGTACTCAAGGGGCCCTCCTCTATCCTCTATGGCGTGGCTTCCCCCGGTGGCGTGGTCAATGCCGTCAGCAAGCGCCCCACCAGCGAGCCCCTGCGCGAGATCAATCTCCAGGCCGGCAGCTTCGACCGGCGCCAGATATCCGCGGACTTCTCCGATGCCCTCGACGAGGATGGCGTCTGGTCCTATCGCCTCACCATGCTGCATCGCGACAGCGATACCTTCGTCGATCATGTGCCCGACGACCGCACCTACATCGCCCCTGCCTTGAAATGGCAACCGACCGACCAGACGTCGCTCACCCTGCTCAGTGAGTACCAGCGCGACCAGACCGCCTATGTCTACGGTCTGCCGGCCAGCGGTACAATCCTCTCGAACCCCAATGGGAAGATTTCACGAGATCGGTTCATCGGCGAGCCCGATTTCGACAACTTCGACAATGAACGCTACTCCTTTGGCTACCTGTTCGAGCACGACTTCTCCGACAACCTTCACTTCCGCCATAGCCTGCGTAGCTTCCACGCTGATCGGGTTTACGACAATATCTTTCTCGGTTCGAGCAGCGATGGACGTGTCTATTCCAGAACCGCCCAGGATCGCCGCGATGCCTCACGAGCACTGACTGCGGATACCTCCCTGCAGTACGACTGGGAGGCTGGCAATACTTCCAACACTACTCTTGTCGGCTTCGACTACACCCGTCAACGTCAAGAGACCGAGCGTTACAACCGCACGGCCCCGCCGCTGGATCTCTACGACCCCGTCTATGACAACGGTGAACTGGGCGATGCCATACCTTTCGCCTACTCTACCAAGCAACGCCATGAGCAAGTGGGTATCTATTTACAAAACCAGATGAAGATCGCCGACAAGTGGGTGTTTTTGTTGGGAGGACGCCAGGACTGGACCGAGGATGAAACCTCTCCCTATTTTGGTCCCACCGACTGGAGTCGCGCAACGGACGATGCGTTCACGGGACGCATTGGAGGCGTTTATCTTGCCGATAATGGTCTGGCGCCTTTCATCAGTTACAGCGAGTCTTTCGAGCCCACCAGCGGTACGGGTCGCAACGGAGACCGGTTCGAGCCGACGCGTGGCAAACAATATGAACTCGGGGTCCGTTACCAACCCGAGAGTTGGGACACTCTCATCACCGCCACCGCCTATGAACTGACTCAGGAAAACGTGCTCGTCACCGACCCCGTCGACACCAGCTTTCAAGCCCAACTGGGCGAGGTGCGTTCTCGCGGTATCGAGCTGGAAGCCAAGACGGCAATCGGGCCCAACGCCAATCTGGTCGCGGCCTATGCCTATACGGATGCGCGAACGACCGAAAGCAGCCCCGCGACGCCGGACCTGGAAGGCAAGCGAACGGCCAATACGCCCTACAACCAGTTATCGCTATGGAGTGACTATCGCTTGGCCAGCTTTGGTTTGCCTGGCCTGAAAGTCGGAGCTGGCGCGCGCTATGTCGGCTCGACCCTCGGTACCTGGATCGATGGCGAGGTTCCCTCTTTCACCTTGTACGACGCCATGGTCAGCTACGAGACAGGCCACTGGACCTATGCACTGAACGCCACCAACCTCACGGATGAGAACTATATCGAATCATGTACCTATGGGTGTTTCTATGGTGAGCCAAGAAATATCACAGCCACTTTAGGTTACCATTGGTAAAATGCCATTAACGGCAACGTTTAAGACACCAGAAAAACCATCACACAGGCATGAAATAGCAAGGGCCCGGGCTAACCGCCCGGCGCTTTAATGCAAAAAACAACACCTTTACTCCCAGAGCCTCAAGAAAAAATCCTTGCAGCACCTCGACCTCTTACATGATTCCAAAACCCAACTCGGCGGCTTTGATGTTCCAAAAAATCAAACTCGTTTACGCAAACCCCTAGAGAAATTCTGTCGCCAACCATGCTGAACAATGTGGTGACATCAAGGGAAAGAGACAATGCCTTCCTTGAGAAAATACGAGTTCTCGCCAGGCACCTTGAATGGACTAGGTTTCGGTGCCGGCATTCGCTGCAATGATGCCACTTGGGGCAACGATACCCATACGTTCGACGTGGAGAGTTATACACTGGTCGATGCCATGCTGGAATATGACCTCGGAGTGCTATCCCGCGATTTCCAAGGCATGGATTTGAGGGTCAATGCCGTCAACCTGTTCGACAAGGACTATGTCTCTTCGTGCTCCAGCGCGACAATCTGTCATTTCGGCGAGGCGCGCAATGTGACGGCCACATTAAGCTACAAGTGGTAATTCACCGTTCAGCAGGGACACGACAGATCAGGACATACCCCGTTTCGACAAGGTGGGTCTATGGCTGCCAGCGGCGTTCTAGCTTCTAACAATCAGACGCGCCAGGTACGCCTGGCGCGCCACCATGATTACCGGGCACCAGCGGCTACGTCTTTAACACCGACACCCACTCAGTGACTCGAGAGTCACTGACGGCACTCTCTTGCAAGCGTTGCTGAAGCTTAGGTAGAGCACTGCAGCGTTGCGCCAGGGCGAGACTTGCATGCTCATGATGCAACAGGTCGGTCAGCATGCCATGCGTCTGACGCAGACAGTCGGCCACACCATTTCCCCCCAGCGTGACGCGAACGGGCAGGGTGTTGATGAACATACCCAGCGCCCGCTCGACACCCTCGGTTCCTTGCATGCGTCCGAACAGCAGGGTGCCAATGACAAACATTATCGTTTGTGATGAAAGCCGTGAAAGACCGACACCCTCCCCCCACATCAGGAGCCGGTACGCCCGTATGGCGCCCGGCTCATGGCCCATGCTCGGCATTTCCCGCCACCCGTGCCGCCATGCCCAGGCGCCCGAGGCCCGGCCACTTGAGTGCCGGTCGCCGCACATCGACGCCCAGCGTCAAGCCCAGCAGCGTCACCTCGAGCCCTTCGTCGGCGGCCACGGTCACGGCCAGCAGCCCGAATGCGGAAAACTGCCAGCCGGTAGCGCTGGGCGCCCGCACGAAGGGGCCATCGAACACAAAGTCCCGGCCGATCGCCGTCACCGGCAACGCCACGTCGAGCCCCGGGACCCGACGCACCACCCAGGCGACGAAGGTATTGCTGTTGGGTCCCGGCCAGGCGCGGTAACGCGCCGGCGCCGGATAGTCACGCACCGCCATCTCGATGGCGGGAATCATCGCGGCCGCCGCCGTGCCGCGGTAATCCGCCAGCAGCCAGGGGCGGCTGCCGAACCAGGCACGATCGGGCGTGCCCGCGCCAACCGACACCGGCGGCCGACGCCAGCTGGTCACCTGATAGACGCGATAGCGCCGAGCGTCGGCCGACTTGGCGGCGATCCAGGTATGCACCGCGAAAGCGCCACGCCATTCGAAGGCGCGCGCGGCGTAGACCTGTACCACCGCCTCGCGGGTCGTCGACGCGGGCGGCGCCAGCCCCGTCGGGCTGCGATCGCTGGTGGCCCAGTTGCCGGTCAGATCGATGCCGGGGCTGGCCAGCATGGCCAGGGGACCACCCAGCATCAGCGCCAGCAAGACGCCGAGCCCCCACCCCGCCCATGCGCGTCGTCGCATCGTTGCCTCTCCCGGCCGCTCGAACAGTGATTCACGGCGCCGCCCCCTTGAATAGCGGCGCGATCACCCACATTGAATGGCAAATTCCGTCAATCAAGGCCAATCCCTATGCCGATCGTCGATCCTCGTACCGGAGAGCCGCTGAACTCCCCCGACAACGGGACGAACCGTTCGTCGCAGGTCGACCCCTCGCGATACATCGTCGACGTCGACATGTCCAACTTTCAGCAGGTGGTCCTCGAGGGCTCCCTCGAGATCCCCGTGGTACTGGACTGCTGGGCGCCGTGGTGCGAGCCCTGCAAGAGCCTGACCCCGGTGCTCGAGAAGCTCGCCCACGAATACGCCGGCGCCTTCGTGCTGGCCAAGCTCAACATCGAGGACAACCAGCAGATCGCCGCCCAGTTGGGTATCCGCTCGGTCCCCGACGTCAAGCTGATCATGCAGGGCCAGCTCTACGATCAGTTCCAGGGCGCGCTGCCCGAGCCGCAGATCCGCGAGTGGCTCGGCAACTACCTGCAGGCGCCCCAGGACGCCCCGGCCAGCCCCGAGGAACAGGCCGAGGCCGCGCTGGCCGCCGGCGACCCGGCCACGGCCAAGGCGATCTATCAGCAGCTGATCCAGGACTATCCCGACTACCCGGACTATCGCATCGGTCTGGCCAGCGCCCTGGTCGGCGAGGGCGAGGCCGAGGCGGCGCGCGAGATCCTCGATGCCCTGCCCCCGGAGCATCGCGACGGCGCCAAGGCCCGCGGCGTGAGGGCACGCATCGAGTTCGGCGAGGAAGCACCGAGCCGCGAGGAGCTCGCCGCACTCGAGGGTCGCGACGACAGCGAGGCGCAGTTCAAGCGCGCCCTGCGTCAGGTCGCCGACGGCGACTACGAGAACGGCCTGGAAGGCCTGCTGGCCCTGCTCAAGCGCGACCGGGCCTATGGCGACGACCTCGCCCGCAAGACGCTGCTGCGGGTCTTCGACGCCCTGGGCGCCGAGCATCCGCTGACCGTCGCCTATCGCCGCAAGCTGTTCGCCCTGCTCTACTGATCCTCCCCGGCGTCGCTCAGCGTCCATCGAGCAGGGTGGCCATGCGTGCCAGGCCCTGCTCGAGCTGAGCCGTCGGCGTGCCGAAGTTCAGCCGCACGAAGCCCGGCCAGCCGAAATCCGCCCCGTCGGAGAGCGCCACTCGGGCCTCGTCGAGCAGGCGCTGCTGTGGCGAGTCGCCGAGCCCGGCCCCGCGCAGGTCCAGCCAGGCCAGATAGGTCGCCTCGGGGGGCGCGACACGCACGCCCGGCCAGCCGGCAGCGGCCTCGACCACCCGCCGACGGTTGTCGCGCAACACCTCGAGCAACTCTTGACGCCAGGGCTCGCCCTCGGCGTAGGCGACCTCGGCAGCGAGCAGGCCCAGCACGTTGACCTCGGGCAGCATGCCGCGCATCGCCGCCTGCCAGCGCCGGCGCAGCTCGGCATCCTCGATCACCGCGCAGGCGCAGCCCAGCCCGGCGAGATTGAAGGTCTTCGACGGCGCCCACAGCGTCACCACGCGCCGGGCGAGAGCCGGGAACAGCGCCGCCAGCGGCCGATGCGCGACATCGTCGAGGATCAGGTCGCAGTGCAGCTCGTCGGAGACGATCAACAGATCGTGGCGCTCGGCCAGCTCGGCGAGCATCGCCAGTTCCTCGTACGTCCATACCCGCCCGGTGGGATTGTGCGGATGGCACCACAACAGTAGCCGCGTGGCCGGGGTGATCGCCCGCTCCAGGGCGTCGCGATCGAGCCGCCAGGGCTCGCCCGGCGCGGCCGGCTCGCGCAGCTCACAGGTCTGGGCGAGCCGGCCGTGGCGCTCGGCCACCTTGAGAAACGGCGGATAGATCGGGGTGACCGTGAGCACGCCGTCGCCGGGCTCGGTCAACGCCTGGCAGGCGAGGTGCAGGGCCGGCACCACGCCGGGCAGCCAGACCTGCCAGTCGGCCTCGATCCGCCAGTCGTAGTGGCGCTCGCTCCAGCGACACAGCGCCTGGCGCAGGCTGTCCGGCGTGCGTCCGTAACCGAACACACCGTGCTCGACACGCGCCTTCAGCGCCTCGATCACCGCCGGGGGCGAGAGAAAGTCCATGTCGGCCACCCACAGCGGCGCGACATCCTCGGCATAACGCTGCCATTTCTGCGACGGGTACTGGCGGCGGTCGAGGGACGTGGCAAAATCGAAGGGCATCGAGCCTCCCGGAAAGAGTGGCGGATTACGCGAAAACGGAGTCAAGAAACGAACATGCCTGAAGCTCCCTTCTATGCCAAGGCCATGCGCGGCGCCTCGCGGCTGGTCGGACACTGGCTGATGATCGGCCAGGCCGCCCCCGATCGGCTGGCGATGATCCTCGCCGACACCGCACGCCTGGCCAAGCTCGGCGAACCCGAGGACACCCCCGACGGCGCGACCCTGACCGCCTGGAGTGGCGACGCCCAGCCCCCGCTGTGGGCGGCCCGCACCGCGCTGTTCCTGCTCGTCCAGATGCCCTCGCGCCCGACGCCGCGCGACGAGCTGGAAGGCTGTGCCTGGGCCTACTGCTGGCTGCGCAACCGCGCCTTCGACAGCTACGGCGAGGCCTGGGAGGCACTGCCCGCGCACCTGCGCGAGCCATTGCAGGCGCCGCTGGCGCAGGCCTGGGCGGACCGCGAGTCGCAGCGTCTCGTCTAAAGCCGCATTGTCGCGCGGCTAGCGCTTCTCTAGGGTTTGAGCCCCCGTCGCCCGCTCCTGGCCCCCCTCAGGAGAGGCGTCTTTTGCCGGTCGTTTGTCGCTAGAGGTGCGAATGGAAGTCCCGCTGTTCCTGCAAGTCTGCAAGCTGCTGGTCTCGATCGGCGTCGTGCTGGGTCTGTCGCTGATCGCCGAGCGCGTGAGCACGCGTGTCGCCGGGCTGCTCTCCGGCTACCCGCTGGGCACGGCGATCGCGCTGTTCTTCATCGGCCTGGAGATCGGTCCCGACTTTGCCGCCGACAGTGCGGTACACACCCTGGCCGGCTTCACCGCCACCCTGGCCCTGGGTGGCGGCTACCTGCTCTGCGGGCGCCGCGACGGCCTGCCGGGCGTGCTCGCCGGTACCGTCGGCGGCCTGCTCTGCTGGCTGGCGGCCAGCACGGTGCTGGCCTCGCTCGCTGTCACCCGCGTGAGCGGGACCCTCATCACCCTGGCGGCGATCGGCCTGTTCATCGGCCTCTACCGCAACATCCCCGAGCGCCCCGCCACCACCCGCGGCGCCTTCTCGTGGCCGGCCCTGGGCTTTCGCGCCGGCCTCGCCGCGGCGATCATCTTCCTGATCACCGGGCTCGCCCACGTGCTCCCCGCCGCCTGGGCCGGACTGCTCTCGGCGTTTCCGGTGACCATGTTCCCCTTCCTGGTGATCCTCCACCTGACCCACGGCGCGGCGCCCACCGCCACGGTGATCAAGCACTACCCCGCCGGACTCGGCTCGTTGCTGGCCTACGCGCTGTGCGTCTCGCTGACCTACGACCGCTGGGGCCTGGCCCTGGGTACCCTGGCGGGCTTCGCGGTGGCCACGCTGTGGCTGGTGGCATGGACGCGCTTGCATGCCTCACATCGCCGGTATCGACGCCACGGCCGCGCTTGACCGCGTCACCCCGGCATTGGATCCTGAAACGCCCACAAGGAGGTGCCCCATGTTCACGCGCACGATCGACCCCACGTTCAGCGACACCGACGCCCTGGGCCACATCAACAACACGCGCATTCCGGTGTGGTTCGAACTCGGCCGCAACGACGTCTGCCGGCTGTTCACGCCCGACCTGGATCCGCAGAAGTGGGTGTTGATCCTCGCCCGCATGGAGATCGAGTACCGCGCCGAGCTGGCCTTCAACGCGCCGATCGAGATCCGCACCTGGATCTCGCGCATCGGCAACAGCTCGTTCACCGTCGATCAGGCGCTCTATCAGCACGGCGAGCTGGGGGCCGAGGGCAGGACGGTGATGATCCATTTCGACCACGCCGCCAAGCAGGCGCGGCCGATCCCCGAGGCGATCCGCGAGGCACTCGCGGCGCACCGGGACACCACCGCGGCCGAGTGCGAATCATGACGCCGGCGATCCGCGTTCTGGAACGCTCGGGCGTGCCCTTCGAGATCCACGAGTACCCGCACGATCCGACGGCGCCGGCCTACGGACGGGAAGCCGCGGAGGCGCTGGGGCTCGATCCCGGCGAGGTCTTCAAGACCCTGCTCGCGCGCATCGACGGCAAGCGCCTGGTGGTAGCCATCGTGCCGGTGTCGGGCAGTCTCGACCTCAAGGCGCTGGCCCGCGCCGCCGGCGGCAAGAAGGCCGCCATGGCCGAGGCCGACGACGCCCAGCGCGCCACCGGCTACGTGGTCGGCGGGATCAGTCCGCTGGGCCAGAAACAGCGTCTGGCCACCTTCATCGACGCCAGTGCCGAGGCCTTGCCGCGCATTCACGTCAGCGGCGGACGGCGCGGCCTCGAGATCGCGCTGGCCCCGGACGATCTGAAACGGCTGAGCGGTGCCGAGTCGGCGGCGATCGCCCGCGACTGAGTCATCGCCTCCAGGAGAGCCCCGCATGGCGATCCGCTACGACCTCTGGCTGTTTCCCGACGACGTCGAACGCCATCGGCGCGTCGAGGCCGACCTCGAGCACTACTTCGTCGAACGCTTCGCCGACTACCCGCACATCCGCTTGTTCGGCGACGACCCTTACGATTATGATGCGCCGTTCAATCGCCTCTACGCCGCGCTGCTTGCCCGCGCCAACGACTACTGCGAGCGCGAGTGGCGTTACGCGCCCACCCCGGTCCAGCTCAATCAGGCCTTCTTCCGCGCGGTGGCACGCTCGACCAAATTCCTGCGGGGCCCCAGTGATGCTGATCCGAACCGATGACTACCCCGATGCGCGCCAGCTGACACGAATCGCCGAGCAACTCGGCCGCACGCCGCGCGGCATCCAGGCCGTCACCGCCACCGACGGCGAGGGCACGCCGCTGGTGCTGCGCATGGAGTCGATCGTCGACGACAAGCCCTTTCCCACGCTCTACTGGCTGTGTTCCGAGCGGCTCAAGATCGAGATCTCGCGGATCGAGGCCGCCGGCATCATCAAGCAGCTCGAGGCACGCCTGCAGGAAGACCCCGAGTTTCTGGCCGCCTACCACGCCAGCCACGCGGACTACGTCGCGCGACGCTGGGCAAGCATGCGCCCCGAACACCGCCGGTTGGCCGCCGAGCGCGGCTACGAGGCGTTGTTCCGCGAGCGCGGCATCGGCGGCATCAGCAATTGGGACCAGGTACGCTGCCTGCATACCCAGTACGCGCACCATCTCTCCGGCGACAACGTCATCGGCCAGTGGCTCGACCGCGAATACGGCGTGATCGACTGTCTGCCCTGATCGGCCTTCATCCATCCACGAGGAGTTCGCATGTCGTGTATCTGTGTCTACCTGGGAGCCCGCGAGGGCCATGATGCCCGCTTCCGCGAGGCCGCCGTGACGCTCGGCCGGTGCATCGCCGAGCGCGGCGATACCCTGGTCTACGGCGGTGCCCAAGTGGGCCTGATGGGCGCCCTGGCGGATGCCACCCTGGCCGCCGGCGGCCAGGTGATCGGGGTCATCCCGCACCACCTGGTCGATCGCGAGCTGGCCCACGAGTCGCTGACCCGCCTGATCCGCGTCGACGACATGCACGAACGCAAGGCGACCATGGCGGAGCACGCCGATGCCTTCATCGCCCTGCCCGGCGGTATCGGCACCCTGGAAGAACTCTTCGAGACCTGGACCTGGCAGTACCTGGGTCTGCACGACAAGCCGCTCGGCGTGCTCGACGTGGGCGGCTTCTACCAGCCCTTGCTGCGGTTTCTCGACAGCACCGTGGAGGCCGGCCTCCTCGATGCCTCCACCCGCGGTCAACTGGTTGCCGCGGCCGAGCCGAATGTCCTGCTCGACCGGCTCATGGCACCGGCTGACACCGACTAGGCGCGACCTCGCCCCCGGGTCGCGCGGCGGTCTCCACCTCCAGCGGGGCCTCGCCGATATAGCGACGCCGCTTGTCGGGCTTGAGCCGGGTCACGTCGACCACCACCAGGCCGTCGAGGCAGTAGCCGAAATCGGCATCGACCCCGAAGTCCATGAAGCGCACCGCGCCGGACTCGGCCACCTCGCCATACTGCTTGTAGAGTACCGGCACGCTGGCCCCGAGCGACTCGAGCTGCTCGCGCAGGCGGCGGAAGTCGCCGTCGCGATCGTCGCCCTGAAAGAGCCGCTCGGCCTCCTGACGGCCGGCCGTCGACAGGGCGAAGGGCGCTCTGGCACGCACGCACTCGGACAGGTCGCCATAGTAATGCCGATAGTAGGCGACCAGCAGCTCCCGGGCACGCAGCGGCAGGCGTCCGGAGATCGTCACCGGACCGAACAGCCAGCGCACCTCCGGATGATGGCGCAGGTAGGCGCCCAGCCCCAGCCATAGGTAGTCGAGGCTGCGCCGCCCCCAGTAGCGCGGCTGGACGAAACTGCGCCCCAGCTCCAGGCCGTGGCGCCACGCGTCCCAGGGCGCGTCACCCAGATGGAAGAGCGTCGAGGCATAGAGCCCGTCGATGCCGTGACTGTCGAGCAACGGCCCCACCTCGCCGAGGCGATAGGCGCCGGCGATCTCCAGGTCCTGATCGTCCCACACCAGCAGGTGGCGATAGCGGGCATCGAAGTCATCGAGATCGCAGCGTCGACCGCTGCCCTCGCCGACCCGACGGAACGCGATCTCGCGCAACCGGCCGATCTCGCGCAGCACCACCGAGTCGAGAGGGCCGTCGTAGAGCAGGATCCGCTTGCCGTCGCGGGTCTCGCCCAGGCAGCGGGCCCCGCGCAGCGCCGCGCGCAGGGCCTGACGGTCCTCGGGGTGGGCGATCGCCGCCTCGCCGCGAAAGATGCCCTTGCGCCCGCGCCCCAGCCGATAGACGTGCTTGCGCAGCAGCTTGAGCTTGACCGGCGTCGCCAGATCGGCGCGATCGAACTGCTCGAGCGGCAGCAGCGCCCCCGCGCGTACCCGGAGCAGGCGATCGCGCTGGCGGAACATCTCGTGGGGCAGCAGCAGGGTGGCCAAGTCGTCGCGCAACGCGGCAAGCAGATAGAAACGCCATGAGTTGCGCCCCTGGACGTGCAGCGGCAACAGCGGCGCATTGGTGCGGCGCGCCAGGTGCAGCACGCCCGCCTGCCAGCGACCGTCGCGAACGCCGCGCAGGCTCGCCCGGGAGACCTCGCCGGCGGGGAAGACGATCACCGCCTCCTCGCGATCCAGCGCCTCGCCGATGGTGGCGAGGCTGCGTCGGAATCCCCGCCGCGAGAGGTTGTCGACCGGCAGCAGGCATTCGGCGAGCGGCTCGACCTGCAGCAGCAGGGTGTTGGCGACGATCTTCACGTCGGGGCGCACATCGGCGACGAGTCGCAGCAGGGCCAGGCCGTCGAGTGCCCCCAGCGGGTGGTTGGCGACGATCAGCACGCGCCCGCTGACCGGGATGTTCTCGCGCTCGCGCGAGGGCAGGGTATAACCGAAACGGAAGTGATCGAGTACGCGGTCGACGAAGGCGAGCCCCCGGCTGTCGCGATGCTCGACGAGGAAGCGATTGATCTCGGTCTCGTGGATCAGCCGCCGGACCAGGGCGACGAGACCGTGACGCAACCAGCCGGGCAGCCGCCCGAACCCCGTGACATGGCGCTGCATGGCGCCGGCGATATCGATCATCCCCGCTTCCTCCGGCCTGTGTCGATTATTGTCCGACGACAGCTTGCCGATGCCGTATGACAGTGACGTGGCGGCCGGCGCTTGGGTAAAGTGGCGACAGGCTTCAGTGACCGGACCCAGCAAGGAGAGACGGATGTTCGCCATCGCCATCGATAACGACCAGCAGTTGCACTGGCAGGAGCAGGACGCTCCCGGCCGCCAGGACCCGCATGACGTGCGCATTCGCGTCGCCTGGGCGGGCATGAACCGGGCCGACCTGATGCAGCGTGCCGGTCAGTACCCGCCGCCGCCCGGCGCGTCGACGATCCTCGGCCTCGAGGTCAGCGGCACGGTGATCGACACCGGCCCTCAGGTGGAGCGGCTGCGTCCCGGCGACAAGGTCTGCGCACTGCTCGCCGGCGGCGGCTATGCCGAGGAAGTGGTCGTCCACGAGGACCAGGTGCTGACGCTGCCCGACGGCTACGGGCTTCGCGAGGCGGCGGCCCTGCCCGAGGTGTTCGCCACCGCCTGGCTCAACCTGTTCATGGAGGGCGGGCTGCGGCGTGTCGACGGGCGGCCCGAACGGGTCCTGCTGCATGCCGGGGCGAGCGGCGTGGGGACCACGGCGATCCAGCTGTGCCATGTCTTCGGGCACCCCTGCTTCGTCACCGTGGGCAGCGCGGAAAAGCTCGAACAGTGCCGTCGCCTCGGAGCCCAGGCCGGCTGGAACCGCCACGACGGCAGCTTCGTCGAGGCGGTCAGGGACTGGGGCGGCGCCGACGTGATTCTCGATCCGGTCGGGGCGAGCTATCTCGCCGACAATCAGCAGGTACTCAATCAGGACGGCCGGCTGGTGCTGATCGGCCTGATGGGCGGGCGTCACGCCGATCTGGACATGGGCCGCATGCTGATGAAACGCCAGCGCCTGATCGGCTCGACCCTGCGCAGCAAGTCGCCACGCGCCAAGGGCTCGATTCTCGACAGCCTGCATACCCATGTCTGGCCACGGCTGGCCCGCGGCGAACTGCGCCCGCTGATCGACCGCGACTGGCCGATCCAGCAGGCCGACGCGGCAATGGCCTATCTGGAGAGCAATGCCAGCACGGGCAAGGTACTGCTGTCGGTCAGCGGCGAGGGATGAGCGTCGCCGCGCTCACGGGCGGTGGCTGCGTGCCGCCGCTTCGCGGGTCTTGAGGTAGGTCAGCTGGAGCAGACGCGCATCGTCGCCGGCACGGTGGCGCTGAATGCCCCACTCGCCAATCAGGGCTTCCTTGGTCTGCTTCCAGAGTCCGAGCTGCGCCTCGCAGAGCAGCGAGCGCAGCGCTTCGAGGCGAAAGCGCGGCAGCATGCCGGCATGATGAAAGAGCAGCGACAGCCAGGTGTTGTCGTAGCCCCAGCTGTCGCTGTAGGCGATGCCGATCTCGGCGAGCTCGTCGTTGAGCCAGCGCGCCACTTCCCCCACCGGGTAGCCCTCCCGCGCGAGCCGTGCGCGACTGATGCCATGCAGCAGCTCCGCCTTGGGATCCCAGTGTGTCCACTCGGGCAGGGGCTGGATCAGAAACGCGCACACGCTGCCGTCGCCACGGGCCAGGCCGATCTCGATGGGGTAGCTGCCGCGGCCAAAGCCGGACGCTTCGATATCGAGGAGAGTGGGCAGCGTCACATCAGCGGTCCTTTGTCGTCGGTCAGGCACGGCCGGTTAGGCACGGCCGGTTAGGCACGGCCGGTCAGGCACGGCGCCCGAGCAGGCGAAGGGCAGCCGTGCCTCCCGCTAGCGCAGGAGGCCCGAGCACCACCCGGTGGGGTCATTCTGGCGCCGATAGCGCAGGGCGACAACGGTCGGCGGGGAATTCCCGACCAAGGCAGGGTGTCCCGGGCCGGGTGCCTCGACGCCGTCACGGCGAAGGGCGCTCCCGGCACGCGACATGATCAGTGGGTCAGCGCCCGCTGGCCATGGTGGCCATCGGCACCGGTATGGCGCTCCGCCAGCGCCTGCCACTGGGCGGCGCGTCGCGAATCGACCGGCAGCCCCAGTTCCCCGCGGCGGTAGGCATCGGCCAGGCGTTCGGCGGCCGTGGGATGGCCCGCCTCGCCGGCGCGGGCATACCAGGTCACCGCATGGTCATCGCGACGCGGGTACTGGGCACAACCGTGCTCGTAGATGCGGGCGGCCTGATACTGAGCCCGGGCATCGCCGGTCTGGGCCGCCTGCAGCACGTAGCGGGCGCCCTTGGCCTTGTCCTGGGGCGTCACGCCACGCTGATAGAGCATGTGCCCGTACAGCGACAGGGCGCTGGTGTGGCCGGCCTCGGCGCAGCGCTGAAAGAGGCGCATCGTCAACCGCTGGGTACGCGGAGAGCGAGGCAACCAACGAGTCTGGAACAGCTGTTCGGCCAGCCGAAATTCGAGCCGGGTGAACAGGGAAGATGCCTGCGGCATGGCGATAAAACCTTGATCGAGTTTGCCTTGGGTGACGACGTCGACCTTGGCTCCACCCTGAGCCAGCCCACGCCTCATCTCCTGACTGCCAACCGTCCGGACCTCCGCCGGAGCAACGGGTGGCAAGCATACGCCCCACTCTGGCCCGACTCAACCCCCGATTTGCTGCCCTGCAGCGGGCTGGTTAACATGCGATTTTTCGACCGTTCAGGGAGCCCCGAACATGCAAAAGCGCCCGCTAGGCAATACCGGGATCAACGTCAGTCGTCTGTGCCTGGGGACGATGACGTTCGGCGAGCAGAACAGCGAGTCCGACGCGCATCGCCAGCTCGATCGGGCACGCGACGCCGGGATCGACTTCATCGACACGGCCGAGATGTATCCGGTACCGCCGAAGGCGGAGACCCAGGGACTGACCGAGGCCTACATCGGGACCTGGCTCAAGGCACGCGGCAAGCGCGACGAGGTGATCCTCGCCACCAAGGCCGCCGGCCCGCGTCTCGAGCATATCCGCGGCGGCCCCCGCTTCACCCGCGAACACCTCCATGCGGCCGTCGACACCAGCCTCGAGCGCCTGCAGACCGACTACATCGACCTCTACCAGCTGCACTGGCCGGACCGCAGCACCAACACCTTCGGTCAGCTCGATTACGCGCCCGACCCCGACGAGGACGCCACGCCGCTGGAGGAAACCCTCGCCGCCCTGAAGGAACTGGTCGACGCCGGCAAGATCCGCGCCATCGGCCTATCCAACGAGACGCCCTGGGGCGTGATGCGCTGCCTGCATCTGGCCGAGACGCTGGGACTGCCGCGGGTCGCCAGCGTGCAGAACCCCTACAACCTGCTCAATCGCAGCTTCGAGGTGGGCCTGGCGGAGATCGCCCATCGCGAGAACGTCGGCCTGCTCGCCTATTCGCCGCTGGCCTTCGGCGTGCTGTCGGGCAAGTATCTCGACGGGGCGCGCCCGCCGCAGGGGCGTCTGACGCTGTTCGAGCGCTTTCAGCGCTATACCTCGGATGTCGCCGAGCAGGCCACCCGCGCCTACGTCGACATCGCCCGGCAACATGATCTCGACCCGGCCCAGATGGCACTGGCCTTCGTCAATTCACGCCCCTTCCTGACCAGCAACATCATCGGCGCCACGACGCTGGACCAGCTCGAGAGCAACCTGGCGAGCGAGTCGCTCACCCTGGAACCGGCCGTACTCGAGGCCATCGACGCCGTCCACCGGCGTCTCTCCAATCCCTGCCCCTGAATGGCTATGAGCGCGATAGCGGGGGCCGCCTCGGCCCCCGTCACCACGCTTGGTATACTCCGGGATTCGCCCGTCAAACCGATCAGGAGTTCGCCATGCTGAGCGTGATTTCGCCGGCCAAGACGCTGGATTTCGAGACCCCTCCCACCACCGAGCAGTACTCCCAACCGGATTATCTCGACCAGAGCCGGGAGCTGATCGACATCCTCCGCGATTATTCGCCCCAGCGGCTGGCCGAGTTGATGGGCATCAGCGACAAGCTGGCCGGCCTCAATGCGGCACGCTACGGGCAGTGGCAACCGCCCTTCACGCTCGACAACGCCAAACAGGCCGCCCAGGCCTTTCAGGGCGACGTCTACCAGGGGCTCGATGCGCCGACCTTCGACGATGACGACAACGCCTTCGCCCAGGCGCACCTGCGCATTCTCTCGGGGCTCTACGGATTGCTGCGTCCGCTGGACCTGATCCAGCCCTACCGGCTGGAGATGGGCACGCGGCTGGCCAATCCGGCCGGCAAGGATCTCTACGCCTTCTGGCGCGAGCGGCTGACCCGGGATCTCGATGCCGCCGTGGCCGCAAGCGGCTCCCCGGTGCTGGTCAACCTGGCCTCCAACGAGTACGTCAAGGCGATCGACACCCGTCGACTGTCCGCCCGGGTCATCTCGCCGGTCTTCAAGGACGCCAAGAACGGGCAATACAAGATCATCAGCTTCTACGCCAAGAAGGCCCGCGGCCTCATGGCGGCCTGGCTGATTCGCGAACGCATCGACGACCCGGCAGCCCTCACGGGGTTCGACGTCGCCGGCTATCGTTACGCCCCCGAACAGTCGAAAGAGCATGCCCCGGTCTTCGTGCGCGAGGAAGCGGACCGCGCCTGATACCTGCCCGGGGTTTTCCGCTAGGGTGAGTCAGGTTCGCCAAGAACCGGTAGAATGAGCGGGCGTTTCACCCTCCGGAGATTGTCCATGCGTAACCTGTTCGTCATGTTGCTGGTCGGCCTGCTCGGCTTCGGCCTGGCGGTCGATCACGCCGAAGCTCGCCGTATGGGCGGCGGCAAGAGTTTCGGTTCCTATTCACGCTCCATCAGTAGCCAGAAGTCCTCCACGGCCAGCCACAGACCCTCCATTGGCCTGTCGCGCTTCGCCGGTCCGTTCGCCGGGCTGCTTGCCGGCGGCCTGCTGGCCTCGCTGTTCTTCGGCGGCGGCTTCGACGGCCTGCGCCTGATGGACATGCTGCTGATCGGCGGGGCGATCTGGCTGGCCACTCGCCTGTTCACCCGGCTCCGGGCAGCGACGGCGAGCGGCCCCCAGGCCCACCGGCAATCCCACGATAGCGCCCAGGAAACGGCGCAACCCTTCACGGCGACGGGTGCCATGGGTGGCGGCAACTCGCCGAGCTGGTTCGACAAGGAGCGTTTCCTCAACGATGCCAAGCAGCACTTCATGGCGCTGCAGCGCGCCTGGGACAACAACGACCTGAGCAAGATCCAGGAGTACGTGACCCCGGAATTCTACAACCTGTTGCGCGAGGAACGCGCCAATCAGCCGCCCAACAACCGCACCGAGATCGTGCGTCTGTTCGTCGAGCTGGGCGACGTGCGCGAATACGCGCAGCAGGCCGAAGCCTCGGTGATCTTCCACGGCGTCGTGGACGAGAACGGCGAGCGCAACGAGTTCAACGAAACCTGGCACCTGACGCGCGAGCTGCGCGACGGCGCCCCCTGGCACGTGCAGGGGATCGAGCAGAATCCCAGCGCCTGACGCCTTCATGCGGTCACCGGGCCGCTCACGAAAAAGCCAGCCTGACGGCTGGCTTTTTGCATGGCATCGGGTCGCGGCGGATCGCTGTTCCGCCTCCCCTCATGCTCAGTTGTTCTGGGCGTCCTCCGCGGCATCCTGGACGTCGTCGCCCATCTCCTCGACGCTGTCGCCGACGTCTTCTGCCGCCTGATCGATGTTCTCGCCCGCCTCCTCGGCAGGGCCGTCATTGTCGCAGGCGGCCACGCCACCCAGCATCAGGGCCATCATCAGGGCCAGACCGAGTTTGCGCAGCATATCCGATGTCATCATGGGCTCCTCCTGAGTCTTGATCACCATTCTTGGCACTACATGTCCTGGCGGTGCGTCCGAAAACGGCCGCCAGCGCTCCTACCATAACCATACCGCGTCCTGGACTCTAGTCCCGGGCCCACTCGATCGCCCCGGTGAGCGAATCTCTCACAAACACTATCGGTCCTGGCCTATCTAACCACGGCCGACGACTGCGTTATCGTCCCCTGGACACCCGCTAGCCGGGCACCTTCCAACAACGACATGTCTCCCCGCAGTGGAACCGTGGGCGTCGAATCCGCTCACCACGATACGCCGGCATCGCGCATCGCGATCCCAGCCATCCATCGAGGAGTACCTGGCATGCCGTTCACCGAACGACATCTCGCCCAAGCCCTATCCCTTCCCATGACGCAAGGAGACGCGACATGAGCCACCCTTCCCGTTCCCACGGCCGGCCCGTGCAGGATCTCAAGCACGACCTCCCGGCCGGTATCGCCGTCTTTCTGGTCGCCATTCCCCTGTGCCTCGGCATAGCACTGGCCTCGGGGGCTCCCCCACTATCCGGCCTGCTAGCCGGCATCATCGGCGGCCTGGTGATTTCGCTGGCGAGCGGGTCCTCGCTGAGCGTGAGCGGCCCCGCCGCCGGCCTGGTGGTGGTGGTCCTCTCCGCCATCGAGACGCTCGGCTTCGCCGGTCTCTTGATGGCGACGGCGGTCAGCGGCCTCCTGCAGATGCTCTTCGGCTATCTGCGCCTGGGCCGCATCGGTGCTTTCGTGCCGAGTTCGGTGATCAAGGGCATGCTGGCCGGCATCGGGGTGATCCTGATCATCAACCAGTTACCCATGCTGCTCGGCATGCCGGCCGGAGAGACCCTGGGCTGGCACGACCTCGCCAACCTGCCCGAACAGACGAATGGCCTGGCCGTCGTCATCGCCGTCACCTCCCTGGCCCTGCTCTGGCTCTGGGATCGGCCGAGCATCAAGCGCTCGCCGCTGGGCATGCTGCCCGGTCCGCTGGTGGTGGTCGTCGCGGCGATCCTGATCGACCAGACGATGCCCGGCGCCTGGTTCACGCCCCTCGACGACACCCAGCACATTGCCCTGCCCATCGAATCGCTGGGGCTCACCGGCTTCCAGCAATTCCTCGATCAGTTGCAGACACCCGCAATCAGCACGCTGGCCAATCCCGAGCTCTACCTGTTCGCGCTCACCCTGGCATTGATCGCCAGTCTGGAGACTCTTCTGAGCATCGAGGCGGTCGACAAGCTCGATCCTCTCAAGCGGCATACATCGCCGCATCGCGAACTCAAGGCGCAAGGACTCGGCAATCTGCTCAGTGGCCTGGTGGGCGGTCTGCCGATCACCGCGGTGATCGTGCGCAGCTCCGCCAACGTCAACGCCGGTGGGCGAACCCGTGCCTCGAGCCTGATTCACGGACTCCTGCTGTTCGCCACCGTCGCCTTCCTGGCGCCCATGCTGGAGCTGATGCCGCTCGCCTGCCTGGCCGCGATCCTGATCCACACCGGCTACAAGCTGGCCAATCCGCGCCTGATCCTGGCCCTGTACCGGCAAGGCATGAATCGCCTGATTCCGTTCGCCACGACCCTGGTGTCGGTGGTCGCCATCGACCTGCTCAAGGGCGTCCTGATCGGCATGTTCTGCGGGCTATGCTTCATGATTCGCGCCAATTTCCGTCGCGCCGTGTCGTTCCGCCAGGAAGGCGACCGGGCCTGGATGACCTTCCACACGGACATCTCCTTTCTCAACCGGGAGGAAGTTCGCAGCCGGCTCGAGCGCCTCGTGCCGGGCACGCACCTGATCATCGACGCGCGCCACGCCCTGCATGTCGACCCCGATATCCGCGAGGATATCGACGCCTTCACGCGCAATGCCCCGCTGCACGGTATCACCGTCGAACTGAGAGACCTGCGGGGATTCAGTGCGAGCTTTCCGGGCTCTCCCGTCGACGACGATAGCCACCGCCTGCCCCTGGGGCAGAGCGCTTTCACCTGACCGTTTCACTTTCCAGCGGGCCGGCCCCCGGGCCGGCTTTCCGGTGCCCGACGCCGAGGTGAGCGAGCGAGGCTTTCGCATGGAACTGCCGCAACGAGATCCGAGCCCTATAGCCGACACAACAACCCCGGCCACAGGGTAAGAAGGCGTCGGGCTTATGGGGCCCCGAGCGGTGGCGCGGCATCTGGGGAAGGCAGGGTTACAGAGGGCCGGGCGACATCGGCCCGACGGTTTTTCGGTGCCCTGAAACGCAAAAACCCCAGCCGATTGGCTGGGGTTTTCGAAAAGATGCCTGACGATGACCTACTCTCGCATGGGGAGACCCCACACTACCATCGGCGCTGAGCGGTTTCACTGCTGAGTTCGGCATGGGGTCAGGTGGGACCCGCTCGCTATGGTCGTCAGGCGTAACCGTGGCGTGCTGCAGAGCCTGCAGCACCCAACTACCTGGTGCGCTTCAACAACGTGATCAAGCTGATCGAGTCGACTCTCGCGACGTATCCGTCGTGTCTCGCCCATAGGGCCACTCAGGCCCCTTGGGTGTTATATGGTCAAGCCTCACGGACCATTAGTACGCGTTAGCTCAACGCCTCGCAGCGCTTCCACATCGCGCCTATCAACCTCGTCGTCTTCGAGGGTCCTTCAGGGGGCGCGAGGCCCCAGGGAAGTCTCATCTTGAAGGGGGCTTCCCGCTTAGATGCTTTCAGCGGTTATCCCGTCCGTACATAGCTACCCGGCAGTGCGATTGGCATCACAACCGGAACACCAGCGGTACGTCCACTCCGGTCCTCTCGTACTAGGAGCAGCACTTCGCAAAC
>NZ_QWBW01000040.1 GCF_004117855.1 Modicisalibacter coralii
GCAGCACCGCCGATGAGCAGTAGGGGGGCGGCTGACATGAGAAGTCTCCGAGTTGAATGAATAAAACCTACCATGAGTAGGTTGTGGTAACGCTAGCCTACTCATGGTAGGTTTTCAACATGCCAAAACACGAAGGAAAGGGTGGGCCGTGAAGCGCACGACACGCGAGACAAGAGAGGCAACGGGGCAGCGGCGGCTTTCCGGGCCCGAACGGCGCCGCCAGCTGCTGGATACGGCACAGCGCATCGTGCGCGAAGAAGGGGCGGATCGGCTCACGTTGGGTCACCTGGCGGCGCGTGCCGGGGTTTCCAAACCGGTCGCCTACGACCATTTCGGCACGCGCTCGACGCTGTTGATCGAGCTGTACAAGTTGATCGACCGCCGGCAATCGGACGCGCTTCGCGAGACGTTGACGAGCGAGGAGCGAAGCCTCGAGGAAACCGCCTCGCTGCTGGCGGCGGCCCACGTGCACTGCCATGCCGATACCAGCGGTGAGTGGCGTGCCATCGGGGCCGCGCTGACGGGGAGTGAAGAGAAAGAGACGGTCTACCAGGAACTGCTCGACAACTATGTCCAGCTGTTCGCGGCCGCGCTGAAGCCCTATTCCGCCCTGCCCGACGCGGAGCTCGACCGGCGCTGCATCGCCCTGATCGGCGCGGGGGATGCGATTTCGGCGGCAATGGTGCGGGGTAGCTGCAGCGAGGTCGAAGCGGCGGCAACGTTTGCCTCACTGATACGCGGCGGAGTGCAGGCGGCTACGCCCTGAGGATTCGTTTAGCGGTCTACGCTCAGCGCCTGTTGGTGCTGGGCGTCAGCCGCGTGGTGGACGGCCTGGTCACGCCGGCGATGTGCACCTTCACCACGCGCCTGCTGTGGCGCTGCAGCTACGAGACACCCGCGTTCCAGGCGTTCGCGGGTCAGTGCCTGGGGGAGGCATGATCCGCGTGCCCGTGTTCCCCCTTCATGATTTGACACCGGCAAGCGGCATGGCGTCTTTTATAGGCGCGGTAGCCATACATGACGCCAATAGTGAGTATTTGATGAAGGTCGAGAGCGCAGGGAAAGCAGACTATCGTGAGCTGCTGAATGTCTGGGAGGCATCGGTCAGGGCAACGCATGATTTCTTGCGCGAACAGGACCTGCTGGAGCTGAAACCACTGATTTACGAGCAGTATTTCGGTGCCGTCGATTTAACGTGCGTCAAAGGTGAGGACGGTGCGATTCTGGGTTTCTGTGGTGTTCACGACGGCAATATCGAGATGCTATTCATCGCACCTCATGCGCGCGGCGAAGGCATCGGCGCCTTGCTGCTGGATGACGCGGTAACTGCCAAGGGTGCCACCCGGGTAGACGTCAACGAACAGAACCCACAGGCGCTGGGCTTCTACCAGCACAAGGGGTTTGTCGTCAGGGACCGCTCACCGCTCGACGGGCTGGGCAAGCCCTACCCATTGCTGCATATGGAACTCTTGAACACGCCGTGACGTACCACGTCAGCAAGAGTACCGCACACCTAGGTAGATGCTGAGCAGACGATTCTCATGAGACTGACCTAGATCAAAAGCCTAAGTGAAATTGGCTTCAAGCGGTGGCATTCTGAATCCCTCGTTATAGGCTGAGATATCAGCCCACCAGCAGGGGACTGCCGATGGCCGACCGCACCGCTGAACCCCGCATTACCCTGCATCCGCATTCTCGGCGGGTGCGTATCCTTGCTGACGACACGCTGATCGCCGATACCCGCAATGCCATTGAGCTACGCGAGCGCGGTTATTCACTGAGACCTGAATTTCAAAAAGAGCTTCCGCGAGCAAGTGTGGATATGTCGACGCTCTCGGTGTCCTCCACCGTGACCCATTGCCCGGATACAACCTATGACTCGCTGCCCGATATTGATGATGAAGCTTGGAGCCATGAGTGTCCGATTGACGAGATGCAGTCGATTGCTGGGCGGCTTGCTTTCGATGCTAGGAAGGTGACGGAGCTTGTGGAATGGCGGCCGCTATCGACCCAAAGCGGCCATGCAGGAAAAGGCTGCCTGCACGTTCATCGGTGTTATGCAGCCGTCACTATGATTGGTGTTATACAGCCAAGCTATACTTAACGTGCCTATTTTTCAGTAAGTTATGGTGAAAGTAGCGTGCGGCATAATGTTGTTAAACGTGCCTGCGCGTTCAAGTCAATAAACGAGCGTGCTGTCTAATACCTGTTATGGCGTAGAGATTCTGGGAGTTTAAATGGAAGAAGATTGGATCCAAAATCTTCGGAGGTACTTCTTTAGCTACCGTCAGAAAGATCTCGACGTAGAGGCTGCGATACAACTTAAAAAACAGCATATTCCCAGAAGTCTCTACAAATACAGGTCAGTAAACGAATATGCTTTAAGCAACCTCAAAGAAGACTCTGCCTGGTGTACGCACGCTACTAACTTCAATGATCCTTATGACTCGTCCTTGTGTTTTGACTTTAGTAGCGGCTATATGGACTCTCTCTTTCTGAAGTCCATAGAAAAGCAGGCGAGTGGTAAAGGTGATAACTTCTTCACTGAAGACAACATGAATGTCTTGTCTACCTCAGATGATCCACTTAAGGCAATGATAGAGCTAGCCGCCAACCATGAAGGCTCATCTGTAACTCCGGACATGGTCGATAAGCTATATGAGGTGTGTAAAGAAGTCGCTGAAAATAACATCATTGAAATGAACGAAAGGTTCAATGCTGCAGTTAAGCAGGGCTATAAGATTTGTTCATTCAGCCAGCGCATGGATTCGATGCTTATGTGGTCTCATTACTCCGCTAACCATACGGGTTTCGCGATTGAATATGATTTTTCGGAGCTGCCTGTTACGGATATCAGGTCAAGGTGCTTATGGCCAGTGCTGTATGATGACGAGCTGTTTGATGCATCTGGTTTTTTCATGGAGAAAAGCCGAGAAGGCTCATTCAACAATCTTTTCGGAATAATATCAGCGATTCATAAGGCAAAAGATTGGAGCTATGAGCACGAATGGAGAATGATCATACCAATGAGTCCCAGTGATCCGCCGATGAACTATTATATGCCAGTGCCTAAGGCGGTATACCTAGGGTCCAAAATATCCAAAGAAGATGAAGGAATAATAGTGGACATCGCAAGAGCAAAAGGTATCGATGTACACCGAATGCGGTTGTCACACAATAGATTTCAGATGATACCGGAGATCGTTGACTGAGTTCGGGGCCATAACAAGGCCAGGCACAGCGACGGCTTTTCCGTTGCGGCTTCGCCTCCACTACAAAGCCGCGCGTGCTGGCGGCGTTCGGCGAATAGGTTCATCAATCACGCCTAATCAAAGGATAGAAATGGACGCTATCGCTATTCAGGCCATATAGATCTAAGGAAGTGTAAGCATGGACCACACCCACATCGTTCAAGCAGGCGACCTAGACCGTTACGCGCCTACAAGAGACAGCCAAGCGGTCATTCCAGAGCTTGTTTACTGGCTTGTTAAGCAGTCCTACTCAAATCTTGTCGTTTGTAGAATCCCTTACGGGGATGCTGTGAACCAGCCTGGTTGGGACGGCATGGTTGAAACAGATGAGGGGTTTCTCGAGTTCGTGCCAAAAGGTAAGTCGTATTGGGAAATCGGAACTGGAGCCGACCCTCAGAGCAAGGCAACTGATGATTTCAGAAAGCGAACCGACGAAATCGATGATAAGGAACGCGCAGATTCCTCGTTTGTGTTCGTGACTCCCCGCTCATCGGGCTCAGGGGGTTGGAACGAACCCGAGCAAACGAAGTGGTTGGAACGAAGGAAAGATAAAGGATGGAAACTGATTCGAGTCATAGACGGCGTTAAGCTCGCCGATTGGTTAAGAGAATATCCTGCCATCGGAAAGTGGTTAGCAAAAAAACTGAATCTAACGGGGAATCTCGGAGGGCTATCGACTGCAACCGAACACTGGGACGATCTAATTGCGGAGTGCGCTGCTGACGATCCGCCCTTCCTGCCCAAACTATTTACCGTCGGAAGGCCAGGGGCATGTGAGGCGTTGCAGGCACTATTTGAAGGAAAGACGCAGGTTCTCATGCTCTTCGCCGAGAGTCCGCAAGATGTCGCCGATTTCGTCTCGGCTTTTCTTGCGGGGCTGGACCCGGACACATCTGGGACCTTCAGCAATCGTTGTCTTTACATTAACGACGAACAAGCTTGGCGGAGTATCGTTGAGACCCGATCCCCTCACGTTCTAGTTGCGGACCCTCGCCTCGGGCTGGAAACCGAGGAGGGTGCAGCACTTCAGTCAATAGCCCGTCGTAAGGGCCATGCAGTGGTCGTGCCTCTTTGTGGCGCATGGTCAGGGAGTAGCCCGGAAATCCTAAAGCTGAGGAGTCCGTCGCAATCACAAATCGAGTCGGTTCTCAAAGAATCAGGATACACCGATATACGCGCCAGAGAACTTGCCAGGATTGGAGGCGACCGAATTTCCGCTCTTCGCCGCCATCTGCGAGGCTACGGAACTCTGCCGCCATACGCCACATGGGACAATGCGACTCTCATCGCGCAAGCAGGGCTAGTTGGGAAATGGGATGGATCAAGCCCCGCAGATCGCTCCGCCTTGGAAATGTTGTTGGGAAAAGGGTACGGGGAGTGGATCGAGATTCTGAGACCTGACACGCTTCGTTCGGACTCTCCCCTGATTCAAAATGACGAAAAGTGGCGGTTTGTTGCTCGTGGTGAAGCGTGGGGTTCTCTCGGGGGTCGGATTACCGATGATGATCTAGATAGGTTTAAGAAGACGGCGGTTAGTGTCCTGGGGGAGCGAGACCCCAAGTTTGACCTTCCCAAGGAAGAGCGATTTGCCGCGAGTATTCATGGCAAAGTGCTCACTCATTCACACCTGATTAGGAAGGGAGTTGCTGAGACACTGGCATTGATTGGAAGTCGTCCAAAGGTATTGACTTCGTGCAGCGAAGGGAAAGCGGAGTCCACCGCTATCCTAGTTGTGCGCGATTTATTAAACAAGGCGAGCTGGGATCGCTGGGCTAGTCTGGATTCAATTATGCCGCTTCTAGCAGAAGCTGCGCCCGACGAGTTCCTCGATGCGGTGGAGTCTGTTCTTGTCGATCTAGAAAACACACCCTTCCATAAGATCTTTGCCGAAGAGGGAGGAGGTGGATTGGGCGGCTGGAATTATATGAGCGGACTTCTTTGGGCGCTAGAAACCTTGGCGTGGAGTCCCGAATTCCTCTCCCGCGTTTCAGTGATTCTCGCCGATATTGCCTCATTCGATCCCGGTGGGAACTGGGCGAATCGCCCTTCGAACTCGTTGGCAGATATCTTCTTGCCATGGCATGTACAGACCACAGCGCCATTTGAAAAGCGTAAATCGGCCGTTGAGGCTGTGATAAGGGAACAACCCGTTGTGGGTTGGAAGCTTCTTTTGGCGCTATTACCGCACACCCACGGGTTCACCAGTGGGTGTCATCGCCCTGTCTGGCGTGACTTCATTCCGAGGGATTGGAAAGACGGTGTCCTAAGAACCGAATACTGGGAACAGATCACTGCCTTCACCGACCTCGCCGTTGCCCTAGCAAAGAGTGATTCAGGTAAACTCTGCGAGCTTATCAAAAGGCTATCTGATTTACCAAAGTCAGCTCACGAAAGCCTGCTCGAACACCTGAGCTCGGATGCGGTTGTATCATTGCCTGAGGCGGATCGCCTGCCTCTTTGGGAAAACCTCGATGAGTTGGTTAGGCACCACCGGAAATTTTTCGATGCAGATTGGGCACTCCCAGAGGATGCGGTCAACAAGATCGCGGAAACTGCGCAAACGCTAGCACCAACCTCGCCTGCATTTAAGTACCATCACCTTTTTGGTGGCAGGGATTTTGATCTGTATGACGAAAAGGGAAATTACGATGAGCAGCGAAAGCGACTCGATGAAGCACGACAAACTGCCATTACTGAAATCATAGGTGACAGTAATGTCGATGCCGCCTTTAACTTCGCTGCAATGGTCGCCGCTCCTTACGAAGTAGGTCGAGCGCTCGGCGTGATCGCATCCGATGAAATGGAGGGGTCGATACTGCCCTTGCTGTTGGATTCTGAGGACGACATAACGGCTCGAGTAGTTGCCGGATTCATTTGGGCTCGCTTCTGGAAACTCAAGACTGAGTGGGTGGATGCAGTTCTTGGAAGAGCGTGGTCTCCAGAGCACCAATCTAAGTTCCTAACCCTCCTTCCTTTTGAAGAGGAAATATGGAATAGGGCTTCATCGCACCTGACCGCCTCTCACGAGGCACTGTATTGGAAAAATGCGAAGGTAAATCCCTACGGCCCAGATCGCGACTTGACGGTAGCTATTGAAAAACTGCTTGAATATGGACGCGAAGGGGCGGCAGTCATGTGCGTCGCTCGCACGGCAGATGATAGGTCGCAGTTCAATGAATCTCTCGCCACGCGCACTCTTCTGGCGGTCCTTGGGAGTGAGCGCGGAATTGAGGAGTTGGACAACTACCGGACGGTTGAATTGATAAAGCATCTTCAGGAATCCGAAACGGCTGACAAGGACTCTCTTTTCCGAATTGAATGGAATTTTCTCCCGTGGCTGGATCGATTCTCATCTGGATCACCGGTCACTCTGGAAAAGCGACTTGCCTCTGATCCAGCTTTCTTTGCGGAAGCTATTGGGCTCGTTTTTCGCTCAAAAAATACCAACGCGGATGATTGCGACGATCCTGACGAACAGAAGAAGCACCTCGCCAAGAACGCATACAAACTTCTCACGGAATGGAAGCGTTGTCCAGGAAGCCAAGATGATGGAACGTTCAGCGCGGAGGTGTTTAACGTGTGGCTCAACGAAGCGCGTAGGTTAACAGAAGAATCAGGACATGCGGAAGTTGCTCAGATTCAAATTGGCCATGTATTAACCTGTGCTCCCCCGGACCCCGATGGATTATGGATTCATAACGCGGTCGCTACAGCGTTGAACTTTCGCGACACAGGGGAAATGCGTTCTGGCTTCACTACTCAACTCTTCAACGATCGTGGAGTTCATGGATTCACTCACGGGCAAGAGGAGCGCAGGCTTGCGAGCGAAAATCGGGAGAAGGCGGAACAGCTCGATTCCAAAGGCTATACGCGGTTTGCTACGGCAATGCGCGAGTTCGCTGAACAATATGAGCGACTGGCTGAACGCGAAGCTAAGCGCGACCCATATGAAGACTGAGGAAATCAAGCCGAACAAGGCGCTGCACCGGACGGCAATTCCGCTGCGCTCCATTGCCGCCGGTGAGCTTTGGCGTTATGTTTCATGGAGAGTGCGGTGAAGATAATAGGTAGTGGTTACCTCTCACCAGTCGGCCAAGCTGTGGCGGCTGAACTCACATCCTCCAATCAGGCCGGCTTTGACGCGCTGCTTGAAACAATCGGCAGCTTTCGTTGCTTTGCATCTTCTCGTGAGGTTGTCAGCCAGGAATCGGTAGCAGATAAGCAGAAAGTCATCAGCCTGATATTGGCAGTTCGGCTTCTGGAAATTGCAGAAGCTGCATACGTTGTGATGCAGCATGGCATGAGCACCGAGGCGGATAGTCTGTTCAGAACATTTTTAGATGCATACTTTGTTTTCGGAAACGTGTGTTCCAACGAAAAGTTTGTGACTGAGTTCTTCAAGTCGGATGAAGCCAATCGTTTGAAGCTGATCAACGCCGATAGAAAGCACTCGACGGATTTGTTCAAGCCAGCAAACGAGGGCATTTCCGAGAAGCACAGGACGGACCTCAAAGCGAGGGTAGAGGGAGAGAAAATCCAGGCATTCAACAGCTACAAATATGCTACGGATATTGGATGCGAACACATTTACGACAGTATGTGCCGGATTGTCAGCGCTGCTGCACACACTACGCCAAGGGCGTTGGTGGACTATGCAGAGGAAGATGCAGCCGGCAATGTACTGTCAGCAAGAGATGGTCCTTCAGAAGGGAGCATTCCGCAAAGACTTCACGAATTCGCACATTTCTTGATCCAAGCCCTGAGTGGGTTACAGGAGGTCTTCGGCTGCATCAACGAAGCTGAGATCAGCCGCCTGACCGAAATGCTAATGAACGTGCCGAAGAAATGAAACATAACAAGCCGCTGTTGCCGGACAATTTTTCCACCGCTTTGCGGCTCCAAAAATGCCGCAAAGCTCTGCGTTATATTTGGGGAGTTCACACGAAATGGCGACCTTAATTGATAACTCTACAATATCCAGCGTTCAACGTGCGTTGGGATTCGTTCCAATCTCTGAACCAAATCTCGGCGGATGCAGCTTCTGAGTGCAACACCGTCAATGCATTGATGACGGAGCCTCATGGTACTGCACCATCAGTTCTCTCTTAATTTCAATCGGATGCTTGAAGTCGAAGCGCTTTGCGGACACATTTTGAGACCGAGTGCCATTTCATTTAGTCCCTTCTGACTGTAGATCACTCCCCAACCCACTCACCCGCATCACCCGTCTCTGCGCCGCGTCCATCAACTGGCCGCGGCCGGTTTCCACCAGCGTCAGCCAGTGGCGGGCGCGGGTGATGCCGGTGTAGACCAGCTCCCGGGTGAGGATGGGGTTCGGCGCGTCGGGCAGTACCAGGGCGGCGTGGGCGAACTCCGAGCCCTGGGACTTGTGCACCGTCATCGCGAATACCGTCTCCACCGCTTGCAGGCGGCTGGGCAGCACCCACTTGATGCGCTCGGTGCCGTCACCGGCGGGGAAGGCCACTCGCAGCAGGCGGCGGTTGTTATCGCCGGGAGTTGCATCGGGGCGCGGCATGTCCAGCGTGATGCCGATATCGCCGTTCATCAGCCCCAGGCCGTAGTCGTTCTTGGTCACCAGCACCGGGCGGCCTGGGTACCAGCGCTGACGACCGTCCTGGCTGTCGATCAGCTTTTCCCGTTCCAGCGCCTGGCGCACCCGCTCGTTCAGGCCTTCCACGCCCCAGGGGCCACGGCGCAGCGCGCACAGCAGCTGAAAGTCGCCGTGGGCCGCCAGCACGGCGCGGGCCCAGTCATCGAATTGTTCCTGATCCGCATCGTCCGCCGGACGCCGCTCGGCCATTACGCTCAGAAAGTGGCGGTAGCCCACCGGGGGCGGCAGCGTTTCGCCGTTATGCTCGCGGCCCTGGCCGCTGCGGGGAAACTGCTCGGGGCAGCCGCTCACCGCTAGGCGGGCCAGGCCGCGTTCGTCGTCGTCGGAAAGCTTCAGGTGCGAGAGATCCGCGAAGCCGTGTTTGAGCGCGTCACCGATAGCGCGGCGCTTGGCGACGGGCTCGGCATCCTGGTTGATCGCGGCGGCCAACTGGCCGATGCCGCTGTCGGCGGTGAAGCGGTGGCTGACGCGCAGCATGGCGATGGCCTGGTCGAGTGGCTGGCCATCTGTGTCCAACGTCTCGTTTGGCAGCGGTTGGCCGGTGGCCTGGGCCAGCCAGTCGGCGGTGGCCGGGGTGTAGTGGCCGCCCTCGGCCCGGGCGCACAGGTCGCCGAGTATCGAGCCGGCCTCCACCGAGGCGAGCTGGTCCTTGTCGCCGAGCAGCACCAGTCGCGCCCGGGGCGGCAGTGCCTCGAGCATCGCGGCCATCATGCCCACGTCCACCATCGAGGCCTCGTCCACCACCAGCACGTCCAGCGGCAGCGGATTGTGGCGGTCGTGGCGGAAGCGTCGGGTGTCCGGTCGAGATCCCAATAAGCGGTGCAGGGTGCTGACGTCCTTTGGAATGACATCGCGCAGCCGCTCGGGATCGCCGGTCAGGCCGCCGAGGTCGAGCCGGGCCACCTGGCCGGCTATGGACTCGTTGAGCCGGGCGGCGGCCTTGCCGGTGGGCGCGGCCAGGCGGATGCGCAGGGCTTGTCCGCCTTCATCCGTTTCTTCACCGAGGGCCAGCGCCTGGAGCAGGGCGAGCAGGCGTACCACGGTGGTGGTCTTGCCGGTGCCGGGGCCGCCGGTGATCACCGCGAAGCGCGAGCGGCCGGCCAGGGCGCAGGCGGCCTTCTGCCAGTCGATCGCTTGTGAGGCATCGCCCCGGTCGGGGAACAGGGCATCGAGGATCGGGCGCAGTCGGGAGGGATCGTCGCGAACAAGTTCGCTCCCACCACGCGTTGCGGCCATCTTGCCGCTGCCCGTGTCTTCGCCGGTGGGAGGGAATTTATTCCCGATAGCGGCGTGCTGGGTGGCGGATTCATCGCGAACAAGTTCGCTCCCACCACGCGTTGCGGCCATCTTGCTGCTACCCGAGTCTTCGCTGGTGGGAGGGAATTTATTCCCGACAGCGGTGGGCTGGGTGGCGGATTCATCGCTAACGAGTTCGCTGCCACCATGCGCGAGGCTTTTCCCGCCAGCGGCCAGACGCGCATTCAGCGCCCCGTGAATGTCGCGCTCGTACTGCCAGTAGCGGCGCAGGTAGAGGCGGGGGCGCGCGGTGGAGTCGTCGAGCACCAGCGGGGTGCTGCCGGGCCCAATGGTGACCAGTTCGGGCTGGTCGAGAGCGGAGCGCCAGGCGTCCAGTTCGAGCGTGGCCATCACCCGGCTGGGTAGTGGCGGCGGGTCCTCCAGGCTGTCGCCCTCCGGCGGCAGCGAGAGCGCCAGGTCCGGCGTGGCCAGCGTCTGGGCCAGGTCCAGGCAGACATGACCACGGCCGAGCTGGTGGCTGGCCAGTGCCGCCGCGAGCAGTAGCAGGGGCGAGGCCTCACTTACCCCGTTGGCCGCCGTCGCCTCGCGATGCAGGAAGGCGGCGAAGGCGCGGTCCAGCGAGCGCAGCCAGCCGCGATCCACCCAGCGGTCGAGCAGGGCGAACAGCGCCGCGTGATCGGCCAGCGCGTTTTCGGGCGCTTGAATCAGCGACCGTCCTGGGGCGGTGGCGTGGTTGGGGGTATCCGGGGTCATGCGGCGGCCTCCTCGGCGCGGAACAGGGCATCGAGCGCGAGGATCAGCTCGCTCGGCGGGCGTTCGGCGTGCACGCCACGGGAGGGTGCGCGGGTGCCGCGCAGGAAGACGTAGAGCGCCCCGCCCAGGTGGCGCTCGATGTCGTAGTCCGGCAGCCGCGCCTCGAGCAGCCGGTGCAGGGCCAGCAGGTAGAGGCAGTACTGCACGTCGTAGCGCTTGTCGAGCACGGCCTCCGCCATCGCCGCCGCGGTGTAGGCGGCGTCGTCCGCGCCCAGGTGGTTGGACTTCCAGTCGAGCACATGGAAGCGCCCCTCATGTTCCACCACCAGGTCGATGAAGCCCTTGAGCATGCCGTTGAGGGTGTCGGGTTCGAGCGCCGGTCTAGAGCGCCCACCGAGTGTGTGAGTGCTTACGAGGGCGTCCAGCCGGCGGGTGTTGACCTGGTGGGCGGCGAACCAGAACTCCAGCTCGATCCGGTAGTCGGTGGCGCGATCCAGGGCGTCGAGACGCAGCGGCGAGCCTTCGCCGGGCATCGGCAGCGGCGTGCTCAACAGTTCCGGCAGCCACTGTTCCAGGGCGGGGATCTGGCCCTCCCAGCCGCGACGGTTGGCGCGCCGTGCCAGGGTGTCGGCGCGCAGCGCGTCGTCCTCGGCCACTCGGGCGAAGCCTTCCTCGCCGGCCCATTCCAGCAGGCCGTGCAGGAAGGTGCCCGCCGAAGGCCCGCGAGGGAAGCGGTGAAGCGAGCCCTCGCTCACCGTGGTGGCGGCGGCATCGAAGGGCTCGTCGAGCACCTCCAGGGCGGTGGCTTCAGTGGCGGTGGTGGGCTCCGGCGACGGCTCGGCCTCGGCGGCGGGTTCGCTCTCGTCATCCGGGGTGGCGCCCGTGCGCAGCGCCGAGTAGCTGGCGATCCACCAGTGCTCGCGGATCGCCCGGGTGGGCGCGCGGGCCTCACCGAGCGGTGTGTCGTCGCTGGCGAGCTGGACCGGCGTGGCATCGGCCTCGGGGGCGTCGCGTACCGTGACCATCGCCTCGTGATTGCCGGTGTCGTCGTCGGTCGCCAGGGCCTCGAGCGTCGGGCGCAGGGATTCGGGCGTCAGCGCCTCGCCGCCGGCAATCAGGTGGCCGATGGCGCTGCGCTCCATGGCCTCCAGAGGCGCCAGGCCGAGCCAGGTGGCGTGGCGGGCGCGGGTCAGGGCGACGTAGAGCTTGCGCAGGTCTTCGCCCAGGCGCTCGTGGTCGGCGCGGGCGAGGGTCGCCTCGTCGGCGGAGAGCGTCAGACGCAGGTGGCCGTCGTCGTCGTGCCAGCGCAGCGGCAGGTCGCCGACCTTTACCGGGCGGAAGGCGGCGATGAAGGGCAGGAACACCAGCGGGTACTCCAGGCCCTTGGACTTGTGAATGGTCACTACCTGCACCAGGTCGGCGTCGCTCTCCAGGCGCAGGCGGTGGGTGTCGGACTGCGCCTGCGGGTGCGCCCGGGACTCGGCCAGAAAGCGCAGCAGGGCGTGTTCGCCGTCGATCTCGGCGCTGGCTTCCTGCAACAGCTCGCCCAGATGGAGCAGGTCAGTGAGCCGTCGCTCACCCTCGGGCACCGCCAGCAGCCGGCCGGGCACGGCGAAGTCGGCCAGCAGCCGGTGCAGCATGGGCAGCACGCCACGGCGCTGCCACTGGCGGTGGTAGTCGCGGAACTGCATCACCCGCGCCTCCCAGGCCAGCTCGTCCTGCTGGGGGCCGCCGTTCAGGGCGTCGAGTTCGGCGAGGCTCAGGCCCAGGCTGGGCGTGGCCAGCGCGGCGCGCAGGCAGCGCTCGTCGTCCGGCGCGGCGCAGGCGGCCAGCCACACCTCCAGCTCGGCGGCGGCCTCGGTCTCGAACACGCCTTCCTTGTCGGAGAGGTAGACGCTGCGGATGCCGCGAGCCAGCAGGGCGGCTCGGATGGCGCGGGCCTCGCTGGCGTTGTTGACCAGCACCGCCAGGTCCGACGGTACCAGCGACGTGAGTTCTCCGTTTTCGAGAAAGCCCGTCTGCCCGGCCTGGCCCTCGCGCAGGAGACTCGCCATCTCGCTGGCGCAGCGCCCGGCCAGTTCCTTGAGGTAGGTGCCCTTGGCCAGCGTTTCGTCGCTGGCCAGGTGCCAGAGCGTCAGCGCCGGTTGGGGCGCGCCGTGACGAACCAGGGCATCCTTTCTGCCATTGGCATCCACGGGGAAGAAGGGAACGGGGTTGTCGTCACCGCGCCGGAACAGGAAGGCGCCGGATTCGCTCTGCTCGGCATGTTCGAACACGCGGTTGACCGCCGCGACCATGGTTGCGGCGGAGCGGAAGTTGGTGCCCAGCGTGACGTGGCGACCGGCGGTGTCGCGCCGGGCCTGGAGGTAGGTGTGAATATCGGCGCCGCGGAAGGCGTAGATCGCCTGCTTGGGGTCGCCGATCAGCAGCACCGCGCTATTTTCAGCGCCCGACGCCGCGCTATCGCCTCGATTCGCCGCCATCTTATAAACCCGGTCGAACAGCCGGTACTGCACCGGGTCGGTGTCCTGGAACTCGTCGACCAGCGCCACCGGGAACTGCTCGCGGATGCGTGCGGCCAGGGTCTCGCCGGCCTCACCCTCGAAGGCGGCATCCAGCCGGTGCAGCAGGTCGTCGGGGCCGAGTTCGGCGCGGCGGCGCTGCACGGTCTCGCGGCGCGCGGCCATCCAGTGCACGGCATGGGCGAGCAGGTCGGCGAAGGGATCGGGCAGCTCGGCGAGCTTATCCGGCAGCGCTTCCAGGGCCTCCAGCGCCGGCAGGTTGGGCACCGGGTCTTCCTTCCAGATCTCGGCGATGCCCTCCGGCGTCAGGCGTTTCCAGGCGGCGTCGGTCAGCGTCGGTTCGGCAAGCTCCGGGTCGCTGGCCCAGTCGCGCAGGGCGGCGATCCAGTTGGCGCGGCTCTTGGCATTGAGCTTGCGGGCATCGAAGGCCTTGCGGCCGTTGGCTTCCTCGAGCAGTGCCTCCAGCTCGTCCAGCCAGGCCGGCCAGGGCGCCTTGAGCTCGGCCAGCGCGGCGGCGCGTTGCTCACGGTAGTTGGCCAGCGCCTCGGCCGGCGGCGGCGCCGCGGGCAGGGCGGCGGCATGGGTGCGCAGCCGGCCGGCGGTGTCGTTCAGCGTATCCGGCGTGGTCCAGTAGCGGGCAACGATCTGCAGCGCCTCGGGGTCGAGGTCGTAGTAGAAGCTGCGCCAGTAGTCCCGGGCGATCTCCAGGTCCATCTCCGACTGGTCCAGCGACATCTCCAGGGCGAACAGGCTGCCGCTGTCGAAGGCGTGCTCGCGCAGCATGCGGTGGCACCAGGCGTGAATGGTGGAGACCGCGGCCTCGTCCATCCACTCGGCGGCCAGCCGGAGGCGGCGGGCGCAGCTCGGCCAGCTCTCGCGCGGATAGCTATCGCGCAGGGCGATCAGCGGGTCGCCGCCCGGCGGATCGCCGCTGGGAGGCGCATCTTCTTCAGGTCGCGAGTTATCCACCGTTGGTTCGGCGAAGAGGTCGCCTGTCTCTTGCGGCGCTATGTCGGTGGCAGGTCCTCGCGGAGGCGCTGTGAATCCTTCCCTGGACGCTACATTCGACATCCCTGTCGAATGACCTCCGCTTTGACCTGCCCCCGGCGCCCCGTCTTCGTCGATTGGTTGGAAGGCGTCTGCGGCTTCCACCAGCCGGGCGCGGATGCGATCGCGCAGCTCCTGGGTGGCGGCGTTGGTGAAGGTGACCACCAGGATCTCCGGTGGTGTCAGCGGCCGCGGGAAGCTGGCTGCGTCCGCTTCGTCGCGTGGACCAAGCACCAGGCGCAGGTAGAGCAGGGCGATGGTGAAGGTCTTGCCGGTCCCGGCGCTGGCCTCGATCAGCCGGCTGCCGGTGAGCAGCAGGGCAACCGGGTCGAGGCGTGGCGTCTCGGCGGCCTGGGTGGCGACATCGCTCATTTCTTGCCTCCCTGGCCCTTGCCGTCGTTCTTGTCGTTCTTTTTATCGCCGCCGCTCTTGGCCTTCACGGCACGATTCTTCACAACATCATGCAGCGGGGCGTAGAGCGCATTGGTCAGCTCGGTGAAGTGCCGCCCGGCGGCCCGGTGGCGTACCAGGCGCTCAAAGTCGCGCCATTGGCGGGCCAGATACGGATCGCGGTCGCGTTCGCCGGGCGTGTAGTCGTTGCCCTCGAACACTTGAACGGCGGCCTTCCAGGCCTTGAGGTCGGCTTCTTCTGCCTTGTCTGTCTGTGAAGAGCCTTCATCACCGAAGACCCGGGCCAGGGCGCTCTCGTCGCCGCCCTTCTCGTGCCAGGCGAAGGCGGTGTCCCGGGCTAGCGGCAGAGGTGCGGTCATGCCGGCGCGCCAGGCGCGGGCGATGGCCTCTAAATGCTTGCGGGCGGTGTCGGGGTCCAGCGGCGCCAGGGTGCCGCCGCCGGCGCGGGAGAGCAGCACCGTGGTCATGGGACCTAGGGCAAGCTGGCCGGCAAGATGCGCGACCCAGGGGGCCAGCCAGTGCTTCCAATTGTATTTGCCCTTGTTGACCAGGCTGCTGGTCATCAGCACCAGCCGGCAGCGCTCGCCGTCTTCGTTTTCGCGCAGGCCGTCCAGCCAGTCCTCCACGGCCAGCGTGCCTTCGTTGGTGGCCAGTTCCAGCGATACGGCAGCCGGCGTCTCCCAGGCGTGGGGCCAGGCTTCGAGCTGGTCGGCGTAGTCGCCAAGTACCTTGTCCAGCGGCTCGACCAGTTGCTCGCGCATCAGCTCGGCGAAGCCGCCCATGGCCAGCCGACCCTCGCGCGTGAGGCGCTCCAGGGTGTCGTGGATGGCGGGCGTCGGCGGCTCGGCTGCGTCCACGGCGCGACGCCCGGCTTCGATCAGCGCCTGCTGGAGTTGCCAGTGGTCCAGGCCGTCCAGGGCAAAGGGCTCGTGGTCGGGGCTTTCCAGCGCCTCGCGCTCCAGGTAGACGCCGAGGCGGGAGGTGAAGAAGGCCTTCACCGGGTCCTTGAGGAAGCCACTGAGACGCGCCAGTGGCAGCGCCGTGTCGATCTCCATCGGTGGTAGCTCGCCGTCGACGGCGGCTTCGGGAGATGAATGGCCGGCATGGATCGCTCGCCATTCATGAGCATAGGTATACAGGCCTCGCTCGCCGGTAAAGTAGTGTCGGCTGAACGGCTGCAGCGGGTGCTCGGTGGTCAGGGCGTCGACCAGCGCCGGGCCGGCGGTGTCTTCGTCGCTGTGGCCAGCGAGCGTCCAGCCGGCGGCGAGGTGGTCGCGAAGCTGGCCGAGCAGCACCGAGGGCGGGCGCGGCTCGTTGTCGTGGATGCTGCGGCCGACCCAACTGATCATCAGGCTGTCGCGGGCCGAGAGCAGCGCCTCGAGGAACAGGTAGCGGTCGTCCTCGCGGCGCGAGCGGTCGCCGGGGCGGTAGTCCTGGCCCATCAGGTCGATGTCCAGCGGGCGCTGTACGCGTGGGTAGTCGCCGTCGTTCATGCCCAAGAGGCAGACGTGACGGAAGGGGATGGCGCGCATCGGCATCAGGGTGGCGACGTTCACTGCACCGGCCAGGAAGCGCTGCGAAAGATTGGCCTCGTCGAGCTGGCCGAGCCAGTGTTCGCGCACCACCGAGAGCGGCAGTGCTTCGGTGAGGCCGGCGTCCTCGGTGGTCTCCTGCCAGTCTTCCAGCAGCTCGCCCAGGCGGTTGAGGGTGGCCAGGTCGGCCTCGTCCTCGGCGGCGAAGCACTCACTCAGCAGGTCGCGCAGGCGGCGGCACCAGGTGGGAACGTCAGCGGGCTCGCTAAGCGCGCGCCACTGGGCTTCGAGGGCATCGAGCAGGTCCATCAGCGGGCCGGCAAGCGCGGCCTCCAGGCCGCCGATGTCACCAAACGGCTCGATATCGTGCCAGGGGCCGTCTGATGTGTCGCCGACGGCATAACCCAATAGCAGCCGGCGCAGGCCGAAGGCCCAGGTGTTGGCGGTAAGCCCGCCGGGCAGGTCGAGCCGGGCGCGCTGCTCGGCGTCGAGCCCCCAGCGGATGCCGGCGCCCTCGATCCAGCGGCGCAGCACCGGCAGGTCGTCGGCGTCCAGCCCGAAGCGCCCGCGCAGGGCGGGCACCTCCAGAAGGTCCAAGAGGTCGCTCACCGTGAGCCGCGATTCCGGCAGGTGCAGCAGCGCCTCCAGCGCCACCAGCAGCGGCTGGCGGTGGCGGCTGGTCTGGTCGGAGAGCGTGAAGGGAATATGGCGCGGGTCGTCCGGCGCCAACCGGCCGAACACCGCCTGCACGGCGGCGGCGTAGGTGTCGATGTCCGGCACCATCACCAGCACGTCGCGCGGGCGCAGCGTGGGGTCGTCGTCGAAGGCGGCCAGCAGCTGGTCGTGGAGGATCTCGACCTCGCGCAGGGCGCTGTGGGCGACGTGGAAGCGCAGGCTGTGATCCTGGGCCGGGTCCACGGTTGGCCAGGCCTCGCGGGTTTCCTGGGGCGGGCGCAGTTCGAGGATGTCGTCCTGTAGTTGCTGCAGCAGCCCCGGGGCCTCGACGTCGGCGGGGGAGTCGAAGAGGTCGATGCGCAGCGCCTCGGCGTCGAACAGCGCCCGGTAGGCGTCCTGGTCGTCGAACTCGTCGAGCAGGCGCAGGTAGTCGCGGCCCTGCTTGCCCCAGGCGGCCAGCAGCGGCTGGGCGTGAAGGTGCAGCTGGGTGTCGTCGAGTTCCAGCGGCATGCCGGGGCGGTGGCGCTGGCGCCGGCGGGCAGCGCGCAGCAGGTCCTTGTGCTCGATGATGTCCGCCCAGTAGTGGCGGCAGGGGTTGTGCACGCAGAGCAGCACCTGGGTGACCCTCGACACCGCCGCCAGGGCTTCCAGCGTCTGGCGGGGCAGCGAGGAGATACCGAACACCACCACCCGGCGCGGCAGTCCAGTTGGTCTCGTGTCGGGAGTGAGTTCGCGGCAGGCCTCGAGAAAGCGGGTATGCACCCAGGCGCGGCTGGTGGCCAGGCCTTGCTCGCCGATGTCGTCGCGCAGCCACCGCCACAGCGCCGGCTGCCAGCATTGGTCCTCGGCCAGCGGCCGGGCCTGGCCGCGGGCGTCGATCAGCTCGTCGCGGCCCGCCGCCCAGGCGGTGAGCCAGTCGGCGCGGTAGACCTGGTACTGGTCGAACAGGTCGGCCAGGCGCTCGGCGAGCTGGTGGCGCTTGCGCAGGTCATCGTCGTCGGCCAAAAAGCGAGCCAGCGGGGCGAAGGTCTCATCGTCCGTCAGCTCTGGGATCAGACGCATCAATCGCCAGATCAGGCGCGGCTTGTCCAGGGGCGAGGCCGGCGGTACGGCCTCGGCCCCCAGCACGGCGCGGTAGGCCTGCCACAGATAGCGGGCCGGCAGGGTGACGTCCATCGCCGCGGCGATGCCGGCGCCGGCGGGCGGGTCGGCGGCCAACGCCAGCTTCAGCCACTGGCTGATGCCATTGCTCTGCACCAGGATCACCTCGTCCTCGAGCGGCCCCAGCGGGTGATTGCGCAGCCACTCCACCGCCAGGTCGCGCAGCGCCTCCAGGCGATTGCCGTGGATCACCATGAAGCCGGGGCTGAGCTCGGTTCCCTGGGCGAGACGGAGGGGCATGGCGAATCCTTCACGGCGATGAGACGGGGCCTCAATGGTGCCGCAAAATGCCGGGGGCATGAAGCGGGCAGAGGCCGTGGATGAACATCCGTGGTGGGCACGCGGTGAGAAGACATGCCAGTCTTTCCTGATGGGCATCGTCTACCCATGCCTTGCCTCGACTGGCTTTCTTGACGGGTTGGAGACAACTGCATCATGAACTCATCGACACCGCTGACCACGCCGGACGGCCGCTACATCGTGGTCCGTGGCCGCCTGTGGCGATGCACGAACCCCGAGCTGCCCGAGCCGCAGCGCCAGCACTGGGTGCAGCAACTGATGCGGGCCCGGCGCGCCGTGGCCCAGGCGAAGCGGGCGCGGGATCCGCAGGCGGAGCGCGAGGCTCGCGACGAGGTCGACGCCGCCAAGCGGGCGCTGGGCGAGCGCGGGCCGGTGTGGTGGCAGGACGGCGCGACGGATTACACCCGCTACAAGGCGGCGAACACGCCCTACGCGGAGTGGTACGCGACCACACAGGCCACGCGAGGCGATTGAGGCACTCGCGGTCGTGGCGCTAGCTCAGCGCGAAGGGAATTTCGCCGGCCTCATGAGCCAGCAGCCATTGCTTGCGGCCGATGCCACCGGCATAGCCGGTGAGCCGGCCATCGCTGCCGATCACCCGGTGGCAGGGCACCACGATGGCCAGCGGATTCCTGCCGTTGGCCGCGCCCACCGCGCGCTGGCCGCCCTTGCAGCGCAGCTGTTCGGCGATTTCGGCGTAGCAGCGCGTCTCGCCGTAGGGGATCGTCGCGAGCGCCTCCCAGACGCGGCGCTGGAAGTCGGTGCCCTCGGGTGCCAGCGGCAGGTCGAAGGTCCGACGAGTGCCGTCGAAGTAGCCGGCGAGCTGGTCGCGGGCGCGCTCGGTGATCGGGTTGGGACGCGCCGGCGCGTCGGCGTCCATGACGAAGGCGATTTCGGTGAGGCCGGCGGTGGTGGCCCGCAGGCGGATCAGGCCGAGCGCCTCGACTTCCGGCGGCTGATAGTAGTCCAGGGCGGTGTCAGTGCTCATCGGCTTGGCTCCTTGGGTCTGGCGGGGCGGGTGCCCGAGATGGGCTGCCGGGTCAGGTCGCGCAGCGCCTCCAGGCGCTTGCCGTGGATCGCCATGATGCCGGACTGTAGCGAGGCGGGCGAGTGGCCGGGTATGACGATCCTGGTGGCTGGATAATGGTGCTCCAGCGAGCGTCGGGAGCCAAGGTGCCAAAGCGTGCTATCGTGACTCGAGCGGAGGTGGCGACGATGAACCGAGCCGAGACGTTACGAGTGTTGCAGGACCACATGCCGACCCTGAGAGCGGATTACAGTGTCAGGGATCTGGCGCTATTCGGTTCGCTGGCCCGCGATCAGGCGGGATCCGGGAGCGATGTCGATATCCTGGTGACGTTCGATGGCCCGGCGACGTCGTCGCGTTACTTCGGTGTGCAGTTCTATCTGGAGGATCTGCTGGGGCGGCGTGTCGATCTCGTTACCGACAAGGCGCTGCGTGCCGAACTCAGACCCTTCATCGAGCGTGAGGCCTTGCATGTCTGACGCTCGCCCCAGGCGCGAATGGCGTTTCTATTTGGATGACATGATCGGCTTCGCCGAGAAGGTGTCCATCTACACGGAGGGACTCGATCAAGTCTCGTTCGTCGCTGACGCGCTCACCTACGATGCGACATTGCGCAATCTCGAGTTGATCGGTGAGGCGGCGACGCGAATTCCGGACGAGGTACGCGCTATGCACACCGAGATTCCCTGGCGCATGATCATCGCGACACGCAACCGGCTCATCCATGCCTATCTGGGTATCGACGACGACACGGTATGGAGCATCGTTCGGGATGATATTCCGGTTCTGCTGGTGTCACTGAAAGCCTTGAAACAGCATTACGAGTAACCGGCAAGGCTATGCGCTTCTCGATAGGGCCTGCTTCCCGTCATGAGGCCCGACTCCCAGCATCGCGAAGTCTTCCGCGCCGTCGTCGATGTGCACCGGCGGCAGTGGTTTCCCTGGCTCACCTTGATGTCGGGTTGCACGGTGGAAACGGCTGAATGGGTACGGCGATCCTGGTGACATGACTGAACAGGTATCATCGTGTCGCAGCACGTGGCGGGAGCCAAGGGGCCGTTCAGGGTTTCGGCGTGGAAGGCTTATGACGTCACGCCAAGAGCCGTCTGGCTCCTGGCGTGTGGCGTGGCGTTCAGTCGAAGCTCAACTGTACCTTGAGCGCGCGGTTGCGATCCGATGCGAGGTCGAATGCCTCGTCCGCCCGGGTATAGCCGAGCGTGGTGGTCAGGACATGGCCGAGCGCCTCGCGCTGTTCGGGGATCTTGCTCACCGCCAGCGCGAACTCCTCATGGAAGCGGAAAGTACCGCGAACGGTGAGTTCACGGGCACAGACCAGCGCCATCGGCAGTGTCGCCTCCTGGCCCAGGCCGATGGTGATCAGGGTGCCGCGGGGCGCCAACGCACGCAGCGCCTGGAGTTGGGCGGCCGGCACCCCCGAGGCTTCGAAGGCGATGTCGAACCCGCCATGCTCGGCGACGGCTTGCTCCAGAGCATCGCCCTGCGTGACGTTGATCGTCTCGTCGGCCCCCATCAGACGGGCCTTCTCCAGCGGGAAGTCCGCCACGTCGGTGACAGTGACGCTGACCGCGCCGGCCATTCGCGCCGCGGCCACGGTCAGTGCGCCGATCGGCCCTGCGCCGGTCACCAGCACGCGCTTGCCGAAGACATCCCCGGCCTGGCGCACCGCGTGCAGGGCCACCGCGAAGGGTTCCGCCAGGGCCGCCTCGCCGGCAGTGACGCCCGCGGCGGGAAAGACACACTGCGCCAGGGGTACGGTCAATTGCTGGCGGAAGATCCCCTGGGCGTGGGGAAAGCGCATCGCCGAGCCGTTGAAGACCATGTCGGTGCAGTGGTTCTGCCAGCCTCGCAGGCAGTACCGACACTGCTGGCAGGGACGGCTGGGGTTGATGGCCACCAGCCGCCCCTGCAGCGAGGCATCGACGCCCTCGCCTACCGCGGCGATGAAGCCGGCGGCCTCGTGGCCCAGCGTCAGCGGCTCTCTGAGGCGAACGTCGCCGAAGCCGCCGTCGTGATAGTAATGCAGGTCCGAGCCGCAGATACCGCCCGCCGCGACCCTGACGAGGACCTCGCCTGGCCCCGGTGCCTCGCACGCCAGTTCGTCGATGCGCAGATCATGGGGGCCATGGGCGACCACCGCGTGTGTCATGTTCATACCGTCTTCCCTCCGGTGTTCACAGCACGGCCAGCATGCCGCCGTCGACATAGACGATCTGGCCATTGACGTAACTCGAGGCCGGTGACGCCAGGTAGACCACGGTGCCGACCAGGTCCTCGGGCGTGCCCCAGCGTCCGGCAGGCGAGCGCTTGCGGACCCAGCCGTCGAACTCGGGATCGTCGGCCAGCGGCTGGGTCATCTCGGTAAGCATGTAGCCGGGGCCGATGGCGTTGGCCTGGATGCCGTGGGGCGCCCATTCGGCCGCCATCGAACAGGTCAGCAGGCGAATCCCGCCCTTGGCGGCGGTATAGGGCGCGACGGTGGCCCGCGCCACCTGACTGGTCAACGAGCCGATATTGACGATCTTGCCGCCGTCGCCGCGGGCGATCATCCGGCGTGCAGCCTGCTTGCCCATCAGAAAGGCACTGGTCAGGTTGGTATCGATGACCTGTTGCCAGTCTTCCAAGGCCAGCTCGGTCATCGGTTGGCGGAACTGCATTCCGGCATTGTTGACCAGGATGTCGATGTGGCGCTGTGCCTCGTCGAAGGCGGCGAAGGCCGATTCGATCGAGGCTTCCGAGGTGAGGTCGAACGAGACCGAGTCGGCCGCCAGGCCGGCGTCGCGCAGCTCGCCGACGGCCTTGTCCAGCTTGGACTGATTCCTGCCGTGCAGGATCACTTCGGCGCCGGCCTCGGCCAGGCCGCGGGCCATGGCCAAGCCTAGGCCGCCTGATGAACCGGTCACCAGCGCGGTCTTGCCCGTCAAATCGAACAACGCTGTCATGCTGCCTCCTCACTGCGACGTACGCTCAGGTCAGAACGCTCGAAGACCTCGGGCAACAGCTCCACGCCGAGCCCCGGGCCTTCCATGGGATAGACGTAACCGTCCTCGATGGTCGGCACGCGTGTCACCAGTTCCCGGTACCAACCCCGGTAGAAGGCGCGCACCGACTCCTGGATCAGGGTGTTGGGCTGGCTGAACGACATGTGTATCGCGGCGGCGAAGCCGACCGGCCCGATGCAGTCGTGAGGGGCGAACGGCTTGTGGTAGGTCTCGGCCAGCGAGGCGATCTTGCGACCTTCGGTGAGCCCGCCCGTCCAGCACAGGTCGACCATCACCACGCCGAGGGCATCCTGGTCGAGCATTTCCTTGTAGGGCCAGCGCGAGCCGAGCGTTTCGCTGCCGCAGACCGGCACGCGGGTCGAGCGCGCGTACTCGCCCAGGGCCGCCGTCGAGGTCATCTTGATCGGGTCCTCGAACCAGTACGGATCGTAGGGTTCCAGGGCGTTGGCGATGCGCTTGGCGCTGGTCAGATTCCACTGGGAATGGAACTCCACCATGATGTCCATGGCGTCGCCGACACGCTGGCGTATCTGCTCGAAGGGGGTGAGCGCGCGCTTCATCTGTGCCGCGCTGATATCCAGGCCGCCGGTTTCGCGCGCAATGGGATCGAAAGGCCAGATCTTCATCGCCGAGATGCCGTTTTCCAGCAGGTTCTCGGCCAGGGCGCCGGCGTCGGTCATGAATGCATCGAGATCCTCGAAGGGCCCCTCCTGGGCGCCGAGATTCCAGTTGTTGACCGGGCGGATGTCACGATTGCGCACATAGCCGTAGCCGGCACAGGTGTTGTAGATCCTCAGCTTGGGCCGACACAGCCCGCCCAGCATCTGGTGCACCGGCTGGTTGCAGACCTTGCCCAGCAGGTCCCACAGCGCGATGTCGATAGCCGACACCGCGCGCGATTCGGCACCGGTCGAGGCGTGGGCGAGTGGCAGGGCCGTCATGTCACGGTGCAGCGCCTCGATATCCAGCGGGTTGCGACCCAGCAGGCGCGGCGACAGGGTGTCATGGATATGGGCCGCGACGCTGCCCGCCCCATAAAAGGTCTCGCCGAGCCCGATGGGCCCTTCGTCAGTATGGATCCGCACCCAGAGCACGTTTTCGAACTCTCGGGCAATGAGCGTTTCTATCGCGGTTATTTTCACCGGCATCTCCAGGTATCAATTCAGGCCGGGCAGCCAAAGCGCCAGGTCGGGGAGGAACAGGACCAGCAGCAGCACGGCCAGTTGAATGGCCATGAAGGGTCCCACGGATTTGTATATATCCATCAGGCCGATACCCTTGGGGGCCACACTCATCAGGTAGAAGGCGGCGGAGCCGAAGGGCGGCGAGAGGAAGGCGATCTGCATGGCGATGCAGAACAGCACGCCGAACCAGACCGGGCTGTAGCCGAGTTCATTGACGATGGGAATGAAGATCGGAATGGTCAGCAAGACGATACCGATCCAGTCCATGAAGCAGCCCAGGACGAGGAAGATCGCCAGCATCAAGACGATCGTCATCATCGGCGACAGCCCAGCGTCGAGGAGCAGCGAATTGACGAATTCGCGACCGTCGGCCAGGTTGTAGACGCTGATCAGCACCGCCACACCGAACGTCACCCACAGCAGTACACCCACCGAGCGCAACGTCTGGGTCAGGCTCTGATGCAGCAGCGACAGCGACAATTCACCGCGAAGCACGATGAATACCAGGGTCCCGACGACCCCCATGCAGGCTGCTTCGGTGATCGAGGTCACGCCGCCATAGATGCAGCCCAGGATCAGGGTGATCAGCAACAGCGGTGGAACGAGGCTGTTGAAGAGGCGGCCCGGTGACATGGCCGGCTTGTCCGGCTCCGCGGCCTTGACCGGCGCCAGGGACGGGTTCAGCCAGCAGCGGATGACCACATAGGCGATATAGCTCAGCGCCAGGATCAGCCCGGGAACGACCGTCGCGGCGAACAGCTTCTGAATGCTGACCCCGCCCACCAGACCGAAAATGATCATGACGATGCTCGGCGGGATCATCGTGCCCAGTGAACCGCCGGCCACGATGACGCCGATGGCCATGTTGCGGTCGTAGTTCAGGCGCAGCATCTGTGGTAGCGCCACCAGCCCGAGCATCACGATCTCGCCGCCGATGATGCCGCTCATCGCGGCGAGGACGACGGCGATGATCAGCGTGACCAGGGCGACGCCGCCGCGCACGGAGCCGACCATCTGCTGCAGGGCATCGTAGAGATCCTGAGCGATCGACGAGCGTTCCAGCAGCGACGACATCAGGATGAAAAGCGGGACGGCGGCGAAGGAGTAGTTGACCGCCATCCCGTAGACCTTCTCCATGGCCAACGGCAGGACATCGGTGCCGAAGTGGACCACGGCCAACAGCGCGGCGACGCCGCCGGCGGCGAACCCCAGGGGGACGCCGATGGCCATGGCCGCGAAGAGCGCGGCCAGCAGGACCGCCGAAAAGACCGCTATCGTCATGACCGTTCCTCCTGGTTGCTGTCACGCAGGCGACGCCGCAGATTCGCGATCGCCAGAGCCGCCATGGCAAGGCCGCACAGCACCAGCAGCGGCTTGATCGTCATGGGAATCGGTGCGTTCCAGGCGGTGCCGAAGCGTTCGGTGTGTATGAAGGCCTGCCAGGCCTCGGGCGCCCCGAAGACGCCGATGGCGAGACTGAAGCCCACGATGAACAGGCACTGGATGATGTCGAGGCAGCGCTTGAGACGGGGAGGTGCCAGGTCATAGAGGATCGAGATGCGCAGGTGGGCATCGCGACGCATGACATAGACGCCCGCGTAGATGTAGGCGATGGCGCAGACGTAGAGCGAGAGTTCGTTGGCCCAGATCGTCGGGCTGTGAAAGAAGTAGCGAGCCACGACCTCGTACGTGGTTGCCCCGATGACGACCATGAACAGCCAGGCGGGAAGGCTGTCCCAACTGAAACGGTCGTCATCGCGATGGCGTGACGTATCGTTCGACATAAGAGACTCCAACGGTGGGATCCGGGAAGCGCATTCAGGCGAGCAAGCCGAGCTTCTTCATGAAGGCGAGATGGCTGGTCACCATGGCATCGGCCGCCGGGCTGCGTGTTGCCCAGTCCTTCCAGATATCCAGTGCTGCCTGACGGAATGCCTTCCTGTCTTCATCGGACCAGTCGCTGAATGTCACCTCGTCGCCGAGGTCCGATACGACCTGACGGTCGGCGACCGTGACGCTCTTGATCAGGTCGAAGGCGATGGCCCGTTGCGCGGTACGGATCACGAATTGCAGTTCTTCGGGCAGTCGATTCCAGACCTCGAGATTGATCGCCAGGTGGTCTGCGGGCATCGAATGAAAGCCCGGATAGGTGGCGTACTTGCAGATCTCGTAAAGGCCGAGCGAGCGGTTGAGGGCCAGGGTACCGGCGTCCGCGCCGCTCACGACCCCGGTCTCCATGGCGGTGAAGACTTCACCGAACGGCATGACCACCGGGGCGGCTCCAAGGCTGGCGAAGATCTCGCTTTCCATCCCCGGCGGGGAGCGGAACTTCCAGCCCTTCAGCGCTTCGATGCCGGGAATCGGCACGGTGGAGCTCAGTGACTCCAGTGGCGGGCAGAGCAGGCCCACGCAGTACATCCCGTAGCGTGCGTAGAGCGGATCGACGATCTCCCGAGCCTGGGGGGTGTCCAGCCAGGCGTGGAACTGGATGGGATCCTCGTAGCCGCCCATGACGTCGCCGATGAACTGGAAGGCCGGGTCTTTGCCGGTGAGGTAGCTGGCGCCGGTCATGTCGATGTCGAGTACGCCGGAGGAGGCGGCATCGAACGTCTGTACGCCTTCGACGATGGCGTTCGAGTAGTGGAGGTCGATCTGCAGGCGCCCGCCGGACAGGGTCCGGCAAAGCTCCACCAGACGGCCGTACATGCGGCCCTGGGTCGAGGTCTCGCTCTTGTTGGTCTGGGCGCGAAGGCGGTATTCCGCCTGTCCGGTCGCGGCGCGTGCGGCACCGGGAAGCAGGCCAGCGGCCAGCAGCCCGGACCCGGTGGACTTCATCAGGTCTCTTCGGGTGAGTGTCTTCATGGGGCGTCCTCGTCGTGAGCGTGGCGGTTTCGCCGTCTTGTTCTGTCTCGACAAGAAAAATATCGCGCAATTTCTTATAATTCCATGAAACTAAGGTTTAATTCGCAAAATATCTTGGGGGAGTCACAGTGAGAGGCATGACGATGAATTCACCATCCCAAGACAAGGGCGCCTCGACGGTGGTCAAGGGGCTATCCCGGGGCGAGCTGGCCTATGAGCGAATCGAGTCCCTGTTGACCCACATGGAACTCAAGCCGGGGGAGTACCTCACTCTCCAGGCCGTGCAGGAGCGCGTGGGGCTGGGGCGGACGCCGATCGTCGAGGCCATCCGCAAGCTGTCGGACGACACCCTGGTCGAGGTACGGGCCGGGCGTGGGCTGAAGGTGGCGCCCATCGATCTCGCCAGGGAGCGCGAATTGCTGGACCTGCGCCGGGACATGGAGCGCTTTGCCATTCGGCGTACCATAAACAACGCATCGCATTTGCACGTCAGCCAGATGCGTCGTCTCTACGAGTCGCTCGAGGCGTTGAACGCGTCACGTGACACGGCGCTGACGGCGGACGACATCAGGAGCTTCAACGAGCTCGACCATCGCATGGATGACCTGATCCTCGCGGCGGCGGCCGAGCCCTTCTTGGTCAGGACCCTGCGACCGTTGCATACGATCTATCGCCGGCTGGGGTTTCTGTTTCTCACTTACTGCGGGACCGATGAGCTGATCCATCGCAACATCGCGCTGCATCAGGAGGTGCTGCGGGCCATTCTCGCCCGGGATCTCGAGGGCGCCTGTCGGGCGTCGGACGAGCTGATGGATTTCGCCGCGAGCATGTTCCCGTCTCTAGAGATGGAGCTCGACCCTTCCCTGCTCGACGCCAGTATCGAGCCCTTCATGCCATAAGGAGCCACCATGCGGATCGTCTTTCACGGCAAGAATGCTGCCACCTTCCACGACGGGCTGAGCGCTCGACTCGACATCGACGCCGAGTTGGTCTGTCTGCCTGACGATCTGGTCGATGAGCGTGACCGGCATGCCTATTCCCACGCCGACGTGATCGTCGCGACGCAACTCTCCAGCGACCAGCCGCAGCCTTCGGGGGCGAGGCTGTTCCAGGTGGCTGGCGCGGGCATCGATGCCGTGGATCGATCACTGCTACCCGAGACGGCCACGCTGTGCAATTGCTACGGCCACGACGTACCGATCGCGGAGTACGTCCTGGGCGCGTTGCTGACGTCGCAGATTCCCTATTTCCAGGCCGATCACCAATTGCGTCGAGGTGACTGGACCTTTCAGTCGGGCAACCGGTTTCACGGTGAGCTGGCCGGCCGGACGCTCGGCATCCTTGGCTTTGGCCATATCGGTCGGGCCATCGCCCGGGTCGTCAGACCGCTGGGCGTGACGGTCCATGCGGCCAACCGTAGCCCGGTGAACGACCCGCTGGTGGATGCTGCCTACTCGCTGGAGGCGCTGACGGACTTCTATCGCGGTATCGACGATCTGGTCGTGGCACTCCCCCAGACACCCGCTACCCAGGGCCTGGTCGCTGATGCCGCATTCGATGCCCTGCCGGCGCATGCCCGGGTGATCAACGTCGGGCGAGGCGGGGTTATCGATGCCGAGGCGCTGTATCGTGCCTTGAGCCGGAAACGCATCGCCGGGGCGGTGATTGACACCTGGTATCGCTATCCAAATGCCGACGAACCACACCCCTTGCCGGCCGAACAGCCTTTCCACGAACTGGACAACCTGATCATGACCCCCCACATGTCGGGCTGGACCCAGGGCACCATCGAACGCCGCAAGGACGCGATCGCCGACAACATCAATCGTCTGGCCGCCGGTCGGGAGCTGCGCAACGTCATTGCCTGAGGGCGCCACACCGCGAAGAGCGCCGTCATCCGTGCCGGGAGCAGGGGCAGCAGCGTTTTACCCCAGTACCTTGCCCTTGCACCAGTAGCCCATGCTGGTGATGTAGCGCTTGGGCAGCCCGCATTCGTTGACCAGATAGCGACGAACGCTTCGCGCCACCTTGGTTTCCGCGGCAATCCAGGCGTAGAAGGGGGCGCTGTCGTCGACGGTCGCGGCTTCCCAGAACAGGCCTTCGCCCCGCGTCTCTTCGTCGCCGTCGGTACCGGCGGGCTGGCCGCCCAGGGTGGCGATCTCCCGAGCAAGATCGAGTTCGCGCACCGCGCCCAGCAGCCGCTCGCCGTGGGCGCAGCCGGGGTCGGCATCGCGCGGCAGCCAGCGTACCCGGGCAACCGGCGCCAACGCCTGCTCATCGCTGCCCTTGGGCACCTCGACCAGTGCGTCCACCCGCGGGCGGTCGGCACGCGCGGCAAGCGCTTCAAGGATGCCGGCGGCAGCCGGCAGGGCGGTTTCGTCGGCGACGATGAGAACCCGGCGCACGCTCTGCGGCGGTTTCCATTCGAAACCCACTGCGGCGGCGTCGTTGCCGGCCGCCGGGGCAGTCATCGCCAGGCGGTCGCCGGGGCGGGCCTGCATGGCCCAGCGCGAGGCGGGGCCGTTGTCGCCGTGGAGCACGAATTCGACGTCGACCTCGGCGCTGGCCGGGCGCAGTTCGCGGATGGTGTAGGTCCGCATCGGTGGACGCCGGGCATCGGGCAGGGCGCGGTAGGCACCATACCAGTCGTGTTCGTGCCGCTTGGCGATCTCGAACAGCGCGTCGAGGCCTCCGTCTTCGCTGTCGGGACCCTCGGTGGGGAAGAACAGCTTGATGCGCTGATCCGGGGCATGGGTGGCCATCCGGCCGACCTCCGGCCCGGTGAAGGTGAACCTGACCAGCGAGGGGCTGACCGGGGTGCGCCGCGAAAGGGTGATATCGAAGATTCGGTAGCTTTGCTGTGCGGCCATGGCGTGGTCTCCCGTTGCGATCGGGAGAGGTTATCACCACTGATAACCATTCTCAATTAAGGCGATGCTTTCGTCCTCGCTCGATAGGCGCGGCCGGTCCCGGGTCAATGCTGGCCACCAAGCCCGTTCCTGACGAGATCGCGGGGCTCGATCCCCAGTGTCGCGAAGGTGTTCGCGCCGTCGCCGACGACGTTGTCCTTCTCCAGCAGGATCACCTGATCGCGGGTCAGCGGTGGGCTGGGCAGCGCCGTGAGCACGGCACTCAGGCCGCGCCATAGCGGGAAGGGCACCGGCACCAGCGGCGGGTGCCGACCGGCGGCGGTCAGTGCGGCTTCGACCAGGTCGCGATAGCGGTGAGCGCCGGGTCCGCCCAGTTCGTAGGTGGCGTTGGCGATGCCGCGTTCCAGAAGGTGCGCCACGGCCTCGGCGACATCACCGACGTGCACCGGCTGCAGTCGCGTTTCGCCGTGACCGAACAGCGGCACCACCGGCAGCCGGGCGAGCATCCTCAGGCTGCTCGAGAAGGCGTCATTCGGGTCGAACAGCACGCTGGGCCGCACCACCACCGCGTCGGGATGGGTCTGGCGCACGGCGCGTTCGCCGGCGGCCCGGGCGCGCACGTAGGCGGAATCGGAATCGACCTCGGTGCCCAGACCCGACACGTGAACCAGGCCGATGCCGGCGTCGGCGGCCTGGCGGGCGATCCGGGTGGCGGCGTCGACGTGGATCTCCTCGAAGCGCAGATCGCGGCGCTCGACGTAGAGGCTGATGGCGTTGACCGCGGCGGTGGCGCCTGCCAGGGCCGCGGCCACGTCGGCATCGTCACGGACGTCGGTGCGGCGCATGATCGCCGTGCCCGGGGCATCGGGCACGCTGACATCGCGGTCATGGCGGGCGGCGACGATCACCTCGTGTCCGGCCCAGGCGAGGCGGTCGACGAGGCGCCGGCCGAGAAAGCCGGTGCCGCCGAAGACGGTGATCCTTGTCATGGTCGCTTCCCTCGTGGGCGCCTATTTCCTGGACGGTAGCCGGTGGCGATCGAGCGCCAGGCGGGCCGTGCCGAACAGCGGACTGCCCAGACGATAGAGCAGGTAGAGGAAGCCTAGCGGGAAGAGGATCGTCTGGGTAATGAAGATCATCGTCAGGTCGATGACCTTGTCGGTGATGGCGTTGAAGCCGTCGACCACGCTCTCCACCGGGTTGCCGACCAGGCCGTCGAAGCTGTCCTTGAGCTGCTGCCACCAGCCGCGTGCCTCGCGCCCTTCACCGATCCGTTCGTCGGCGATCGCCTCGAGCCGGGTCTGGGTGGTTTCCAGTTGGTTCATGGTGGTGCTGCGCGGCGCGTCGAGGAAGGCCTGGCTGGCCAGGCCGCTGGCCAGCGCCACCAGGAGCACGGCGAAGCGCAGGAACAGGCAGGCCATGGCCAGCTTGAGCGCCGCCGACTGGCCCAGGCGTGTCTTCAGCGCCACCAGCGCCGCCGCGAGCAGGCAGGCGCCACTGGCCAGCGTCTTGATCGCCGTGCTGGCCGAGATCGCCAGCAACAGCTTCTGCAACGCCAGCGAGCCGGTGGCGGCGAACATCACCCACGAGAAGCGTTCGATCATGTCGTTGGCCGGGTCGAGCGCCTCGCCGGGGGTGATCTGGAACACCTGCAGGTCGACGGTGGAGGATTGCAGCACCGAGATGGTGGCGTTGAGGCCCTTGGCGATGGCGAAGGCGGCGAAGGCCTGGTTCAGCGATTCGTCGAGCGTGGCCTGGGCCAGATGCTGGGGAATCTGCAGCCAGGGCAGCAGAGCCAGCAGGAGCAGGCCGGCGACGAGGGCGTTGCGTGGGGTCATGGGGTGGCCCTGATGGACGGACGATGGCGGCATTCTCGATGATCGCCGAGCGTCTGTCAGGTCCCGTGTCGACGCCATCCGGGAAAGTGGGCGTCGTCGCGGAACGGGGCGTGTGCGGATCAGTGCGTGCGCGGCAGGATTCGTCCGGCGGCCATCAGCTCGTCGGGGTCGAAGAGCGTCTTGAGGCCGCCGAGCAGTTCACGCTCCAGCGCATCGAGGCCGGCCAGGAAGGGCGCCTGCTTGACGCGTCCGATGCCGTGCTCGGCGCTGATGCTGCCGTGGTAGGCGTCGACCAGCGCGAACAGGGCGCTTTCCAGCTCGTGGAGCAGGGCCTTCTTGGCGGCGAGGTCGAGTTCGGCCGGTGGCAGCAGGTTGAAGTGCAGGTTGCCGTCGCCGATGTGGCCGTAGGCGATCACCGTGGTGTCCGGCGAGCGTTCCGCCATCGCCCGGCTGGCGTCATCGAAGAACGCGTCGAGCGCGGAGATCGGCAGGGCGATGTCGGTGCGCAGGTGTTCGCCGCGCAACTGCTGGCCCTCGACCATGCGTTCGCGGATCTGCCACAGGCGCTCGGCCTGGGCGTCGCTGCCGGCCAGCACGCCGTCGAGAATCCTGTCATCCGCCATGCCGCGCTCGAAGAGCTGCTCGATCATGGCGTCGAGATCGACCGGGCCGCTGGCGGCGACCTCCAGCAGCACATAGACGGGATACACCGCATCCAGCGGGTCGGGCAGGCTGGGGTCGGCCTCGAAGGCGAGTTCCAGGCAGGCGCGCGGGATCAGTTCGAAGGCGTTGAGCAGATCGCAGCAACTGCGTCGTGCCTGGCCGTACAGAGCCATCGCCGCGCTCACGTCGGGCACCGCCACCAGGGCGGTACGCGTATTGTTCGCTCGGGGAGAGAGCTTGAGTACCGCGCCGGTGACGATGCCCAGGGTGCCCTCGGCGCCGATGAACAGCTGCTTGAGATCGTAGCCTCGGTTGTCCTTGTGCAGGGCATGCATGGCGTCCCAGACGCGGCCGTCGGGCAGCACCACCTCGAGCCCCAGCACCAGCTGGCGCATCATGCCGTGGCGCAGCACGTTGAGGCCGCCGGCGTTGGTGGCGATGTTGCCGCCGATCTGGCAACTGCCCTGGGCGCCGAGGCTCAGCGGGAAGTCGCAATCGTGGTCGGCGGCGGTGTCCTTGACCGTCTGCAGCACGCAGCCGGCATCGACGCTGATCGCGAAGTTGAGCGGGTCGATGGCGCGGATCCGGTTCAACCGCTCGAGGCTGATCACCACTTCCGGACGCTCGGCGTCGGGCTGGGCGCCCCCCACCAGGCCGGTATGCCCGCCCTGGGGCACCATCGCGAGGCCATGACGATGGCAGTAGCCGACCACCGCCGCGACCTCGTCGGTGGTGCGGGGCCGGGCGACCAGCAGCGGCTCGCCGCGGCGCTCGCCGGCCCAGTCGGTGGTGTAGCGGGGCAGGTCGGCGGGGTCGTCGACGATGCCGCCGGCGCCGAGGCGCTCGGTCAGGTAGGTCTTGAGGTCGCTCACGGCGGAATCCATCGGCGTCTCCTTGCGTAATGTCACTGGTACCAGAGGATCAGGCCCGGGAAGATCAGGAAGGCCGCCAGCAGCAGGAGCAGCGTGAAATAGAAGGGCAGCAGGCTCTTGACCAGCTGTTCCATGCCGACGCGCCCGACACCGCAACCGACGTAGAGCACGGTACCCACCGGCGGCGTGATCAGGCCCAGGCCGAGGACGAACGACATCAAGACGCCGAAGTAGACCGGGTCGATGCCCAGCTTGACCACCACCGGGGTCATCAGCGGGGCGAGGATCACCATCGCCGGCGTCAGGTCCATGAAGAAGCCCACCACCAGCAGGAACAGCGACAGGATCAGCAACAGCAGCAGCTTGTTCTCGGTGATCGCCGACAGGCTGACGACCAGCTGCTGGGGAATCATGTTGGCGGTCAGCAGCCAGGCGAGCACGCTGGCGAAGGCCAGCAGCAGCATCACCACGCCGGTGAGCCGCCCGGTGGCGATGCACAGCCGGAAGAAGCGTCGCGGCGTCAGGCTGCGGTAGACGAACATCGACACCAGGATGGCGTAGATCAGCGCGATCGCCGCGCTCTCGGTGGGGGTGAACACCCCGGTGAGAATGCCGCCGACGATGATCACCGGCAGCAGCAGCGCCAGCAGCGAGTCCTTGAGCGCCAGCCACAGCTCGCGGAGTTCGAAGGGCTGGCCCTTGCCGGTCTTGCGGGACTGCAGGTAGGTGGTCACCGCCAGGCCCAAGGTGATCAGGATGCCGGGCACGATGCCGGCCATGAACAGTTGCGAGATCGAGGTGTTGGTGACCACGCCGAACAGGATCATGGGGATCGACGGCGGGATGATGATCCCCACCACCGAGGCCGCCACCACGATCGCCGTGGCCAAAGGGCCGCTGTAGCGGTGCTGCTTCATCGGCTCGATCATCATGCTGCCCACGGCGGAGGCGTCGGCGACCGCCGAACCGCTGATGCCGCCGAAGAACATCGAGGTCAGTACCGCCACCTGGCCCAGCCCGCCGGCGACGAAGCCGACCAGGGCGCTGGCCAGCCGCACCAGTCGCTGGGCGATGCCGCCCTGACTCATCACCTCGCCGACCAGGATGAACAGCGGGATCGCCAGCAGCGGGAAGGAGTCGAGGCCGTTGACCGCCTGGGCGACGATCGGCGACAGCGAGTAGTCGGCGTAGAAGAAGATGAACAGGCTGATCGCGGCCAGCCCGAACGAGATCGGCAGGCCGATGACGATACAGATCGCCAGGCCGATGAGGATGCTCCACAGGATCATTGCGGATGCCTCCTGAGCAGATGGTAGAGCGCCAGGGTGTTGGCGATCAGGGTGAGCCCGGCCATCACCGGCATGGCGCTGTAGAGCACGGTCCTGGGAATCTGCAGCATGGGCGTGGCGCTGGTGAAGCCCGAGACCTGGTCCTGGAAACCCAGCAGGATGCACACGCAGACGACATAGATGATCGCGATCGACAGCAGGGCGAATACGCGCTTGAGTGGCGCGGGGGCCTTTTCCTTGAAGTAGTCGACGGCGACGTGTTCGCGGTCGATGCTGCCCAGGCCGGCGCCGAGCAGCACGAGCCAGATGAACAGCACGCGGGAGAGTTCCTCGGCCCAGGCGTAGGAGTAGTTGAGCACGAAGCGGCCGAAGACGTTGGCCGCCACGCAGAAGACCACACCCAGCACCAGCAGACCGACCGCGATTTCCAGGGTGGTCTTGAGCAGGGCGAGCACACGGTGGGAGGAGTGGGTTGCGTTCATGGCGCCCTCCGGATACGGCACACCGGGCGGATCGCTGCGTCCGCCCGGTGCCGGTCGATGGTTACTGGGAGACCGCGCGAACCTTGTCGATCAGCTCGCCGCCGATCTTGTCGCGCCAGTCGTCGTAGACCGAGGCCACTTTCTCCTGGAAGACCTTCACCTGCTCCGGAGTCAGCTCGGTGATCTGCATGCCCGAGTCGGCCAGTTCCTGCTTGATCTGGTCGTTCATGGTGCGGCTGACGTGGCGCTCGTACTCGCCCATCTGCTGGGCGGCGTCACGCAGCAACTGCTGGTAGTCCGCCGGCAGGCGCTTCCAGAAGCGCTCCGAGACCAGCGTGATGAACGGGGTGTAGACGTGGTTGGTTTCGGTGGCGTAGTCCTGCACTTCGTTGAACTTGGAGGACTGGATGGTGATCCAGGGGTTCTCCTGGCCGTCGACCACGCCCTGCTCCAGCGCCGTGAACAGCTCGGCGAACGACATCGGCGTGGGATTGGCGCCCAGCGTGCGCCAGATGTCGAGGTGGATGGGGTTCTGCATGGTGCGGATCTTGAGCCCGTCGAGGTCCGCCGGCGAGGTCACTTCGTGCTGGCTGTTGGTCAGCTGGCGATAGCCGTTCTCCGCCCAGCCGATCGCCACCAGCCCGTTGGTCGAGGCCTCTTCGAGCATCTGCTGACCGATCTCGCCGTCGAGTACCTCGTCGGCCACTTCCGGGGTGGGAAACAGGAAGGGCAGGTCGAAGAGGGCGAACTTGGGGAACATGCTGACCAGCGGCGAGGTCGACGGCGCGGTCATTTCCAGGGTGCCGGACTGCAGGCCGCTGACCGCCTGGAGGTCGTCGCCCAACTGGGCGCCGGGGAACAACTCGACCTGGATGTGGCCGTCGCTGCGCTGCTCGACGATCTTCTCGAAGTATTCCAGGCCGCGATACTGCGCGCCCGACTGGGTGGTGCCGATGCTGAACTTGATCTTGAAGTCGCCGTCGGCCTGCACGACGTCGCCCTTGACGTCGGGAATCGGCGGCATCTCGCTGGCGGCGCTGGCCTGCAGGGCGGTCAGACCCAGCAGGGCGCCACCGATCAGCGAGGTCACGCGGGTCATTGTGGTTGTTTTCATGCTTGGCTCCTTGATGGCTGACGTGTCCGGGACACGTGGCGTGTGGACCGGGCGGGCAGGTACCGCGTCCCGGTCACAAATGAGCAAACTATGCTTGTGAATGTTTACTTCGTTGTTGTCTATGTTGAACTTACACGACTGCGCAGGCCGATGAGACTTGTCCGTTGGTCGAAGACCCGTCATGGGTTACGCCCGCCAGGCGTCTCCGTCGGGGAAAGCGTGACGCGCGAGGGACTCGGCGTGCATGGTGATGCTGTAGCCGGGCGCCTCGGGCAGGCGGTAGTGGCCGCGTTCGATGCGCACCGGATCGAGGAAGTGGTCGTGCAGATGGTCGACGTACTCGAGCAGCCGGTCGTCCAGCGAGGCGGAAACGGCGATGTAGTCGAAGGCCGAGATGTGCTGGGTGTATTCGCAGAGCCCCACGCCGCCGCCGTGCGGGCAGACCGGCACGTCGTACTTGGCGGCCAGCAGCAGCACCACGATCACCTCGTTGAGTCCGCCGAGCCGCGCGGCGTCGAGCTGGCAGTAGTCGATCGCCCCGGCCTGCAGCAACTGCTTGAACATTACCCGGTTGTGGCAGTGCTCGCCGGTGGCGACGCCGATGGCCGGTGCCAGGCGCTCGCGTATGGCGGCGTGGCCCAGGATGTCGTCGGGGCTGGTGGGCTCCTCGATCCATAGCGGATCGAACTCGGCCAGGTCGCGCATCTTGGCGATCGCCTCGTCGACGTCCCACATCTGGTTGGCATCCATCATCAGGCTGCGCTGCCAGCCGATCTCCTCGCGCAGGATCTGCGCCCGGCGGCGGTCTTCCGCCAGATCGCCACCGACCTTCTGCTTGAAGTGCTCCCAGCCTTCCGCCAGGGCCTCGCGGGCCAGGCGGCGCATCTTGTCTTCCGAATACCCCAGCCAGCCGGCGGAGGTGGTGTAAGCGGGGTAGCCCGACTCGCGCAGGTGAGCGATGCGTTCGGCCTTGCCGGCTTCGTTGCGCTTGAGGATGGCCAGTGCCTCCTGCGGCGTCAGGGCATCGCTGACGAAGCGGAAGTCCAGGCAGCGCACCAGCGCCTCGGGTGACATGTCGGCGAGCAGTTGCCAGACCGGCTTGCCCTCGCGCTTGGCCCACAGGTCCCACACCGCGTTGACGATCGCCGCGCCGGCGAGGTGAATCACGCCCTTTTCCGGTCCCAGCCAGCGCAACTGGCTGTCGCCGCTGGTCAGCTCGCGCCAGAAGACGCCCATCTCGGCGGTGATGGTCTCCAGCTCGCGACCCACGATCCGCGAGGCCAGCGAACGCACGGCGGCCACGCAGACCTCGTTGCCGCGCCCGATGGTGAAGGTCAGGCCGTGGCCCTCGTGGCCGTCACCGGCGTCGGTGGAAAGGATCACGTAGGTCGCCGAGTAGTCGGGTGCCGCGTTCATGGCGTCCGACCCGTCGAGGTCGCGGGAGGTCGGGAAGCGGATATCCCGCACGTCGAGATGGGTGATGGTGGTCATGCCTGCTCCTTGCCGTATTGCCGGACAACGCCGGGAGTCGAGTCTGTTGGCAAGGTAGGCGGGAACTGCGATAACCTTCCAATCACTATTTTATAGCTGCAATCACTCTGGGTTATCGGAAGGCGTGTGTCCCACGTCCTGGAGCCGGTCCATGGATTCCTTGTCATCCACCAGTCTCTTCGGCTGGCTTCGCTTCAAGCATCTGGTGCTGCTGACCACACTGGACCAGAGCCGCAACATGCACGCCGCGGCACGCGCCATGCATCTCAGCCAGCCGGCGGCGAGCAAGATGCTGCGCGATCTCGAGGCGTATTTCGGCGTCGCGCTCTTCGAGCGGCTGCCGCGCGCCATGCAGCCGACCGAACTGGGCGAACAGGTCATCCGCCATGCCTGGCGACTGCTCAACGACGCGGACCGGCTGGTCAGTGACATCAACGACCTGCGCGAGGGCGGTTACGGCAAACTGCTGATCGGCGCGATCGCCGCGGCGGCGCCGGAGATCCTGCCGGCGGCGATCGCCCGGCTCAAGCGCCAGCGCCCCAGGCTGTCGGTCAGCCTGCAGGAACTGACCAGCGACCGGCTGCTGGTGGAACTCGAATACAAGCGCCTCGATCTGGTGATCGGGCGGCTGACCCATGTCAGCCAGCACAATCAGTTCGACTTCGAGCCCCTGCGCGACGAGCCGCTGCGCGTGGTGGTTCGCCGCGGCCACCCCCTGGCGGCAGGCGACGGCATGCCGGATCTGGCCACGCTCAGCCGCTGGCCATGGATCCTGCACCCCATGACCAGCCCGATGCGCGGCGTGTTCGAGGCGGCGCTGGCGGCGCAGGGCGTGGCCTCCCCCGACGATGTCGTCGAGACCACCTCCATCCAGGCCACCCTGCAACTCCTGCTGAACTCGGACATGCTGGCTGTACTGCCGTGGTCGGTGCTGCGCCGCCCTCTGGAGAGTGGCCAGTACGTGCTGCTCGAACGCGTCATCGGCAAGCCGCTCGACTACTACGGGATCATCACGCGACGCGACGAACCGCAGTCGACGGCCGCGCGGGCACTGATCGAGCATCTGCGCGAGTTGGCCCGACAGGCGCCCGGGGACGAGATTGCGTAGGCCTTTCTCGAGCAATGGCTGCCGCCGCAGTATTGCCCCAGGCCCTATCGTTTGCCGCTGAGACGTTCACTATATGTACTGGGCCTGTAGTGCGGGTCCAGGCACTGACGCACGGCCACGTAGAGCTTTTTAATGAGGTAACAGCCAAGCGCGACGATCACGATGTCGGTGAGCGCGGCCAGTAACAGGACCAGTAGATTCGTTTCCCGCAACCGTTCTGTCGGGAAGACATATAAAAAGCCCAAAAGACCGACGGCCAGACAAAAAACCGTCACTACGAGCATGCTTACGCACTCCCAGATGAGGTAGTGCCGGCCATGCCGACTGAGTACGGTATCGATATCGATGTAGTCCTCGAGATACACCACGACCGCTTCTCTTTTTGTGTCGCCGCCTTCACCGTTCGGCGTTTGCTTCGCGCGGGTTTCGATAAAAACGACATCCAACTCGGTTTCCCGATATCCATTTTGCTCACTGGCGGCGAAGGCAATCGGTGATGTCGCGGGGGGCAGTCGGAGCATGATGTCTCCGATGAAGAACTCCTGGTCCTGGGCGCCTCCCACATGGTGGGTGACATAAGTGACTGGGCCTTTGAGCGAAAAGACCTTGCCGTCGAGTACGGCCTTTTTCTTGCGCCCCTGGCCGCCTATCCCCTTCCCGACGTAAAAACAAAGACCCACCAGCGGTACGCCCAAGAGCAGTATTGCAAGAATGCTCGCCCGCGACAGCCCGAAAACCAGCACCGGTATCAGTGCCCCCGCCATGGCGAGGAAGAAGGCGCCGATCAGCATGTAGGCGCGAAGCTCGATGCGCTTGAGCACCAGAACCTGCTTCGCATAAGAGCGCCTTTCAAAACCTGCCTTGAAGCTTGTTCAGACAGACCAAGGAACAGCCCAACAGCGTAAAGGCATAATGGATATCGACTCGCCGCTCATAGCGCGTGGTAAGTCGCCTCATCCGGCTCAGCCACGCAAAGGTTCGTTCGACAACCCAGCGATGGCAGCCGAGTCGCTGACTATCCTCGACACCTCGACGAGCAATACGGGGCTGAATGCCCCGTCGCTGACAGGCTCGGCGGCAACGGCGATGATCGTACGCCTTGTCCGCATGGAGTTTGCCGGGACGCCGGCGAG
>NZ_QWBW01000041.1 GCF_004117855.1 Modicisalibacter coralii
GGCGGCTCGGCGGCTCGCCGAACACGATGCCGGGACGGAGAGAGCATGCGAGCCTTCATGACCCTACACCGCCGGCAGTCGATGGGCGCGGACGACCGCGATCAGCACCGGCGCGCCGACCAGCGCCGTGATCACCCCGAGCGGCATCTCCGAGGGTGCCACCAGCAGTCTCGACAGCACGTCCGCCCCGAGTATCAGGATCGGCCCCAGCGGCAGGGCCAGCCACAGCGTGCGGCGAATGTCCGGTCCGGCGAGCGCTCGCGCCGCGAACGGCACCACCAGACCGACGAAGGCGATGGGCCCCGCGACCGCCGTCGCCGCTCCGACCAGCAGCGCGACGGCGACGACCGTCAGCAGGCGTACCAGGCGCGGGCGATGCCCGAGACCGACGGCGACCCGTTCTCCCAGCGCCAGTGCCGCCAGCGGTCGCGCCACGGCGAGCGTGATCGCCCCCGCCGCCGCCAGGCTTGGCAGGATTGCCCGCAGATCCTCGAGCCGGCGCCCGGCCAGACTGCCGACGATCCAGAAGCGGATCTCGTCGGCGGAGCGCTGGTCGACCAGCAGGATCAGCGAGGTCAGTGCCCCCAGCAGCCCGGAGAGCACGGCGCCGGCGAGTACCAGCCGTACCGGATCGCCACCGACGCCGTTGAGCCGGGCCGCCGCCAGCACGAAAAGACACCCGGCCAGCGCGCCCAACTGCGCGACCGAGACGCGCAGCGTGGCAGCGCTCGCCCCGAGCATCAGCGCCACGGCCACCGCCAGGGCGCTGCCGGCGCTGACGCCGAGCAGCCCGGGCTCGGCCAGCGGGTTGCGCGCCGCCGCCTGGATCAGGGCGCCGGCGACGCCGAGTGCGATGCCGACACCGACGCCGACCGCCGTGCGTGGCGCGCGCAGCGACTCGACCAGGAAGCGCGCCTCGGCATCGCCGTTGCCGGTCAACACCGACCAGGCGTCGGCTGGGCCGATCTCGCCGGCACCGAAGAGCAGGCTCGCTAGCGTCATCAGGGCGAGACAAAGCAGCAGCCCCAGCATCAGCCGGGGCAGCGGGTAACGGTGCGAAGCGGCTGAATCAGTCACGGGAATCAGTCATCGTCTTTCCAACTCATGGCGCCAGGGCGGCTTCGATATCGTCCAGCACCCGAGAGGCCGCCATCGGACCGGACGCGCTGGTCCAGAGTTGGCCATCCACGGGAACGACGCGGTCGTGCTGCACCACGTCGAGACGCGCAAAGGCCGGTGACTGACGGGCTTTCTCCAGCGCCGCCTCGCCCTCGGCGTTGAGCGTGGCGAGGAACAGCCAGTCGTTGTCGATGCGTGCCAGGTTCTCCAGGCTCAGCGGATCGCTGTGCGGACGGTCGTCTTTGACCACGCCGCCGTCCTCGACCGTGAAGCCGGCGGCGGCGAGCAGGCCGGTGGCGAACAGCCGTGTGGACATTACCATCGGCCCATTCGGCATCCAGCGCGCCAGCGTCACCTCGGGCGCGGGTTGCGGCTGACGCTTGGCCAGCGAATGTGAGCGATTATCAATTTCATCAAGCGCGCTGTCCACCGGTGTTTCCCGGCCCAGGGCCCTGGCGAACAGGCGGGCCTCGTCCTTCCAGGCGTCCGGCTCGAAGCCCTGGGTCGTCGGGACGATGGTCGGCGCCAAGCGCGAGAGCAGCGCGTACTGCGCCTGCGGCAGGCGCGGTGGGGCGAGGATCAGGTCGGGACGCAGGGCGACGACCGCCTCCATGTTGGTCTCGCGGGCGGTGCCGACGATGGCGATGCCTTCGGCGGCATCGCCGAGATAGGCGGCGACGCCGTCACCGCCCCGCGTCGCCACCGCACCCAGCGGCGTGATGCCGGCGGTCAGGGCGGTGTCCAGCGCCCCTTCGTAGAGCGTGACCACGCGCGCCGGCTGGCCGTCGACGTCGACCTCGCCGTAGGCGGTTTCCAGCGTGCGCGCCTGGACGGCACTGGCCATGCCGCCCTGTGCCAGCGTTGCCAGGGCCAGCACCGCGCAGAACCGCGAGATGCCGGGGGGTAGAAAACGCAGTTGCATGAAAGTCTCCCTTGCGTCGTCGAGACGGCGCCGCGTCGTTTGCGCCGCCGTCCGGGTTGATGATCCGTGATGCGGGATGAGCGAGAGGCCCGGCCGGCAGCGTCGCCAGCGGGGATGACGTCCCCGCGCCTCAGAACTCGAGATTGATGCCGACCCAGTAGCGGCGGCCATCCTCGACCAGACCGTAGTCGTCGTAGTCCACGTCCTTGTCGAAGATGTTGTAGACACCGAACAGGAAATGGGCCTGCGGTGCGATCGCCCAGCTGCCGCCGGCATCGACGAAGGTATAGGACGGTGCCTGCAGCGAGCTGGCGGAGCGCCCCCCGGTCGGCTCGCTCTCCTCGCCGCGGTAGGTGACGCGCGACCAGCCGCTGAAGCGACCGCTGGGGTTCCAGTCGAGCGTGGCGGTCGCCAGGTGCTTGGGCAGCTTGGTCAGCGGCCGGCCCTCGTACTCGCCGGATTTCTGTTCGGAGTCGGTGAAGGTGTAACTCGACGTCAGCGACAATGACTCGGTCAGCGGCGTGGCCAGCGAGAGTTCGACGCCCTGCGTGGTCGCCTCGTCGACGTTGACGCGATAGGTGGGGTCGGCTCCAAAACTATTCTGCCCGTCCGTACAGATATCGACCGGGCAACCGACACGGGTGATCTTGTCCTCGAACGCGTTGTAGAACAGCGTCGCGCTGGCGCTCGTGCCGTCGTCGCCGCTGTAGACCAGCCCAAGCTCGTGATTGAGCGAGGTTTCCGGCTCGAGATCCGGATTGCCGTAGATATTCCCGCCACGGCTGACCTGGCCCCAGCCCGGGGTGATCTCGCGCAGCGCGGGAGACCGGTAGCCGGAGGAGACGCCGCCCTTGAGCGTCCAGTTCGGCGCCATGCTCCAGACGCCGTAGAGGCGTGGGCTGACGTGACTGCCGAAGTTCTCGTTGTCGTCCATGCGCACGCCGCCGGTCAGCGAGAAGCTGTCGGTCAACGACCATTCGTCCTCGACGAACAGTGCCCACTGATAGACGTCGATGTTGTCGATGCCGGTATCGAGGTCATTGCTGGTCGAGTCGTCCAGCTCCTGCTTTTCGTAGTTGGCGCCGACGGTCAGGATATGCGAGGCGAACGGCATCACCAGGCGCGAGTCGGCCACCGTGTTGGTGATCTCCATGTCGCGAGACTTGTTCTCCGCGGTCTCGCGCTGTACGTAGGAGTCGCTGGTGCCGATACCCCAGCGCCCGGTATGCGTGATGGTGAAGTGCTCACGGTTGAAATCGTTGTCGGAGTCCGTGCACGGCCCGCGGCAGCCGGTTTCGGACGCCGACACGCCCACGTGCGACTGGCGCTCCTGCTCGGTGCGCCCGGCCTCGAAGGTGAAATCGTGGTTTTCGCCCGGCGTCAGTGACAGTCGCACCGTACCGTTACGCAGCTCCTTGTCTTCGTAACCATCGATGATGTGGTCTTCGTCCCGCGTGGAATAGCGCCCGTTCACCTGCAGGCCGAGGAGCCCCTCCTTGAGTGGGCCGGCCACGTAGAACTGGGTCTGCTGTTCGTTGCCGGAATCGCGGTCTTCCTGAATGGTGGTGTCGACCTGGAGATTGCCGTGCCACTCGTCGGCCACCTTGCGCGTGATGATGTTGATGACCCCACCAATGGCATCGGAGCCGTAGAGCGTCGACATCGGCCCGCGGATTACCTCGATACGGTCGATTGCCTGCAACGGTGGCAACCAGTCCTGCTCGAAGCCGGCACTGCCGTTGGGACGGGTCTCGCGGGTGGACTGTCGCCGACCGTCGACCAGAATCAGCGTGTACTGTGCCGGCATGCCGCGAATGCTGATGTCGGCGCCGTTGTCGCCCGCCCCGCCGCCGGTCACGATGACGCCGGGCACGTTGCGCAGGGCATCGGTGACGTCTCGGTACTGGTGATCCTCCAGCGCCTCGCGCGTGACCACGCTGATCGAGGCCGGAGCTCTGGCGACCTGCTGGGCGTAGCCGGCGGCGGTGACGACCATCGGATCGAGTGACTCCTGGGCCTGACTGCTGCCGGCAAACCCGGCGACACCGGCCACTGCGAGAGTGGAGAGGCGGAATGGCGTTGACAACATCATTGGGTTCCCTTGTAAGACGAGCCCCCGGGCGGGGCGATTTCTCACGGTCGAGAAATTCAATACGAATATTTATCATTTAGATTCTTCCACATTCTTCTGATAACGTTGCGAGACAACGCGTTGCGCTTTGCGCAACGTCGAATCGATTCCAGTTAGTTCGGGCGGCATGCTTCCCCGCGCCGCCCGAATGACTGTCTCCCCGGGAGCGGTATCGCATGTACGATCTCGACGCCTTGGCAACCTTCGCCGAGGTCATGCGCAGCGGCAGCCTGACCTCGAGCGCCCGGCGTCTGGGTGTCGCCAAGTCGACCCTGAGTCGACGCATCGCGCATCTCGAGGCCCAACTGGAGCAGCCGTTGCTGAGGCGCCAGGCCAACCGGCTGCTGCCGACCGAGGCCGGCAGCCTGTTTCTGGACTACGCCTGGGAAATGTTGCGGCTTGCCGAATGTAGCCATCGGGCGCTGGACGACCTCCGGGCGGAGGTCAGCGGCCAGGTGGTGATCAAGGTGCACTCGGCGCTTGCGCGCGGCTGGATGGCACGTCAGGCCGAGGACTTTCTGGCGCGACATCCGCAGGCGCGGATTGTTCTGCATACCCTGCAGGCGCCGCCGGTCGCGCCGGATGCCAACGCCATCCATGTCTGGCTGGGAGAGATCGGCGAGTGCGGGTTGCGTCAGGAGCGTCTCGGCTGGTTGACCTACGGTATCTATGCCAGCCCCGAACACCTCGAGCGCCACGGGGCGCCGCGCCATCCGCGGGATTTGCGTCAGTACCGCTGGATCGATCGCCTCGGTGATATCGAGGATGGGCTGACACTGAGCCACCCGGAGCAGGGCGAGCATCCGCTACCGGCAACGACCTCGCGCCTGCAGGTCGACCAACTGGTGCTGCATGCCGATGCCATCGTCCGTGGCCAGGGGCTCGGACTGATGCCTCACTGGATGGCCGAAGAGCGCCTGCGCCACCACCCGGGGGCGCTGGTACCCTGCCTGGCCGACTGGCAGGCCCCGGCGCAACCCATTGCCCTGCTTTATCCTCATGGCCATCTGCCGCGCAAGGTGGCCGTCCTGTTGGAGCATTTGCGGCAGGGTGTTCCGGACGTCTGGCGAAAACCTCCCTAGTACGCCCACGGCATGACTGCTCCGTGGAAACCTGAAGCCGATCAAGCGCGGGCCAGATTGTCACGCCGCGCTGACGATACCGTCTTCCTTGCTGATGCAACCTGCACTGTCGGGCCCTTCGAGACGGGCGATCAGTGGCACTCGGAGGAAATTCCCGATACCCGCCACCTCGATCTCTGAGGCAAATCCGTGGGTCCGAGGTGTGGATTTAATGATCCCCGTCAAGGCAGGCGTGTGGGCCCCGGTCTATACCGCACAAGGTGCTCCGGTAAGGGGGGAGAAGCTGGAGTTTTGGCGATTTTCCACGTGTTTTCGTAACAGGGGGAGCGACATGAGTCACCAAACGGCAACGAACCAATATGACGCCCGGATGCGGGATCTCTGGGAGACCTGGTCGAGCTTCAATCCGTGGCTGCGCGTCGGCCAGACGATGGCCGACGGCCTCGAGCAGGCGATGCAGCATCAACTCGATGCCCTGCAGCGCTACAGTCAGATGAGTGCCCGGTGTCTGCGTGCGGCCAACGATATCCAGGATGCCGACGACATGCAGCGTTTTCTGTCGCAGCAGGTCGAATGGCTGAGCGAATGGACCGATCAGTTGATGGAGGACGCCCGGATGATGGCCGAGATCGGCCAGGGCTGCGGCCGGGATCTCACCCAGGCCTTCTCCGAGACCGGCGAGGCGCTCAACCAACGCATCGACGAGACCGCGCGCCAGGTCGGCAAGGTCGGTCTGGAGGCCGTCGAGCGCACCACCGCAGGCGCCGTCAACGATCCGGGCGACACCATCGGCAAGGCAGCGGGCACGACGCGCAGCAAGAGCCGGGCTTCCTAGGGAGCTGCCTCGGCGCCCGACGGTCGCGTATGGCGGGTCGGGAAACGGTCGGCTCCCGGCGACTTAACAGCGTCGCGTCTAGCGTCTACCTTGAGAGCGTCAGGACCGCAAGGCTGACCGCGCGTCCCGCCAAGGGATGCCCGGGACGGGGCGTCCGGGACGCGCCTTCACGCACGGAAACGCCATGCACGACACAGGAGGCATCATGGCCAGCGAGACACTCGACAAGGATCAGGCGAAGGACATCATCAGCCGCGCGGTGCACCCCTACGTGTGCAAGTTCCACGAGGAGAAGGGCGAGAATTTCGACCGCTTCACCGTCGACATGGATGACGAGACCCAGGAATTCGAGATCGACCCCGCCACCTGGCAGGACAGGGCGGCACTGCTCGAGCGCCTGGAAATGGTCCGCACACGGCTGGTGGGGCGCGGCGGCAAGGTCGCCGACTTCACGCCCTGAAACGCCCGGGCGCGATAACCGCGAGGAGATCACGCATGTCACGTCAGCAGCTGCCCGCCGGTGCCGCCCGGCTCGCCGAACAGTACCCGGAAGTCTGGGACGCCTACGCCGGGCTCGGCGAGGCCTGTGCCGAGGCCGGCCCGCTGGATGCGCGGACCCGACGTCTGATCAAGCTGGCCCTGGCGGTGGGCACGCGCTCCGAGGGCGCGGTGCACTCCCATGTGCGCCGTGCCCGGGCCGAGGGCATCGACGACGAATCGCTCAAGCAGGTGGCCCTGCTGGCGATTCCCACGCTGGGCTTTCCCAATGCGATTGCCGCGTTGACCTGGGTCGAGGATCTGCTCGACGAGTGAGAGGGTGCTTACAAAATGCCTGCGCTCGACAATACGGCGTTAAAATCGGCCTCAAAATGCTCATTTACCTCGGTAAACTCCGCTTTTTCGCCCGATTTTGCCTTGTCTTGTCTTCGCTCGCCGAATTTGTAAAACACCCTCTGAGCTCGGGCCTCGATCAGCTCAGGGCCAGCCACGAACGCGGGTCGTGGGCGACGGCCGCCCCCACGATGTAGGCGAAGACCACGAGCGCGGCCAGCGCCGCCGCGGCGCGCCCGCGGCGGATGGCGACGCTGCCGAGGCCGATGTAGACCACCAGGCCGACCAGCTTGGCCGCCAGCCAGGGCTGGCGCGTGGGCCAGGCCTGCAGCATGACCATCAGGGTGACCCCTGCCGCCAATAGCAGGGTATCGATCAGGTGCGGCACGATACGGACCCAGGGGCGTCGCAGCGCCGTCGAGCCGGTGGCCGACCACCAGGCGCGCAGGCCGAACAGCGTCACGCTGAGGGCGGCCGCGGCCATGTGGATGTGCTTGATCAGCGTATAGTCCATGTTCCTTCCCCCAGGTTCGACCCGATGGTACGCGAGTCGCTCGTTACCGGTCGACGAGGGGGCTGCGTGTCGCTATTCGATGCCATCCAGGATGCGTCGTGCCAGGGCGGCATAGTCGCCATCGAAATGGTGCCCGCCTCGGGTCTCGATTCTCTCCGCACTATCGAAAACGGCCGCCGGACACGCGCTGTCCGACTCTTCTTCCCCGTAGAAGCACTGGACCTTGCCGAGGTCGAGCCGACTCACCTCGGGCAGCAGGGGGCGTGCGTCCTGACTCGAATGGCCCAGGAGCTTGTCGGCGACATGGATGCCGAAGGTGGCATCCCGCGCCACTCCCAGCAGTGAAATGCGCACGATATGGCGTTTCACGTCGCCGGGGAGGCGGTTGACCGCAAAGGGCATGATGTCGGCACCGAAGGAATAACCGACGAGTATCACCCGGGACCGCCCCCACGCCGCGCGATAATGGCGGAGGATGGCCGCGAGATCCGTGGCGATCCGCTCGGGCGTCTTTTCATGCCAGAAGTAACGCAAGGAGTCGACACCGACCACGGGGATTCCCTGGCGCTGCAGATCCTCGCCGATGGTCTTGTCGAGATCCCGCCAGCCACCGTCACCCGACCAGATCACCGCCATGAGATCGCCTTTCCCCGCCACGGGAAGCTCGGTCAGCGGCAGGGTCGCCAGTGCCGTGTCGGGCTCGCGTGATACATCCCCTGTCTGCGCCAGCAGAGTATGGCTGGCCATCATGATGACCAGCGCCAATAGCCAGGCCTGGAGTCTGCGCGTCGGTTTCATTTGCTGATCAGCCCCTTTATGCCACCACTGATGAGTAACGCCGTATCACCCAGCGTGCGTGTCATCTCGATTCCGGGGCGTGCCGCCAGGTAGCGGGGACGCCAGACCGGATCGAACTTGGCCTTGTAGGCCCGCAGGCCCTGGAAGTTGTAGAAGTGTTCGGCATGGCGGAACATCAGCGCGCCGGCTCGGCTGAGTGCGGGCGCCAGGGCACGCGCTTCCAGCCCCGCCATCGGTGCCATGCCCAGATCGAATTCGACGTACCCCGCTTCACGCCCCCATAGCATCAGCTCGATGAACAGCTGATCCATCACGCCGTTGGGGGCATCGTCGCGATGGCGCATCAGGTCAATGGAAAGCTCGCGCCGATCGGGCGACGCGCACAGCGTGGCGAATGCCAGCAGGCGCCCCTCTAGCCGGATCGTCGCCACGGGAAAGTGGCGGATATAGTCACGGTCGAAACGCCCGATGGAAAAGCCCTTTTCCTTGACGTTCTTGGCATTCAGCCACTGATCCGAGACGACCTGCAGCTCGTCGATGATCGTCGGCACGCTGGCGCGGGGGACGACCGTGAAGGCGAGCTTCCCGCGCCGTCCCCGGTTCCAGGTCTGGCGCAACTTGGCTCTCGCGGCCCCTTGCAGGTCGAAGTCGCCGAGTGGCACGTAGGCTTGCTCCCCCAGCTTCTGAAACGCCAGGCCCGCCTCGGCGAACATCGGCATGGTGTCGGCGGAGATCTGGTAGAACGACGGGCGTCCGCCGTTTTGACGGCAGGTCTCCAGGAACGTCCACACCAGCTCGTGGCGTTCATCCAGGCGGCCGACCGGCTCGCCCATGGCGATCCAGCTCTTGCCCTGCAGGCCGAACATGATGAAGCTCTCGCCGCTTTGGCTGAACAGCAGATGCTTGTCACCGAGCAGCGCCAGCCAGGCCGCCGAGCCGACGTTCTGCGCCCCTTGAATGACGCGCTCGGCGCGCGCCAGATCCGCCGAAGCCGGCAGGGCCAGCGCCGAGGGCGACAGGGCGGGACGCAGGGCCAGACGCAGGGCCACCAGCGCCAGCACGGCCACCATGCCCAGACTCGCGCGCAAAAAGCGCGGCGCCCCCTGATCGAGGACGAAGGTCCACCACAGCTCATTGGTGTATTCGACATGCCGGTAGGCAAAGAAGCCCAGCCACAGGTAAGCGGTGACGACGGCGGTGCTGACGATCAGCCAACTGACCGACGGCGTCAGGGCGAGCAGGCGGGCCTTGCGATCGAAGGCGCGACGACAGGCGGCGAGCGGGACCAGGGTCATGGCGAGCGCCAGCACTTGCGTCCACTCCGCGCCCCGGAACAGCGAGAAGAGGATGCCGCCGACGAGGCAGCCGCAAGCCAGCAGCCAGGCCCCGTTGAGCCGGTGACGCAGCCCGTCGGCGACCAGCAGCAGTGTCACGCCCAGCACGCTGCCCGCGAAGTGCGAGACCTCGATGACGCCGAGCGGTGCCAGGGCGGCCAGCCAGTCCGTGGCCGTGTCGTTGCGGGGTATCGCGCCCGAGACGAGCAGCACGATGCCCGAGGCGAAGACCAGCACGGCGAACAGTGACGGCGCCAGGGGCAGGGTCCAGGTCACGAGCCCCCGGGCCGGGCGTCGCAGGGTATGCCAGGCGAGCATCAGTCCGGCCAGGAACAGGGGGAGCAGGTAGTAGATGACGCGATAGGTCACCAGTGCGGCAATCGTGGCCGTCTTGGCCTCTTGCGGGACGGCGAGGAGAATCACCGCCTCGAAGACGCCGACGCCGCCGGGCACGTAACTGAGCAGGCCGATGGTGTTGGCAACGACGAACAGCCCCAGGAAACCCAGCGGCCCGAACCCGGCATGATCGGGCATGAGACTGTAGAGCGCCATCGCGGCAAGGGTGTGATCGACGAGCGCAATCCCTATCTGGCCGGCCGCCAGGGGCAGGCTCGGCACGCTCAGCGCATGGCCACGCCAGGTCAGGCGCCGGATATCGAGGGCGGCCAGCAGCAGCCATGCCACGGGGATGCCCAGCAGAGCGCACCCGAGAAGGGGGCCGAACCATGTCGGCAACGTCACCAACGCCGTCAGGCGCTGGCCCTCGCCGAGGATGGCGACGCCGAAGAGGGTCGTGAGCCCCAGCATCGTGGTCAGGGTGACGAAGCCGATGATCTTGGCGATTTCCAGGGCGCTCAGGCCCCAGCTCCCGTAGATCTTGTAGCGTAAGGCGCCCCCGCTGAGCATGTTCAGCCCCACGCTGTACGATAGGGCATAGGCGGTGAACGACGCAAAGGCGATGCGCCGATAGGGCAACGAGCGTTCGATCCAGCGAAACGCCAGGCGGTCGTGTGCCGAGAGTGCCAGATAGCTGCCCGCCGTGGCCGCGAGGGCCAACAGCAGGGCCGTGGGCGACTGGGCGGCGAGTTGTCGCTGAATCGTCCGCAGGTCGAACTGCGCCAATTCGCGGTGAATGAACACCAGGGCCAGCCCGAACAAGGCCAGGCCGATGAACATGGGCACCGCGTATCGCAAGCGACCCCGAAGGTGGGCCCGCCACGCGAGAAGGCGCGCCAGCCGGTCAGTCGGCATGGTCGACGGTCACCATGGCACGACGCCGTGAAGACGCGCCAACGCCTCTGGCGTCGGCAGGGGGCGATGGCAACGCGAGCCGTCTCGGATGGGGCATTCTAGTGGTCTCTGACCGGGCGAGGGGGTGGCCATGGGCCGACTCTCGCTCTGAGTCGCTCCCCCGCGTTTTGGTTCACTCGTCGGGGGCGATAAATGCATCGCGGTGATAGGCCGCGGCGGCGGCGACCTCGGCGACGCCGCTGATTCCCGGCGTCGGCGGCTCGCCACCGGCGAGGACCTCGAGCACAGCGTGCACCCCGCGCGGCAGCGAGGTCAGGTTGTAGCCGCCCTCCAGCACGAAGGCCAGCCGTCCCTGGCAGTGGCGCCGGGCCAGTGCCTGCAACCGGCCGGTCAGCGCGCCGAAGCCTTCGTAGGTGACGTTCAGGGCCAGGTCGTTCCAGTGCGGGTCGAAGCCCGCCGAGACCAGGATCAGGTCGGGCCGGAACCACTCGGCGGCGGGGGCGAGGATCTCGTCGAAGGCCTTGAGAAAGGCCGCGTCCCCGGCGCCGGCGGGCAGCGGTACGTTGACGGTGGTGCCTTCGCCCAGTCCCACGCCGACCTCCTCGAGCCGGCCGGAGCCGGGAAAGTAGGGCGGGGCGCGGTGGATGTCGAAGAACAGCACGCTGGGATCGGCCCAGAAGATCTCCTGGGTGCCGTTGCCGTGGTGGGCGTCCCAGTCGACGATCAGCACCCGTTCGCAGCCCAGCTCGGCGCGGGCGTGGGCGGCGGCCACTGCCACGTTGTTGAACAGGCAGAAGCCGCGTGCGCGGACCGGCTCGGCATGGTGGCCGGGCGGGCGGACCAGGGCGAAGGCGCTGGCGGTGCGCCCCGCGACGACGGCTTCCACCGCGGCGATGGCGGTGCCGGCGGCGACTTCGGCGGCCTCGGCGCTGCCCGGCGAGACCGCGGTGGTATCGACGTCCAGCCAGGCGCTCTTGCCGCGCAGCTCGAGGATGTTGGCGACGTAGGAGGAGGTATGCACCCGGCAGAGCTGTTCGCGGGTGGCGGCCTGGCCGGTCTCGAACGTCACCCCGGCGATCGGCTCGCTGTCCAGCAACTGCTTGATGACGGTCAGCCGCCCCGGATGCTCCGGATACTGCCAGGTGACGTCGAGGCTCGAGAGAATCTGGCGCAGGTGGCGGTCCAGGCGTGAGGAGAGCAGCGGCACGTTGCCGTCGGGCTGGTGGGCCAGAACCCGCTCATCGTAGAACACGGTGACAGATGCATCTGGTGCGGTCACGAGGCCTCCCGGAATGTCGAACGCTGTTCTTCTTGGTGTCGTCACTGACAACCATAGCCTACCCGGGGGCTTGCGAAAGGGCGTGATGACCGGCAGCGGTGCGGGGCGGGATATCCGCTCGGCACCGTTGCCGGTCGTCGCGCCCGGCGTCACGACAGGGACGCTTCCTCGTAGTCGAGCTCGCGGATCAGCGTCTGCAGCATCGGTTCGTCGATGCGGCGGCGCTTGCGCAGGCGGTAGAGTTCCTGACGCTGCACGGCGATCGCCTGGCGGCGCAGCTCGGTTTCCAGGGTATGGTGACGGCGCGCCTGCTCGGCGCGTTCATCGCGCTCCAGGGTCATCGCCTGGAGTTCCTGGCGGTAGGATTCGATGAGATGCGCGGCGATCGAGCGATGCAGTTCGGCTTCTTCTTCGTCGGTCGCGGCCGCCCGGTTCTCCAGCCAGTCGAGGGCGGACTGGGTGGCCGCCTGGCGGGCGCGAACCAGTTCGCGCTCGTGCTGAGCCAGGTCGTCGAGCGACAGGAAGCGCATGAAATAGGGCACCCCCAGCGCGCCGATCAGCAGCGACAGGATGATCACCGCCGCGGCGATGAAGATCATCAGGTCGCGGCCCGGGAAGGGCGCGCCGTTGATCAGCAGCGGCACCGAGAGCACGCCCGCCAGGGTGATCGCCCCGCGCACGCCGGCCACCGAGCTCAGTGCCGTGACCAGCAGGCGCGGCTGGCTCTCGGCGGACTTGCCGCGCAGCCGGAGAATGCGCTCCTCGGCCCAGTGGTAGACGTAGACGAAGGCGAAGCGGATCACCAGCAGCACGCCCATCAGCGCCAGGGCATAGCCGCTCAGCGTGACGATGCCCAGCTCCTGCGGGCCGGCGGACGACCAGACGCGCTCGACGATGCCCGGGAACTGCAGGCCCAGCAGCAGGAACACCGCGCCGTTGAAGCAGAAGTCGAGCATCTCCCAGATGCTGCGGTTGAGGATGCGCGTGCTGGTCTTGACCGGCAGCATGTCGACGCGGCTCTGCACCATGCCGGCGGCCACCGCGGACAGGATCCCCGACATGCCGGCGTGCTCGGCGAGGAAGAACGCCGCGAACGGCAGCAGCAGGATGGTGACCACGTAGGTGGCCGAATCGTAGAGGTGGCGGGCGGTCATCCACTGCTTGAACTTGCCCACCAGCCAGCTCAGCCCGCCGCCGATCAACAGCCCGCCCAGCGCCACCACCAGGAATTCCCCGGAGACGGTGAGCAGCGAGAAGCTGCCGGTGACGGCGGCGGCGATGGCGAACTTGAACGACACCAGGCCGGTGGCGTCGTTCATCATCGCCTCGCCCTCGAGCTGATGCGCCATGTGGCGCGGCAGTCGACCCTGGGCGATGGCGATCACCGCCAGGGCGTCGGTGGGCGAGAGGATGGCCGCCAGGGCGAAGCTGGCGGCCATCGGGATCGTCGGCAGTAGCCAGTGGATGACGTAGCCGACCACGGCCACCGTGAGCAGCACCAGCAGCAGCGACATGGCGGCGATCTGGCCGCCGTACTCGGTGAACTCCTTCTTGGGGATCTTCCAGCCGTCATAGAACAGCAGCGGCGGAATGAACAGCATCATGAAGATCTCCGGGTCCAGCTCCACCGTCATGCCCAGCGGCGGCAGGGCCAGCACACTGCCCATCAGGATCTGCAGGATCGGCAGCGGCAGGGGGATGAGGTTGGCGAGCGGACGACTGGCGGCGACCGCCAGCGTCAACAGGAAGATCAGATTGAGGATGTCCATGGGGGGCCCGGTAACGACGTTTCGAAAGCGATGTTACAAGATTATCGGCGGAAACGGTGTTTTCTTCAGCGCCTTGCAGGGCCGCAAGGCTGCCCCGAAACACTTCATTTAATCTTTTTAAAACAATGGCTTGTCGTTTTATTGGTGGTTGCTGCACCGCCGAAGACGGCGGGCGATCTGCGGCCGGCTTGATGTGAATCAAGTCACGATGGCGGCCAGCGAGTCAGGTGTTGCGTGTCATTCCGACAGCCTTTGTCCGCCATTGTCTTATCGACTCGAATTTTATTGTCATTTTGATCCTCAACGTTGCCCCCGGCCCGCTGTACGCCCTGCCTGGCGGGGATTTCAGCACGATCGATGGCTGGCACGCAGATTGCCGTAGTGAAGAAAACCGTGCGGAGGATCGAGTGATGTCGCTGTCCAGGCAACTGACCCATCGGGCGCCGCTATGGCGATTGGCGTTTCGTCCCTTCTTTCTGCTTGCTGCGACGTTCGCGCTGCTGGCGATGCTGGTCTGGGGCGGCGTGTGGAACGGCTATGTGGTGCTCGCTCCCTACGGCGGGCTGATGTGGTGGCACCCGCACGAGATGCTGTTCGGTTTCGCCGCGGCGGTGGTGGTGGGGTTTCTGCTCACCGCGGTACGGAACTGGACCGGACAGCCGGGGATCGCCGGGTTGCCGCTGCTGGGGCTCGCCGCCCTCTGGCTGGCGGCGCGGCTGTTGATTGCCTTCCCCCAGGGAATGCCGGCGGTGGGCGTGGCGGTCGTCGATATCGCCTTCCTGCCGCTCGCCGCGGTGCTGCTGGCCCGGCCGGTGATCCGTTGCCGCCAGTGGCGCAACCTGATCTTCGTGCCGGTACTCGCGCTGCTCGCCGTGGCCAACCTGGCCACGCACCTGGCGCTGTATGGCGCCGCGCCGGAACTGCTGGGCGGTGGCGAGCACCTGGCCGTGTTGTTGATCACGCTGCTGATGGTGATCCTCGGCGGCCGGGTGATCCCCTTCTTCACCGCACGGCGGCTCGGCTTGTCCCAGGCGAGCCGGCCGGTGGTGCTGGAGGCGCTGGCGATCGGTGGCGCCGCGGCGTTGGTTGGCCTGCAACTGGCCGCCCTCTTGGGGGGCGAGGTACCGGCCGGCATCGGGGGCGTGGTCGCCGGGGTGGCGGCGCTCGCCAATCTCGTGCGCTGGCTGCGCTGGGCGGGTTGGCACGGCTGGCGCGATCCGCTGCTGTGGAGCCTGCACCTGAGCTATGGCTTCGTCTGCCTGGGGCTGTCGATGTGGGCGCTGGCGGCCTGGCATATCGTGAGCCTGTCGCTGGCGGTTCATGCGCTGACCGTGGGCGGCATGGCCAGCATGATGCTGGCGATGATGGCGCGGGTGGCGCTGGGGCATACCGGGCGGCCGATCGTCGCGCCACGGGGCATTGGCACGGCCCTGGCACTGATGCTGTTGGCCGGTGTCGCGCGCGCCCTGTTGCCGGCCCTCTGGCCGCAGAGCCTGCCCGTTGCGCTGGACCTCGCCGTGTTCGCCTGGTGCCTGGCGTTCGCCCTCTACCTGGCACGCTACGCGCCGGTGCTGGTGCGGGCCCGGGCCGACGGCGGCGATGGCTGAGGCGATGACCGGTCAGCCCAGGTCGTGGTTGACCGCCCAGACCGCGGCCTCGACCCGCGAGCGCAGACCGAGCTTCTTGAGCAGGTTCCTGACGTGGACCTTGACCGTGCCCTCGCTGATCGTCAGCCGGCGGGCGATCAGCTTGTTGCTCATGCCGCGGGCCAGGGCGCGCAGGATCTCGCCCTCGCGGGCGGTCAGCGAGGCCAGCACGTCTTCGCCCGGTGCCGCACGCGGGCCGCTCAGGGCCCGCGCCAGCAGGCCGGCGAGTCGCGGGCTGATCGCCATCTGGCCCTCGGCGGCCTCCTTGATCGCCGCCAGCAGGTCCTCGGGCTCCATGTCCTTGAGCAGGTAGCCATCGGCGCCGGCGCGCAGGGCGGCGACCACGTCCTCCTCGGCGTCGGAGACGGTGAGCATGACGATGCGCGCCTCGACGTCGGCTTCGCGCAGTGCCTTCAGCGCGCCCAGGCCATCCAGCCGGGCCATGTTCATGTCCATCAGGATCAACGCCGGTTCCAGGCGCACGGCGGCCTCGAGCGCCGCCTCGCCGTCGGCGGCCTCGCCGGCGACCGCTAGGGCCGGGTCCATCTCGAGCAACTGGCGCACGCCGCGGCGAAACAGCGGATGGTCGTCGACGATCAGGATCGCAGGGGTCATCGGACATCTCCCGGCAGTGGCAGGGCAGTGGCTTTCTGGTGGAGTTGCGGCGTGAAGCAAAGATGCACCTCGGTGCCGCCCCCGGGGGGCTCGCGCAGCTCTAGCCGGCCGTTCAGGCTCGCGGCGCGCTCGCGCATGATGATGGTGCCGTAGTGGTTGGGCTGGCTGTCCTGCCCGCCGAAACCGACCCCGTCGTCGCGAACGCTCACCGCTACCTGCCCCTGGTCGTCGGTGGCCAGACTGACTTCGCAGTGGCTCGCCCGGGCATGGTGGACGACGTTGGACAACGCCTCACGGACGATCTGCAGCGTGTGCACTTCCTCGTTGGGTGACAGCGGGCAATGGCCGAGGCGGTAAGCGAGGTGGATCATCGGCTCGCCGCGGCGCTCGAATTCGCGCACCGTCTCTTCCAGGGCGGCTTCCAGCCCCGGTTCGTTCATCTTCAGGCGGAACGTATTGAGCAGTTCGCGCAGTTGCCGGTAGGCGGCGTTGAGGCCCTCGCGCAGTTCGTCGACGATCGCCTCGGTGTCGGCATCGGAGCCGGTGCGACGCGCCTGGGCCTGGAGGCGAGCGACTTGGATCTTCAGATAGGAGAGCGCCTGGGCCAGCGAGTCGTGAAGTTCGCGGGCGATCACCGCGCGCTCGTCCATCAGCGCCAGGCGGCGTTGCTCGGCGTAGCCCTGGGCCAGCGAGATCGAGGTGCCGATCAGCCCGGCGATGGTCTCCACCAGGTCGCGCTGCCAGCGCCGGGGCGGGGAGTCGGGGGGATACTGCAGCAACAGCACGCCGAACTCGCGCCCGGCCTCGCTCACCGGCACCCGGTACACCCAGGGAGCGGTGTCATCGCTGCCGTCGAGGCAGGGCTTGCAGGCCGGCGCCCGGCAGAAGTCGGGACAGTCGCCGGGCTTGGTGGACAGGCGCAGGTAGGCGCGCTCGGCATCGGCCTGGGCCAGGCACAGGGTGATCGGCCCCAGCCCGGAGACCGCGGCGAGCTGCTCGAGCACGCGGCGATACCTGGCGTCGCCGGCGGGGGCCCCGTTGAGCTGGCGGGCCGTTTGATAGAGCAGGTTGAGCGTCTCGTTGCTGCGCTGGAGCTCGGCGGTCTTGGCCTCGACCCGTGCCTCGAGTTCGCCATAGATCTGCGACAGGCTCTCGTTCATCTGGTTGATGGTGCGCGACAGCAGGCCCAGTTCGTCGCCGGCGGTGTAGTGGGTGCGCCCGGCGAAGTCGCCGCGCCGCGAGCGGTCGACCACCTTGAGCAGGTCGCGCAGCGGCGGCATCACCTCGGTGGCCAGCTTGTACATGGTCAGGAACACCAGGCCCAGCGTCAAAAACAGGATGACGCCCTGAAACAGGCGCAGCAGCTGGATGCGCGACTCCGCCTCGCGCTGTAGTTGACCGACCAGCCGGTCGACCTGATCGACGAAGCCGCCGATCCGGCGGGTGGCGATCGACGGCGGAGTCGATGCGTCCTGCATCAGCGGACGCAGCCGGTCGCGCCACTGCTCGACGACCGAGCGGTACTGCCGGGTCAACGGGTGCTGTCGGTCGTCCGGCAGGCGTTCGGTGATCACCGGCGAGGTCAGGCTGCGGTCGAGTGCGGCGATCTGCGCCGCCGGCTGCCCGGGCGTGGCTCCGGACTGCAGGCGCGTGGCGAGCAGCCGGTAGGCCTGCATGCGCAGGGCGCCGGCCTGGTTGATCGCCGCCGCGTCGCCGCTGGCGGTCTCGGCGATGACGATCGAGCCGAGCATGCTGGTCAGCGCCAGCAGCACGATGCCGGCCATCGCCAGGCCGGCGCGGAAGGTCAGGGAACGGGTAATCGCGTGGGCCATGGGCTGTCGGGCGCTGCCTACCTCCAATGAATCGCCTCTGTCCCCGCCCCTCGCGTCTCCCCGGGCGGCTGGAAAAAAGAGGCGTCGAATCAGTGGCTTGTCGAAATCTGCCGGCTACCTCGAAAGAGGTAGTCCCCGCCAGGGTCGGTGATGACCGCCCGGGGCGTCTTGATCCAGGTCAACGGGCCTCCCGGCCCACTATAGCAAGGTCCGCTCAGAGCTCCTTCCAGAGCCTCACGGGTGACGGTGGGGTCTGCCGCGGCAAGCCTTCGCGAGGGCGCTGTAAACCCTTCCTTGGGCGCTACTTTTGCCATCCATGGCAAAAGACCCTCGCTCCGGCTTGCCCCGGCAACCTTTCATCCCGCTTCTGGAATGGCGCTCCTCGTGAGGTTTCACCGAGCCAGAGGGGACGACCATGGCCAACGACCACAACCCGGCGAGACGCGAACAGAATCGCGCCCTGGGACTCTCGACGGTCGCCTTCACCGCCTGCTTCGCGGTGTGGACGCTGTTTTCCATTCTCGGTCTGCAGATCAAGCAGGAGTTCGCCCTGTCGGACACCCAGCTCGGCCTGCTGATGGCGACACCGGTGCTCACCGGGTCGATCAGCCGACTGTTCCTGGGCATCCTCACCGACCGCTTCGGCGGGCGCTGGGTGTTCAGCCTGCTGATGCTGGCCACCGCCGGCTGTGTCTATCTGCTGACCTTCGCCACCAGCTACCCCCTGCTGCTGCTCGGCGCCCTGGGCATCGGCCTGGCCGGCGGCTCGTTCATCGTCGGCGTGGCCTACACCTCGGCGTGGTTCGAGCCCGAGCGCCAGGGTACCGCATTGGGCATCTTCGGCGCCGGCAACGTCGGCGCGGCGGTGACCAACTTCGGCGCGCCCTTCCTGCTGCTGGCGCTGGGCTGGCAGGGCGCGGCCCTGGTCTACGCCACGGTCATGGCGGCGATGGGCGTGGCCTTCCTGCTGCTGGCGCGCACCGACCCGCAGAGCGCCCAGCGTCGCACCGACGCCGTACCGCTCAAGCAGCAACTGGAGCCGCTGGTCGAACTGCGGGTGTGGCGCTTCTCGCTGTACTACTTCTTCGTCTTCGGCGGCTTCGTCGCCCTGGCGCTGTGGCTGCCGCACTACCTGGTCGAGGTCTACGGCCTGAGCATCACCGCCGCGGGTATCGTCGCTGCACTGTACACCATCCCGGCGTCGCTGTTTCGCATCCTCGGCGGCTGGCTCTCCGATCGCTACGGCGCGCGGCGGGTGATGTACGCCACGCTGATCGCCTCGGTGGTCTGCACCTTCCTGCTCAGCTACCCGCCGACCCATTACCGTGTGCAGGGCGTCGACGGCACGCTGGAGTTCTCGTTCGCCATGAACCTGATCGGCTTCGTCGCGCTGATCATGGTGCTGGGCTTCTTCATGTCGCTGGGCAAGGCGGCGGTGTTCAAGCACATCCCCAGCTACTACCCGCAGCACGTCGGCGCGGTGGGCGGCGTGGTGGGCATGATCGGCGGTCTGGGCGGCTTCTTCCTGCCGCTGACCTTCGGCATGCTCAACGACGTGGTGGGCATCTGGCAGAGCTGCTTCATGCTGCTGCTGCTGGTCTCCGGCGCGGCGCTGGCGTGGATGCATTACGCGATCCTGCGCGCCAGCCGTGAGGAATGGCGGGACGGCCGCGAGGTCCGCGATCTGCCGGAGCTGTCCACCCCCAGCCGCTTCGTGCTCCAGGACTGGCGCCCCGAGGACCCGGACTTCTGGGCCGAGAAGGGCAGGCGCATCGCCACCCGCAACCTGTGGATCTCGATCCCCAACCTGCTGCTGGCCTTCGCGGTGTGGATGGTCTGGTCGGTGGTGGTCGCCAAGCTGCCCCAGGTGGGCTTCGACTACACCTCCAACCAGCTGTTCTGGCTGGCCGCGCTGCCGGGGCTGTCCGGCGCCACGCTGCGCATCTTCTACAGCTTCATGGTGCCGATCGTCGGCGGGCGGCGCTTCACCGCGCTGTCCACCGCCTCGCTGGCGCTGCCGGCGCTGTGGATCGGCTTCGCCGTGCAGAATCCCGAGACCCCCTACCTGGTGATGCTGATCCTGGCGCTGCTGTGCGGCTTCGGTGGCGGCAACTTCGCCTCGAGCATGGCCAACATCTCGTTCTTCTATCCCAAGCGCGAGAAGGGCAACGCCCTGGCGCTCAACGCCGGCCTGGGCAACCTGGGCGTCAGCGTCATGCAGTTCCTGATTCCGCTGGCGATCACCGCCGGGGTGTTCGGCGCGCTGGGCGGCGAGCCGCAGGCCCTCGACGACGGTCAGCGCCTGTGGCTGCAGAACGCCGGCTTCGTGTGGGTGCCGTTCATCCTGATCGGCGCGGTGGCGGCCTGGTTCGGCATGAACGACATCGCCAGTGCCCGGTCCTCGTTCAAGGATCAGGCGGTGATCTTCAAGCGCAAGCACAACTGGCTGATGTGCGTGCTCTACACCGGCACCTTCGGCAGCTTCATCGGCTACTCCGCGGGCTTCCCGCTGCTGGCTTCCAACCAGTTCCCCGAGGTCGACGTGCTGCAGTTCGCCTTCCTGGGGCCGCTGGTGGGCGCGCTGTCCCGCGCCGGCACCGGCTGGATCTCGGACCGCTTCGGCGGCGCCCGGGTCACCCTGTGGGTGTTCGCGGCGATGATCGCCTGCGTGGCCGGGGTGCTGTTCTTCCTCGGCATCAAGGACCAGCCGGGCGCGTTCTGGGGCTTCTTCGCGATGTTCCTGCTGCTGTTCTTCTTCACCGGGGTGGGCAACGCCAGCACCTTCCAGATGATCCCCGAGATCTTCCGCCAGGAAGTGGCGCGACTGATGCCATCACTCGACGCCGCGGCGCAGCGCCAGCAGAGCGACAAGGAATCCGCGGCGACCATCGGCTTCACCTCGGCGATCGCCGCCTACGGTGCCTTCTTCATTCCCAAGACCTTCGGCAGCTCCATCGCCCTGACCGGCGGGGCCGAGCTGGCGCTGTACGGCTTCATCGCCTTCTACGCGATCTGCGTGGCCCTGACCTGGTTCTACTACACCCGCGCCAACGCCGAGATCCGTTTTCAGGAGCCCGGGCGGGCGACGCCGGCACAGACCGCGTCGTCATGAACCCGCGCCGTTGAGGAGAAAAATCCCATGAGTCATTTTCTGGACCGTCTGAAATACCTGACCCGCCGCCCCGAACACTTCGCCGAGGGGCACGGCGAGACCCGCGACGAGACCCGCGACTGGGAGGACGGCTATCGGGCCCGCTGGCAGCACGACAAGATCGTGCGCTCCACCCATGGCGTGAACTGCACCGGTTCGTGCAGCTGGAAGATCTACGTCAAGAACGGCCTGGTCACCTGGGAGACCCAGCAGACCGACTACCCGCGCACCCGGCCGGATCTGCCCAACCACGAGCCGCGCGGCTGCCCGCGCGGGGCCAGCTACTCCTGGTACCTGTACAGCGCCAACCGGCTCAAGTACCCCTTGATCCGCAAGCCGCTGCTGGCGCTGTGGCGCGAGGCGCTCGCCGAGCACGCCGATCCGGTCGACGCCTGGGCGTCGATCGTCGAGGACCCGGCGAAGGCGGCCCGCTACAAGAAGGCCCGCGGTCTGGGCGGCTTCGTGCGCGCCGACTGGGAAGAGATGGAGACATTGATCGCCGCCTCCAACGTTTATACCGCCAAGCAGTACGGCCCGGACCGGATCATCGGCTTCTCGCCGATCCCCGCCATGTCGATGGTCAGCTACGCCGCCGGGGCCCGCTACCTGTCGCTGATCGGCGGGGTCTGCCTGTCGTTCTACGACTGGTACTGCGACCTGCCGCCGGCCTCGCCGATGACCTGGGGTGAGCAGACCGACGTGCCGGAATCCGCCGACTGGTACAACTCGGGCTACCTGATCGCCTGGGGCTCCAACGTGCCCCAGACCCGCACCCCGGACGCCCACTTCTTCACCGAGGTGCGCTACAAGGGCACCAAGACCGTCGCCATCACCCCGGACTATGCCGAGGTGGCCAAGCTCGCCGACGAGTGGCTGTCCGCCAAGCAGGGCACCGACGCCGCGCTGGCGATGGCCATGGGCCACGTGATCCTCAAGGAGTTCCACCTCGAGCGCCAGGACCCCTACTTCACCGACTACGTGCGCCGCTACACCGACATGCCGATGCTGGTCGAGCTCGAGCCCCGCGAGGACGGCAGCTACGTCCCCGGGCGCCAGTTGCGCGCCAGCGACTTCAGCGAGGCCCTCGGCCAGGCCAACAACCCCGAGTGGAAGACCGTCGCCTGGGACGTCACGAGCGACCGGCTGGTGGTGCCGCGTGGCTCGATCGGTTTCCGCTGGGGCCAGGACGGCGTCGAGGCCGACCGGGGCAAGTGGAACCTCGAGCCGCTGGACGCCGAGGGCCGCGAGATCGAGCCGCTGCTCACCCTCGCCGAGCACCACGATGCCGTGGCACGGGTCGCCTTTCCCTACTTCGGCGGCATCGAGCACGAACACTTCGCCCACGTCGCCGGTGACGACGTGCTTCATCACAACCTGCCGGTCAAGCGCCTGACCCGTGGCGACGGCAGCACGGTGCTGGCGGTCACGGTGTTCGACCTGACCTGCGCCAACTACGGCATCGACCGCGGTTTCAGCGGTAACGAGGGCGCGGCGGACGACGGCGCCACCGCCTACGACCAGGTGCGCCCCTACACCCCGGCCTGGCAGGAGCAGATCACCGGCGTGCCCGCCGCGCAGTGCCTGCGTATCGCCCGCGAATTCGCCGACAACGCGTCCAGGACCCATGGCCGCAGCATGATCATCGTCGGCGCCGGGATGAACCACTGGTACCACATGGACATGAGCTATCGCGGGCTGATCAACATGCTCATCCTGTGTGGCTGCGTGGGCCAGAGCGGCGGCGGCTGGGCGCATTACGTCGGCCAGGAGAAGCTGCGCCCGCAGACCGGCTGGCTGCCGCTGGCCTTCGGCCTCGACTGGACGCGGCCGCCGCGCCAGATGAACGGCACCTCGTTCTTCTACAACCACTCCAGCCAGTGGCGCTACGAGAAGCTCGAGATCCAGGAGATCCTCTCGCCGCTGGCCGATCCCAAGCAGTACGGCGGCAGCCTGATCGACTACAACGTGCGCGCCGAGCGCATGGGCTGGCTGCCATCGGCGCCACAGCTCGGTACCAACCCGCTGCGCCTGGCCGCGGCCGCCGAGGCGGCCGGGCTGTCCACCAGGGACTACGCCGTACAGCAGCTCAAGGCGGGCAAGCTTGCCTTCGCCGCCGAGGACCCGGACGACCCGCAGAACTTCCCGCGCAACCTGTTCATCTGGCGCTCCAACCTGCTGGGCAGCTCCGGCAAGGGCCACGACTACCTGCTCAAGTACCTGCTGGGCGCCAACCACGGCGTGCAGGGCAAGGACCTGGGCAGCATGGACGGCGTCAAGCCCGAGGAGGTGGCGTGGCGCGACGAGGCCGCCGAGGGCAAGCTCGACCTGCTGGTGACCCTGGACTTCCGCATGTCCACCACCTGCCTGTACTCGGACATCGTGTTGCCCACCGCGACCTGGTACGAGAAGGACGACCTCAACACCTCGGACATGCATCCGTTCATCCACCCGCTGACCGCGGCCACCGACCCGGCCTGGGAATCGCGCAGCGACTGGGAGATCTACAAGAGCATCGCCAGGGCGTTCTCGCGGGTCTGCCCGGGACATCTCGGCGAGGAGACCGATCTGGTCACCCTGCCGCTGCAGCACGACTCCCCGGGGGAGCTCGCCCAGCTCGACGTCAAGGACTGGAAGCGCGGCGAGTGCGAGCCGGTCCCCGGCCGGACCATGCCCAATCTGGTCGAGGTCAAGCGCGACTACCCGGCCACCTATGAGCGGTTCACCTCGCTGGGGCCGGCGCTCGAGGCGCTCGGCAACGGCAGCAAGGGCATCAACTGGACGACCGACAAGGAGGTGGAACTGCTCGGCCGGCTCAATCGCCGCAAGCTCGACGGCGCCGCCAAGGGCCGCCCGTGCATCGAGAGCGCCATCGACGCCGCCGAGACCATCCTCTCGCTGGCCCCGGAGACCAACGGTCAGGTGGCGGTGCGCGCCTGGGAGTCGCTGTCGAAGGTGACCGGCCGCGACCATGCCCATCTGGCGCGGCCCAAGGAGGAGGAGAAGATCCGCTTCCGCGACGTGGTCGCCCAGCCGCGCAAGATCATCTCCAGCCCCACCTGGTCGGGGCTCGAGGACGAGCACGTTTCCTACAACGCCGGCTACACCAACGTCCACGAGCTGATCCCCTGGCGCACCGTCAGCGGCCGCCAGCAGCTCTACCAGGATCACCCCTGGATGCGCGCCTTCGGCGAGAGCCTGCTCGCCTACCGCCCGCCGATCGACACCAAGGCGGTGGCCAGTGTCCATGCGCCCAGGTCCAACGGCAACCCGGAGATCGCGCTCAACTGGATCACCCCGCACCAGAAGTGGGGCATCCACTCCACCTATTCGGACAACCTGCTGATGCAGACCCTGTCCCGCGGCGGGCCGATCGTCTGGCTCTCCGAGGAGGACGCCCGTGCCATCGGTGTCGAGGACAACGACTGGCTCGAGCTCTACAACGCCAACGGTGCGATCACCGCCCGTGCGGTGGTCAGCCAGCGGGTCAAGACCGGCATGGCGATGATGTACCACGCCCAGGAGCGGCTGGTGAACATTCCCGGTTCGGAGATTTCCGGCACCCGCGGCGGTATCCACAACTCGGTGACCCGCATCTGCCCCAAGCCGACCCACATGATCGGCGGCTACGGCCAGCTGGCCTACGGCTTCAACTACTACGGCACCGTGGGTTCCAACCGTGACGAATTCGTCGTCGTGCGCAAGATGAAGCGGGTCGACTGGCTGGACGGCGAAGGCAACGACTACGAACAGGAGGCCGTGAAATGAAGATTCGTTCCCAGGTCGGCATGGTGCTCAACCTCGACAAGTGCATCGGCTGTCATACCTGCTCGGTCACCTGCAAGAACGTCTGGACCAGCCGTGAAGGCGTCGAGTATGCCTGGTTCAACAACGTCGAGACCAAGCCCGGCATCGGCTACCCCAAGGAGTGGGAGAACCAGGCCAAGTGGAAGGGTGGCTGGCTGCGCCGCAAGGATGGCCACATCGAGCCGCGCATCGGCGGCAAGTGGCGGGTGCTGGCGAACATCTTCGCCAACCCCGACCTGCCGGAGATCGACGACTACTACGAGCCGTTCACCTTCGACTACCAGCACCTGCACACCGCCAAGCAGGGCCAGCACCAGCCCATCGCGCGGCCGCGCTCGCTGATCTCCGGCGAACGCATGAAGACCATCGAATGGGGGCCCAACTGGGAGGAGATCCTCGGCACCGAGTTCGCCAAGCGGCGGCGCGACGCCAACTTCGCGCAGATCGAGGCCGATATCTACGGCCAGTTCGAGAACACCTTCATGATGTACCTGCCGCGGCTGTGCGAGCACTGCCTCAACCCGGCGTGCGTGGCGTCGTGCCCGAGTGGCGCGATCTACAAGCGCGAGGAGGACGGCATCGTACTGATCGACCAGGACAAGTGCCGCGGCTGGCGGATGTGCGTCTCCGGCTGTCCGTACAAGAAGATCTACTACAACTGGAAGTCCGGCAAGTCCGAGAAGTGCATCTTCTGCTATCCGCGTATCGAGGCCGGCCAGCCGACGGTGTGCTCCGAGACCTGCGTGGGGCGCATCCGCTACCTGGGCGTGCTGCTCTACGACGCCGACCGCATCGAGGAGGTCGCCGCCTCCGCCGACGAGCGCGACCTCTACCGTCGCCAGTGCGAGATCTTCCTCGACCCCAACGACCCCGAGGTGATCGCCCAGGCGCGGCGTGACGGCATTCCCGACAACGTGATCCAGGCCGCCCAGGCCTCGCCGGTCTACAAGCTGGCCATGGACTGGCAGTTGGCGCTGCCGCTGCATCCGGAGTACCGCACCCTGCCGATGGTCTGGTACGTGCCGCCGCTGTCGCCGATCCAGTCGGCGGCCGAAGCCGGGCACATCGAGGACGACGGCGTGCTGCCGAAGATCGAGTCGCTGCGCATCCCGGTCCAGTATCTGGCCAACCTGCTCACCGCCGGCGACGAGGGCCCCGTGGTGCTGGCGCTCAAGCGGCTGATGGCGATGCGCGTCTACATGCGCGGCAAGCACGTCGACGGCGAGGCGAACCAGGCCGTGCTCGACGCCGTGGGGCTCAGCGAAGCCCAGGTCGAGGCGATGTACCGCTACCTGGCGATCGCCGACTACGAAGACCGCTTCGTGGTACCCACCAGTCACCGCGAACTGGCCCGCGAGGCCTTCCCCGAGCGCGGCGGCTGCGGCTTCAGCTTCGGCAACGGCTGCCAGGGTGGTGACAACGAGACCAGCCTGTTCGGTGGCCGCAAGCAGACCACCACCCTGGTCAAGCCGGTGAACGTCTACGATCCGCACGTCGAGGAGACCGCCCGTGACTGACACCACCCGCCGCAGCCTGCTCGCCCTGGCGCGGCTGCTCGACTATCCCGAGGCCGAATTGCGTCTCGCCGCCGACGAGCTGGTGGCGATATTCCTCGCCGAGCGCCGCCTGCCGGCGGCGCTGCGCGAGGCGCTCGTCGGCTGGTGCCGGCGGCTCGCCGCCACGCCGCTGCTCGATCTGCAGGCCGACTATGTGGCGTTGTTCGACAAGGGCCGGGCCACCTCGCTGCTGCTCTTCGAGCACGTCCACGGCGAGTCCCGCGATCGCGGCCAGGCGATGGTCGACCTGCTCGCCGAGTACCGTGCCGCCGGCTTCGAACTCGACGCCCGCGAGCTGCCCGACCATCTGCCGCTGTTCCTCGAGTACCTGTCCACCCGCGACGACGCCGAGATCGGTCGCTGGCTCGGCGAGATCCGTCACATCCTGGCGCGGCTCGCCGCCCGGCTCGAGGAGCGCGAGGCCGGCCACGCCCTGGTGCCGCTGGCGCTGCTGGCGCTGATCGGCGCCGAGGGGGATGTCGCCGTCCACCGTGAACCGGCGAAGCAGGAGCCCCGCGACGACACCCCGGCGGCGCTGGACGCCGTCTGGGAGGAGGAGGCGGTGCGCTTCTCCGCCGCCTCCGACGAGGACTGCGCGCTGCAGTCCGCCGAAGGCCGGCGCCTCGCCGAACGCAAGCGCGCCACGCCGCAGGAGGCGGTGCGCATCCTCGATCCCGTCAGCGTCTCAGCGTCATTCGGAGAGCCGTCATGAACTATCTCGATACCCTGTTGTTCGGCCTGTACCCCTATCTCGCCGGCAGCGTCTTCCTGATCGGCAGCCTGCTGCGCTTCGACCACGGCCAGTACACCTGGAAGACCGGCTCCAGTCAGTTGCTCTCGCGGCGGCGCCTGCGCCTGGGCAGCAATCTCTTCCACATCGGGGTGCTGACGATCTTCTTCGGCCACCTGGTGGGGCTGCTGACGCCGCACTGGGTCTACGCGCCCTTCATGGCCGCCGGCACCAAGCAACTCGTCGCCATCGTGGTCGGCGGGGTGGCCGGCGTCCTGTGTCTGATCGGCGGAGCGATCCTGCTGTACCGCCGGTTCTTCGACTCACGGGTGCGCGCCTCGTCGAGTGTCAGCGACAACCTGATCCTGAGCCTGCTGCTGGTGCAGGTCATGCTGGGGCTGGGCACCATCGGTTCGGCCGTGCATCACCTGGACGGCGGCGTGATGCTGCGGCTCGCCGAGTGGGCGCAGTCGATCGTCTTCTTCAAGGGCGACGCCGCCGCGCACCTCGCCGGGGTGGGCTGGATCTACCGGCTGCACATCCTGCTGGGGCTGACCATCGTGCTGATCTTCCCCTTTACCCGGTTGGTGCACGTATGGAGCGCGCCGCTGGGGTATCTGGGGCGGCGGTATCAGATTGTCCGGCGCCGGGCCTGAGGGTCTGCCGCAAAATGCCTGCGCTCGGCGATTTTTCAGACAAGGCCGAGGGGATATCTGGCTGGGCGTGCGGGACGAGGGGCGCCGGAGGCAGGCCGTAGAGGAGGTCCTACGCCATGGAAGGCGTAGGTAGCGCCCATGGATGGGTTTACAGCGCCTCCTCGCAGGCCTGCCGCCGGTTCAGCCCCGAGTGACCGTGAGATGGTTACATCCTCGCTGGACGATACAGCACGCCCAAAGACATTGAGAGAGTCATGACCATGCAACAGATTGCCATCGAAACCCTGCCGGGCGGCGGCGTGCCGATCCGCGTCGGCGAGGTCGCCATCGACGAAGCCGAGATCGCCCGCGAGATGCAGCACCACCCGGCCGACAGCGCCGACGATGCCCGCGAGGGGGCGCTGCGGGCCCTGGTGATCCGCGAGCTGCTGCGCCAGCGGGCGCAGGAGCTGGGCCTGGACGGCGACGACGAGGCCGCCGTCGCCGCCCTGCTGGAAGACGAGCTGACGATTCCCGAGCCCGACGAGGCCGACTGCCGGCGTTATTTCGACGCCCACCGCGAGCGCTTCGGCGAACCGGCGCGGCTGTCGGTGCGTCACATCCTGCTGGCGGCGGCCCCGGACGACGCCGAGGGTCGCGATGCCGGCTACCGCCGGGGCACGGCGTTGATCGACGAACTCGCCGAGAACCCCGAACGCTTCACCGATCTGGCCCGGCAGCACTCCGCCTGCCCCACGAAGGAAAGCGGCGGTGAACTGGGCTGGCTCACCCCGGGCCAGACCGTCGCCGAACTCGACCGCGCGCTGCAGACCCTGCCCGAGGGCCTGCACGACCGACCGCTGGCTTCGCGTTACGGCTGGCACGTGGTGTGTATCGATGAGCGCCGCGACGCTCGCCCGCTGCCCTTCGAGGCGGTCGCCGAGCGCGTCCGCCATACCCTGCGCGAACAGGCCACGCGGCGTGCCCTGCGGCACTACCTGCTGGCCCTGGAAGCCGAGATCGGCGTCACCGGCTTTCGCCTCGACGACGACGCGGCGGGTGCGCTGATGCAGTAGCCCGGCGATCCCCGGCGAGGTGTGATGAACCCAAAAAAAGCGCCCTGCCAATGATGGCAGGGCGCATACGCAGGGATCGTCTGTACAGGTCGTCTTTCCTGACGAGGGACATCGTGTCCTTCCCGCGCCTTCCTGGCGGCGGGACGGCCATCCTAGCCGAAAGCTTCCTTGCTTGCCTCGCGATCCTCCTGATCGCGAAGACGGGGTTACACTAGAACACAAAATTTAACAATGTGCCAGTTTCACCCTGCGCTCATGGGGGAAAACGTCGACGAACCGGTTTCGCCAGCGGCCCATTGGCCTGCGACCGGTGAATGGGGGCAGCCCCGATTGCAGGTCATCAGGGACTGCCGAAGCATTGCCTATCCTTGCCGTTTCTCACGGGCGTCCTGCCCGTCCATCCCTGGTAGTTCCAGCGAGCATCCTGCTCGCCCATCCCTGGATTCTGCCGGGCGTCCTGCCCGTCCATCCCTGGCAATTCCAGCGAGCATCCTGCTCGCCCATCCCTGGATGCTGCCGGGCGTCCTGCCCGTCCGTCCCTGGTAGTTCCAGCGAGCATCCTGCTCGCCCATCCGTGGATGCTTCTGGGCGTCCTGCCCGTCCGTCCCTGGTAGTTCCAGCGAGCATCCTGCTCGCCCATCCCTGGATGCTTCCGGGCGTCCTGCCCGTCGTCCCTGGTTGCCGAGCCATCCGTGGCTCGTCTTCCCTGGCGGGCCTCCTCTGCCCGATGCCGCACACGGTGACAGCTATAGCAGGGTGTCTATATAACTCATGTTATCAACACAAAGAAAAGTTCGTGATTTCTTACAATCAGTAATTTGCCTTGGATTGAGTGAGACAATCCGTGGCTATCTCAGCAGCGACTCGAGGGCGAAGACATGGGCGTCCTCGTGGCCCATGTCGCGCAGCGCCGCGGCGAGCTTCAGCAGATACTCGCGGTTGGCGCCGCTGGGCCCACGGGCGGTGTCGATCAGCCGGGCGATCTCGGGCTCCGGGGCCGGGCCGGCGAAGGCGGCGTTGTCCTCGCTGGCGATATAGACCAGCCCTTCATGCGTGGTGCCGTCGTCGAGATGCAGTTCGGTCACCACGCGGCGATAGCCGTTCTTCTCGCGATGATCGAGCGGAGCGAGCGTCTCGGGGGTGATCCGGTAGGCCATGCCGTGACAGTGCTCGCCCGGCGACTCGACCAGGGTGGCCACCCGTCCCGGTGCCTCGGGCGTGCCGCGATGGTCGTGGGAGGCCTGCCAGAAGCGCCGGGTCCAGCCGACGATATGCGCCGGGCAGCGCTCGAGATAGGCAAAGTCGGCCTTCCAGATCAACGAGCCATAGCCGAACAGCCAGAAGTCCTCGTGGGCGTCGAAATGGGTCATCCGGCGGTTGAGTGCGGTGGTGTCGAGGGACATGACGGGGTCCGTATCGGGGGTTCGTCGGGGATATGCGGCCGCCCCGGCGGCGTCGCAACCCCGGCCGCTCACCGGCGGGCCGAGGTGGCGCTCGTCGCCTGCCCGGCCGATGCCGGGGCGTGACGCTTGCCGCCATCCCGGCCCTGCGCCGGCTGGATCGGCGGAAAGTCCTGCGCGGTGAGGGTCTCGCGCTCGAGCAGCAGGGCGGCGCCGGCGCGCAGGTCGTCGAGGGCGGCTTCGAGGACACGTAGCGCCTGGTGATAGGCGCCGTCGACCAGGCCTCGCACGGCGAGATCGATCTCGCGGCCGGTGGCCTCGGAGTAGCTGCGCGGCTGGGCCAGGCCGTAATTATCGCCGAGGAAGGCGTGGCGGTCCTCCTCGTAGACCACCTGCTCGACGTCGTCGGCCATGCCGAAGCGGGTGACCATGTGGCGGGCGATCTCGGTGACCTTGGCCAGGTCGTCGGCGGCGCCGGTGGAGATCTCGTCGAAGATCAGCCGCTCGGCGGCACGCCCGCCCATCAGCACCGCCATGCGGTTCTCCAGGTCATGGGTGGTCTGCAGAAAGCGGTCCTCGGTGGGCCGCTGGATGGTGTAGCCCAGCGCGCCGACCCCGCGCGGAATGATCGAGACCTTGTGCACCGGGTCCATGCCCGGCAGCGCGGCAGCGACCAGGGCATGGCCCATCTCGTGATGGGCGACCACCTCGCGCTCGTGGGGGTTGAGCAGCCGGCTCTTCTTCTCCAGGCCGGCGACGATGCGTTCGATGGCGTTGGTGAAGTCGGCCATGCTCACGGCATCCGCCTCGCGGCGGGTCGCCAGCAACGCCGCCTCGTTGACCAGGTTGGCCAGGTCGGCGCCGGTGAAGCCCGGGGTCAGCGCCGCCAGGTGGTCGAGGTCGACATCCTCGGCGAGTGACTGGATCTTGCCGATGTGCACCATGAGGATCGCCTTGCGACCCGCCCGCTCGGGGCGGTCGACCAGCACCTGGCGATCGAAGCGCCCGGCGCGCAGCAGCGCTGGATCGAGGATCTCCGGGCGGTTGGTGGCGGCGAGCAGGACGATCCCCGAGGCGGTGTCGAAACCGTCGAGTTCGGTGAGCAACTGGTTGAGAGTCTGCTCCTTCTCGTCGTGGCCGCCCATCGCGTTCGGCCCGCGGGCCCGGCCCAGGGCATCCAGCTCGTCGATGAAGACGATGCAGGGCTTGGCCTTGCCGGCCTGCTCGAACAGGTCACGGACCCGGGCCGCGCCCACGCCGACGAACATCTCGACGAACTCCGAGCCGGAGATCGAGAAGAACGGGACGCCCGCCTCGCCGGCCACCGCCCGCGCCAGCAGCGTCTTGCCGGTACCCGGCGGGCCCACCAGCAGGATGCCCTTGGGGACATGGGCGCCCAGCCGGCCGTAGCGCTGCGGATCGCGCAGGAAGGCCACCACCTCCTTGAGCTCGTCCTTGGCCTCGTCGACCCCGGCGACGTCGGCGAAGGTCACCTTGGTCGCCGTCTCGACATAGACCTTCGCCTTCGACTTGCCCAGGGTCATCATCCCGCCGAGCCCCTGACCGTTGGCCATGCGCCGGATCACCAGCGACCACAGCGCGAAGAAGAACAGCACCGGAATCAGCCATGACAGCAGGGTGCTGAGGAAGGTGTTCTCGCGGGTGCCGTCGAAGGTCACGCTGTACTTCTCGAGCGTCGCGGCCAGCGCCGGGTCGACACGATTGGTGGTGAAGCCCGTTCGCCCGTCGTCCTGCGCTGTCTTGAAGGTGCCGGTGATCTGCTCGCTGCCGATCTTGACCGTGGCGATGTCGCCGGCCTCGAGCCGCTGGGTGAACTCGGAGTAGGGGATCGGTTCCCGGGAGCGCCACTCCAGGTAGGCATCCTGGATCAGCAGGACCATGACGAAGGCCACGATCACGTACCACAGATGGATCTGGTTGCGCTTGTCCATGACACCCCCACGGCCGGCATTGCCTCCAGTGTATCCCAGCATTCGCGCCGACGAGGCGTTCCCACGTCATCCCGTGACCGACATCAAGTCGAGCGACGCTGGCCCGATCGCTTCGGCTGTCGGTAAATGCTTGTCAGGCATAAAGGAAAGCGGGTCGTCAGGGCTGAGCGAATGGCCGTGAGTTGCCCGGATAATGCCCATTGTCAGGCTATGTGAGGCTTTCGTCACGGATTGTTTCATTCGAAAAAGGTTGAGCCAGGTCACATTTTTCTTAGGGAATTATGCCTGTAGCGCTAAATCGGCGACGGATCGTGCCGATGGAGTCTTGTCCCCGGAAGATGCGCCGGTCGGGGGGCTTCCACTTCCGGGCGCCGGAAGGAATCGCCGGCAACCGCGATGCCGAAACTACACAGCACAACGAGCAGGAACGGGGTTGGGAAACATGGCGAGACACGCGAAACACGATGGGGCGGCCGCGCTTCCCCTGCTTCAAGGCACACTGGCCCGTGCCGGGCTGGCGCTGGGCGCCTTGCTGCTCCTGTTGCCGGTCGTCGCCGCGCTGCTGGCCACGGGGCGCGTGCTGCTCGCCCTGGCGGCGGCGGTGCCGTTGGCGGTTGTCGTGGTCGGGGTGACGGCCGTCGTCCGCCGGGTCTGGCGGCGTCTGCCCGGTACCGGGCGTCAGCGGTTGAGTAGCGAGCTTGGCGTGGTGACCGCCGAGACCCTGCGCCGCCAGGGGCTGCTCGTCGACTCGACGGCCGAGCTTCTCCCGCTGTGGACGAGCGTCATCGAGGGCGGGCGCGGCAGCATGGAAGAGGCCGTCACCTCGTTGGCGCGTCACTTCGATGCCATGCATCAGCAGCTCGACGTGGCGCTCAATGCCGGCGACGAAACCGACATGCAGGCCAAGCAGCACGCCCTGCAGGCGGTGACCGCCACCACGCAGCAGGCGTTCGGGGAACTCTGGGCGTCACTGGACGCCTCCGCGGTGCGGGATGCCGAGACCCTGCAGTTGATCGGCGACCTGGCCGAACAGAACGCGGCCCTGGTGGGGCTGTCCGGGGAGATTCGTGACATCGCCCTGCAGATCAAGCTGCTGGCGCTCAACGCCGCCATCGAAGCGGCGAGAGCGGGCGCGGCGGGGCGCGGCTTCGCGGTGGTCGCCGGCGAGGTTCGTAACCTGGCGATCCGCTCCGCGGAGGCGGGCGATCAGGTGCACGATACCGTCGCCCGGGTCAACGGGCGTATCCAGACGGTCGTCGAGCAAGTCCAGCGCAACGTCGAACTGTCCCGCGAGTCCCGCGAGCACAACCAGCGCACCATCGGCGAGGCGACGCACAACGTGACCCGCCGGGCCGAGAGCATGGCCGAGGATGCCCAGGCACTGATGCGCGTCAGATCGGACATCGAGGCCCAGGTCAACGAGGTCATCGTCAAGCTGCAATTCCAGGATCATCTCAGTCAGGTGCTGGACCACACCACCCAGGCGATGGACGACCTGGGCACGGCGCTGTGCCCGACCGTCGACGAACCGAGCGACGCGCTGGCGGCACGCCTGGCCAGTCTGCGCGAGCGCATGAGCCGGCGCGCGACCACCGATTTCGAACGCCGGGTCCTGACGACCGAGTCGGGCGCCCCGGACGAGACCCAAGACACGGCAAGTGAACTGACTTTCTTCTGAGAGGGATGAACCCATGAGCAAAACGATTCTGGTCGTCGACGATTCCGCTTCCGTGCGCCAGGTGGTGGGCATGGCGCTGCGCGGTGCCGGGCATTCGGTGATCGAGGCCGTCGACGGTCGCGATGCCCTGAACAAGCTCGATGGCGGCAAGCTCAACCTGGTGGTCTGCGACGTCAACATGCCCAACCTGGACGGTATCGGCTTCGTGCGTGAGCTCAAGCAGAAGCCGGCCTACCGCTTCACACCGGTGCTGATGCTGACCACCGAGTCCGAGGAAGCCAAGAAGCAGGAAGGCAAGGCGGCCGGTGCCAAGGCCTGGCTGGTCAAGCCCTTCAAGCCCGACGTGCTGCTCGCGGCCGTGGCGAAACTGGCCTGAGGCGAGGTGCAGGGTGGAAGCACAGACGACGACCCCGCGTGACTGGCAGGCGCCGGCGGCGCTGACCATCTACGACGTCGCGGCGCTGGAGCGGGACATCGGATCGCTCGACCCGGCCGCCGGCGACTGGCGGGTGGACGTGAGCGCCGTCCGCGAACTGGATGGCGCCGGTATCCAGTGGCTGCTGGCGCTGCAGGCCCGGCTGGAAAGCATCGGCCGTCGCCTGACGCTGACCGGGGGCAACCCCCTGGTCAGCGAGTGTCTGGCGTGTCTGGGAGTCAGCCATCGACTGGCGGCGCCCGGCGAGCCGTGTGAGGTGAGCGATGATTGATCCGGCAGCGGTCTTTCGCGACGAGGCCCACGAGCATCTCCAGGTGCTGGAGACGGCCCTGCTCGAACTCGAGAGGCGGCCTGGCGACGCCAAACAGATCGTGCTGGCGTTTCGCGCCATGCACACCATCAAGGGGGCGGCGGGGATGGTGGGTTTCGACCACCTCTCGGCGTTCACGCATCACCTGGAAACCCTCTTCGACGAGGTCCGCAACGCGCGTCTCTCGCTCGGCCCCGAGGCGATCAGTCTGGTGCTGGAGTCCCGCGACCACATCGAGACGCTGCTGGTCGATCCCGAGCCCGACGCCGGGCAACTGGCCACCAGCGCACGGCTGCAGGCACGGTTCCTGGCGCTGATGGGCGAGGCTCGGGCGCAGCCCGCAGCGGCGGAGGCGGCCGTCGACGACGAGGGCCGGCCGACGGCCTATGCGCTGCGCATCGTGCCGTCCGCCGAGGCCTTTGCCGACGGCTTCGATCCATTACCGGTGCTGCGCGAGCTGAGTGGGCTCGGCGAGTGCCATGCCGTCACCACGCTGAGCGACGCGTTCGACCCCGACGCCTTCGACCCCGAGCGGTGCCATTTGACCAGCCGGGTGCTGCTGGTCACCGCTGCTCCCCGCGAGAGCCTGGATGACGTCTTCATCTTCGTCGCGGACGACTGGCGGATCACCATCGAGGCGCTCGATGGCGAGGCGTTGGACGCGATGACCGAGCTCCTGGTCGCCGAGGGTGCCCTGTCGGCGGCGGCACGGGAGGCCCTGCGTGGCGCCCTGGCGGTGCCGGCGGTCGAATCCGGCGTGCCGGCGGCCGGGGCCCCGGCGCACGCGGGCGAGGGCGGCCCCGCGCCAGGCGCCAAGAGCCCGGCGCCGTCCAGCGAGCCGACCGTCAAGGTGCCGCAGGGCAAGCTGGACAGCCTGCTCGATCAGGTCGCCGAACTGGTGATTCTCCAGGCGCGGCTCGAACAACTCGGTCTCGAGCGCGAGGACGAGGCCCTCGACGAGCTGGCCGAGGAGATGGGCCGGTTGACCACCGGACTGCGCGATACCGCCTTCGACATTCGCATGTTGCCGATCGGCTCGACGTTCGGCCGCTTCCGGCGCCTGGTGCGCGACCTGTCCCGGGAACTGGGCAAGGACGTGGTACTGGAAACCGACGGCGCCGACACCGAGCTCGACAAGCTGATGCTCGATCGCCTGGGCGACCCGCTGGTGCATCTCCTGCGCAACAGTCTCGACCATGGCATCGAGTCTCCCGAGGCACGGGTGGCGGCCGGCAAGCCGGCGCGCGGCACGCTGCGGCTGGCCGCGGGGCACCAGCAGGGCCGGGTGATCATCACCCTCGGTGACGACGGTGCGGGGCTGGACGGTGCGCGCATTCTGGCCAAGGCCGTCGAGCAGGGCCTGGTACGCGCGGATACCCCGCTCGACGAGCACGAGATCCATCAGTTGATCTTCGAGCCGGGCTTCTCGACCGCCGCGCGGGTATCCGACGTCTCCGGCCGCGGCGTGGGCATGGACGTGGTCAAGAGCTCCATCGAGAGCCTGCAGGGCCGGGTGACCATCGACAGCCGGCCCGGCGAGGGCACCACGGTGCGCATCGAGCTGCCGATGACCCTGGCGATCATCGATGGATTGATGGTGGCGGTGGACGAGCGCCGTTACGTGGTACCGCTGAGCGTCGTCGAGGAGTGCATCGAGACCACCGGTGAAGCCGCCGGTCAGCGCGGTGGCGTGAGGCTGGTGGAGCACCGCGGGAGCCTCATGCCCTGCCTGCGGCTGCGCGAGCACTTCGCGGTGGCCGGTCCCGCGCCGGCCATCGAACAGAGTGTCGTCGTCAGGGTGGGCGAGGCGTTCCTCGGCCTGACGGTGGATGCGGTGATCGGTCATTTCCAGACCGTGATCAAGGGCCTGGGGCGACTCTATCAGGGGACACCGGGCGTCATGGGGGCAACCATCATGGGGAACGGCGAGATCGCCATGATCCTGGATGTCGCGGAACTGTTTGCGGAGACCCGGCCTGACCGCGGTCGATGAAGAATTCCAACGAAGGGCGAGCACGATGAATCGCATCACCATCAAGACATTGCTGTATACCGGCTTTTTCGTACTACTGGCGCTGCTGGCCACGACCAGCTACATGGGGCTGCATGCCCTGGAGAGGGCCCAGCAGCGGCTCGACGACACGGTTCAAGGCCCGGCGCAGCAGGTCCGGCTGTCGGGCCAGATGCGTGCCTACCTGCTGGAAAAGGATCGTCTGGCCAAGAACTACGTGCTGGCCAAGACGCCGGCGCGCAAGGAGGCGGTGCTCGAGCAGCTCAAGGCGGCTCAGACCAGGCTCGAGACGTATCGCGATGAACTCGCCGACCTGACGACCGACGACGGGGACCAGGCGATCAGTGCCTTCGATGCGGCCCACGCCGATTATCAGCGCTCGATCGACCGGGTGCTCGACATCGCCCGGCTCACCGAAGCGGCGGGGGCGACGCCGGAGGCGGTCATCGAGGCGACCCGTCAGGCCAACGCCCTCATGGAGTCCGAGACCAGCGTGGCGCTGGACGAGGCCGAGTCGCGCCTGCGGCATGTGCGTGACATGAGTGATGCCGCCATGGCAGCGGCCACCGAGCAGGCGGCCCGCAATTACCAGACGGCCCGCAACCAGTTGCTGACGATCCTGGGTGCGGCGCTGGTCATCGGGCTGCTCGTCGCCATCCTGGTGATCCGGCGCATCAACCTGGTGAGTCGCCTCGCCACGCAGATCGGCGAGGGCAACCTCGACCAGCGTTTCGACGCCAGGGTCAGCGACAGCGATCTCTACGGCGTGCTGCGCAACATGAACGCCCGGTTGCGCGAGATCGTCAGCGACATCAAGGAGGCTTCCGGCAACGTGGCCGCGGGCAGCATGCAACTGAGCAGCACCGGCCAGCAGATCGCCCAGGGGGCCACCGAACAGGCGGCGTCGCTCGAGGAGGTCTCCTCGTCGATGGAGGAGATGAGCGCCAACGTCTCGCAGACCGCCGACAATGCCCGCCAGACCGAGCAGATCGCCCGTCAGGCGGCGCAGGACGCCCAGGCCTCGGGGGACGCGGTGCACCAGTCGGTATCGGCGATGCAGCACATCGCCGAGAAGATCGGCATCATCGAGGAGATCGCCCGGCAGACCAACCTGCTGGCGTTGAACGCGGCCATCGAGGCGGCACGTGCCGGCGAGCACGGCAAGGGCTTCACGGTGGTGGCCGCCGAGGTACGCAAGCTGGCCGAGCGCAGCCAGAAGGCCGCCGGCGAGATCGTCGAGCTGTCGCGCGACAGCCTGGGCGTCTCCGAGCGGGCGGGCGAGATGCTGGCCGCGCTGGTGCCCGGCATCCAGCGTACCTCGGAACTGGTTCAGGAAATCAGTGCCGCCTCCGTCGAACAGGACAAGGGCGCCGGCGAGATCAACAAGGCCCTGCAGCAGCTCGATCAGGTGGTCCAGCAGTCCGCCGCCTCGGCCGAGGAAATGGCGGCGACTTCCGAGGAGCTCTCCGCTCAGGCCGAGCAGATGAACGCCACCATTGGCTTCTTCAGGATCGACGAGCGGGCGGCCACGACCACCAAGCGGCCGGCGAAGGCCGCCGACGAGTCGACCGGCAAGGCATCCGTGGCGGACCGGCAGGCGTCGAAAAGCCCGGTATCGCGCTCGGCGGCCCGGCAGCCGGCCCTGGCCGGGGACGGCGTGTCGATCGACCTGGACGGCGACGATGGCTTCGTCCGCTACTGAGGTGTGCCATGGAAACGCGTAACGACATGTCGCCGGCCGCGGGTGGTTTCCAGGTCCTGACCTTCGTGCTCGACGATGAAGGGTTCGGCGTGGAGATCCACGACATCCAGGAGGTGATCGAGTACCGGGCGGTGACGCCGGTACCCCGCACCCCCGACTTCATGCTGGGCGTGATCAACCTGCGCGGCAAGGTGATACCGGTGGTCGATC
>NZ_QWBW01000042.1 GCF_004117855.1 Modicisalibacter coralii
TGCAGACCCAGCACGATACGCTCGCCGACGTCCTCGACGCCGATCAGATGGCGGAGCTGCTCGAGCACCGCCATCTGATCGGCGTCGAGGACGTCGGCGAGCGTATCGTGCTGGGTCTGCATGAGCTGTTGCCAGGCCTGATGGCGGGCGTCGCGGCTGTCGAAATCCCGCGCTCGCAGAGCCTGGGCCCGTTCGCGGAAATCGTCACGGGCGGTCTGCAACCGGGCACGCTGGTCGTCGCTGAGGTTCCAGCTCTTGAACAGGGCGGCGAACAGTGCCTGGGGATCACGCCGGTCGGCACCGGGGCCCGGAGCTGGGCCGCGGAGAGCATCGCGCGGCCCGCGATGCGTGAAACCGGGGCCGTCGCGGTGCGGTCCGGCGAAGGTGTCGAGCGCGGCGAGCTGCTCGGCGGAGAGAATCTCGGCGAGTCGTTCGTGATGGGCCTGGCGGAGTGACTGGCGCTGTTCGCGGTAATGGCGCTGCGCCTCGTCGAAGGCCTGACGGGTGGCATCGTCCAGGTGCCAGCTATCGAACAACACCTCGAGCCGATCTTGGGGGCCGGCCATCGGGGGCGGACAGGGGGCGTCGACCGGCGCGGCCTGGGCCAGGGCGATGGGGCCGCCGGCGAGCAGGGCGGCGAACAGGGCAGCGGTAAGGCGGGTCTTTTGCATGACGGCGTCTCCTGAGTAGTGACACCGCCAGTATCGGCCCGGGATGTGCAGGCGCTGGGCAAGAAGCACGCATATTCCGTGCAATTGATTGCACATTGCCTGCGCAATCGCTCGTTTTTCCGGCGCGGCCGGCGGTCACTCCTCGGGCTGGTACTTGTAGCCGACGCTGTAGACCGAGCGGATGATCTCGCGCTCGGGCCAGATCTCGGCGATCTTGCGCCGCAGCTTCTTGACGTGGCTGTCGACGGTGCGCTCGGAGACGATGCGGTGGTCGCGGTACATGTGGTCCATCAGCTGCTCGCGGGAGAAGATCCGCCCCGGAGAGTGCATCATCACCCGCAACAACTGGAATTCCACGGCGGTCAGCCCCAGGTCCCGGCCATCGGCGAGCGCGCGCCAGCCCTCCTCGTCGAGTACCAGCGACGCCGCCACGCCGGAGGGCTCCGGGGCATCGGGCTGACTGACGCGGCGCAGTACCGCCTTGACCCGGGCGACCACTTCGCGCGGGCTGAACGGCTTGCAGATGTAGTCGTCGGCGCCCAGTTCCAGACCCAGCAGGCGATCGACCTCCTCGACCCGCGCGGTGAGCATGATCACCGGCATCCGTGGCCAGCGCTGGCGAATCTCGCGACACAGTGTCAGGCCATCGGTGCCGGGCAGCATCAGGTCGAGCAGGACCAGTGCCGGCAGTGCCTCGCCGGGGCGGTCCGCCAGCCAGGGCATGACATCGTCGCCATGCGCCAGATGATCGCTGGCGAAGTCGCTGCCGGCCAGGTAGTCGGCGAGCAGCCGGGCGATCTTGGGTTCGTCCTCGACGATCAGGATGCGTTCGTTCACCGCGCGGTCTCCTCGGTTCATCGTCGCCCCACCCGGCTCAGTCGGGTTCGGCGTGGCTCGTCGTGGGCGTGGCGAGCGGGAAATGCAATGTCCAGCGTAGTCCGCCCAGCGGCGAGCGGGAGGGGATCATGCGCCCGCCGTGGATCGCGACCAGGGCGCTGGCGATCGACAGCCCCAGCCCGCTGCCGCCGCTGCGCCGGTTGCGTGAGGCCTCGACCCGGTACAGGCGTTCGGTGAGGCGCGGCAAGGCGTCCTCGGCGACCCCGGGGGCGCTGTCCTCCCAGATCACCCGGCATTCCGCCTCGTCGCTTTCCAGAGCCACCCGCAAGCGCCCCGGGGTGTCGGTATAGGCCAGGGTGTTGGCGATCAGGTTGGTCCACAACTGGCGCAGGCGCTGCCCGTCGCCCTCGATCAGCGCCGGCCCGACGATGCGGGTTTCCAGGGTCAGCCCGACATCGTCGAGCCAGCCGCGGGCCTCGTCGAGACGCGCGCCGAGGCTCTCGGCCAGGTCCAGCGGCCGGCGGTCGGCTTCCAGGGTCCCGGCGTCGCTGGCGGCGAGCAGGCGCAGGTCGCTGACCAGGCGCTCCAGTTGCGCGACTTCCTGGCTCAGCGACCCCAGGTTCTCGGCGTCGGCGCGGCGGATGCCGTCCTGCATCGCCTCGATCTCGCCGCGCAGCACCGCCAGCGGGGTACGCAGCTCGTGGGCGATATCGGCCACCCAGCGCTGGCGCGAGCGTCGGTTGGCCTCGAGCGTTTCGGCGAGCAGGTTGAAATCGTGGGCCAGGCGGGCGAGCTCGTCGCGACCGCGTTCGGCCAGGCGCACGCTGTAGTCGCCTTCGGTCAGCCGCCGCGTCGCCAGCGCCATGCCCCGGGTGCGGCGCCCCAGCCACCATGCCAGCCCCCCGGCGAGGAGCAGCGACGCCAGGGCCAGCGAGGCGACGATGATCGACAGGTTGCGCTGCTGGCGGTCGAGGAAGATGCGATCCATGCGCGCCATGAGGGCCCGCGGCGGACGGTAGTCGAGCTCGCCGACGGGCTGCCCCTGACTGATGATGGGGACACGCTTGAACGCACCCGGCGGGTCGCCAGGGCCATCCGGACCACCGGGGTCACTGGGGCCCTGCGGCCTGCCGGGGCCCTCCGGACCGCCGTGTTTCCCGGGCCTTGGCGGGCCGATCACGATGCGCCCCCGGGCATCGCGAACGATGAAGTCGCGGGGTGTGCCCAGTTCGCGCTGCAGGTCCTGCGAGGGCTGGCGCTCGCCCGGCCACAATTGGCGATGCACCAGTTGAAACCAGGCGCGCGGGTTGTCGCGCAGCCATTGCCAGTCGCCGCGGTTCGCATAGGCCTCGCCCAGCGCGGTGGCCAGCGTCTCCGCGCGGTTGGCCTGGCTGCGCTCCAGATAGTCGAGGAAGCCCTGGTCGAGGCTGCGCGAGACGAACAGGAAGATCAGCCCGCAGGTCAGCACATTGACCAGCAGGATGGTGGCGAAGAGTTTCAGGCCCAGCGGCGAGAGGCCGGGGCGGGTGAAGCGCTTCATCGCGGCGGCTCCTCGGCCGTGCATGGGTGAATCGCGACCGGCGGGTTCGAAGAGGGCATGTAAGTGACGCGGTGACGAACGAACCTTCATCATCGCCGATCGGCGTGCCGGGCGTCGCCGGTAAATGTGCAAGCTCGATGGAAGTCGTCAGGGGGCGGTCTCGCCGACGATCAGCTCGGTTTTCAGCAGCCGCGATTCGCGCGGTGTCAGGCCCAGGATCATCGAGGCCGCGACGCGCCCCTTCTCGACGCTGTCCTGGCGCACCGTGGTCAGCCGCGGGGCTCGGTACTGGCCTTCGGCGATGCCGTCGAAGCCGGTGATGCGCAGATCCTCGGGAATACGCAGGCCGCGCTGTTCCGCCAGCGTCAGCACGGTCAGGGCAATGCGATCGGACATGCACAGCAGCAGGTCGGGGCGTTCGTCGTCGGGCAGGTCGAGGATCTCGGCAATGACCGGCGCGCAGACATCGAAGGTGTTCTCCTCGATGTTCCACATGGGCACCTCGTCCGGCACGAAGTGGTGTTCGCTCAAGGCCTCGTGGAAGCCGGTCAGACGTACCCGGGTGATGGTCTGCGATTCGCTCAGCAAGGGCTGGTCGATGACCCGGCCGTTGCAGGGTTCGAGGGTCGAGCGCAGATTGATGATCGCCGGGCGGCTCGGTCGGTGGCGCAAGGCGTGCCGCGCGATGGTCAGGCAGGCCGCATGGTTGTCGATGTGCACCGAGGCCTGTCCGGCGAGATCGAAGTCGACGGACATCAATGGCCGCTGAGAGGGCAACTGCTGGTGCATTTCCGGATCGGGCAGCAGGCCGTAGACGATGAAACCGTCGGCCATGCTGGCCGATTCCAGGCGCAAGCCCCCCCGACTCGGCAGCAACAGCAGGGTATGGCCATGCGCGTCCAGGACTTCGGCGACGCCGGCGAGAAACTCGCTGGCCACGGCGTCGTTGAGGCTATAGGTCAAGCTGTCGGCGAGGACCACCGCGATGATGCGCGAGCGCCCGGTGCGCAGGCTGCGCCCCCGGGCATCGGGACCGAGATAGCCCACGGCCCGCGCCTCGCCGAGAATCCGGTCGCGCAGCGCCGGCGACAACTGGTCCGGGCGGTTGAAGGCATTGGACACCGTGGCGGTGGAAACCGCGAGCCGGGCGGCCAGATCCTTGATGGTGATGCGGCGATTCGGTGGGGTCACGGCCTGTCTCGTTGCGGGTCGAAGGGGCAGAATACCTGTCTGCCCGCATACTCTCTAGGGCCCTCAGTGGCCCGATGGGCGACGCTCGACTCGCGACCCGGGCCCATCGATCAGGCGGCATGGCGCGCCTGTGCCAGGGGCAGCGCCCGGCCGTCACCGTCGAACAGGTGCACGTTCTCGAGCGCCGGCGCGAGGGCGGCGCGCTGACCGATTTCCCAGCTTCCCGGCGCCTCGCTGCGATGGATCAGCAGCGCCTCGTTCGGCCCGGCGTCGAGATAGACGTAGACCTCGTTGCCCAGGTATTCGACGTTGACGACCTCGAAGGCATTGTAGCCCTGGGCCTGGGCGAGACACAGGTGTTCGGGGCGGATGCCGAGGGTCAGCCCGGTGCCTGGGGCAAGGCCCTGGCTGGACTGTGGCAACGACAGCTCGCCGATGCCCTCGACGTCGACGCGGCAGCCGTCGGTACCGCCCTCGCGCAAGGTGGCGGGCAGGAAGTTCATGGTCGGCGAGCCGATGAAGCCGGCGACGAACTGGGTGGCCGGCTGCTGGTAGAGGGTCTGGGGGCTGCCCACCTGTTCGATTCGCCCGCCGTTGAGGACCACGATCTTGTCGGCCAGGGTCATCGCCTCGACCTGATCGTGAGTCACGTAGATGACCGTCGAGCCGAGACGCTGGTGCAACCGGGCGATCTCGTTGCGCATCTGTACGCGCAGCGAGGCGTCGAGGTTGGACAGCGGTTCGTCGAACAGCAGGATGCGCGGCTCCCGGGCCATCGCCCGACCCATGGCCACGCGCTGGCGCTGGCCGCCGGAAAGCTGTTTGGGCTTGCGTTCGAGGAGTTCCTCGAGCTGCAGGATGCGGGCGGTCTCGATGACCCGGTCGCGCACGGTCTGCTCGGCGGTCTTGGCGAGCTTGAGGCCGAAGGCCATGTTCTCGTAGACGGTCATGTGCGGGTACAGGGCGTAGGACTGAAAGACCATGCCCACGCCCCGCTCGCGAGGCGGCAGGTCGTTGACCACGCGCTCGCCGATCTTCAGATCGCCGCCGCTGATCGATTCCAGCCCGGCGACCAGCCGCAGCAGGGTCGACTTGCCGCACCCGGACGGGCCGACGAAGACCACGAACTCGCCGTCGGCGATCGACAGGTCGACGTCCTTGATGATGTGAGTGTCGCCAAACGACTTGTTGAGCTTGTCGAGCGTCACGCTTGCCATGAGTATGCTCCTGGCCGGCGCTTCGGCACCGGCGGCATGTCGTCCAAAGTGAGATCAGTCCAGGCGCAGGAAGGCGGCCTGGTAGCCCGGCAGATGCAGGTCGCGCTCCGCGAGTTCTGCCGTGAAGCCGGGCACGTCGAGCAGATGCCCCGCCTCGGGAAGACGGCAATCCCGGGCGGCGCCGGCAAGATTGAACACGCACAGCAGGCGCTCGTCGCCCCGTTCGCGCACGAAACCCAGCAGTTCGTCGCCGACGTCGACCAGCCGCAGATCGCCGTCGAACAGGGCCGGCTGCCGGCGGCGGAAGTCCAGCAACGCACGCAGGCCGTTGAGCAACGAATCGCCGCTTGCCTCCTGGCGTGACACCGCGCGCCGCCGATGGCGCGTGTCCACCGGCAGCCAGGGTTCGACCCGGGAGAAACCGCCCCGGGCGTCGTCGGTCCAGGGCATCGGGGTGCGACAGCCGTCGCGGCCCTTGAACTCCGGCCACAGGACCTTGCCGTAAGGGTCCTGGATGCGCTCGTAGGGCACGTCCGCTTCCGGCAGGCCGAGTTCCTCGCCCTGATAGAGACAGACGCTGCCGCGCAGCGACAGCAGCATGGCCAGCGCGACCCGCGGATAGGCGTCGGGGTCCTCGTCGCCGCCCCAGCGGGTCGCGCTTCTGACCACGTCGTGGTTGGACAGCGCCCAGCAGGGCCAGGCATTGCCGGCGATGCGCTGGAAGCGTGCGATCACTTCGCGAATGTAGCCCGGGGTGTGCGGGGTGTTGAGCAGATCGAAGGTGTAGGCCATGTGCAGCTTGTCGCCGCCGGCGGTGTACTCGGCCATGCGCTCGAGGGGCTTGTCCTCGCTGATCTCGCCGATCGTGGTCGTGCCCGGGTATTCGTCCATGAGCGCCCGCAACTGCACGAGGAAATCGAGGTTCTCCGGCCGACTCAGATCATAGACGTGGCGCTGCCAGGTGTAGGGGTTGGCCTCGGGGGCGCCCAGGGTCCGTGCCTCGCCGGGTTCGAGGGGCGGGTTGTCGCGCAACGCGGGATCGTGAAAGTAGAAGTTGACGGTATCCAGGCGGAAGCCGTCGACGCCCAGGTCGAGCCAGAAGCGCATGTTGTCGAGCTGGGCGGCGCGTACCTCGGGGTTGTGGAAGTTGAGATCCGGCTGCTCGACCAGGAAGTTGTGCAGGTAGTACTGGCGGCGCCGGGAGTCGAAGGTCCAGGCCGAGCCGCCGAAGATCGACAGCCAGTTGTTGGGCGGCGTGCCGTCGGGCTTGGGATCGGCCCACACGTACCAGTCGGCCCTGGGGTTGGTTCGATCGCGCCGGCTTTCCTGGAACCAGGGGTGCGTTTCCGAGGTGTGGCTGATCACCTGGTCGATGATCACCTTCAGGCCCAGGGCGTGGGCGCGCGCGAGCAGCGCCCGGAAGTCGTCGAGGGTACCGAACATCGGATCGACGTCGCGGTAGTCGCTGATGTCGTAGCCGAAATCGGCCATCGGCGAGGTAAAGAAGGGCGACAGCCAGATGCCGTCGACACCGAGCGAGGCGACGTAGTCGAGTCTTTCGGTGATGCCCGGCAGGTCGCCGATGCCATCACCGTTGCTGTCCAGAAAGCTGCGTGGATAGATCTGATAGATGACACCGCCGCGCCACCAGTTCAGGTTGTCCTGCATGTATGAGTCCTTGAATTCGTGGAGAGAAGGCCCGCGTTAGCCTTTCACCGCGCCGGCGGTGAGGCCCGAGACGATGCGTCGCTGGAAGATCATCACCAGCACCACCAGCGGCACGGTGACGGTGACCGAGGCGGCCATGATCGGCCCCCAGGGCAGCTCGTGCTGGCTGCCGCCGGAGATCAGCGCGATCGCCACGGGCACGGTGCGTTCCTCGTTGGTGAGGGTGAAGGTCAGGGCGAAGAGAAATTCGTTCCAGGCGGCGATGAAGGCCAGCAGGCCGGTGGTGGCCATGGCCGGCCACATCAGCGGCAGGAACACGCGGGTGATGGTCACCCAGGGCGTGGCGCCGTCCATGATCGCCGCCTCTTCCAGCTCCTGGGGGAGCTGGCGCATGAAGGTGGTCAGCACCCAGACGGTGAACGGCAGGGTGAAGATGGTGTAGCTCAGGATAAGCCCGCCCGGACTGTTGTAGAGATTCAGCGTGCGGATCACCTCGAACAGCCCCGAGAGCACGGCGACCTGGGGAAACATCGATACCCCGAGCACGATCATCATCACCGTGGTGCGACCGCGAAAGCGCACCCGGCCCAGGGCGTAGGCGGCGGTGATGCCCAGCAGCAGGGCGATGGCCACCACGCTTACGGCGACGATGATCGAGTTGACGATCGCCTGGACGAAGCTGTCCTGCGAAAAGATGGCGCGGTAGTTGCTGAAGTCCACGCTGCTCAGCCAGTAGTCGACCCGGAACAGCTCGCTGGAGGGCTTCAACGAGGTGATCACCGCGTAGTAGAAGGGAAAGACCGCATAGACGAGCAGGATGGCGACCAGCAACCAGAAGCCGGTGCGCTTGATCAGGGGCTTGGCGTGTTTGGCGCTCATGGATCACCTCCCAGCTGACGGCGGCCGAGGTAGAGATAGATCACGGTGACCAGGGCGATGATCAGGAACAGCAGGGTCGAGGCGGCGCTGCCGTAGCCGACGTCCTGGAACTCCACCAGTTGCTGGCGGGCGTAGATCGACATGGTCATGGTATTGGTCGAGTTGGACGTCAGGACGTAGATGACGTCGAACACCCGCAGGGCATCGAGCAGGCGGAAGATCACCGCCACCAGCAGTGCCGGGGTGATCAACGGCAGGGTGACCCGGAAGAACACCTTGACCGGGTGGATGCCGTCGACCTCGGCGGCTTCGAAGCAGTCGCGGGGCAGCATCTGCAGGGCGGCCAGCACCAGCAGCGCGACGAAGGGAATGGTCTTCCACACGTCGACGATGATCACCGCCCACATCGACAGGTCGGCGTCGGCGGTCCAGGCCAGGGGCGCGTCGATCAGACCCAGGGCCATCAGCAGGTGGTTGATGATCCCGAACTGGTCGTTGAGCATCCACGCCCACATCTTGGCCGAGACGATGGTGGGGATCGCCCAGGGGATCAGCACCGCCGCACGCACCAGCATGCGTCCCTTGAATTCGGCATTGAGAATCAGCGCGACGATGATCCCGAAGACCGTTTCCAGCGATACGGAGACGGCGCTGAAGAACAGGGTGTTCCACACCGATTGCCACCAGGCGGGATCGGTCAGCAGGCCGTACCAGGCCCCGTCGTCGTGGACCAGGTAGTTCTCGAGGCCGATGAAGCTGGCGCCGGTGGTGTCCGCCAGCGAGGCATCGGTGAAACTGAAGTAGAAGGTGCGCACCAGCGGCCAGCCGGCGACCAGCGCCAGGGTGACCAGCATCGGCACCAGGAACAGCCAGGCCGCGCGTACGCGCTGCCGGCGAACCTGAGTGCCCCGTTGAGCCCCCCGACGCGTCGGCGCCGGGGCGGGAGTCGAGTGAGAGTCGCTCGTGGCCATGATCAACCTCGGGTTACCAGCGGCGGCGCTTCATGCGCTCGAGTTCGTGCTGCAAGCCGGAGACCGCCTGTTCGCCGCTGGTGTCGCCGGCCAGCACCTGGTGCGCCGCATTGAAGAAGGCGTTGCTGACGCGACCGTACTTGTCGCCGGTGGCGGCGGAGGGACGGGCCACGGCGTGGGAGAAGGTGTCGTAGAGCTTGCCGAAGAAGGGCACCGCGGCGAGCACCTCGGGGTCCTGGTAGAGCGACTTGATGGTCGGGTTGTAGGACCCCACGATGGCGCGGCGCTTCTGCTCCGCCTCGGAGGTCAGGAACTTGACCAGTTCCACCGCCAGATCCGGGTGCTCGCTGTAGCGGGAGACGGCCAGGTTCCAGCCACCCAGCGTGGCGGCGCTGGTGCCGTCCGGGCCGTGGGGCAGGGTAGTGACGCCGACCTTGTCGCGCACGTCGCTGTCCTCGCTCTGGGTCAGTGACCAGGCATAGGGCCAGTTGCGCATGAACACGGCATTGCCGGACTGGAAGACGCCGCGGGCCTCTTCCTCGGTGTAGTTGAGTACCCCGTCGGGCGAGATGGTGCCGATCCACTGTGCAGCCTGGTCGAGGGCGGCCGCGGCGTGCGGGTTGTCGATGGTGATCTCGCCCTGGTCGTCGACGATGGTGCCGCCACCGTGACTCGCTACCCACTCCAGCGCGTTGCAGGTCAGGCCCTCGTAGGCCCGGCCCTGGAAGACGTAGCCCCACATCTTGTCGTTGCCGGCCTGACGCTCGCCCTGCTGGATCGTCTCGGCGGTATCGGTCATGGCCTGCCAGGTCTCGGGCAGGTCCTGGTCGTACTTGGCCAGCAGGTCCTTGCGGTAGTAGAGCACCCCGGCGTCGGTGAACCAGGGCATCGCCACCAGCCGGCCGTCGATGGTGTTGTTGTCGACGATTGCCTGGAAGTTGCCATCGACGACGTCCTCGCCGCCCAGCTTGCGCAGATCGACCAGATGATTGGCCAGCAGGCCCGGCCAGACCACATCGATCTGCATGATGTCGATATCGCTGGAATGCGCGGAAAGAATCTGCTGATAGAGCGACAGTCGCTCGGTGGAGGAGTTGGGCGTGGAGACCACGTCGACGCTGTGGCCGGTCTGTTTCTCCCAGGCGGCGACGCCCTCCTTGCAGAGTTGCAGTTCCGCGCCCACGGCACCGCAGGAGATGGTCAGGTCGGCGGCGTGGGCCTGGCCGACGGCGGCGCCGGCCAGTGCGATGGCGGGGATCAGTTGGCGAATCATGGCGAATACCTCCGGCATGGGTTGTTGTTGTGCGGGAAGCCCGTGCCTCCCGAGTCATGTCAGTGACGCTCTCGTTACCTCATACTCGTTGCGTCATATCGAGTCTTAAACGTTTAAGTTCGTTAACGTTAGTCGCCCTTGCCGCCTGCCGACAACCTAGACTTTGGTGGGGTGAAGGCGGAGTTCATGGACGGAATTAGACATTGGTCAAAATTGGCGTTGTGGGTTTTGAAGCTCTTCACTTAAACGTTTAAGTTTAAGCTCGCTTCGCCGTGGCGCCTGCCGGGCGAGGCGATGACAACAACCACAACGGGAGTCATTCCATGTCACGTTTTCCGACTCGCACGCCACTGACCCTTGCCGTCGCCCTGGCATCGCTGAGTGTCGTGTCGACCGCCGTCGCCCAACCCCAGAGCCTGGAGGCCAGGCTGGCCGCCCTGGAAGCGCGGATCGCCGCCGCCGAACAGCGCGCTACCGCCGCCGAACGGCGCGCCGATCAGGCCGAGGCGGCGCTGGATGCCCTGGATGATGCCGATCTGGAGCAGCGCCTGGCCGATGTCGAGGCACATGCCGACGGCGATCTGGGGCTGTCGCTGAATGCCTATGCGCGCTCGGGACTGTTGCTGGACGACCACGGCAAGAGTGCCCCGGGCGGCCCCTACCTGACCCCGGCGGGGAGCACCGGTGGCGCGGTAGGGCGCCTGGGCAACGAACCGGACACCTACGTCGAGACCACCCTCAACTACAAGCAGCGCTTCGACAACGGGGCCCGCTCGCACTACCGGATCATGCTGGCCGACGGGGTCACCACCAGCAACGACTGGACCGCCGACGAGTCGGACCTCAACGTCCGTCAGGTCTATGCGCAGTTCAGTGACCTGCCGAGCTTCACCGGCGCCTTCGAGGATGCCAAGATCTGGGCCGGCAAGCGCTTCGACCGGGACAACTTCGATATCCACTGGCTCGACAGCGATATCATCTTTCTCGCCGGCACCGGCGCCGGGGTCTACGACATTCGCCTCAGCGACGCCTGGACCACCAACGTCTCGCTGTACGGGCGCAGCTTCAGCGACTACCCCGTGACCGGCAGCGACAGCCCGGGGCTGACGGGCAGTACCGACAACCTGATCTTCACGCTCAACAACCACATCGGCGACTGGCAGTGGATGGTCAATGGCCTGTCGGCCAACGACAACGACGAGCGCGATACGGGGAGCGAGGCCACCGCGGCGGACAGCGGCTTCCACACCATGCTGGCCTATCACGGCGACAGCTTCTTCGGGGTCGGCGAGGGCAGCTTCAAGGCGGCGGCGCTCTATGGCCGGGGGCTCGGTGCCGAGGTCAAGTCGCTCGGTTCCGACGGCAACCTGCTCGATGACGCCGAGACCACGCGACTGGCGGTGTATGGCACCACCTACCTGGCCCCCCGCTGGCGCCTGGCGCCGGCCGTTCTCGCCCAGCACAGTGCGGATCGTTACGCGCGTGGCGACAGCTACGACTGGGCGACCTTCAACGCCCGCCTGGCCAACGAACTGACCGAAAACTTCGAGATGCAGTACGAGGCCAGCTACCAGTGGATGGACCTCGACCCGCAGGGCTACCAGGGGCACAACGCGGTGGATGGCGCCTATACCAAGCTGACCGTGGCGCCCACCTTCAAGCCCCAGGTCGGTGGCTTCTGGCAGCGGCCGGAAATTCGCCTGTTCGCCAGCTGGAGCGACTGGGACAGCGAGCTCAACGACTTCGCCGGCGACGACGCCCTGGGGGACGATACCTTCAACGGCGGTGAGTGGACCTTCGGCACCCAGATGGAACTCTGGTTCTGAGACGCGCCACGTCATCGCGATGATCGATCGAGCCTGGCCCGCCACCTGAGTGGCGGGCTTTTTTGCGGGTTACAACGACAGCAGCAACAGGATCAGCGGCGGCGAGAGCAGCGACAGCAGGAAGCCGCTGACCACGGCGATCGGCACGCAGGCCACGCTCCCGTATTGCTGGATCGCCGGCAGGGTGAAATCCATGGCGGTCGCGCCGCCGAAGCCGATCGCCAGCGGCGTGGCACGACGAATCAGCAGCGGGATCAGCAGGAAGGCCAGCAGCTCGCGGGCCAGGTCGTTGAAGAAGGCCGCGCCGCCGAGCACCGGCCCCAATTGATCGCCGATCAAGATCCCCGACAGCGAATACCAGCCGAAGCCGGATACCATCGCCAGCCCCTCGTTCCAGTCGAGATCGAGCAGCGGCGCGGCCAGCAGCCCGGCGAGCAGCGAACTGGCGACGACCGTGAGGGCGATCGCCAGACCGTGACGGTTGAGGAGAATCTGCCGGAGCGGCATGCCCGAGTTGCGCAGTTGGCAGCCGATCAGCGCGAGCAGGGCATAGAGTACCCAGGTGGCGAGGTGCTCGGCGAGTTGGGGCGCCTCGGCCCAGCCCAGCGCCTTCAGGGCCACGCCCAGGACGATCCCGGCGACCACCACGCCGGCCAGCGACAGCGAGCCGGCCATCGCGGCGAGCTTGCTGGTCGGCGCGTTGGGCACGCTGGGCGAGGTGCCGGCATGCAGCTTGCTGCGCCGCGACAGCGCATAGAGCGCCACCAGGTTGACGGGGGTGATCACCGCGAACAGCGTCGCGGCCTGACCGCTCATACGGGCGAGCTGGCCGCCGAGATCCTCGAAGCCGGTCAGGCTGATCCCCATCAGACCGAGGATGGCGTAGATCGAGCCGTTGACGCTGCGGTCGATCGCCCGCTGCACGCCGTCGTGGGTCACCGGCACCAGATAGCCGAGAATCAGCGGTAACAGAATCCAGAACAGGCCGGAAAGCATCCACGCTCCTTGGGCGGTCGCCATGACAGGGGCGCCTACTCTAGCAGAGCGCGGAAGGCTTTCGGATGCGGCCGGCACGATGATCGCTGATGGGGTATCAGCGTGAGTGATGGGCCGCGGGGTCGCGGTCGAGCGAGATCAGCTCCAGGGTACTGACGACCTTCCCCTCGCGCCGGTACTCGGCGCCCAGCAGCAACCCCGGAAGTTCGGGGGTGAAGCGCAGCAGCAGGTGGCGGTCGGGCTTGTCGGGTCGCCAGGTATCGACCCGCACGCTGGGGAAACGATGGCCGGATGCGAGGGTGTCGCCGCGTTCGGTCACGCGGTAGTCCAGGGTGACGGTATCGCCCCGGTGATCGAGATAGCGCAGCGTACACGGCTCGCTGTCCGCCCCCACGCAGGAAGCCGCAGGCGCCCGGCGCGCCAGCACGATCAATGCCGTCTGGCGATCCGGAAGGTCATCGAGTTCACGGCCGCTGAGCCGATAGTCGTCGCCCAGCCCGAACAGCCGATAGCCGCTGGTGTAGAACAGCGCATCCAGATGGTCGCCGGCGAGACGAAAGCGGCTCAGCTCGTGGCCTTCGGCGACGGCGATGCTCGCCCGCATGGCGCTTTGCCACTGACCGCCGTCATGGGTCAGCCGATGGTGGAGGGTCACGTCCGGCCAGCCGTCGACATGCAGGCGATAGGTCGCCGAAAAGGGCGCGAGCGAGGCGGCGGCCCGGACGGCCTGGGGGAGCGCGAGGCACGCCAGCAGAACCACTGCCAGGGCATGATTGCGCCACCGGGCCAGCGACGAAACGGACATGGCAGCTCCTCGATGCGTCGATGCTGGTGGGACTCCGCGCCGGTCGGTGTGTTCCCGTCGCTGCGACTCGGCGTTTGCCGGCGCGCCTGCTAGGCTTGAAGCCTGCCCACCGGTTGAACCCCATCATTCACCCTTCAGGAGAACACCGTCATGGCCAAGATTCTGTTGATCGCGGGGGATTTCGTCGAAGACTACGAGATCATGGTGCCGTTCCAGGCCCTGCAGGCCATGGGTCATGCCGTGCATGCCATCTGCCCCGACAAGCGCGAGGGCGACAGCGTCAAGACCGCGATCCACGATTTCGAGGGCGATCAGACCTACAGCGAGAAGCCCGGTCACGCCTTCACCCTCAATGCCACCTTCGCCGAGACCGATCCCGCCGACTACGACGCCCTGGTGGTGCCGGGTGGCCGCGCGCCCGAGTACCTGCGGCTCAACGAGCGGGTGCTCGAGGTGGTGCGCCACTTCATGGACGCCGACAAGCCGGTGGCGGCGATCTGCCACGGCGCGCAGCTACTGGCCGCCGCCGTGTCGCTGGAAGGGCGCAAGGTCTCGGCCTATCCGGCCTGCGCGCCGGAGGTGCGCCTGGCCGGCGGCGACTACGCCGACATCGCCGTGGACCAGGCCGTCACCTGCGGCAAGCTGGTCTCCGCCCCGGCCTGGCCGGCCCATCCGGAGTGGCTCAAGCAGTTCAGTGTGCTGCTGGCGTGAGGCGGCACCAAATCATGTAGCGCCGCCCGTGCGGCCGTCCAGCGGGCCTGGCTGTCGTCCTTTGCCCATTCCCTTGGCGTTCGTCAGCCGGCGGCCCTGGCCCGGCCATGACGTCAGCGGCAGTTTCAGGCTCTGGTTCGAGGTTGTGAAAGGTAGCGACTCGTGAGAACTGACGGCCTCCGGGCGCGCCTTGTTCGGAGGTCAACAGCAGTACGCCGGTTGGTGCCATGGTGGCCGGTCACAAGCCGCTCAATGGGGGCGGCGTTGATCGCCGCTACACCCAGGGCGTGTGCTCCGGCAAGTCGGCAAGGCGCTGACCGATCAACTCGCCCAGGATGGCGATGCCCCGGGTGATGCGCTCCGGTTCGACGGTGACGAACGATAGCCGCAGGGTATTGGTCTGTGGCGCGTTGGCATAGAACGACTCGCCCGGGACGAAGGCCACACGGCGGACGATCGCCTCAGAAAGCAGCTCGGTGCTGTCGATTCCAGCGGGCAGAGTTAACCACACGAACATGCCGCCCGCCGGCCGCTGCCAGTCGACTCCTGGCGGCATTGACTCGGCCAGGGCGGTCAACATCGCCTCGCAGCGCTCGGCATAGCGCGCGCGGATATGCGGCAAATGCGCTTCCAGCAGGCCGGTTCTGACGCACTCGTGGACCACTCGCTGGGTGAAGCTGGGGGTGTGTAGATCGGCGGCTTGCTTGACCTGCACCAGCTTGGCGATAAGCGACTCCTCGGCGATCACGTAGCCAAGGCGTAGCCCTGGCGCAAGCACCTTGGAGAAAGAGCCGAGGTGGATCACCCGCTGCGGCGCCAGCGAGAAGAGGCTGGGCAGCCGGTTGCCCTGATAGTCGAGTTCACCGTAAGGATCGTCTTCTACGATTGGCAGGTCGCGTTCCAGAGCGATCCTTGCCAAGGCCTCGCGCCGTGCCATCGGCAAGCGCCGACCGGTTGGGTTCTGGAAGTCGGGAATCGCGTAGAGGAAGCGGGCCTTCTCTGTAAGCCTCGCGTCCAGCGCCTGGGGCACCAGACCGTCGGCGTCGCTCTCCACCGAAACGTAGTCCGGCTCGAACAGCGAAAATGCCTGCAGCGCCCCGAGGTAGGTAGGCGTCTCGACCAGCACTCGGCTGCCGGGGTCGATCAGGGTCTTGGCGATCAGGTCCAGTGCCTGCTGCGAACCTGTCGTCAGCAGCACTTGAGCGGGGGAGACCTCCATGCCGCGGCGGGCCATGTGCTCGGCGATCCAACGACGCAGCGGCGCGAAGCCCTCGGTGGGGCCATATTGCAGGGCCGCTTCGGGGTCGTTGGCCATTACCCGTGCCGTGGCCTCGCGTAGTGCCTCGACCGGAAAGGATTGCGGTGACGGCAGGCCGCCAGCGAAGGAGATGACATCGGGCTGTTCGGTGACCTTGAGTATTTCGCGAATCACCGAACTCGACAGGGCGTCTGCCCGCTGGGAAAACGGCCAGGGCATGGAGGCCTCGAGGAAGAATTAGCAATCGAATCATTTTATTCGCCGTGCATGACGCACACAAGCGTGCCTCAAGGCCGAATCCGGTACCCGGTACGGAAGATCCACGCCACGATGCCCAGGCACACGCTCAGGAACAGCAGGATCATCCCCAGGCTGGCGAACAGGCTGACGTCGGCGAGGTTGAAGAAGCTCCAGCGGAAGCCGCTGATCAGATAGACCACCGGGTTGAACAGGGTCAGCGTCTGCCAGAGCGGCGGCAGCATGTCGATGGAGTAGAAGGTGCCGCCGAGGAAGGTCAGCGGGGTGATCACCAGCAGCGGCACCAGTTGCAGCTTCTCGAAGTTGTCGGCCCAGATGCCGATGATGAAGCCGAGCAGGCTGAAGGTGGCCGCGGTGAGCACCAGAAACAGCACCATCCATAGCGGATGGGCGATCTGCAGCGGCACGAACAGGCTCGCCGTGCCCAGTATCAACAGTCCCAGAATGAGCGACTTGGTGGCCGCGGCGCCGACGTAGCCGAGCACGATCTCGAAGTGCGAGACGGGCGCCGAGAGCAGTTCGTAGATGGTCCCGGAGAACTTGGGAAAGAAGATCGCGAACGAGGCGTTGGACACGCTCTGGGTGAGCAGCATCAGCATGATCAGCCCGGGGACGATGAAGGCCCCGTAGCTGACGCCCTCGATCTCGGTGATGCGCGAACCGATGGCGCCGCCGAAGACCACGAAATACAGCGAGGTGGACAGCACCGGCGAGACCACGCTCTGCAGCAGCGTGCGCCGTGCCCGGGCCATCTCGAAGCGATAGATCGAACGTACCGCGATGAGGTTCATTGGCGCTCCCTGACCAGGTTGACGAAGATATCTTCCAGCGAGCTCTGGTGAGTATGCAGATCCTTGACCTCGATGCCGGCGCCGGTCACGGCGTTGAGCAGCCCGGCGATCCCCGTCTGCTCGCGGCTGGCATCGTAGCTGTAGACCAGGGCATAGCCGTCGTCGGCGAGCTCCAGCGGGTAGCCGGCCAGCGCCTCGGGCACCTGGCCGAGCGGCGCCTGCAGCTGCAGGGTCATCTGCTTGCTGCCCAGCTTGCGCATCAGCGCATGCTTCTCGCTGACCAGCACGATCTCGCCCTTGTTGATCACCCCGATACGGTCGGCCATCTCTTCGGCCTCCTCGATGTAGTGGGTGGTGAGAATGATGGTCACGCCGGCGTCGCGCAGCCCGCGCACCACGTTCCACATGTCGCGGCGCAGTTCGACGTCGACCCCCGCGGTGGGTTCGTCGAGAAACAGGATCTGCGGCTCGTGGGACAGTGCCTTGGCGATCAGCACACGGCGCTTCATGCCGCCGGACAGCGTCAGCAGCTTGTTGTTGCGCTTGTCCCACAGGGCCAGGTCCTTGAGCACCTTCTCGATGTGCGCCGGATTAGGCGGCTTGCCGAACAGCCCGCGACTGAAGCTGACGGTGTTCCACACCGTCTCGAAGGCGTCCGAGGTCAACTCCTGCGGCACCAGGCCGATCCGCGAGCGGGCGGCGCGATAGTCGCGGACGATGTCGTGGCCGTCGGCGAAGACCCGCCCGCCGCTGGGATTGACCAGCCCGCAGATGATGCTGATCAGGGTGGTCTTGCCGGCACCGTTCGGCCCGAGCAGGGCGAATATCTCGCCGCGCCGGATCTCCAGGTCGATGGGCTGCAGGGCCTGGTAACCCGAGGCATAGGTCTTGGTGAGGTTCTCGACCCGGATGATCGGCGTCGCGTGTCCGGTGTCCGGCGCCGTCGCGGGGGACGGCTGTGTCGCGGTCGGCATATCGGTCATGGGTGTGCTTCCGCAGTAGGGACTCGCCGCGTGGGCGTGGTGACGGCACCTTAGCACATCGCCGCCGTCGGCAGGCTGCTAGGCGCTGTCGGCAAGGCGGCGTAGCGGTGCCGCCTGCTGTTGCAGCCAGTCGACGAACGCCTGCAAAGGCGCCTGCGCCAGGGGCGATTCGCGGCTGATGATGACGTACTCGGCGCCCGTGGGCCGCATGCCGAACGGGGCGATCAGTCGCGCGTCGCGCAGATCGTCGTGGACCAGCGGCAGCGGGCCGATGGCCGTGCCCAGGCGGTCGATCGCCCCTTGCAGCGTGAAGTAGAAGTGGTCGTAGTATTGCTCTCCGGCGTTGCGGTAGGGCGTTTCGCTGGCCCGGCACCACTGTGCCCAGGCATCGGGCCGGGTGCGGCTGTGCAGCCAGCGGGCCCGGGACAGATCGCGGCCCAGGGCCTCGTGCCAGCATTCGGGGTGGCACACCGGCCCGGCCAGTTCGGGGCACAGCGGCGTGATCGTCACCCCGTCGGGGCGCGGGAAGTCGAGCCGGCGTATCGCCAGGTCGCAGGCCGAGCGCTGCAGGTCGATGGGACCACCGGCGGTATGCAGGTCGACCATGGTCGACGGCTGGGTGCTGCGCCAGTGGTCGAGCCGCGGCATCAACCAGCGCATGGCCAGCGATGGCTCGCAGGACACGCTGAGCGTGACCGGGCCGTCATCGCGATTGAGTCGCTCGAGACCCGATTCCAGGGCGTCGAATGCCTTGTCGGTGGCCGTCAGCAGGCGGCGTCCGGCTGCCGTCAGACTGACGTGACGTGCGTGGCGTTCGAACAGCGCGACACCCAGGCGTTCCTCGAGCCGGGCGATCGCGCGACTGATGGCGCCATGGGTGACATGCAGTTCCTCGGCGGCACGGGTGAAGTTGCCCAACCGGGCGGCGGCCTCGAAGGCGGGCAGCGCGGCGAGCGGGGGGAGCTGGCGAGACATCGGTGAGTGTCGCTCACGGCAGCGGTGAAAAACGGTCGATTCCGTCGCCGCCCACGGCGGACGACAATCGCGGGATCGCGGTCATTCAGGACAGCTTACTATGCTTCATCTTCCGGTTGAATTGCTCGCCGTGGCGGGCATCACGCTGCTGGCGGTCGTCAGCCCCGGCCCCGATTTCGCGTTCATCGTGCGTTGCGTGGTGACGCGTGGCAGTCGGGCGGGGTATCTGGGCGCGGCGGGGATCGCCACCGGCATTGCCATCCACGTCAGCTATACCCTGCTGGGCTTTGGACTGGTGCTGGCACGGCACGCCTGGCTGATCGACATCGTGCGCTACCTGGGGGCGGCTTATCTGATCTGGCTGGGCCTGGGTGCCTGGTGGCCGCGCGATCGCGGTGACGCGAACGCGCAGACTCGCGATGTCCAGCGTGCCAGTGGCCAGGTTGCCGCCTGGCGGCAGGGGCTGCTGTGCAATCTGCTCAACCCCAAGGCGATGCTGTTCATCGTCGCGCTGTTCAGCCAGGTGGTGGCCACCGACACGACCTGGGTCGTGCGCTGCGGCTACGGCGTCTTCATCGTGTTGGCGCATCTGGTGTGGTTCGCCCTGGTGGCCCGGCTGCTGGCTCTGCCCGCCTTTTCGCGAGCCATTACCCGCGGCGCCGGGATCATCGACCGAGTCGTCGGCGGCCTGCTGGTGGCGCTGGGGATCCGCATGGCCAGTCTCCCCTGAGCGGGGACGAGTCGGGCTATTGATTATCAGGCTAAGTATCTGGCAGAATACCTAGCATGATAAGTATTGAGTGCTTCGACCGCCTGCCCCTGGGGCTGAAGATCGCCTCCCTGGACCGTCACTGGCGCGCTCAGCTCGACGCGGCCATGCAGCCGCTGGGCCTGACCCAGTCGCGCTGGGCGGTGCTGCTCCACCTCGAACGCCTCGGTGACGGGGCGACCCAGTCGGCCATTGCCAACGACCTGGGTATCGAGCTGCCCTCGCTGATGCGCACCCTGGAAAACCTCGAAGCGGCGGGGTTGCTCGAACGCCGGCGCTGCCAGGCGGATCGTCGGGCACGCAGTGTCACCTTCACCCCGGCGGGGCGTACCGCCCTCGAACAGGTGCGCGAGCGCGTGGAAACGGCGCGTCGCTGTCTGCTGGCGGACGTCGATGCCGACGACCTGCGCGCCTTCGAGCGGGTGGCACGACGCATCTTTCTCAATACCCACCGAATCGACTGATACCTCGCAGGACGCTTGCACAAGAGAGACCCATGACACCGGAACAACGCTTTGCCCGCTGGGTACAGGTCGCGCTGGCGGCCTTCGTGGTGCTGTTCGGCTACTTCCTGGTGGCCGACCTGCACATGCCCCTCACGCCCCAGGCCCGCCTGATCCGCCAGGTGGTCAGCGTCGCGCCCCAGGTCTCGGGGCAGGTGACGGCGGTCGAGGTGGCCAACAACCAGCATGTCGAGGCCGGGGAGGTGCTGTTTCGCATCGACCCGTCCCGCTACCGGTTGGCGGTGGACGAGGCCAAGCTGGCGCTGGAGCAGGCCCGGCGCGAGAACGCCCAGCTCGATGCCCGGATCGCCGCGGCGCGCGCCGATCTGAGCGAGGCCCGCGCCGATGCCGACAATCTCGCCCGCGATCTCGAGCGCTACGAGGATCTGATCAAGCAGCACAACGTCTCCCGTCAGCAGCGCGATGCGACGCGTTCCCATTATCAGGCCGCCCAGGCCAAGGTCGAGGCCGCCCGGGCGAGCCTGCATCAGCTGGAGGTGGAGCGCGGCGACCCGGGCGAGGCAAACCTGCGGCTGCGCCAGGCGCGCAATGCTCTCGCCCAGGCGAAACTGGACCTGAAACACACCCGGGTGCGGGCGGACATCGCCGGTACGATCAGTAATCTGCAGCTCGAGGCGGGAAGCTATGCCGCGACCGGGCAGGCGGTGCTGGCGCTGGTCGGTGACGTGCCGGATCTGGTTGCCGACTTCCGTGAGAAGAGTCTGCGCCATGTGCATGCCGGCACCCCGGCCGCCGTGGTCTTCGATGGCCGGCCCGGCGAGGTGTTCGCGGGGCACGTCACCAGCCTGGACAGCGGGGTACGCAATGGCCAGCTCAGCGCCAACGGCGAACTGGCGAATCCCGTCGAGTCGGATCGCTGGGTGCGTGATGCCCAGCGCATGCGCATCCACGTGGATCTGGACGAGGGCGTGCCGGACGTGCCGCCGAGCGGCGCCCGGGCGACCGTGCAGCTTTATCCGAGCGACAACCCCCTGTTCGATGCGTTGGGTCGCCTGCAGATCGATCTGATCAGCCTGTTGCACTACATCTATTGAGGCGCCCCATGCCCAGATTCGCGATCGGCCGCTGGTGGCCGGGGACGCGGCGCCGGCCCGCGGCGCCGGCCCACCCCCTCAAGGAACTCGACGACAACGACGTCCGCCAATGCCTGCGCGTCGCGTTCGGCAGCACGCTGGGGTTCACCATCTCCAACCTGTTCGGCTGGAACTACGGCGTCTTCTTCACCGTCTACCCGATGCTGCTGCTGGCGCTGGTGCCGACGCTCAACGGCCACGTGGTCCGTCAGTTCCTGGGCAGCGCCTTGATCAATACCGTGGAAGTGGCGCTGATCGCCGGCTTGTTCAGCCATCTGCCGTTGGTGATGACGTGCCTGGCCTTCATTCTCTTCGCCGGGCGCTTCCGGCTGATGAGCGGCGGGCCGCTGTTCCTGTTCGGCGCTCAGGGCATGGTCAGCCTGAGCGTGATGTTCCACTTCGCCAGTTACCCCTCCACCGATCTGCACGACATGCTGGCCAGCAACCTGGTCGCCAGCAGCCTGACGGTGGCCATCGCCTCGGTGGTCTACGTGCTGATCCCGGACGCCGAGCCGCGCCGCCCGCCACCGCGGCGAACCAAGTCCTTGGCGCGCCAGCGCCACGAGACGCTGCTCGGGGCCAGCGTGGCGACGCTGTCGTTCGTGGTCTTTCAGGTCTTCGACCTGCGCGACTCGCTGTCCGCCCAGGTGGCGACCATCCTGATCCTCTTCCCGCTGACCTTCGACGGGGCCGTGGTGGCGGCCAGACACCGTGCCACCGGGGTACTGCTGGGCTGCAGCTTCGGTCTGCTGGTGCAACTGGTCCTCTACAACCATTCCGGCAACCTGTGGCTGGTGGTTCTGCCGCTGTGGATCGGAATCATGCTGTTCGCCCGCGAGCACCTCAAGGAAGGGGTTGGCTCGGGCGCGGGATTCGGTGGCATGACCACGGTGGGCATCCTGTTCGGCCAGTATCTGTCGCCGGGTCAGGACCTGGTCTACAGCGACCTCTATCGCTTCAGCTCGATCTGCGTGGGCATGCTGGTGACCCTGCTGGTCGCCTATCTGGTGCATCGCCTGCTCAACCGCTTTCCGGCGACGCGGCTGGTCTACGAGGATGCCGTTCACTGATCGTGGGGTGGCCGAGGCGGCGAGATGGCCAGGGGCAGTGGCGAGGCATCGCCACTGCCCGGGGGGGGGCGGCGGCGTCAGTACCCCGCGCCGGGGTCGATGGTCTCGACGTCCTCGCCGGCGTCCAGTGCGCGGATCAGCTCGGCGACCTGGTCGGCGGCATCGCGCACCGGGGTCGGCGCGGCCATGTGCGGGGTGATGCGCACGCGCGGATGGGCCCATAGCGGGTTGTCACGGGGGAGTGGCTCCTCGGTGAAGGCGTCGAGCAGCGCGCCGCGCAGCCGGCCCTCCTTGTCGCCGGGGCCGAGGGCGTCGAGCAGCGCGGCCTCGTCGATCAGGCTGCCGCGACCGGGATTGATCAGCGTCGCGCCTTCGGGCAGCCGTGACAGCGTCCCGGCATTGACGATGCCGCGGGTACTGTCGGTGTCGGGCAGCAGGGTGACCAGGGTACGCACCCCGGCGAGCAGTTCGGAGAGGCCGGCCTCGCCGTGATGGCAGGTCACGCCGTCGAGCGATTTGGCCGAGCGGCTCCAGCCGTGCACCGGGAAGCCGTCCTCGGCGAGCGCCCGGGCGACGTGGGCGCCGATCGCGCCGAGCCCCAGCACGCCGATCGGCCAGTCCGCCTTGTCGATCAGCGGCTGCTCGCGCCATGTACCGTGGGTCTGCTGGGCGAAGTAACGGTCGAAGTCGCGCTGGAAGTAGAGCACCCCGAAGCGCACGTAATCGGCCATCAGCGGTGCCATGCCGGCATCGCGCAGCTTGACGATGGGGACGCCGCGCGGCAGGCCGGGATTGTGCAGCAGGGCGTCGACGCCGGCGCCCAGGTTGACGATGCCCTTGAGACGGGACTGCCCCTCGAACAGCGAAGCGGGCGGCTTCCAGACCGCCAGATAGTCGGCGGGGGCGTCGCCGGCCGCCTCGCTGGTGACGACCTCGGCATCGGGCAGACGCCTGGCGAGCGCCTGGCACCAGGTATCGGCATCATCGGTGTGGACTACGACTCGCATCGTCTCTCCTTTGGCCGCAGGGCTGTCAGTAAACGATCTCCAGCATGGGCGGCGGTGACTCGTTGAGCAAGCGCGCCACCAGTTCCAGGCCACGTTCGAGGCGTGCCAGATCGGGTTCGGCGCCGAGGCTCAGACGCACCCGCCGCGGGGGCGGCGTCTGCTCGACCATGAACGGCGGCGAGGCGGTGATCGCCACGCCTTCCTGCTCGGCCTGCTGGCGCAGCTCCTCGGCGCGCCACGAGGCGGGCAGGGCCAGCCAGACATGCAGGCTGGACGCGCGCGAGGTAACGTCGTGTCCGCTCAGGTAGTGCGCTGCCAGCCGCTGGCGTTCGGCGAGTAGTGCGCGTTGTTCGCGGGCCAGGGTTTCCACGGTGCCATTGGCGAGCCAGTGGTCGGCGAGTTCGAAGATCAGCGGCGTGGCCATCCAGCTCGTCGCGCGCAGGCGCGGCAAGGCATGGTGCAGCTGACCGCGCGGCACCGTCAGGTAACCGGCGCGCAGCCCCGGCACGGTGACCTTGGTGAGGCTGGTGACGTGGAAGCCCTGACGCGGCAGCCGGGCGGTCAGCGGGGTCAGGCCGGGCGGTTCGAGCAGGGCCTGGACATCGTCCTCGATCAGCCACACCCCGTGGCGGGCCAGTACCTCGGCGACGGCGTCGCGGCGGGCCTCGCTCATCGTCGCGCCGGTGGGGTTGAGCTGGGTCGGCGTCAGGCACACCGCACGCGGTTGGTAGCGGCGGCAGGCGGTATCCAGGGCGTCGGGCATCACGCCTTCGGCGTCGATGGCGATGCCGCGCAACTGGAAGCCCAAAGTCCGCGACAACGCGATCAGGCCGTGGTCGGTGAGCGCTTCGGTGAGCACCACATCACCGTGCTGAACCACGGTGGCGACCGCCAGCATCAGGCCGTGGGCGCCGCCGTTGCAGAGGATGCGCTCCTCGACATCGCCGGGAACGCCCAGCCGGTCGCGCAGCCAGTAGCCGGCGCGCTCGCGCTGGTAGGGCAGTCCGGCGATCGGTCGGCACGCCGAGATCACCTCGGGCGAGGCCTGTTCGGCGAGCTCGGCGAGCGTCTCGCGAAAGCGCAGGTGGTGGGTCGGCGGGCAGACCGGATGGGCGATCGACAGATCGATCAGGGCCGCTTCCGGCCGCGCCTCGCTGGCCCGCAGGTATTCCGATTCGCGATTGTCGTCGAGGGTGTTGATCCAGGTGCCGCTGCCCACCCGCGCCTGCACCAGGCCCATCTTCTCGGCCTGAGCGTAGGCGCGCGACACCGTCTGCACGCTGACGCCGAGCGTCTCCGCCAGTTGGCGGTGCGGCGGCAGTCGCGTGCCGGGTGTCAGCTCGCCCTGGCGGATCGCCTCGGACAGCGCCCGGGCGATGGCCAGGAACTTGGGTCCGTGCGGCGAGAGATAGGGCGTCAGGTCAATTGTCATGATTCAATAAAGCCTTTGACGGCCGGCTCGGCTCTGGTGCTAGTATCAGCAGCAGGACATTGGCAGGTAATTGTCATGGTTTCAATGACTCATGATCATGACAAAGTGAGATGCCAGCCTGCCAGGCATGCTCTATGAAGCGTCTACGTAGCGGCTCGACTTCCCGCGCCATGCCGGATGGTCGATTTGGCGATTTCGTGTTTGGGACGAGGCCCCATGATCCAGGTTTCCCTGCCGTTCACCCGTGAGGAATACGCCCAGCGCATCTGGAAGGTGCGCCGCTCGATGGCCAGTCGCGGCATCGACGTGATGATCATCAGTGACCCCTCCAACATGGCCTGGTTGACCGGCTATGACGGCTGGTCGTTCTACGTCCACCAGTGCGTGCTGCTGGGCCTGGAGGGCGAGCCGGTCTGGTACGGCCGACGCCAGGACAGCAACGGGGCGCTGCGTACCTGCTGGATGGACCCCGAGAACATCACCTACTACCCGGATTACTACGTCCAGAATCCGGACATGCACCCCATGGACTACCTCGCCCAGTCGATCATGCCCGAGCATGACTGGCACGAGGGGGTCGTCGGGGTGGAGATGGACAACTACTACTTCTCCGCCAAGGCCTTCCAGTGCCTGGTCAAGGAGTTGCCCCACGCGCGCTTTCAGGATGCCAACTCGCTGGTCAACTGGTGCCGGGCGATCAAGTCGCCGCAGGAGATCGCCTACATGCGCACCGCCGCGCGCATCGTCGAGGGCATGCACTCGCGGATCCTCGAGATGATCGAGCCCGGGCTGGCCAAGAGCAAACTGGTCTCGGAGATCTACCGCGTGGGCATCGAGGGCTGGACCGACGGCGAAGGCCAGGTCTACGGCGGCGACTATCCGGCCATCGTGCCGCTGCTGCCCACCGGCAGTGACGCCGCGGCGCCGCATCTGACCTGGGACGACACGCCGTTTCGCGAGGGCGAGGGGACCTTCTTCGAGATCGCCGGCTGTTTCAAGCGTTACCACTGCCCGTTGTCGCGGACCGTCTACCTCGGCAAGCCGCCCAAGGAGTTCGTGCGCGGCGAATCGGCCCTGCTCGAGGGGATCGAGAACGGCCTGGCCGTGGCTCGGCCCGGCAACCGCTGTGCCGACATCGCCATGGCCCTGGGGGCGGCGATGGACAAGTACGGCTTCGACCGCGGCGGCGCGCGCTGTGGCTATCCGATCGGCATCAGCTATCCGCCGGACTGGGGCGAGCGCACCATGAGCCTGCGCCCCTCCGACGAGACGATCCTCGAGCCCGGCATGACCTTCCACTTCATGCCCGGCATGTGGATGGACGACTGGGGCCTGGAGATCACCGAGAGTATCCTGATCACCGAGAACGGTGCCGAACCGCTGGCCGATTTCCCGCGTCAGCTGTTCGTCAAGTAACGAAGGGAGCACGACATGAGCAAACGCCCCAGCCCCATTTCCGCGACCGTCGATTTCGATGCCGACGGCGTCCAGCACGGCTTCCTCAAGCTGCCGATCTCCACCGACGAGTCGGCCTGGGGGGCGGTGATGATCCCGATCACCGTGGTCAAGAACGGCGAGGGCCCGAGTGCGCTGCTGACCGGCGGCAACCACGGCGACGAGTACGAGGGCATCACCGCGCTGCTCAAGCTGGCACGTACTCTCCGCGCCGAGGACGTCCACGGCCGGGTGATCATCGTGCCGATGATGAACGTGCCGGCGGCCCAGGCCGGCCGGCGCACCTCGCCGATGGATGGCGGCAACCTCAATCGCAGCTTCCCCGGCGATCCGGACGGTCGCGTCACCGAGCAGATCGCCGACTACTTCACCCGCTATCTGGTGCCGCTGATCGACGTCGCGCTCGACCTGCACTCCGGCGGGCGTACCCTGGACATCATCCCCTTCGCCGCCTCGCACCATCTGGACGACAAGCAGCAGCAGCGTCAGGCGCTGGAAGGCGCCAAGGCCTTCGGCGCGCCCACCGCGATGATGATGTTCGAGCTCGACGCCGCCCGGCTGTTCGACACCGCCGTCGAGAGCCAGGGCAAGGTCTTCGTCGCCACCGAACTCGGCGGTGGCGGCACCACGACGCCCGAACGTCTAATGATCGCCGAGCGCGGGGTGCGCAACTTCCTGATCCACTACGGACTCATCGACGGCACCCCGGAGATGCCCGCCGAGGGACAGGTCTACGTCGACATGCCCGATGCCTCCTGCTATGTGCAGAGCGAACACACCGGCCTGCTCGAGCTGACCGTGACGCTGGGCGACACGGTCGAACAGGGGCAGGTGATCGCCCGCGTCTACGACATGACCCGCACCGGTGCCGATCCGGTCGAGTATCATGCCCAGCGCAGTGGTCTGATGCTGGCGCGGCGCTTCCCGGCCCAGGTCAACATGGGCGATACCATCGCGGTGATCGGCGAAGTGGTGGATGCCCTCGACGGCTGACGCACGAGGGACCGAATGGCTGTCGCCCGCCTTGGGCGACCTGACGACGGAGCCGCATGAAGCTCGACCGATACGATCTCAAGATACTCGACATCCTGGCCAGGGACGGCCGCATCACCAAGTCGCGACTGGCCGAGGCGATCAATCTATCGGTCAGCCCGTGCTGGGAACGGGTGCGCCGGCTGGAGAAGGCCGGCATCATCGAGGGCTACTCGGCGCGCATCAATGCCCGCGTGCTGGTCCGTCGCACGCCGGTCTGGATGCAGATCGAACTCAAGCAGCACAATGCCGAGAGCTTTCAGCGCTTCGAGAACGCCATGCGCGACACGTCGGTGGTCACCGAGTGCGTCGCGGTGGGCGGCGGCGTCGACTATCTGGTCAAGGTCGAAGCCGATTCGGTCGATGCCTACCAGCGGCTGATCGACGAGTGGCTGGTGTCCGATCTCGGCATCGAGCGCTACTTCACCTACATCGTCACCAAGACGGTCAAGGCCACAACGCCGCCGTTGCAGATCGACGAGGACTGAGTCGTGGCCCGACAGATCGCTTGGCAGCGGCTCCCGTGAAGAATACGCTCGTCTCATGACCACCTCCCCGCAAGGCGCCGCGGCGCCCACTTTCGAAGATGATGCCGGTTACGACGACCAGCGCGCGTGTTCGCTGCAGGCGTTCGATGGGCCACGTGAGCTGCCCATCACCCTGGCGCTCAACGACACGCCGATGGCCACGCTGCTGGCCACGCCGGAGGCGCTCGAGGCGCTGGCCTTGGGGCATGCCTTCACCGCCGGCTGGGTTCGCCGCGCCGAGCAGGTCGAGGCGATCGCCGTCTCGAATCTGCGCCACGGGCTGCTGGTACGCCTGACGGTCGCCGAGCGACTGGCGCGGCAGGCCGCCCGGCATGCCCCGCGCGAGGCCTCGGTGTCGAGCTGCGGGGCCTGCGGCGCGGCGGAGGAGGCGCAACTGATGGCCGGCCTGGTGCGTCTCGGCGCGCATCCGGCGCTGGCGTCGGATGCGCTGCGGCGTGGCCTGGCGGCGCTGGAACGCCAGCCTCGGCGTGGCCAGCACTGTGCCCTGGGCCTCGACGCGACCGGGGACGTCATCGCATTGGGCATGGATATCGGCCGTCACAATGCCCTCGATCGGGTGATCGGCGAGAGCCTGCGAAGTGGCCGCCGCCCCGAGGCGGTGCTGGTCTCGAGTCGCTGTAGCCTGGAACTGGTGCAGAAGACCGTGCGCGCCGGCATTCCCACCCTGGCGACCCTCTCCCTGCCGTCCGCGCTGGCCGTGGAGATCGCTCGTGCCTGCGATCTCAATCTGGTCTGTTGCCATCGGGGGCGGCGGTTGGCGCTGCTTAGTGGCCAGCCCGCCTGAGAGGGTGCCTACAAAATGCCTGCACTTGACAATACGGCGTTGAAATTACCCTTAAAAATGCTCATTTACACATCGTAAACTGCGCTTTTTCGGTTAATTTCGCCTTGTCTTGCCTTCGTTCGGCTATTTTGTAAGCACCCGCTGAGCCCTCAAGAAAAAATCGCAACCCCGCCGCTGAACTGCAAAAAAAACCGTCCTTTCACGATCGGTTAACAGAAACACGTCGCCGCCGCCCTCCCGTAACCTGTGCTGCATACGGGCCGCGTGCCCGTTCGTGTTTTTTCGTTCTTCGCGGAGGTGCCGCATGAAACTCGACGATCCCCGCCTGTTCCGTCAGTACGCCTACATCGACGGCAAGTGGACCCACGGCGACGCCGGTCGCGAGGAAGCCGTGATCGATCCGGCGACCAACGAGGTCCTGGGCCACATCCCGCTGCTCGAGGCCGACCAGATCCGCGCCGCCGTGGATGCCGCCGATGCCGCCTTCGTGCAGTGGCGGGCGTTGCGTGTCGATGAGCGCTGCGAGCGGCTGCTGGCCTGGTACGACCTGCTGCAGGCCCATCGCGAGGACCTGGCTCACCTGATGACCCGCGAGCAGGGCAAGCCCTTGCCCGACGCCCGGGGCGAGGTCGAGTATGGCGCCAGCTTCGTGCGCTGGTTCGCCGAGGAGGGCAAGCGCACCTTCGGCCAGACGATTCCCAGCCACATCCCCAACGCCGCGCTGGGCACCCTCAAGGAGCCGGTGGGCGTGGCGGCGCTGATCACGCCCTGGAACTTCCCGCTGGCGATGATCACCCGCAAGGCCGCCGCGGCCATGGCGGCGGGGTGCACGGTGGTGGTCAAGCCGGCCGGCGAGACGCCGTTCTCGGCACTGGCGCTGGCCGAGCTGGCCGAACGTGCGGGCATTCCCGCCGGGGTGTTCAACGTGGTGCTCGGCGATGCGCCGATGGTCTCCGAGGTGCTGTGCAAGGAGGATCGCGTCAAGGCGTTGTCCTTCACCGGCTCCACGCCGGTCGGTCGGCTGCTGCTCGAGCAGAGCGCCAGCACCGTCAAGCGGGTGTCGCTGGAACTGGGCGGCAATGCGCCGTTCATCGTCGGCCCCGATGTCGACCCCAAGGAGGCGGCGCTGGCCGCGGTGGCGGCGAAGTTCCAGACCGCCGGTCAGGACTGCCTGGCGGCCAATCGCATCCTGGTCCACGAGTCGATCCACGACGAGTTCGTCGCCCACTTCGCCGAGCGCATGCTGGCCTTCAACGTCGGCAACGGTCTGGACAGCGAGATCGACATCGGCCCGCTGATCCATCGTCGCGCGGTGGACAAGGCCGCGGCGATCGTCGACGACGCGCTGTCCAAGGGCGCCACGCTGGTCCAGGGCGACCAGAACCGGGCGCCGGGCGAGAACTTCTTCATGCCCACGCTGCTCACCGAGGTGACCGCGGAGATGAAGGTCTGGCGCGAGGAGAACTTCGCGCCGGTGGCGGGCATCACCCGCTACAGCACCGACGAGGAAGTGATCGAGATGGCCAACGACACCGAATACGGGTTGTCGGCCTATATCTTCACCCACGACATTCGGCGCATCTGGAAGATCATGCGCGCGCTGAAGAACGGCATGGTCGCCGTCAACACGGTGAAGATGACCGGGCCGCCGATTCCCTTCGGCGGGGTCAAGCAGTCCGGGCTGGGCCGCGAGGGCGGTACCGCGGGGATCGAGGAGTACCTCGAGACGAAGTATTACTGCCTCGGCGGGCTGGGCTCGGTGTCCGGGAGCTGAAACCGGCTGCGCTCGGTTGCGTCTTGCCGGCGGGGACGAGCCGGCAAGACGTATCGAGCGTTCGAGTATTTCGCGTTTTTTAACGACGCAAGACGTTGTCTTTGATTCTTACAGGAGAGTGCCATGACCACCCATCAGGACCTGATCGATCGCGACCGCAAGGTTACCTTCCATGCATCCACCCATCTGCGCGACTTCGCCCATGGCGACGCGCCGGGTCGCGTGATCACCGGTGGCAAGGGCATTTCCATCGTCGACAAGGACGGCCGCGAGTTCATCGACGGTTTCGCCGGGCTGTACTGCGTGAACATCGGCTATGGCCGCACCGAGATCGCCGAGGCGATCTACAAGCAGGCGCTCGAGCTGTCCTACTACCACACCTACGTGGGTCACTCCAACGAGCCGCAGATCGCGCTCTCCGAGAAGATTCTCGAGCTGGCCGGCCCGGGCATGTCCAAGGTCTACTACGGCATGTCGGGGTCCGACGCCAACGAGACCCAGCTCAAGATCGTGCGCTACTACAACAACGTGCTGGGACGGCCGCAGAAGAAGAAGGTGATCTCGCGCCAGCGCGGCTATCACGGCTCCGGCATCGCCTCCGGCTCGCTGACCGGGCTCAAGGCGTTCCACGATCACTTCGACCTGCCGATCGACACCATCCGGCATACCGAGGCCCCGTACTACTACCATCGTGCCGCCGAGCAGGAGGGCATGAGCGAGCGCGAGTTCTCCAAGCACTGCGCACAGAAGCTCGAGGAACTGATTCTGACCGAAGGGCCGGACACCGTGGCGGCCTTCATCGGCGAGCCGGTGCTGGGTACCGGCGGGATCGTGCCGCCGCCGGAAGGCTACTGGGACGAGATCCAGACCGTGCTGGCCAAGTACGACGTGCTGCTGATCGCCGACGAGGTGGTCTGCGGGTTCGGCCGCATCGGCACCGATTTCGGCAGCCACTTCTACGGCATCAAGCCGGACCTGATCACCGTCGCCAAGGGGCTGACCAGCGCCTACCAGCCGCTTTCCGGGGTGATCGTCGGTGACAAGGTCTGGCAGGTACTCGAGCACGGCACCGGCGAGTTCGGCCCGATCGGCCACGGCTGGACCTATTCCGGCCATGCCCTGGGCTGCGCCGCGGGCCTGGCCAACCTGGAGATCATCCAGCGCGAGGGGCTGACGCAGAATGCCGCCGAGACCGGTGCCTATCTGCAGCGCCAGATGCAGGAGACCTTCGGCGACCATCCGATCGTCGGCAGCGTGCGCGGGGTGGGCATGCTGGCCTCGCTGGAGTTCGCCGCCGATCCGGGCCGCCGCCGTCACTTCGATCCGGCGCTCAAGGTCGGCCCGCGCATTTCCGCCGCGGCCCTCGACGAGAACCTGATCGCCCGGGCCATGCCCCAGGGCGACATCCTCGGCTTCGCGCCGCCGCTGGTCACCACCCGCGAGGAGGTCGACGAGATCGTCGCCCGTGCCAAGCGGGCCGTGGACAAGGTCGCCGACGAGCTGAGCAAATCCGGCGACCTGGGTGACGGTGCCTGATTCACACCAGGATCGTGTAGCGACGAGTTGCTACCCTGAATGCAGGACACCGGCCGAGACGCCGGTGACGACGCCGCAAGCCGCTTGCGGCGTCGTCGTTTGCGGACGATAAAGGAGTCGACGATGTCGCAACCCGCTCACGGCGTCACCCTGGCGTCGATCTATCAGGCCCGGGCGCGAATCGCCGGTCAGGTGACGCGTACCCCGCTGATCCGTTCCCAGGCGCTGTCGCGGCGGTTCGAGGCCGAGGTCTTCCTCAAGCTGGAGAACCACCAGCCGAGCGGCGCCTTCAAGCTGCGTGGCGCGACCAACATGATCCGTGCGCTGCTCGACCAGCACGGTGACGAATCGCTGGCGCGCGGGGTCACCACCGCGTCCACCGGCAATCACGGCCGTGCCGTGGCGCTGGCGGCTTCCCGGCTCGGCGTGCCGGCGGTGATCTGCCTGTCCAACCTGGTGCCCGACAACAAGGCGCGTGCCATCGAGGCGCTGGGCGCCGAGGTCCGGCGTGTCGGCAGGAGCCAGGACGAGGCCTTCGAGGAGGTCGCGCGGCTGGTCGACGAGGAGGGCATGACGCTGATCCCGCCCTTCGACGATCCGCTGATCGCCGCCGGACAGGGCACCATCGGCGTCGAACTCATCGAGGATCAGCCCGATCTGGACCGGGTACTGGTGGGGCTCTCCGGCGGCGGCCTGCTGGGCGGTATCGGCGCGGCCATCAAGGGCCTCCGCCCGGCGACCCGCCTCACCGGCATCAGCCTCGGCCAGGGCGCGGCGATGTGGGAGAGCCTCCAGGCCGGGCATCCGGTCGATGTCGAGGAGGTGGAGAGCCTGGGCGATTCGCTGGGCGGCGGCATCGGCCTGGGCAATCGCTGCACCTTCGCGCTGGTGCGCGAGGTGATGGACGATCACTACCAGGTTTCCGAGGCGGCCATCGCCCGGGCGATGGTCGACCTGCTCGCCGACGAGAAGATGCTGGTGGAGGGCGCGGCCGCGGTCGGTCTCGCCGCGCTCGACGAGCATGGCATCGATATCCGTGGCGAGCGGGTGGCGTTGATCGTCTCCGGCAACGGCGTGGCGCTGGAGACCTTCGACCGCGCCCGAGCGCTTGCCAAATCCCGCTGACGCTGCTGGCCTTGTTCCGGCGAGACGCTACCGCTGTGCAATCGAACACTGGAGGATGACTGCCATGGAGCTTTATCAACGCGACGACATCGAGGCCGCGGTCAGGCTCGATCGCGAGGCGCTGGAGGCCGTCGAGCAGGCCTTCGCCGCCCTGGGGCGCGGCGAGGTGGTGCAGCCGCCGATCCTGTCGATGGCCATCGAGGAATCCAACGGCGAGGTGGACGTCAAGACCGCGCACATTCGCGGTGCCGAACGCTTCGCGATCAAGGTCAGCCCCGGTTTCTTCGACAATCCCAAGAAGGGGCTGCCCAGTCTCAACGGGCTGATGATGGTGTTCTCCGCCGAGACCGGGCTGGTCGACGCGGTGCTCTTCGACGAGGGTTACCTGACCGCCATTCGCACCGCGCTGGCCGGCGCGCTGGCCGCCAAGTACCTGTCCCGCGAGGCGAGCCGGCGGGTCGCCGTGCTGGGCGCCGGCGAGCAGGCCGAGCTGCAGATTCGCGCCCTGCAACTGGTGCGCGACATCGACACCGTCGACGTCTGGGCGCGCAACCGCGAGTCGGCCGAGGCCTACGCCGAGCGCGTGCGCGGCCTGGGGCTGACCGTCAACGTCCACGACGACGTCCGCGGCGCCTGCGCGTCGGCCGATATCATCGTCACCGCGACGCCGGCCCGCGAGCCGATCCTCTCCGCACAGGATCTGCCCGAGGGCGTGCACGTCACGGCGATGGGCTCGGACAGCCCCGAGAAGCGCGAGCTCGACGACCAGGTGATGGTCCGCGCCGACGCCTTCGTCTGCGATACCCGGCCACAGAGCGAGAGCAACGGCGAACTCAAGGCCTTCGTCAAGGCCGGCGGGCGTGAGGCCAGCGTGCCGTTCAAGGTCTACGAGCTGGGCAGGGTGATCGCCGATGAGCAGCGTCTGCGGGTCTCGGACGCCAGCATCACCGTCTGCGACCTGACCGGCACCGGCGTGCAGGACACCGCCATCGCCAACTTCGCCCTGCAGCGTCTGGTCAAGTAGGTCGGCTCGACGTCATCGGCTCTGGTCACTGCGCGGGGGGCACTGCCGACGCCCCTGCGCAGCGAGGCGCATACCCGGAAGTGGCAGATAGGGGGCTGACGACCCGCTTCAGCGTGTGCTCAGCCCGGTGGCCTCGTCGATGCCCAGATGCACGTTCATGCACTGCACCGCGGCCCCCGCCGCGCCCTTGCCCAGGTTGTCGAGCCGCGCGACCAGGGCCAGGCGTTCCTCGCCGCCGTAGACGAACAGGTCGACGCGGTTGGTGTCGTTGGCGCCCTGGACGTCGAAGAAGCCGTGATCGAGGCTCGCCTCGTCACTCAGCGGCATGACGTTGACGAAGGGTTCGTCGGCGTAATGGCGCGCGAAGGCCTCGCGAATCGCCTCGCCGCTGGCGCCCGGGGCGAGATGGTCGACGTGCAGCGGCACGGTCACCGCCAGGCCCTTGAGGAAGGGGCCGACCACCGGGCTGAAGACCGGCGCGCTGGCGAGGCCGCCGTGCACGCGCATCTCGGGGAGGTGCTTGTGCGCCAGGGTCATGGCGTAGGGGCGCGGGGCGCTCAGGCGGCCTTCCTCGGCGGCCTGGTATTCACCGATGAGCTTCTTGCCGCCGCCACTGTAGCCGGTCAGCGAGAACGCCGAGACCGGGTAATCCGCCGGCAGCAGGCCGGCCTCGACCAGCGGGCGCACCAGCAGGATGAAGGCGCTGGCGTGGCAGCCGGGGTTGGCGATGCGCTTGCTGCGCCGGAGCGCCTCACGCTGGCCGGGGACGAGCTCGGGCAGGCCATAGGTCCAGTCCGGATCGGTGCGGAAGGCGGTGCTGGCATCGATCAGGCAGGTCTCCGGATTGTCGAGCAGCGTCGCGGCCTCCCGGGACGCATCGTCGGGCAGACACAGAAAGGCGACGTCGGCGGCGTTGAGCAGTCGGCCGCGCTCGGTGGCGTCCTTGCGCCGCGCGGAATCGATGCGCAGCAGCTCGATATCGTCGCGGGCCTCGAGATAATCGAGCAGGCGCAGGCCGGTCGTGCCCTCCTGCCCGTCAACGTACACTTTGAACGCCATCGGGAACTCTCACTCAACATCGTCGATCGATAGGTCACTATTGTGCGCGGTTTGCCCCGCGCTTGTCATGTCTGCAGGGGGTTACCTTGCCGACGGCGCGCAAAGCGACCAGTCTGGAAGCGACACGAATGGAAGCGACAGGAATGGTCATGAAACGCGTACTCGCCTTCGACGTCTACGGCACCTTGATCGACACGCACGGCGTGGTCGAGGAACTCTCCCGGCGGCTCGGCGACGGCGCCGAGGAATTCTCGCGGCGCTGGCGCGACAAGCAGCTCGAATACGCCTTCCGGCGCGGCCTGATGGGCGCCTTCGCCGACTTCTCGCAGTGCACCCGCGAGGCGCTGGAATTCGTCGATCGCGCGACGGGCTCGCGACTCTCCGAGACCGACAAGGAGCGGTTGATGGCCACATACGCCCGGTTGCCGGCCTTCGACGACGTGGCGCCGGCGCTGGAGCGCATGGCCGAGGCGCGCCTGACCCGGGTGGCGTTTTCCAACGGCTCGCGCACCGCGGTCGAGGGGCTGCTCCGTCAGGCCGGCATCCTCGAGCGCTTCGACGACCTGGTCAGCGTCGAGGAGATCAAGCGCTTCAAGCCCGATCCCGCGGTCTACGCCTACCTGCACAATCGCCTCGAGAGTTCGCCCCACGAGACCTGGCTGGTCTCCAGCAATCCCTTCGACGTGATCGGCGCCAAGCATGCCGGGCTCCGGGCCGTGTGGGTGCGACGCAGCGCCGAGGCGCCCTTCGACCCCTGGGGCGACGAGCCGGACCTCACCGTCTCGTCGCTCGACGAGCTGGCGGAGCGATTGTCGTGAGGGCGCGCGGCATCGCCCGTCGGTATCTGGCCGGGGCCTGCGTGCTGCTGGCCGTGGCGCTGCCCGCCTGGGCGACCGACGCTGACGATGGTATCGAATCCGTGACCAGCGAACAGTCGGTCAACGGCGTCGAGGCGCGGCTGCGCAAGGCCCTCGAGGAACGCGGCATGACGCTGTTCACGGTGATCGATCACAACCAGGGCGCGCGGCGGGCCGAACGCGAGCTGCCGCCGACCCGTACGGTGATCTTCGGCGACCCCAGGGTGGGCACGCCCTTCATGCAGTGCCGCGGCAGCGCGGCACTCGACCTGCCGCAGAAGATGGTGGTTCGCAAGGACGGCGACGTCACCCGGCTGGAGTGGAACGATCCGCACTACCTGGCCCGCCGCCATCACCTCGAGAACTGCGACCTGCCGCTCGATCAGGTCGCCAAGGCGCTCGCGTCGATCGCTCGCGAGGCCGCGGGCGAACCGTGATCAGTCGCTCTGCCTGCCGGCGCCAAGCTCGATAACCCGCCCGCCCGCGGCCTCGGCGTCGGCGATGTCGTGGGTGACCATCAGCGTCGGCAGGCGGCGTTCGCGCACCCGGGCGAAGACCAGCCGGCGCAGGTCGTCGCGCAGCGCGGCGTCGAGCTTGGAGAAGGGCTCGTCGAGCAGCATCGCCCGGGGCTCGGCGAGCAGGACCCTGAGCAGTGCGACCCGCGCCTTCTGACCGCCCGAGAGGGTCGCCGGGTCGCGCTCGGCATAGCCCGCCAGCCCCACCTCGTCCAGTGCCGCCGCGATGCGCCGGCGGCGTTCGCGGCGCCCGCCGCCCGGGACCATGCCGAAGGCCAGATTGCCGCCCACCGAGAGATGCGGGAACAGCAGCGGGTCCTGGAACAGCAGGCCGACGTGGCGGGTCTCCGGCGCCAGGCCGTCGAGCACGGTCTCGCCGAGGCGGACGCGTCCCGACACCGTGAAGGCCGGCGCCAGGAAGCCGGCGATGGTCGCCAGCAGCGTCGACTTGCCGCTCCCCGAGGGGCCCATCACGGTGAGGATCTCGCCGGGGGCGATGGTGGCGTCGAGTGTCACCAGCGGCTCACCCGCCAGCCGGATGGTCAGGCGTTCCAGGTGCAGCGGCGCGGGGGCGGGGTCGGTACGGGAAAGATCGTTCATGACGGACTCACCAGGCCGGTTCGGTGGCGGAATAGCAGGCGTGGCAGGCCCAGGGCCAGGGCAAAGCCCACGGCCGGCAGCAGCAGTTGCAGCAGGGCATGGACGGCGGTCAGTCGCCGGTCGCCGCCGCTGGCCAGGCTCACCGCCTCGGTGGTGACGGTCGCAACCCGGCCCGCGCCGAGCAGCAGCGTGGGCAGGTACTGGCCGATGCTCACCGCGAAGCCCACCGCGGCGGCGGTCAGCAGCGGCGCGGTCAGCAGCGGCAGGCGTACCCGCCAGAAGACCCGCGACGGCGAGGCGCCCAGGCTGCGGGCGAGCTGCGTCCAGCGCGGATCGAGGCGCCGGTGGCTCTCGGCCAGCGAGAGAAACACGTAAGGCAGCACGAACACCACATGGGCGGCGATCACCGCCGTGATCCCCGGCGCCAGGCCGAGCTGGGTCTGGACCAGCACCAGCCCGAACAGGAAGGCCACCGGCGGCACCAGCAGCGGCAGGTAGAGCAGCCACTCGCTCCAGCGCCCGACGGGTCGGGTTCGCCGGCTCTCCGTTTCCAGCGCGCCGAGCACCAGCACCAGCGAGATCAGCGTGGCGGCCAGGCCGATACCGGCGGCATGGCCGAGCGGCGTGGCGAGCCCATCGAACGCGCTGTGCCAGTTGTCGGCGATCCAGGGCCAGGGCAGCGCCGCGGGGAAGGGCCAGTAGCCGGCCAGCGACCACAGCACGAGTCCCGCCAGGCTACCCATGACCAGCGCCAGGGTGCTACCCAGCAGTCCCAGGCCGAGCCAGCGCAGCGCTGTATCGGCGAACGCGCGGCGGCCGTCGCTCAGCCAGTTCCGACACAGCCGGACGGTCAGCCGTTCCAGGCCCCACCAGGCCAGCAGGGCCGCCAGGGTCACACCGAGTTGCAGCAGCGCCCCGGCGGAGGCCATGAAGCGCATCGCCAGATCGGGATCGTTGAGCCAGCGCAGCACCGCCACGGAGAGCGGTGGCGGGGTGGTCGGACCGAGGATCAGCGCCACGTCGACGGTGGCGGTGGCGAAGACGATCACCGCGTAGATCGGCAGGCGCAGCAGCGGGTAAAGCCCCGGCAGCACCGCCTTGAGGAAGGCGGCCATGGGGCGATAGCCGAGCCCGCGGGCGACGTCGAGGCGTGCGTCGGCGCGGCACTGGGGCAGCGCGGCGAGGCTCATCAGCAGCAGGAAGGGGACCTCCTTGATGGTCAGCCCGAGAATCAGCGCCAGGCCGCCGGGGTCGCCGGGGAAAAGGTAGTCCGGCGGGTATTGCCAGCCGCTGGCCCAGGGCGAGACCAGGCGCGGAGCGAGCCCCGAGGGGGCGAACAGGAACGCCAGGCCGATCGCCGCGGCGGCGTGGGGCACGGCGAGCAGCGGCGACAGCAGCCGGCGCACCACGCCGAACAATCGGGTGCGCAGGAAGGCCCCCAGAAACAGCACCACGATGGTCAGTGACAGCCCGGCGCTGG
>NZ_QWBW01000043.1 GCF_004117855.1 Modicisalibacter coralii
ATTGTCGCGGCGCACAAGGTTCTCCTATGCTGACTGGGCATTTCGTCCTCGAGTCAAGGAGTCTCACATGCAAGACGTGGTCATCGTCGCGGCACGCCGCACCGCCATCGGCACCTTCGGCGGGTCGCTCGCCGGGATTCCCGCCGCCGAGCTGGGCGCCAAGGTGATTCAGGATATCCTCGCCAATACCGGCGTCGCCCCGGAGCAGGTCGACGAAGTCCTGCTCGGCCACGTCTTGACCGCCGCCTGCGGCCAGAACCCGGCCCGCCAGGCGTCGATCCTGGGCGGTCTGCCCCACGGGGTACCGGCGATGACCATCAACAAGGTCTGCGGCTCCGGCCTAAAGGCCCTGCATCTGGCCACCCAGGCGATCCGCTGCGGCGACGCCGAGCTGATTCTCGCCGGCGGTCAGGAGAACATGTCGCTGGCCCCCCACGCCCTGCCGAACTCGCGGACCGGCCAGCGCATGGGCGACTGGAAGGCGATCGACACCATGGTCTACGACGGCCTGTGGGATGCCTTCAACCAGTACCACATGGGCATCACCGCCGAGAACCTCGCCGAGAAGTACGGCATCACCCGCGAGCAGATGGACGAATTCGCCGCCGGCTCGCAGCAGAAGGCCAGCGCGGCCATCGAGTCGGGCCGCTTCGACAGCCAGATCGTGCCCATCGAGATCCCCCAGCGCAAGGGCGATCCGGTGGTCTTCAAGGCCGACGAGGGCCCGCGTGCCGGGATCACCGCCGAGAAGCTCGCCGGCATGAAACCGGCCTTCAAGAAGGACGGCACCGTCACCGCGGGCAACGCCTCGTCGATCAACGACGGCGCCGCGGTGACCATGATCTGCTCCGCGAAGAAGGCCCAGGAACTGGGGCTCGAGCCGCTGGCGCACATCAAGGCCTACGCCAACGCCGCCGTGGACCCGGCGATCATGGGTATCGGCCCGGCCCCGGCAACCCGGCGCTGCCTGGAAAAGGCCGGCTGGACGACCGATGACCTCGACCTGATCGAGGCCAACGAAGCCTTCGCCGCCCAGGCCCTGTCGGTCAACAAGGAGCTCGGCTGGGATCCGGCCAAGATCAACGTCAATGGCGGGGCGATCGCCCTGGGCCACCCGATCGGCGCCTCCGGCTGCCGGGTGCTGGTAACCCTGGTCCACGAGATGATCGCCCGCGATGCCAAGAAGGGCCTGGCGACGCTGTGCATCGGCGGCGGTCAGGGCGTGGCGCTGGCCATCGAGCGCTAAGCCTTCCCCCACTGTAGCGACACACACCATGACGAAGGCCGGCGTTGATCGCCGGCCTTCCTGCATCTCGGGCCGAGGCGGGCCGCGACCGAATCGGCCTCCTTGCGCGGCCAGCGCCAGCACGTCACCATGGCGTCATCCCATTCCCACGACGCGAATCCAACGACATGAGCAAGTTCTGGAGTCCGGACGTCCGCGAACTGACGCCCTACGTCCCGGGCGAGCAGCCCCGCGAGCGCCTGATCAAGCTGAACACCAACGAGAACCCCTATCCGCCCGCGCCGGGCGTCGAGCGCGCCCTGCGCGACTATCCGATCGACCATCTGCGCCGCTACCCGGATCCCGACTCGCTGGCCCTGCGCGAGGCGCTGGCCCGCGAACACGGCGTCGACACCGAGCAGGTGTTCGTCGGCAACGGTTCCGACGAGGTGCTGGCCCTGGCCTTCCAGGCCTTCTTCCGGCAGCCGGAGCCGCTGCTGATGCCGGCGATCACCTACAGCTTCTACCCGGTCTACTGTCGCCTCTACGCCATCAACTACCGGACCCTGGCGCTCGACGACCACTGGCGGGTACCGCTCGAGGCGCTGACCGGCGAGAGCGGCGGGGTGGTCTTCGCCAACCCCAACGCCCCTACCGGGCATGGCCACTCGCGCTCCGCCATTGCCGACCTGCTCGGCCGGGTCACCGAACGCGTGGTGCTGGTCGACGAGGCCTACGTCGCTTTCGGTGGCGAGAGCTGCGTGCCGCTGATCGACAGCTATCCCAACCTGCTGGTGGTGGGCACCTTCTCCAAGTCGCACAGCCTGGCCGGGCTGCGCCTGGGCTATGCGATCGGCTCACGGGAGTTGATCGAGGGGCTCGAACGGGTCAAGGATTCCTTCAACTCCTACCCCGTCGACAGCCTGGCGCTCGTGGCCGGTGTGGCCGCGCTGGCCGATCGCGAGCACTTCGAGGCCTGCTGCGAACGGGTCGTCACGACCCGCGAACGCGCCCGGCGCCGCCTCACGGAGCTGGGGTTCGAGGTCCTGCCCTCGCAGACCAACTTCCTGCTCGCCCGCCACGAGCGCTACGACGCCGGCGAGCTGTTCACCGGGCTGCGCGAGCGCGGCGTGCTGGTGCGTCACTTCAACAGCGAAGCGCTGCGCGACTTCCTGCGCATCACGGTGGGCACCGACGACGAGATGGACAGCCTGATCGAAGCCCTCGAGGCACTCTGCCGCGGGTGAGCCGTCACCCAAGGTAAAAATCGCCGTCCATGAAAACGGCCCACCCGCTTGGCGGGTGGGCCGTCGTCGTTACCACGGCAACCGAGAGAGGATCACTCGGCCAGGCTGGCCTCGAAGGCGGCCTTCTCTTCGGCGCCCACTTCCTTGATCGACAGCTTGACGCGGTTGCGGTTGTCGATATCGAGTACCTTGACGATGACCTCGTCACCCTCGTTGAGGTAGTCGCGGACGCTGTTGACGCGTTCCGGCACGATCTGCGAGATGTGCACCAGACCGTCGGTCCCCGGCATGAAGTTGACGAAGGCACCGAAGTCGGCGATGCGCACCACCTTGCCCTGGTAGAGCTTGCCGATCTCGGCTTCGGCGGTAATGCCCAGCACGGTGTCGATGGCACGCTTGGCGGCCGCCTTGTCTTCGGCGTAGATGCGCACGGTGCCGTCGTCGTCGATGTCGATCGAGGCGCCGGTATCGTCGCAGATCTGGCGAATGGTCGCCCCGCCCTTGCCGATCACGTCGCGGATCTTCTCCGGATCGATCTTGATGGTGGCCATCGACGGTGCGTTGGCGGAGACTTCCTCGCGGCTGCTGGCGATCACCTGGTTCATCTCGCCGAGGATGTGCAGGCGTGCCTCATGGGCCTGCTGCAGGGCAGTCTCCATGATCTCCTCGTTGATGCCCTCGATCTTGATGTCCATCTGCAGCGCGGTGACCCCCTCGGCGGAACCGGCCACCTTGAAGTCCATGTCGCCGAGGTGGTCCTCGTCACCCAGGATGTCGGTCAGCACGGCGAACTTGTCGTCGTCCTTGACCAGACCCATGGCGATACCCGCCACCGGTGCCTTGAGCGGCACGCCGGCGTCCATCAGCGCCAGGGAGGAGCCGCACACCGAGGCCATCGAGCTCGAGCCGTTGGACTCGGTGATCTCGGAGACCACGCGGATGGTGTAGGGGAATTCCTCGTCACTGGGCAGCATGGCCTGGACACCGCGCCGGGCCAGACGACCGTGACCGATCTCGCGACGCTTGGGACCGCCCATGAAGCCGGCCTCCCCGACGCAGTACGGGGGGAAGTTGTAGTGCAGCAGGAAGCGGTCCTTGCGCTCGCCCTCCAGCGACTCGATCAACTGAGCGTCGCGCAGCGTGCCCAGCGTGGCAATGACCATCGCCTGGGTTTCGCCGCGGGTGAACAGCGCCGAACCGTGGGTCTTGGGCAACAGGCCGACCTCGATGTCCAGCGGACGCACGGTCTTGTGATCGCGGCCGTCGATGCGCGGCTCGCCATTGATCACCCGCGAGCGCACCACGCGCTTCTCGAGTGCGGCGAAGGCGCCGCTCACCGCCTCGGCGTCGAACTGGCCGGCCTCGTCGCCGGCGAGCTGCTCGACCGCCTCGGCCTTGAGCGCCGCCAGGGCGTCCTGACGCGCCATCTTGTCGGTGATGCGATAGGCCTCGCCGACCTTGGCCTCGAAGGCACCGGCGAGCGCTTCCTTCAGGGGGGTGTTCTCGGCGGCGGGCTGCCAGTCCCACTTGGGCTTGCCGGCCTCGGCGACGAATTCGTTGATCGCGCCGATCGCCACCTGCATTTCCTGGTGCCCGAAGAGCACGGCGCCGAGCATTTCGTCCTCGAGCAGTTCCTGGGCCTCGGACTCGACCATCAGCACGGCCTTCTCGGTGCCGGCGACCACCATGTCCAGCTCGGAGGCCTGGAGCTCCTCGACACTGGGGTTGAGGAAGTAGCCGCGATCCTCGGTGAAGGCCACGCGGGCGGCACCGATCGGCCCGTTGAACGGCACGCCGGAGATCGCCAGCGCCGCCGAGGTGCCCAGCATCGCGGCGATATCCGGATCCTGATTGCGATCGGCGGAGAGCACGGTGCAGATCACCTGCACCTCGTTCATGAAGCCCTTGGGAAACAGCGGGCGGATCGGCCGGTCGATCAGCCGCGAGGTCAGGGTTTCCTTCTCGGTGGGGCGCCCCTCGCGCTTGAAGAAGCCGCCGGGGATCTTGCCGACCGAGTAGGTCTTCTCCTGGTAGTGCACCGACAGCGGGAAGAAGTCCTGACCCGGCTTGGTGTCTTTCCTGGCCACCACGGTGCAGAGCACCACGGCGCCATCCATGGTGACCTGAACGGCGCCGGTGGCCTGACGGGCGACGCGCCCGGTTTCGAGGGTGACGGTGCTGTTACCGTACTGGAATGTCTTTCTGACCGGATTCACGGGGCTTCCTTCAACTTGTCGATTGCATGTTCGGGACGTTTGACTCGGCGACCATTTTAGGCGTTCGCGGGGGCGAGGGCTACCGATGCGCCCGAGGGCGACACGCGCCCAAAAAAGAACAAGCAACCCCGAGGGGTTGCTTGTTCTGGAATCAGCCGGGGAATGACGGCTGGATCAACGACGCAGACCCAGGCGCTGGATCAGCGACTGATAGCGCTCGAAATCCTTGCGCTTGAGGTAGTCGAGCAGCTTGCGACGCTGGTTGACCATGCGGATCAGACCACGACGCGAGTGGTGGTCCTGCTTGTTGCTCTTGAAGTGATCCTGCAGGCCGTCGATGTTGGCGCTCAGCAGGGCCACCTGAACCTCGGGGGATCCGGTGTCGTTGTCACCACGGCCGTATTCCTTGACGATTTCGGCCTTCTTTTCAGCGGTCAATGCCATCTGTTTCTCCAGTAAGCAATATGCCTGATGGGGATGAATGTCGGAGACCACGCATATTTGCAGTCTCCCCGTACGCCGCGTGAGCGGCGACGAAGGTGCCACCGCTCAGCCGGTGGCAATCAGTCGACGGGGGGCGATCTCCCCCGTCCCGGTCACCGCGACCAGGCCCAGGAAGGCCCCGTCGCGATAGAGTCGTGCCAGGTCGGCATCGGCCAACCCGGCGGTATCGGCGGCGGCACGCTGGCCGTGCAGCAACCGCGATGCCGCCTCGGGCTCGACGTCCAGGCGCGGCAGGTGGCGCACCAGCACGTCCATGGGCAGCAACGACGCCGTCAGCGTTTCGCCGCTCTCGGCCTCGAGCCCCTCGAAGCCGACCATGTCGGTGGCCTGGAAAGGCCCCGTCTTGAGCCGGCGAAGTGCGGTGATGTGCGCACCGCAACCCAGCGCGCTGCCGATGTCCTCGGCCAGCGTGCGGATGTAGGTGCCCTTGCTGCAGGCCACCTCGAGCTCGAAGCTCTCGGTGGTGCAACTGACGAGGCGCGTATCATAAACCGTCACACGACGTGGCGCACGCGCAATCGTCTTGCCCTCGCGGGCCAGTTCGTAGAGCGGCCGCCCCTGGTGCTTGAGCGCCGAATGCATCGGCGGGATCTGCTCGATCTCGCCGCGAAAGTCGTTCAGCACCCGCTGCAGGGTCGCCTCGTCGATGCCGGCCACCGGACGACGCTCGACGATGCTGCCGTCGGCATCGCCAGTATCGGTGATCTCGCCCAGCTTGACCCGGGTGCGATACACCTTGTCGGCCTCGAGCAGGTAGGACGAGAACTTGGTCGCCTCGCCGAAGCACACCGGCAGCAGCCCGGTGGCCATCGGGTCCAGGGTCCCGGTATGCCCCGCCTTCTGCGCCTGGAACAGCCGGCGCGCGCGTTGCAGGGCATGATTGCTCGACACGCCCGGCGGCTTGTCGAGCAGCAACACGCCGTCGATCGGCAGGCCGCGACGGCGACGCGCCATCAGCGCTCTTCCTCGTCATCGCCGTGACGAGAACGGTCGGCTTCGACCGCCTCGTCGATCAGCGACGACAGCTTGTGGCCGCGAGTCACGCTCTCGTCGTAGTGGAAGCGCAATTCCGGCACGTGCCGCAGCTTCATGCGCCGGGCGATCTGGCTGCGCAGAAAACCACCGGCGCGCTTGAGCACCGCCAGGTTTTCCTTGATCCGCGCGGCATCGTCGTCGCCCAGCAGGGTGATGTAGACGTCGGCGTAACCCAGGTCGCGGCTGACGGTCACGCCACTGACGGTGACCATGCCCAGCCGCGGATCCTTGACCTCGCGCTGGATGAGGACCGCCAGCTCCTGCTGGAGCTGATCGGCCACCCGGTCGGTACGCTTGAACTCGCGCATCCGCTCACTCTCCTCGACGCGTCACAGGGAGCGTTCGACCTTGACCTGGTCGAAGACCTCGATCTTGTCGCCGACCTGCACGTCGTTGTAGTTCTTGACGCCGATGCCGCACTCCATGCCGTTGCGCACTTCGTTGACGTCATCCTTGTAGCGACGCAGCGATTCCAGGTCGCCCTCGTAGATGACCACGTTGTCGCGCAGAACACGGATCTTCTTGTTGCGGTGCACGGTGCCCTCGACGACCATGCAGCCGGCCACGGCACCGATCTTGGGCGCCTTGAAGACGTCGCGAACCTCGGCCACGCCGACGATCTCTTCCTTCCACTCCGGCGCCAGCATGCCGCTCATCGCCTGCTTGACCTCGTCGATCAGCTGGTAGATGACGCTGTAGTAGCGCAGGTCGAGACCCTCGCGCTCGATGATCTCGCGCGCGGCGGCATCGGCACGGACGTTGAAGCCGACCACGATGGCGTCACTGGCCAGCGCCAGGTTGGCGTCGGTACCGGTGATACCACCGACCCCGGAGGACACCACGGCGACCTGAACCTCGTCGGTGGAGAGTTCTTCCAGCGCGCCACGGATCGCTTCCAGCGAGCCCTGGACGTCGGCCTTGAGGACGATGTTGACCTTGGCCACCTCGTCCTGGCCCATCTGGCTGAACATGTTCTCCAGCTTGGCCTTCTGCTGACGCGCCAGGCGTACCTCGCGGTACTTGCCCTGACGGAAGTTGGCGACTTCGCGCGCCTTCTTCTCGTCGGCGAGCACCATGAAGTCCTCGCCCGCCTCGGGGGTGCCGTCCAGGCCCTGGATCTCCACCGGCATCGACGGACCGACCTGCTCGACCTGCTTGCCGAGCTCGTTGGTCAGCGCCCGCACGCGGCCATAGTGGAGGCCGGCCAGGACGATGTCGCCCCGGTTCAGGGTGCCGTTCTGGACCAGCACGGTGGCCACCGGGCCGCGGCCCTTGTCGAGGCGCGATTCGACCACCACGCCCTTGGCCGGCGCTTCGGGGACCGCCTTGAGCTCGAGCACCTCGGAAACCAGCAGGACCGCCTCGAGCAGAGCATCGATGCCGTCGCCGGTCTTCGCCGAGACGTGGACGAACTGGGTATCGCCGCCCCACTCCTCGGAGATCACGCCGTGCTGCGACAGCTCGTTCTTGACCCGATCGGGATCGGCGCCGGCCTTGTCGATCTTGTTGACCGCGACCACCAGCGGCACACCGGCCGCCTTGGCGTGCTCGACCGCCTCGATGGTCTGCGGCATCACGCCGTCGTCGGCGGCGACCACCAGGATGACCACGTCGGTGGCCTGGGCGCCGCGCGCACGCATGGCGGTGAACGCCGCGTGACCCGGGGTATCGAGGAAGGTGATGTCACCCGTCTCGTGCTCGACGTGGTAGGCGCCGATGTGCTGGGTGATGCCACCGGCCTCGCCGGTCGCCACCTTGGTGCGACGAATGTAGTCGAGCAGCGAGGTCTTGCCGTGGTCGACGTGACCCATCACCGTGACCACCGGAGCGCGAGTGATCTCCTCGCCCTCGTAGGAGATACCCTCGAGAACCTCGGTCTCCAGCGCGTCGTCCTTGACCAGCTTGGGCTTGTGGCCCATTTCCTCGACGACGATCGCCGCGGTGTCCTGATCGATGGTCTGGTTGATGGTCACCGCCGCGCCCATGGTGAACATGGCCTTGATGACCTCGTTGGCCTTGATCGCCATCTTGTCGGCCAGGTCGGCGACGCTGATCGACTCGGGGATCGCCACTTCGCGCACGATCGGCTGCGTCGGCTTCTGGAAACCGTGCTTGCCGCCACCGCTGTCGCGACCGCCACGACGGCTGCCCCGACGCTCGGCACGCTTGACCTTCTTGCCGCTGCCGCGACGACGCTCGGCACGCTCTTCGCGATCCTCGTCGCGACTGGTGTCGTGGCGTCCCTTCTTGGCGGCGGCCTTCTTGGGATTGGCGCGGCGGTTGTCGCTGCGCGGTTCCTTGGGCGGCGCCTCGACCACCGGCGGCTCTTCCGCGGGCAGCTCGAGCTCGGTGGGAATCTCCTCGGCCGGCTTGTCATCGGCCTTCGGTGCCGGCTCGGCGGCTTCCTGCTGCTTGGCCGCTTCCGCTTCCTCGGCCTGCTTGGCCTCGGCGGCCTGCTGCGCCTCGCGCTCGGCCTTCTCGCGCGCCTGGGTGGCATCGGCCATGTCTCCGACCAGTTGCCGCGGCCCCTGATCGACGGCTTCCGGCGCCTCTTCCTCCTGAGACTCCTCGCGCTTGACGTAGGTCCGCTTCTTGCGCACCGAGACCTCGATGCTCTTGCCGCGGCCGTCGCCGGAGCGAATCCGGCTCTTGGTCTTGCGCGTCAGGGTGATGCGATTCTTGGCACCGCGACCGCCACCATGACTCTGGGTGAGATGGTCGAGCAGACGCTGCTTGTCCTCTTCGGACACCGCATCGCCCTCGGCCTTGTGCGGGAGCCCCGCTTCCTTCATCTGCTCCAGCAGGCGGGACGTGTCACGCCCCACCTTGGCTGCAAAATCTTTAACCGTCATTTCTGCCATTACGACCCTCCTGAGCCCGTGACCTAGTTACTCTTCACTCTCGAACCAGGGCGCACGGGCGGTCATGATCAGTGCCGCGGCGCGCTCTTCGTCCACGTCCTCGATGTCCTTGAGGTCATCGACGGACTGTTCGGCAAGATCCTCCATGGTGACGATGCCACGGCTGGCCAGAATGAAGGCCAGGTGACGGTCCATGCCGTCCATCTCGAGGAGGTCGTCGGCGGGCTGGGCGCCGTCGAGTGCCTCCTCGGAGGCGATTGCCAGGTTCAACAGCTCGTCCTTAGCGCGTGCGCGCAACTCTTCTACCAGGTCCTCGTCGAATTCCTCGATCTCGAGCATCTCCTCGAGCGGCACATAGGCGATCTCCTCCAGCGAGGTGAAGCCCTCCTCGACCAGGATCCGCGCCATTTCCTCGTCGACCTCGAGGTGGTTGATGAAGTACTCGACCAGGGTGTCGACCTCCTGCTCGCGCTTGCCCTCGGCCTCTTCCTCCGTCATCACGTTGAGCGTCCAGCCGGTCAGCTCGCTGGCCAGGCGCACGTTCTGGCCGCTGCGGCCGATGGCCTGGGCCAGGTTGTCCTCGGCAACGGCCACGTCCATGGCATGGGCGTCCTCGTCGACGAGGATGGACGCCACGTCGGCCGGCGCCATGGCGTTGATCACCAGCTGCGCCGGGTTGTCGTCCCAGAGGATGATGTCGACGCGCTCGTTGCGCAGCTCGTTGGAGACCGCCTGGACCCGCGAGCCCCGCATCCCCACGCAGGCGCCGACCGGATCGATGCGCTTGTCGTTGGTCTTGACCGCGATCTTGGCCCGCGAGCCCGGATCGCGGGCGGCGCCCTTGATCTCGATGAGCTGCTCGGCGATCTCGGGAACCTCGATCTTGAACAGCTCGATGATCAGTTCCGGGCGCGTCCGCGACAGGATCAACTGTGAGCCGCGCGCCTCGGCGTCGACCTTCCACAGCAAGGCGCGAACCCGCTCGTTCATGCGGTAGCGCTCGCCGGGGATCATTTCGCTGCGCGGCAGGAAGGCCTCGGCATTGTCGCCAAGGTCGATGATCAGCCCGTCACGTGTCGTCTTCTTGACGATCCCGGCGATCAACTCACCCTCGCGCTCGGCATAGTGGCGCACGATCTCGGCGCGTTCGGCTTCACGGACCTTCTGAACGATGACCTGCTTGGCCGTCTGCGCGGCGATGCGACCGAAGGCGGCGTTCTCGATGCGCTCCTCGACCACGTCGCCCAGGGTCAGCGGCGGATCACGCTGCTCGGCGAACGACTGCTTGATCTCGGCGTCGGGATTCTCGAACTCGTCATCCTCGACCACGACCCAGCGCCGGAAGGTCTCGTAGTCGCCGGTGACCCGGTCGATCTGGACCCGCACGCTCACTTCCTGGCCATCGAAGCGCTTGCGTGATGCGCTGGCCAGCGCCGCCTCGACGGCGCCGAAGATCACGTCGCGGGGCACGCCCTTTTCGTTCGAGATCGCGTCAACGACCAGCAGAATCTCTTTGCTCATGCCTTAAGCCTCGCCAGAAATCAGTCCTTATCCATCGAACTGCGGAACGATCCGCGCCTGATCGATGGTATCGATGGGAAAGCAATACTCTTCGCCGTCGAGCTGCAGCAACACCTCGTCGTTCTCGACGCCCGCCAGCAACCCCTTGAACTTGCGGCGCCCATCGAACGGCGAGCGCAGGCGCAAGGCCACGACATGCCCCTGGTAGCGAGCGAACTGCTCGAGCGTGAACAGGGGGCGATCCATGCCGGGCGACGACACCTCCAACTGGTACTGGCCAGGGATCGGGTCCTCGACATCGAGGATGCCGCTGATCTGCCGGCTGACGTCGGCACAATCGTCGACCGTGATGCCATCGGGACTGTCGATGTACACCACCAGACGGGAGTGCTTGCCCTGGGAAAGATGGTCGATACCCCAGAGCTCAAACCCCATGCCGGTCACCACCGGTTCGATGAGTGCGTTCAGCGCAGCGTCCTTGATTGCCACAGATGAAGGCTCCTACAGCAGTTGCATCAGGCACCTGACCGGGAGTAGAGAGGAAAGCTAGGTGGCTGATTGGCGTTAGCGTCAGCGGTGCGAACCGCTAACAAAAAGCCCCTTCATAGGAAGGGGCCTTTCAAGAAACTTGGTAGCGGGGGCCGGATTTGAACCGACGACCTTCGGGTTATGAGCCCGACGAGCTACCAGACTGCTCCACCCCGCATCATAGGTTGGCGATTATAAAAATCCGCTCACCCCTCGGTCAAGGACCCGAGCGTATCGCCACGTCTTGCCAATCGTGCTTCTGAGCGGGCCGTCATGCGGGCCTTCAGATGGTGCCGAAGGGGGGACTTGAACCCCCACGACCATAAGGTCACTACCCCCTCAAGATAGCGTGTCTACCAATTCCACCACTTCGGCATCAGGGGGCGAACACACAGTCGATCTTGCTGACTCACCGTGTGCTCGTTGCTCGGACAACCTCGAAACCCGAAAACTGCCCGAAACAGCACTACATTTCAACGTCTAAGGCGTGGAGATCACTCTCCGGAATCCTCTAGCGTTGGCGCAGTATTATCCCCACCTTGATCGCTTTCGTCAAGGGTCGGTACCGATTTCTGCTGTTCGACCACCTTGGCGTCGGGAATCCCCACCTCAGGCGCATTGTCGGCCTGGGAGGAGGCGAAGTACGCCAGCGCCAGCGAGGTGGCGAAGAACGCCGCCGCCAGGGCGCCGGTCAGCTTGGCGAGAAAGCTCCCGCTGCCGCGCGAGCCGAACACGGTCTGGGAGGCGCCGCCACCGAAGGAGGCCCCGGCATCGGCACCTTTGCCCTGCTGCAACAGGACGAGGGCGACCAGCGCGATGGCGATCGCCACATGAATCATGAGAATGGCAACTTGCATGGTTGTTTAACCTGCTGACTGACAGATGGCTAGAAAATCGTCGACCTTGAGCGAGGCACCGCCCACCAGGCCGCCGTCGATGTCCGGCTGGGCGAGCAGTTCGGCCGCGTTGTCGGCATTCATGCTGCCGCCGTAGAGCAACCGCATTCCCTCCGCCAGCGAGCGATCGAAGCCGGCCTGATAGGCACGGATCTCGCTCATCACTTCCTGGGCCTGCTCGGGGGTCGCGGTGCGCCCGGTGCCGATCGCCCAGACCGGTTCGTAGGCGATGGTCACCGCGGCACGCTGCGCCGGCTCCAGACGCGCCATCACGGCCCCCACCTGACGCAGCACCACATCGCGGGTGCGGCCGGCATCGCGCTCCTCGAGCGTTTCGCCGACACACAGGATGGGGCGCAGCTCGGCCGTGAGCGCCGCCAGCAGGCGGTCGTAGACGTCGTCGTCGCTTTCCCGGTAGAGCGCCCGGCGCTCGGAGTGGCCGACCAGCACGTAGTCGACGCCGAACTCGCGCAGCATGCCGCCGCTCACCTCCCCGGTATGCGCACCACCGTGCTGGGGATTCAGGGTCTGGGCGCCGAGCATCACCGGCGTGCCGCCCAGGGCCCGCTGCGCGGCCGCCAGATAGGGAAACGGCGGAATCAGACAGACCTCCACGGACGGAGATAGCCCGGCCTCGGCGAACGCCTCGCCGAACCGCTCGACCAGCGTCAGGGAACCGTTCATCTTCCAGTTGCCGGCGATCAGCGGCATGCGCATGAGCTACCCCCTTTCTCGAAGTGGTGCAAGATGGTATAGGAGCGTCCCGGGCAAGACAACCGCCCCGGATCAGGCGATCAGTGCCTCGACCTCGGCGGCGATGCGTCGGGCCAGCCCCTGAACGTCGAAGCGCGGCCGTCCCTCGACCATCACCCGGATCAGCGGCTCGGTGCCCGACGGTCTCAACAGCACCCGCCCCTCGTCGCCCAGCTCCTCCTCGACCGCCGCCACGGTGCGGGTCAACGACTCGCTGGCCAGCAGTGCGGGCTTGTCGGTCTGGGGCGTCAGGCGCACGTTGACCAGGGCCTGGGGTGCTTTCTCGAAGCCGTCGAGCAGCGACGCCAGGGAGCGTCCCTGGCCGACCATGATCGCCACCACCTGCAGGGCCGAGACGATGCCGTCGCCGGTGGTCTGGATGTGGCCGCAGACGATGTGCCCCGAGGATTCGCCGCCCAGCTGCCAGCCGTTGGCGATCAGCCGCTCCATGACGTAGCGGTCGCCGACCTTGGCCCGCTCGAAGGGAATCCCCAGCGCAGCGAGCGCCGCGGCCAGGCCGAAATTGCTCATCAGCGTGCCGACCACGCCGCCGCCCAGCACACCGCGCTCGTGCCGGTCGCGGGCGATCAGGTAGAGGATGTCGTCGCCGTCGACCTCGCGGCCGTCGGCATCGACCAGGATCACCCGGTCACCGTCGCCGTCGAAGGCGATACCCAGGTCCGCGCCATGCTCGATGACCGCCGCGCGCAGCGACGCCGGGTGCGTGGAGCCGACCTTCTGATTGATGTTGAGCCCGTCCGGCGCCGAGCCCAGCACGCGGACCTCGGCCCCCAGCTCGCGGAATACGCTGGGCGCGATGTGGTAGGTGGCACCGTGAGCGCAATCGAGCACCACCTTGAGCCCGTTCAGTGCCAGACGCTGCGGAATCGTCGACTTGCAGAACTCGATGTAACGGCCCGGCGCGTCGCCGATGCGCACCGCCTTGCCCAGCCGGTCGGCGGAGACGGTCTCCAGCGGCTTCTCGAGCTCGGCCTCGATCGCTTCCTCGACGGCGTCGGGCAGCTTGGTGCCCTCGGCGGAGAAGAACTTGATGCCGTTGTCCTGGAAGGGATTGTGCGAGGCGGAGATGACGATGCCGGCATCGGCGCGGAAGGTCCGGGTCAGGTAGGCGATCGCCGGCGTGGGCATGGGCCCGAGCAGCGACACGTCGACGCCGGCGGCCGACAGCCCGGCCTCCAGGGCCGACTCGAACATGTAGCCGGAGATACGCGTGTCCTTGCCGATCAGTACCTTGGCATTGGGATTGTGATGCTCCAGCACCCGACCCACGGCCCAGCCCAGCTTGAGCATGAAATCGGCGGTGATCGGATACTCCCCCACCGTGCCACGGATCCCGTCGGTCCCGAAGTAACGTCGTGTCATGGTTCAGCGCCTTCCTGTAGCACGGCCCAGGTCATGTTGATGGCATCCACGCTGGGGCCCACATCGTGAACGCGAAGAATCCGCGCGCCGCGTTCGACGGCCAGCGTCGACAGCGCCAGTCCGCCCGCCAGGCGCTCCTCGACCGGGCGGTCGAGCACCTGCCCGATCATGCGCTTGCGCGACATCCCGGCCAGCACCGGCAGGCCGAAGTCGGCCAGCGTGTCCAGGCGATTGAGCAGGCGCAGGTTGTGCGCGACGGTCTTGGCAAAGCCGAAGCCCGGGTCGAGGATCAGCCGCTCGCGGCGGATACCCGCCTTTTCGCAGGCGGCGATCCGCTCGGCGAGGAACGTCGCCACGGCCTGCTCCACCGGCTCAGCATAGTCGGCCGCCTGCTGCATGTCCCCCGGTTCGCCGAGCATGTGCATCAGGCAGACCGGCAGCCCGCTGGCGGCCGCCACCTCGAGCGCAGCAGGCCGGCGCAGCGCACGCACGTCGTTGAGCATGCCGGCACCGGCGTCGCTCACCGCGCGCATCACCTCGGGCGAGCTGGTATCCACCGAGACCAGGGCGTCGAGCTCGTGAACCAGCGCCTCGACGATCGGCACCACCCGGTCGAGTTCGGCCTGCTCGGGGACCGGCTCGGCCCCGGGGCGCGTCGACTCGCCGCCCACGTCGATGATCGCCGCACCCTCGGCGAGCATGGCCTCGGCATGGCGCAGGGCATCGTCGCGAACGGCGAAGCGTCCGCCGTCGGAGAAGGAGTCCGGCGTGACATTGAGGATCCCCATCACCCGGGGGTAGGAGAGGTCGAGCCGGTGCCGACCGCACTGCAACACGGCCTCGGATGCGACATCTGTCATGGCAGGGTCCCGATGGCAAAAAGCGTCACTCTAATCAGAGCCTCATAACGGTGCAAGGCGCCCCGAAGGGCGCCTTGTCCGTGGTCACGAAAGTGGACCGTCAGTGGCCGGCGGGGCCGCCCAGCGGATCGGATGGCCGGCGGCCGGGACGCTCGTCCTCGTCCTCGCCGTCGTCCGCCTCCGGCTGGTGGTCGATGACCGGCGACCCGCTGCCCGAGTCGTTGCCGTCGTCCCAATCCTTGGGCGGACGTGGCTTGCGACCGGCCATGATGTCCTTGAGCTGGTCGGCGTCGATGGTCTCGTACTGCATCAGCGCTTCGGCCATCCTGTCGAGCTTGTCGCGATTCTCGTCGAGCAGCTGCTTGGCGTGGGCGTAGCACTCGTCGATGATCCGCCGCACCTCCTTGTCGAGGCGCGTGGTGGTCTCGCCGGACTTGAGCTTGCCACCGCTCTGGCCCGGGCCGCCGAGGAACTGATGCGACTCGTCCTCGTCGTACATGATCGGGCCCATCTCCTCGGACAGCCCCCACTTGGCGACCATGTTGTGGGCCAGTTCGGTGGCACGCTTGATGTCGTTGGAGGCGCCGGTGGTCACCCCGTTGGGCCCCAGCGTCATCTCCTCGGCGATGCGACCGCCGAACAGCGAACAGATCTGGCTGATGATCTGCTGCCGCGAGAAGCTGTAGCGATCTTCCTCGGGCAGGAACATGGTCACCCCCAGGGCACGCCCGCGCGGGATGATGGTCACCTTGTAGACCGGGTCGTGCTCGGGCATCAGCAGGCCGATGATGGCGTGGCCGGACTCATGATAGGCGGTGTTGAGCTTCTCCTTCTCGGTCATCACCATCGAGCGGCGCTCGGCGCCCATCATGATCTTGTCCTTGGCCAGCTCGAGCTCCTCCATGCCCACCAGGCGACGATTGCGACGCGCGGCGAACAGCGCGGCCTCGTTGACCAGATTGGCCAGGTCGGCGCCGGAGAAGCCCGGCGTGCCACGCGCGATCAGGCTGGGCTTGACGTCCTCGCCGAGCGGCACCTTGCGCAGGTGCACGCTGAGGATGTGTTCGCGGCCGCGGATGTCGGGCAGCGGCACGGTGACCTGGCGGTCGAAGCGGCCCGGGCGCAGCAGCGCCGGATCGAGCACGTCGGGACGGTTGGTGGCGGCGATGACGATGATGCCGTCGTTGGCCTCGAAGCCGTCCATCTCGACCAGCAGTTGGTTGAGCGTCTGCTCGCGCTCGTCGTGACCGCCGCCCATGCCGGAGCCACGATGGCGGCCGACGGCGTCGATCTCGTCGATGAAGATGATGCACGGCGCCTGCTTCTTGGCCTGCTCGAACATGTCACGCACGCGCGAGGCACCGACACCCACGAACATCTCGACGAAGTCGGAGCCCGAGATGGTGAAGAACGGCACCTTGGCCTCGCCGGCGATCGCCTTGGCGAGCAGCGTCTTGCCGGTCCCCGGCGGGCCGACCATCAGCACCCCGCGGGGAATCTGGCCACCCAGGCGCTGGAACTTGGACGGATCCTTGAGGAAGTCGACCAGCTCCTCGACCTCCTCCTTGGCCTCGTCGCAGCCGGCGACATCGGCGAAGGTGGTCTTGACCTGATCCTGGGTGAGCAGCTTGGCCTTGGACTTGCCGAAGCTCATCGGCCCGCCCTTGCCGGCACCGCCACCCTGCATCTGGCGCATGAAGAACAGGAAGATCGCGAGGATGATCAGGATCGGGAAGCTGGCGATCAGTAGCCGCGTCCACAGGCTCTGCTCCTCGGGCTTCTTGCCGGTGACGCTGACGTTGTGCGACAGCAGGTCGTCCATCAGCTTGGGATCCTGCGCCGCCGGGCGCACGGTCTGGAACTTCGAGCCGTCGTCGCGCTCGCCGTTGATGGTGTAGCCGTCGATCGTCACAGAACGGACCTGACCGTTCTGCACCTGCTGGACGAACTGCGAGTAGTTCATCGTCTGCGGTGAGCTATCGACGCTGAAATTGTTGAACACCGTCAGCAGAACCGCCGCGATGACCAACCAGAGAATCAGGTTCTTCGCCATGTCGTTCAAGGGAATACCCTCATTGCATCAATCTGTCCGCCAAGCGTGCCCATGGCTCGACACTACCCTAGATGAGGGCGGTCGGCCACGCCTGCAAGCTCAGCCCTTGAATCCGTCTGCCAGCAGATAGACCTCGCGCGAGCGATCGCGCGACGCTCCCGGCTTGCGGGTGACCACCCGGGCGAAGCGGTCGCGCAGCGCCTTCAGGTAGTCGTCGAACCCTTCGCCCTGGAACACCTTGGTGAGAAGGCGCCCCCCGGGCGTCAATGTCTGGGTGGCCAGATCCAGCGCCAGTTCGACCAGGTACATCGCCTTGGGCTGGTCGATGGCGGCCATGCCACTCATGTTGGGTGCCATGTCGGAAATGATCAAATCCACCGGGCGCCCGTCGAGCTGCGCCAGGATCGCCTCCAGCACGGCATCCTCGGTGAAGTCGCCCTGCACGAAGCTGACACCGGCCAGCGAGTCCATCTCGAGGATGTCGGAAGCGATCACCAGGCCGCCCGGCCCCACCCGCTCGGCCGCCACCTGGCTCCAGCCCCCCGGGGCCGCGCCGAGGTCGATCACCGTCAGGCCGGGCTTGAAAAGCCGATCCTTGTCGTCGAGTTCGAGCAGCTTGTAGCTGGCCCGGCTGCGATAGCCGTCCTGCCACGAACGCTGCACGTAGGGATCGTCGAAATGTTCCTTGAGCCAGCCGGCACTGCTCTTGCTGCCGGTGGCGGGCTTGCTGGAAGTGGTTCGCGCCACGCAATCACCTAAGCGGGCCTGCCCAAGGGGCGGGGCCTTGAATCACAGGGGTGTCGAGGGTGCGGGGAGAAACGTCGAGTGAGGTCAATCCGGCCGGAGCGCTTTGCAATGCCCGTCTTTCGCCTTACCATGGCGCGTTCAGTGGTCGCGACCCGGACCGATGCCGTCACGACCGTCGCCGACCGCACTTGCCGCTCCCCACGCACGCCAACCGGAACGATCACGATACCATGAGCTTGTCACAGGCACAAAAGAAAGCATTTCGCAGCATCGGCCATCATCTCTCGCCCATCGTGACGGTTTCCGACAACGGTCTGAGTGACGGCGTGATCGCCGAACTCGAGCGCGCGCTCGCCGATCACGAGCTGGTCAAGATCAAGATCGCCGTCGGTGAACGCGACACCCGCCGGGCCGTGGCCGAGCAGCTGTGCACCGATACCGGCGCCGAGCTGGTGCAGACCATCGGCAAGGTCGCGCTGCTCTATCGCGACAACCCCAAGGCCAATCCCAAGCTGTCGAACATCAAGCGCTTCGAGTCACATCACGGCCGGCACTGACGCGCTTCGCGCGAGCCGTAAGTCATGAGCTTTGAGCTGTAAGCAAACACCCCCGAGGCAGAACCTCGGGGGTGTTTGGGTTTGACTGACAGCTTACAGCTTAACGCTTACAGCTGGGTCACAGGTGCTCGACGCTGGAGATCTCGTACTCGACATCGCCGCCGGGCGTGCGCACGCCGACCACGTCGCCCTCTTCCTTCCCGATCAGCGCCCGGGCGATCGGCGAGGTCACCGAGATCTTGCCGGCCTTGATGTCGGCCTCGTCCTCGCCGACGATCTGATAACGCACCTCTTCGTCGTTGTCGAGGTTGAGCAGCTCGACGGTGACGCCGAAGATCACCTTGCCGGTACGGGGCATCTTGGTGACGTCGATCACCTGGGCCACGGAGAGCTTGGACTCGATCTCCTGGATGCGCCCTTCGATGAACCCCTGTTGCTCGCGGGCGGCGTGATATTCGGCGTTTTCCTTGAGATCGCCGTGCTCGCGCGCCTCGGCGATGGCATTGATCACCCGAGGACGCTCCACACCCTTGAGCTGGTTGAGCTCTTCACGCAGACGAACCTCGCCTGCCACGGTCATCGGGACCTTGTTCATGGTCTTGCTCCTGCGTGCAGTTCCTGAAGCCGCCGCACGGTGATCTGATTGCCGTACTCGAGCGCCATGCAAACGGCGCGCGCCCCCGCCAGCGTGGTGGCGTAGGGGACCTTGTGAGCAAGCGCGGTGCGACGGATCACGGAAGAATCGTTGATCGCCTGACGGCCTTCGGTGGTATTGACGATGTAGGCCACGTCGTCGTTCTTGATCATATCGACGATGTGCGGGCGCCCCTCGAAGACCTTGTTGACGGTCTTGACCGGCAAGCCGGCCTGCTCGAGGGCCCGAGCGGTCCCGCGGGTAGCGATCAGATCAAAGCCTAATGCTAGCAAAGATTGCGCGACCTCGATAACGCCGACCTTGTCCGGCTCGCGGACCGAGAGGAAGGCGGTGCGATCGCCGGTGAGCGGCGGAATTGCCTCGCCGGCACCGAGCTGCGCCTTGTAGAAGGCCTCGGCGAAGGTCGAGCCGCTGCCCATCACCTCGCCGGTGGACTTCATTTCCGGCGACAGGATCGGGTCGACGCTGGGGAACTTGTTGAACGGGAAGACCGCTTCCTTGACGTTGTAGTAGCCGGGGATCAGCTCGGCGGTGAAGCCCTGCTCGTCGAGCGTCTTGCCGGCCATGCAGCGTGCCGCGACCTGCGCCAGCGAGGTGCCGATGCACTTGGAGACGAACGGTACGGTACGCGAGGCGCGCGGGTTGACCTCGATGACGTAGATCTCGCCGTCCTGCCAGGCCAGCTGGACGTTCATCAGGCCCACCACGTTGAGCTCGACGGCCATCTTCTTGACCTGCTCGCGCATCGCGTCCTGCACGTCCGAAGGCAGGGAATAGGGCGGCAGCGAGCACGCCGAGTCACCGGAGTGCACCCCGGCCTGCTCGATGTGCTGCATGATGCCGCCGATCACCACCGTCCTGCCGTCGGAGACGGCATCGATGTCGATCTCGATCGCGGCATTGAGGAAGTGATCGAGCAGCACCGGCGAGTCGTTGGAGACCTTGACCGCATGGGTCATGTAGTTCTCCAGCTCGTCCGCCGAATAGACGATCTCCATGGCCCGGCCGCCGAGCACGTAGGAGGGCCGCACCACCAGCGGGTAACCGATCTTCTCGGCCTTGGCGAAGGCGTCCTCGAAGCTGCGCGCCGTGGCGTTGGGCGGCTGCTTGAGACGCAGCTTGTCGATCATCTGCTGGAAGCGCTCGCGGTCCTCGGCGCGGTCGATGGCGTCCGGCGTGGTACCGATGATCGGCACCCCGGCGGCCTCGAGCTCGCGGGCCAGCTTGAGCGGCGTCTGGCCGCCGAACTGCACGATCACCCCGACCGGCTGCTCCTTGTCGGCGATCTCCAGCACGTCCTCCAGGGTCACCGGCTCGAAGTAGAGGCGGTCCGAGGTGTCGTAATCGGTGGAGACGGTCTCCGGATTGCAGTTGACCATGATGGTCTCGTAGCCATCCTCGCGCATGGCCAGCGCGGCGTGGACGCAGCAGTAGTCGAACTCGATGCCCTGGCCGATGCGGTTGGGACCGCCGCCCAGCACCATGATCTTCTGGCGGTCGCTGGGCGCGGCCTCGCACTCCTCCTCGTAGGTGGAGTACATGTAGGCGGTGTGCGAGGCGAACTCCGCCGCACAGGTATCGACGCGCTTGTAGACCGGGCGGATGCCGGCCTTCTGGCGGGCCTTGCGGAACTCCTTCTCGGAGACGCCGAGCAGCCTGGCCAGGCGCGCGTCGCTGAAGCCCTTGCGCTTGAGCCGGAACAGCGCGGCGCCGTCCAGCTCGGCCAGTGAGCGCTCGGCCAGCGCGCGCTCGGTGCGGATCAGATCCTCGAGCTGGACCAGGAACCAGCGGTCGATGTTGGTCAGCGCGAAGATCTCGTCGACGCCCATCCCGGCCCGCATGGCATCGGCGATGAAGAAGATGCGATCGGCGCCGGCGGCCTGCAGCTCGCCCTTGATCAGCGCCAGATTCTCGTCGCTGAACTCGGTGACCTTGGGATCGAGCCCGTCGTTGCCGGTCTCCATGCCGCGCAGCGCCTTCTGCAGCGACTCCTGGAAGGTGCGGCCGATCGCCATCACCTCGCCCACCGACTTCATCTGCGTGGTCAGGCGATCGTTGGCCTGGGGGAACTTCTCGAAGGTGAAGCGCGGAATCTTGGTGACCACGTAGTCGATGGCCGGCTCGAAGGACGCCGGGGTCTTGCCGCCGGTGATGTCGTTCTGCAGCTCGTCGAGGGTGTAGCCCACGGCCAGCTTGGCGGCGATCTTGGCGATCGGGAAGCCGGTGGCCTTGGAGGCCAGCGCCGAGGAGCGCGACACCCGCGGGTTCATCTCGATGACCACCATGCGGCCGGTGTCGGGGTCGACACCGAACTGCACGTTGGAACCGCCGGTCTCGACGCCGATCTCGCGCAGCACCGCCAGCGAGGCGTCGCGCATGATCTGGTATTCCTTGTCGGTCAGCGTCTGTGCCGGTGCCACGGTGATCGAGTCGCCGGTATGCACGCCCATCGGATCGAAGTTCTCGATGGCGCAGACGATGATGCAGTTGTCGTTCCTGTCGCGAACGACCTCCATCTCGTATTCCTTCCAGCCCAGCAGGGATTCGTCGATCAGCAGCTCATGGTTGTTGGAGAGTTCGAAGCCACGGTTGCAGATCTCCTCGAACTCTTCCTTGTTGTAGGCCACCCCGCCGCCGGAGCCACCCATGGTGTAGGAGGGCCGGATGATCACCGGGAAGCCCAGCTCGCGCTGGATCTCCCAGGCCTCGCTCATGGTGTGGGCGACCTGCGCCTTGGGGCACTCGAGGCCGATGTTGCGCATCGCCTTGTCGAACAGATCGCGGTCCTCGGCCTTGTTGATGGCGTCGGCATTGGCGCCGATCATCTCCACGCCGTGGCGGGCCAGTACACCGTGCTTGTCCAGGTCCAGCGCGCAGTTGAGCGCGGTCTGGCCGCCCATGGTGGGCAGCAGCGCGTCCGGGCGCTCCTTCTCGATGATCTTCTCGACGGCCTGCCAGGTGATCGGCTCGATGTAGGTGGCATCGGCCATCACCGGGTCGGTCATGATGGTCGCCGGATTGGAGTTGACCAGGATGACCCGGTAGCCCTCCTCGCGCAGCGCCTTGCAGGCCTGGGCGCCGGAGTAGTCGAACTCGCACGCCTGGCCGATGACGATGGGGCCGGCGCCGATGATCAGGATGCTCTGGATGTCGGTACGTTTGGGCATGACGATTCCCGCTGAAGAATAAGTGACGAACGGCGACGAAACGGGGGACGGCGGATCAGCGGCGCGCCCGCAGCATCTCCACGAAGCGGTCGAACAGCGGCGACACGTCGCGCGGGCCCGGGCTCGCCTCGGGGTGCCCCTGGAAGCTGAAGGCCGGCCGGTCGGTACGTTCGACGCCCTGCAGGGTGCCGTCGAACAGCGAGCGGTGCGTGGCGCGCAGCGTCGCCGGCAGGCTGGTCTCGTCGACCGCGAAGCCATGGTTCTGGCTGGTGATCATCACGTGGCCGCTGTCGAGATCCTGCACCGGGTGGTTGGCGCCGTGGTGGCCGTGGTTCATCTTCACGGTCGTCGCCCCGGAGGCCAGCGCCAGCAGCTGATGCCCCAGGCAGATGCCGAACACCGGCAGCCCGCTCTCGAGAATCTCGCGGATCGCCGCGATGGCGTAGTCACACGGCTCGGGATCGCCGGGGCCATTGGCGAGGAACACGCCGTCGGGGTTCAGCGCCAGCACCTCGCTGGCCGGGGTCTGCGCGGGCACCACGGTCAGCCGGCAACCGCGCGCGGCGAGCAGGCGCAGGATGTTGTGCTTGACCCCGTAGTCGTAGGCGACCACATGGTAGGGCCGTTCGCCCGCCGCGGCGTCGGCGTAGCCTTCACCCAGCGTCCAGTCGGCCTGGCTCCATTCGTAGCGCTCGGTGCAGCTGACCACCCGGGCCAGGTCCATGCCCTTGAGGCCCGGAAAGTCGCGCGCGATGGCCAGCGCCCGCTCGACGGCATCGTCGCCCTCGGCGTCGGGACCGGCGAGGATGGCGCCGTTCTGGGCGCCCTTGTCACGCAGGATGCGGGTCAGCCGGCGGGTGTCGATGTCGGCGATGCCCAGCACGTTCTGGCGCTTTAGATACGTATCGAGGCTCGCCTGGTTGCGGAAGCTGCTGGCGATGAGCGGCAGATCGCGGATCACCAGCCCGGCGGCGGCGATGCGCGTCGATTCGACGTCCTCGTCGTTGGTGCCGGTGTTGCCGATGTGCGGGTAGGTCAGCGTGACGATCTGTCGGGTGTAGGAGGGGTCGGTGAGGATTTCCTGGTAGCCGGTCATGGCCGTGTTGAACACCACCTCGCCGCTGGTCTGCCCATCGGCGCCGATGGCGCTGCCATGAAATACGCTGCCATCTTCCAAGGCCAGTATCGCGGGTCTGTTCAACGCAACGTCCTCCATTGCTCTTCGTCAGTCAGGATGCTCGCCCAGCTCGTGCCGCCGCGGGCTGTCATTCGGAATCTTCGGCGTGCCGATCGCCGCTGCCGTCGGGCGCGCAGGTCGTAAAAAAGCGGGACGAAACCCGGTAAAGATCGGTTTCATCCCGCTTGGTGTCATCGCTTCGCCCAACATGGCCTTGCGGGTTGCCTGAGCCCGGCCAAATTGACTGGATTCTACAGGATTTCCGGCCCGGCGACTACCCTCGACGCACCGGCGCCTGGCTAGTCGCCACCCAGTCCCAGCACGTCCTGCATGTCATAGTGGCCGGCCTCGCGCTCGGCGACCCAGCGTGCCGCGCGCACCGCGCCCTTGGCGAAGGTCATGCGGCTCGAGGCCTTGTGGGTGATCTCGATACGTTCGCCCTCGGTGGCGAACATCACCGTGTGCTCGCCGACGATGTCGCCGGCGCGCACCGTGGCGAAGCCGATCTCCTTGTCGGTGCGCGGCCCGCACTGGCCGACGCGCTCGAACACGCCGTATTCCTTGAGCGGGCGCTCCAGGGCATCGGCCATGACCTCGCCCATCTTCAGCGCCGTGCCCGACGGCGCATCGACCTTGTGCCTGTGGTGCGCCTCGATCACTTCGATGTCGTAGCCCTCGTCGCCCAGCGCCCGCGCGGCGGTGGCCAGCAGATTGAGGGTAAGATTGACGCCGACGCTCATGTTGGGCGCGAAGACCATCGGCACGCGATCACGATAGTCATCGAGTTCGGCCAGCTGGGCATCGTCGAGGCCGGTGGTGCCGATCACGATGCGCTTGCCGTGCTCGGCGCAGAACGCCAAGTTGGCCAGGGTGGTGGCGGGGTTGGTGAAGTCGATCAGCACATCGAAGTCATCGGCCACCGCGAGCAGGTCGTCGCTGGCGGTCACCCCCAGCCTGCCGGTACCGGCCAGCTCGCCCAGGTCGGCGCCGACCAGCGAGCTGCCGGGCTCGACGATGCCACACGCCAAGCTGGCCCCGGGGTCCTGATGCACGGCATTGACCAGGGTGCGGCCCATGCGGCCGGCGACACCGACGATGGCGATGCGGGGAGCGTGAGTGGACATACGGTCTCCTGGCAGTTGGCGAAAGTCGCGGCAGTATAGCAACTGCCGAGAAGCCACGCCCCCACCGCCATCCCCGGCGGAGCCTGCGCAGCGCGGTCGTCGCCGAGGCGCCCGAACCCTCTGGACGAGGCAGGCCGACCTCCTTCATAATCCTTCCGCGCAAATAAGAATCATGCGTAAAAGACAACAAGACACGTTGCTCGGCGCTTCACCGGTTAGCGACCTGTCACCTCAACGAGTACGGCACCCGCACATGGTTACATCACTGCTCAAGGCCGCCGTCGGCACGGCCGTCGCGCTAGGCTGCATGGCCGCCCAGGCCGACCCGATCACCGTCACCGACATCGCCGGCCGCCAGGTCACCGTCGATGCCCCCGTGGAGCGAGTGATCCTCGGCGAAGGCCGTCAGATCTATCTGATCGGTGCGCTGGAGCCCGAGTCGCCGTTCGCCCACGTGGTGGGCTGGCGCCACGACTTCTCCGAGGCCGATCCGGACAACTATGCCGCCTACGCCGCGAAGTTCCCGGAGCTCAAGGACATCCCCACCTTCGGCGGCTTCAAGGACGGCACCTTCGACGTCGAGCAGGCCGCCGCCCTCCAGCCCGACGTGGTGCTGATGAATCTCGAGGCCAAGGCGGCCACCGAGGATGCGGCCTACGACGACAAGCTGGCCCAGCTGGGCATTCCCATCGTCTACGTGGACTTTCGCGAGAAGCCGCTCGAGCACACCATCCCCTCGATGCGGCTGATGGGGCGCCTGCTCGGTGACGAACAGCGCGCCGAGGCCTTCATCGACTTCGCCGAGGCCCAGCTGGCCCGGGTCACCGACACGATCGCGGCCGCCGATCCCGAGCGGCCGAAGGTCTTCATCGACCGTGCCGGCGGGTATTCGGAGGACTGCTGCATGAGCTTCGGCCCCGGCAACTTCGGCAAGTACGTCGAGCTCGCCGGCGGCGACAACATCGCCGACGGCATCATCCCCAACACCTTCGGCACGCTCAACCCGGAGCAGATCATCGCCGCCAACCCCGACCAAGTGGTGGTCACCGGCGGCAACTGGGACGCCTACGTGCCGGGCGGCGACTGGGTCGGCGTGGGGCCGGGGGCCGACCTGCAAAAGGCCCGCGCCAAGCTCGAGAAACTGACCCATCGCACCGCCATGACCGGCATCACGGCCGTCGAGACCGGCGACGTCCACGCCATCTGGCACCAGTTCTACAACAGCCCCTACTACTTCGTCGCTGTGCAGCGGCTGGCCAAGTGGTTCCACCCGTCGCTGTTCGCCGATCTCGACCCCGAGGCCACCCTGCGGACGCTCCACGAGCGTTTCCTGCCGGTGGACTACGAGCCCGGCTACTGGGTATCCCTGCAAGATGAGTGAAACGACCACCGCGGCCGACGCACCCGACGAGGGCAATTTCTATCGCGCCCTGGTGATTCGGCGCCAGCTGATTCTCGCCGCGCTGACCCTGGCGCTGGCACTCAGCCTGTGCATCGACCTGGCGCTGGGGCCGGCGCGCTTCACGCTGTCCCAGGTCATCGCCGCGATTCTCACCCCCGATGCCGTCAGCCAGCCGCTGCGGGTCGTGCTGTGGGAGATCCGCATGCCGGTGGCGCTGATGGCGCTGGTGGTGGGCGCCAGCCTGTCGATCGCCGGCGCCCAGATGCAGACCATTCTCAGCAACCCGCTGGCCAGCCCGTTCACCCTGGGCATTTCGGCCGGGGCGAGTTTCGGTGCCGCCCTGGCACTCGCCTTCGGCGTGACGCTAATTCCCGGGCTGGTCGATTACGTCATCCCGATCAATGCCTTCGTGATGGCGATGCTGACCGCCTTCGCCATCCACCTGCTGAGCCTGAAGCGGGGCGTGACGATCGAGACCATCGTGCTGCTGGGCATCGCCATGGTCTTCATCTTCAACTCGCTGATGGCGCTGATCCAGTTCTTCGCCAGCCAGCAGGCGGTCTCCGCGGTGGTGTTCTGGACCATGGGCAGCCTGACCAAGGCGACCTGGCCCAAGCTCGGTATCTCCGTCGCCGTGCTCGCGGTGGTGGTGCCGCTGCTGGCCCGCCATGGCTGGGCGCTGACCGCCATGCGCCTGGGCGACGCCAAGGCCGAGAGCCTGGGTGTCAGGCCGCGTGCGCTGCGCCTCGAGGTGCTGGTGCTGGTCTCGTTGCTGGCCGCCATCGCCGTCGCCTTCGTCGGCACCATCGGCTTCATCGGCCTGGTCGGGCCGCACATCGCCCGCCTGCTGCTGGGCGAGGATCAGCGTTTCTTCCTGCCCGGCTCGGCGCTCTGCGGTGCCCTGCTGCTGTCCGTCGGCTCGGTGCTGTCGAAGGTGATCATTCCCGGCACCATCATCCCCATCGGCATCATCACTTCGCTGGTGGGCATTCCGTTCTTCCTGTTCCTGGTGCTCAACCACAAGAAGGCTTCATGGTAACGCTGACTCTCGACGGCCTGTCGGCCCGCTACGGCCGGCGTCAGATTCTCGCCGGGATCACCACGCCCCCTTTCACCGGGGGGCAGGTCGTGGCCCTGCTCGGCCCCAATGCCGCCGGCAAGTCGACGCTCTTCCGGCGCATCCTCGGCTTGCTGGAGGGCAGCGGCGAGGTGCGTATCGAGGGCGCGACCAGCGAGCGCCCGGTCGCCTACATGCCCCAGGAAACCGGCGCCAGCGCGGTCCTGACGGTCTACGAGTCGGTGCTGCTGGCACGCATGCAGGGGCGCAGCCTCAAGGTCGCCGACGACGACCTTCAGGCGGTGGAGCGGGCCCTGGACGATCTCGGCATCAGCACGCTCGGCGCGCGCGACATCGATGATCTCAGCGGCGGGCAGCGCCAACTGGTGAGTGCGGCCCAGGCGCTGGTCCAGGCTCCCGACATCCTCTTGCTCGACGAGCCCACCTCGGCGCTCGACCTGCACCGCCAGATCAGCCTGCTGAGCATCCTGCGACGGCTGGCCCGCGAGCGCGGGATGCTGGTCATCGCCTCGTTGCACGACCTGGGCCATGCGCTGCGCTTCACCGACGAGGCACTGATTCTCGAGAACGGCGGGATGATCGCCTGCGGACCGACCGAGCGCGTGGTCACGCCGGCCCTGTTGCGGCAGACCTTCCGGGTCGAGGCGCGTATCGAACCCTGTTCCCAGGGCCGCCCCCAGCTCATTGTCGAAGCGGCCGTCTGAAACCTCGCCCCTCGAACGCCGCCAGCGCGGCGCCCCCCGCCACGAACGGCAAGGCCAGCAGGAAACCCGGCGAGAGCGGCTGGCCGAACAGCCAGAGATCCGCCAGCACCGGCCAGATCAGCGCCACATACTCGAAGGGAGCCAGGCGCGAGACCTCGGCGTAACGCAGCGCCAGGGTCATGCAGATATGCGCCGCCCCGCCGAACAGCCCCGAGAGTACCAGCAACCCCAGGGTCGGCCAGGCCGTCTCCACCCACCCCAGCGGCAGGGTCGCCAGGCCCGCCAGGGCCGTGACCAGCACGAAGTAGAAGGCGATCGAGGCCGCGGTTTCGGTGCGCGAGATGCGGCGTACGGTCAGCAATGCCCCGGCCGTCAGCAGCGCCGCCAGGAGCCCCAGGGCATAGCCCAGCAGGCGCCCATCCATCTGGCCCTGCAGCTCGGGCAGCACCAGGGCCGCCACGCCCACCAGCACCAGGCTCAATGCCACCGCCCGGTGCAGGCTGAAACGTTCGCCCAGCAACAGCACGCCCCCGACGGCCATGGCCACGGGGGACAACTGTGCCAGCAGCGTCGCCTCGGCCACCGGCAACCGCGCCACAGCGGCGAACGAGGCGAACATCGCCGCCGCCCCCAGCCCCGAGCGCATCAGGTGCCCCAGCGGGCGCCGGGTGGCCAGGGCACGCGGGAACTCCCGGCGCCAGATCATGAAGGCCACGATCGGCAGCAGCGCGAAGGCCGAGCGGAAAAACACCGTCTGCCCCAGGGGCACCTCGGTACTGACCGCCTTGACGCATACCATCATGCCGGTGAAGAGCAGGCCCGACAGCAGCCTGAGTAGAATGCCGGCCAGCGGGCGCTCGGCGGTGTCGTGCATCTCGATGTTGTCCAACCTGCGAAGTGAAAAGCGCCTGCCGGCACGCCAAGGCGTTTCCCGGCGGCCGCCTCGAGGCGCTGCTGATTATACCGGTGCACTGCCATGGCGTCTGTCATGCCGTCGGGAAAACGCCCGACGGGTCATGGCCGACGAGTCCCGTGCTTGCCGATGGCGGCGGGAGCCACGGCCGGGCGATCGCCGGTCGCCCCGCCTTCGCGCTGCGCCGCATCACGACGCAGCAGCAGGACGATCGCGGCGATCACCAGGAGACTGCCGGGTAGCCACTGCCAGCCGATGTGCCGGGGCTCGCGAACGAACAGCACCAACATCGAGACGAACGGCACCAGATAGCCATAGGCGGTGACGGCGGCCGGTGTCAGCACCGCCGTGGCGCGCTGCTGCAACCAGAAGGTCAGCCCGCTGGAGAACAGCCCCAGATAGACCAGCAGGGTGACGTCGCCGAGAGTCATGCCGGTCAGGTGGCCCGGCGTCTCCCCGACCAGCCCCAGCAGACCGATCAGGCCGCCGCCGACCAGCAGGCTCCAGAAGGTGCGCAGTCCCGCACTCGGCGACAGCCAGCCGCGCGCCAGCCCCCACTTGCTGAGCACCGGGTACAGCGCGGACGCCACGCAGCCGAGGAAGAACGCCGCCTCGCCGAGGCCGAAGCGCATGCCGTCGAGCCGCCCGCCGGATTCCGCCCAGGCCAGGCCCAGCGCGCCGATCGCCCCCAGCAGCAGCACACCCGGCAGCCGCCAGGCCAGTCTCTCGACGCGAAACACCAGGCCCAGGCCGAAGGCCAGCAGCGGCACGCTGACGAAGAGCGTTGCCATCGACAGCGCCGTGGCGCGGTGCGCCGCCCAGAACATGGTGCCGAAGAATCCCGCCAGGCACAGTCCCATGACCGCGTAGAGCGCCAGCCCTGCCCCACCCGGCCAGCGATCGGTGGAGCGCAGCAGCAGCGGTGACAGGGCCAGCGCGGCGATGGCGAAACGTAACGCGGTCAGCAGCAACGGCGGCAGCCCCTCGCTCATCAGCCCCACGGCGGGGAACGACAACCCCACCAGCAGCGCCCACAGCATCATCCCCAGGTGGGCGCGGGCGACGTCGCGGCTAGACGTCATCGGTCGCCTCCAGCGGGAGCAGCAGGGTGCGCAGGGCATCGGCCAGGGCCTGCTTCTGGGTGTCATCGAGCGGCGCCTGGAGTGCCCGCAACGTCGTCAGGTAGTCGTCGAGCAGATCCAGGAACAGCCGCTCGCCGGCCGCGCTGAGCTGGATCAGCACGCTACGCCGATCCTCGGGGTTGGCCGTGCGCCGGATCAGTCCGGCACCCTCGAGGCGGTCCAGACGATGGGTCATGGCCCCCGAACTGAGCACCGCGGCGCTGCGCAGGGCGTTGGGAGTGAGCCCCCGGGCGTCGCCGCTGCGGTAGAGCGTCGCCAGCAGATCGAACTCTCCCTCGTGCAGGCCGTGCTCGCGGAATACCCGGGTGACCCGGCGATCGACGTACTTCGACAGCCGATACAGGCGGGTGAACAGCGCCATGGGCGAGGCATCCCGATCGGGCGCCGCCGACTGCCACTGGCGCAGCACGCCGTCGACATGATCGCCGCCGGGATAACCCAGGCTCATCGCTCACCCCCGCGTCCACCGCGTTGCGTCCGCCGACGCTTCTGCCCGACTCCTGCCTCGACGACGTCGATTCGCATGACCGCTCTCCCGATTGGAATACCGGCATTATAGTTTCAAATAAAGAATCTTTATGCAGAACCAAATGCGTAGGCAGGAGCGCTATCCGTCCCACCCCGGCCGAGTCCACTCGCCCGCCGAAGGACAGCAGGCCCTGACCGCCCAGCGTGGCGAGCAACCCGGTGCGCCATGAAAGCACGAGGCCCCGACTCGCCAGGAGCGAGCGGGGCCTCGATTCGGCCGGGTCGGAAGACGCCTTACGGCTTCATGTCCTCGAAGAACTTCTTCACGCCGTCGAAGAAGCTCGACTTCTTCGGCGAGTGATGGCTGTTACTGCCGTCGAGGCTCTCCTGGAAGCGGCGCAACAGATCCTTCTGCTCGTCGCTGAGATGGACCGGCGTCTCGACCAGGACCTTGCACAGCAGATCGCCGGCCGGGCCGCCGCGTACCGGCTTGACGCCCTTGCCGCGCAGCCGGAACAGCTTGCCGGTCTGGGTCTCGGGCGGGATCTTCAGCTTGACCCGGCCGTCGAGCGTCGGCACTTCCAGCTCACCGCCCAGCGCGGCGTCGACGAAGTTGATCGGCACCTCGCAGTGCAGGTGGCGACCTTCGCGCTCGAAGATCGGGTGGGGCTTGATCGCCACCTGGACGTAGAGATCGCCCTCCGGGCCGCCGTTGGCCCCGGCCTCGCCCTCGCCGTTGAGACGGATGCGATCGCCGGTATCCACGCCGGCGGGGATCTTCACCGACAGCGTACGGGTCTCGCGCACCCGCCCCTCGCCATGGCACTCGCGGCACGGCACCTTGATGGTCTGGCCGGCGCCGTGACAGGTCGGGCAGGTCTGCTGCACGGCGAAGAAGCCCTGCTGCATGCGCACCTGGCCCATGCCGTGACAGGTCGGGCAGGTCTCCTTGCTGGAGCCGGGTTCGGCGCCGGTGGCGTCGCAGTGGCCGCAGGCCACGTGGCGCGGCACGCGGATGTCGACGGTGGTGCCGGAGACCGCGTCCTCGAGATCGAGCTCGAGGTTGTAGCGCAGGTCGGCGCCGCGTTGCGGGGCGTTGGGATTGCGCCGTCCGCCGCCACCACCGAAGATGTCGCCGAACACGTCGCCGAAGATGTCGCTGAACCCGCCGGCACCGCCGCCGCCGAAGCCGCCGCCACCGAAACCGCCACCCTGGCCGTCGACGCCGGCATGGCCGAACTGGTCGTAGGCCGCGCGCTTCTCGTCGTCGGTCAGGACCTCGTAGGCCTCGGAAACCTCGCGGAACTTCTCGGCCGCGGTGTCGTCGTCCGGATTGCGGTCCGGATGGTATTTCTGGGCGAGTCGTCGGTAGGCCTTCTTGATCTCTTTCTGATCAGCTCCGCGCTCGACGCCCAGCACTTCATAGTAGTCACGCTTGGACATGGATCTTGTCCGCCTCCGTGTCGGGTCACGGAAACAGCGACGCGGGAGTCATGCCCCCGCGCCGCCGGTCGCCGTGGAATCAGACGTGGTTACTGCTTCTTCTGGTCGTCGTTGACTTCCTCGTACTCGGCGTCGACCACGTCGTCCTCGGTCTTCTTGGCCCCGTCGTCGGCCTGCTCGGCGCCGCCCTGCTGGGCCGCCTCGCTCTGCTCGGCGTACATCTTCTGGGCCAGGCCGCCGGAGGCTTCGGTCAGCGCGTCCAGCTTGGTCTGGATCTCCTGCTGGTCGTCGCCCTTGACCGCTTCCTCGAGCTCGCCGATGGCGGCCTCGATCTTCTGCTTCTCGTCGTCGGAGGCCTTGTCACCGGCTTCGCTGAGCGTCTTGCGCGCGGCGTGGATCATGCCGTCGGCCTGGTTGCGCAGCTGGACGAGTTCCTCGAACTTCTTGTCCTCGGCGGCATGCGCCTCGGCGTCCTGGACCATCTGCTCGATCTCTTCCTCGGACAGGCCGCTGGAGGCCTTGATGACGATCGACTGTTCCTTGCCGGTCGCCTTGTCCTTGGCGGAGACGTTGAGAATGCCGTTGGCGTCCAGGTCGAAGGCGACCTCGATCTGCGGCACGCCGCGCGGCGCCGGCGGAATGTCGCTGAGGTCGAAGCGACCCAGTGACTTGTTGCCGCTGGACTGCTTGCGCTCGCCCTGAAGCACGTGAATGGTCACGGCGGTCTGATTGTCGTCCGCGGTCGAGAAGGTCTGGGTCTTCTTGGTCGGGATGGTGGTGTTCTTCTCGATCAGCGGCGTCATCACGCCACCCAGGGTCTCGATACCCAGGGTCAGCGGCGTGACGTCGAGCAGCAGCACGTCCTTGACGTTGCCGCCGAGCACGCCGCCCTGGATCGCCGCACCCACGGCCACGGCCTCGTCCGGATTGACGTCCTTGCGGGCGTCCTTGCCGAAGAACTCGGCGACCTTGGACTGCACCAGCGGCATGCGCGTCTGGCCACCGACCAGGATCACGTCGTCGATCTCGCTGTTGGACAGCCCGGCATCGGCCAGCGCGGTCTTGCACGGCCCCAGCGACTGCACCACCAGCTCCTCGACCAGCGACTCGAGCTTGGCCCGGGTGATCTTGACGTTGAGGTGCTTGGGCCCGGTGTTGTCGGCCGTGATGTACGGCAGGTTGACCTCGGTCTGCTGCGCGGCGGACAGCTCGATCTTGGCCTTCTCGGCGGCTTCCTTGAGGCGCTGCATGGCGAGGTTGTCGCCGGACAGGTCGATGCCGCTGTCGGCCTTGAACTGATCGACCAGATAGTTGATCAGCTTGAGGTCGAAGTCCTCGCCGCCCAGGAAGGTATCACCGTTGGTGGCCAGTACCTCGAACTGGGTCTCGCCGTCGACGTCGGCGACCTCGATGATCGAGATGTCGAAGGTCCCGCCGCCCAGGTCATACACGGCGATGGTCTTGTCGCCGCGCGACTTGTCCATGCCATAGGCCAGCGCGGCCGCGGTCGGCTCGTTGATGATGCGCTTGACCTCGAGACCGGCGATGCGCCCGGCGTCCTTGGTGGCCTGGCGCTGGGAATCGTTGAAGTAGGCCGGCACGGTGATCACCGCCTCGGTCACTTCCTCGCCGAGATAGTCCTCGGCGGTCTTCTTCATCTTCTTCAGCACCTCGGCGCTGACCTGCGGCGGTGCCAGTTTCTTGCCCTTCACCTCGACCCAGGCGTCGCCATTGTCGGCCTCGGCGATCTTGTAGGGCACCATCTTGATGTCCTTCTGGACCACGTCGTCGGAGAAGCGACGGCCGATCAGGCGCTTGATGGCATAGAGCGTGTTGCTCGGGTTGGTCACCGCCTGGCGCTTGGCCGCCTGGCCGACCAGCGTCTCGCCGTCGTCGGTGTAGGCGATGATCGACGGCGTGGTGCGCGCGCCTTCGGCGTTCTCGATGACTTTGGGCTTGTCGCCGTCGAGCACGGCGACACAAGAGTTGGTCGTCCCCAGGTCAATACCAATGATGCGTCCCATGTAAACACCTCGAAGAATCGTTGCTTGCTGTTCCGTGCGGCACCCTCGCCGCGACTTTGTCGTCTATGTGGGGGCTAAGCGGCGTCTTTCAAGGGCCTGCGCCCCGCTCGTTCGCTTGAACGGTCACTGCGCCGCCTGGCTGACCACGACCATGGCCGGGCGGACCAGGCGACCGTTGAGCAGGTAGCCCTTCTGCATGACATCGATCACCGTGTTGGGCTCGACATCGGGATTGGGCACCATGGCCATGGCCTCGTGGTACTGCGGGTCGAACGGTTCGCCGTGCGGTTCGACCGCCTCGACCCCGAACTTGGCCAGCACGTCGAGCTGCAGCTTCAGTGTCATCGACACCCCCTCGCGATGCGCCTCGGTGGCGTCCTCGCCCATCGTCTCGAGGGCCTTCTCCAGGCTGTCGATCACCGGCAGCAGTTCCTTGACGAACTTCTCGAGGGCGAACTTGCGAGCCTTCTCGACGTCCTGCTCGGCGCGCCGGCGCACGTTCTGGGCCTCGGCGGCGGCGCGCATCGACTGATCCTTGGCCTCCGCCAGCGCCTCCTCGAGTTCCTCGACCTTGGCCGCCAGGACCTCCGCTTCGGGATTGGTCATCGCCTCGGCATCGCTGGCCGCTTCCTCGGCAGCGGCTTCCTCGGCGGCATCGGCCTCGTCGAGCCGGCCCTCGAGAGGCTCCTCCTGCGGCTCGGCGCCCTGCTCGGCGCGTTGCAGTTCCTCGTCCAGCGGCGTCTGTGGGTCTTTGGCCATGTCGCTCTCCTGAAAGTCGTCCCGCGCCAGAGCGCGGGGATTCATCGGTTTGCCCCCTATATGGGGATGACGACGACGATCTCAAGGCGCAACGGCACCACCACCACGTGCATTGCAGCCACGCCATGGACTACTGTATAAACACACAGAACCGTTCCGCGCCGATCCCGTTTCCGGAGGTGGCCATGCTGGTGCAACTTGCGATTCGCGACTTCGCCATCGTCGAGCGTCTCGACCTCGATCTTCAGGGCGGCATGACCGCCATCACCGGCGAGACCGGGGCCGGCAAGTCGATCCTTCTCGACGCCCTGGGGCTGTGCCTGGGCGAGCGTGCCGATGCCGGCAGCGTGCGTCACGGCGCCAAGCGGGCCGATCTCAGCGCCCGCTTCGATGTCACCCGTCTGCCCGCCGCCCGGGCCTGGCTCGAGGAACGCGAACTGCCCAGCGACGACTGCCTGCTGCGCCGGGTGGTCACCAGCGCCGGCCGCTCCAAGGCGTGGATCAACGGCCAGCTCTGCACCATCGGCGACCTGAAGGCGCTGGGCGAGACGCTGATCGAGATTCACGGCCAGCACGCCCACCAGGCACTCTTGCGCGAGGAGACCCACCGCCGGTTGCTCGACGAGTTCGCCGGCCTGAGCGGTGAAGTGAGCGAACTCGGCGAGACCTTTCGCCACTGGCAGGGCCTGCGCCGTCGGCTCAAGCAGCTCGCCGACACCAGCGATGAGTTGCAGGCGCGTCGGCAGCTGTTGCGTTATCAGGTCGAGGAGCTCGATCAACTGGCGCTGGCCGAGGGCGAGCTGGAGTCGCTGGAGAACGAGCAGGAAGCCCTGGCCCACGCCGAGCAGATCCTCGCCGACACCCAGTTCGCGGTGGAATGTTGCGACAACGACGAAGGTGGCGCCCTGAGCCTGCTGCATCAGGCGCTGAGCCGTCTCGAGGCACTGCCCGGCGCCGAACGCGGTCCGCTCGCCGAAGCCCGGGGGATGCTCGGCGACGCCCGCATCCAGATCGAGGAAGCCGCCCGCGAGCTGACGCATTTCGCCGAGCATACCGAACTCGATCCCGAGCGACTGGCGCATGTCGAGGAACGCCTCGGCGAGGTTCACCGTATCGCCCGCAAGCACCACATCATGCCCGAGGAGCTGGTCGAACTGCACGCCACGCTGGGCAAGGAGCTGGCCTCCCTGGAAGGCAGCGATCAGGACCTCGATGCCCTGACCCGTGACGTCGAGACAGCCCGCGACAGCTATCGACAGCAGGCGCGACGCCTCGGCGAGGCACGCCGTCAGGCGGCCACCGCCTTCGCCGAGGAGGTACAGTCCCAGTTGGGTTTCCTGGCCATGGGCAAGGCGCACTTCGCGGTGGATGTCGAAACCCGCGACACGCCGCAGCCCGAAGGCCTCGAGAGCGTACGTTTCCTGATCAGCGCCAATCCCGGCCAGCCCCCACGGCCGCTGACCAAGGTGGCCTCCGGCGGCGAACTCTCGCGCATCAGTCTGGCGATTCAGGTGGTCGCCGCCACCCACAGCACCATCAGCACCCTGGTCTTCGACGAGGTGGATGTCGGGGTCTCAGGGGCCACGGCCGAGATCGTCGGGCAGCTGCTGCGCCGCCTCGGCGACAGCGGTCAGGTGATGACCGTGACCCACCTGCCGCAGGTCGCCGCCCAGGCGCACCATCATCTGCACATCGAGAAGCAGACCGAAAAGGATACCACCCTGACCCAGATGGCCCTGCTCGACAGCGCCGGCCGGGTCCGCGAGCTGGCTCGCATGCTCGGCGGCGTCACCCTGTCCGACCGCACACTGGCCCACGCCCGCGAGATGCTCGACGCCAGTCAGCGCGCCCCGCACTGAGAGCCCCCTTTCATCGCGAGCCGGTCAGGGCAGCCTGCCGGCTTTTTTCGTCACATTCGCCAGACCAGGCCGCTCGCCAGGCGCCTCTTACTGATCGACACCTGTCGACGAGCGCGAGCCCCCGGCAAGCACCGAGCCGTGACGTGTTACCATGGGCCCGTCGACGATTCCCGTTCATCGGCGGTATCACCCTTGCCGTCACCGTCTCCGGATACAACCCCGATTTCATGGCTCGTTCTCCCGCCAAGGCCCGGCCGTCTTGATCACCCGACTCCCGCGATGGGTCGAATACGGCGCCCTCGTGCTGGCGCTGACGGCCGGCTGCATCAATGCCGTGGGCTTGCTGGGATTCACCCATCAGGCCGTCTCCCATCTCTCCGGCACCGCGACCCTGCTGGGGGCCGGCGCGATCCACGGCCCCCTCGGCGACACGCTCCACCTTGCCGGCGTGCTGCTCAGCTTCCTGCTCGGGGCGGCCCTCTCTGGCGCTCTGCTGTCCGGTGAGTCGCTGAAACTCGGCCGCCACTACGAGACCCTCCTGGCCATCGAAGGCGGTCTGTTACTAGTGGCGATTCCGGTGCTCCAGGCGGGCTCGCCCTTCGGCCAGGACATCGCCTCGTTCGCCTGTGGCCTGCAAAATGCCCTGGTCACCACCTACAGCGGCGCCGTGGTCCGTACCACGCATCTCACCGGGATCTTCACCGACCTCGGCATCATGCTGGGCGCCGTCTGCAAGGGGCGGCCGATCGATCGACGCAAGGTGACGCTACTGTCGATCATCGTCCTGGGCTTCATCCTCGGGGGAACGCTGGGGGCCTGGCTATTCGTCCGCTTGAGGTTTGCCAGTCTCGCCGTGCCGGCCTTCATCTGCTTCGCCCTGGCCATCGGCTACCGGCGCTACTACTTCCTCCACCGTCGGACATCGGGTCGCTAGGCACGCGCCGGCAAACAGGGATAATCAGGAAAGGGACAAGGGGTGGAGAAGCCAGCTCGCTCGATTGCGGCCCGTCAGGGGCGAGCCAAGCACTTGCGTCTGCCGGTGGTGGCGACGGCAGCGACGAACCCGATGGTACTCGTCGACAAGCCGGTAGCGAAGCCGTCGGCCAACGGCCCGAGCGGTGGCACGGCATCCGGGGAAGGCAGGGTTACAGAGGGCCGGTCGACATCGGCCCGACGGCTTTTCGGTGCCCTGAAACGCAAAAACCCCAGCCGATTGGCTGGGGTTTTCGAAAAGATGCCTGACGATGACCTACTCTCGCATGGGGAGACCCCACACTACCATCGGCGCTGAGCGGTTTCACTGCTGAGTTCGGCATGGGGTCAGGTGGGACCCGCTCGCTATGGTCGTCAGGCGTAACCGTGGCGTGCTGCAGAGCCTGCAGCACCCAAGTACCTGGTGCGCTTCAACAACGTGATCAAGCTGATCGAGTCGACTCTCGCGACGTATCCGTCGTGTCTCGCACACAGGGCCACTCAGGCCCCTTGGGTGTTATATGGTCAAGCCTCACGGACCATTAGTACGCGTTAGCTCAACGCCTCGCAGCGCTTCCACATCGCGCCTATCAACCTCGTCGTCTTCGAGGGTCCTTCAGGGGGCGCGAGGCCCCAGGGAAGTCTCATCTTGAAGGGGGCTTCCCGCTTAGATGCTTTCAGCGGTTATCCCGTCCGTACATAGCTACCCGGCAGTGCGATTGGCATCACAACCGGAACACCAGCGGTACGTCCACTCCGGTCCTCTCG
>NZ_QWBW01000044.1 GCF_004117855.1 Modicisalibacter coralii
CCGGCCAGTCGAACCTGAAGCGGGTGTATCTCGAGTGCGGCGGCAAGAGTCCCAATCTGGTCTTCGCCGACTGCAAGGACCTCGACGCCGTGGCCCGTCACGCCGCCGAGGCGATCTTCCACAACCAGGGCGAGGTGTGCATCGCCGGCTCCCGGCTGCTGGTCGAGAATTCGATCCGCGAGGCCGTCGTCGACAAGCTGCTCGCCGCCGCCGAGAGCATGCAGCCCGGCGACCCGCTCGACCCGGCGAGCTTCATGGGCGCCATGGTCGACCGCACCCAGTATGAGCGGGTGCGCGACTACATTCGCCGCGGCGTCGAGGAGGGCGCGACCCTGCGCACCGGCAGCGACCCGGCCGCCGAGGGGCCGGGGCTGTTCATCGCGCCGACGGTGTTCGACGGCGTCACCCCGCAGATGGCGATTGGCCGCGAGGAGATCTTCGGCCCGGTGCTGGCGGTGTTCGGCTTCGACAGCGAGGAAGAGGCCGTGCGGCTGGCCAACGACAGCGAGTACGGCCTGGCGGCCGGGGTCTGGAGCCAGGACATCGACCGCATCATGCGGGTGTCGCGGCGGCTCGAGTCGGGGCAGGTGTTCGTCAACAACTGGGCGGGAATGGACCAGACGGTGCCGTTCGGCGGCGTCAAGCAGTCGGGCAACGGCCGCGACAAGTCGCATCACTCGCTGGAGGAGTACTCCGAGCTCAAGACGGTGTGGCTGTCGCTGGTGCCCTGAACGCGGCACCTTTCATGACGCGGCCGTCCCGGTGAGGGGCGGCCGCCCCGGACACGGCCGTCGTCAAAACGTCTTGGCCGGGGTGCAGCAGCTCACCAGCCGGCACTCGCGCTTGCCGGGGTTGCGGAAACGGTGGGGGATGGCGGTGTTGAAGTAGTAGGCCTCGCCGGGGCCCAGGGTGCGGGTCTCGATGCCGATGGTGATCTCGATCTCGCCCTCGAGGATCACTCCGGCTTCCTCGCCCTGGTGGGCGATCATCTCGCGTCCGGTGTCGGCGCCGCCGGGGTAGGTCTCGATCATGAACGACAATGATCGCGTCTGATGATTGCCGCCGACCAGCTTGTAGATCACGTCGCCGCTGCCGATGTCGGTCAGGTCCTCGGGGGAGTAGAAGACCTGATCGCGATTGTCCATGTCCAGTGTGAAGAAGTCGCCGACGCTGATGGGAATGGCGTCGAGTATCTTCTTCAGCGAGCTCACCGACGGACTGACCTTGCCCTGTTCGATCAGCGACAGGCTGGAATGGGTGACGCCGCAGCGCTTGGCCAGCTCGCGCTGGGAGATGCCGCGCAGGGTACGCAGGGCGCGCAGGCGCGGGCCGACATCATCTGACATCCGGAAGATCCTTGTGGCGAGGCGGCCGGCGGCTTGCCGCCGGCCGCCGTCATCATGCGTTGTCGAGCTTGTCCTTGAGCAGTGCGTTGACCTGCTGCGGGTTGGCGGTACCGCGCGAGGCCTTCATCACCTGACCGACGAAGTAGCCGATCATCTTGCCGCGCTTGTCCGGATCGGCTTCGCGGTACTGGGCGACCTGTACGGGGCTGTCGGCGATCACCTGATCGACCATCGCCTCGATGGCGCCGCTGTCGGTGACCTGCCGGAGACCCTGGGCGTCGATGATCGAGTCGGCGGTGTCGCCCTCGCCGTCCCACAGCGCGGCGAAGACCTTCTTGGCCGCCTTGCCGTTGATGGTCTCGTCCTTGACGCGGGCCACCAGGCCACCGAGCTGGGCGGCCGAGACCGGGCTGTCGGCGATGTCGAGACCTTCCTTGTTGAGGCGGCCGGCGAGCTCGACCTGGACCCAGTTGGCGGCCAGCTTGGCATCGCCACCGGCGTCCTTGACCGCCTCGAAGTACTCCGCCATGGCCCGGCTCGACGACAGCACGCTGGCGTCGTAGGCCGACAGCCCCAGCTCGTTCTGGAAGCGCGCGCGCTTCTCGCTGGGCAGTTCCGGCAGGCTGGCGCGCAGGTGGTCGACGTAGGCCTGGTCGAGCACCACCGGCAGCAGGTCGGGGCAGGGGAAGTAACGATAGTCGTTGGCCTCCTCCTTGGTGCGCATGCTGCGGGTCTCGTCGTTCTCCGGGTCGTACAGCCGGGTCTCCTGGATCACGCTGCCGCCGTCCTCGAGCAGTTCGACCTGGCGTTCGATCTCGAAGGCGATCGCGCGCTCCACGAAGCGGAAGGAGTTGACGTTCTTGACCTCGGCGCGGGTGCCCAGCGATGCCTGGCCCCGGGGGCGCACCGAGACGTTGACGTCGCAGCGCATCGAGCCCTCGGCCATGTTGCCGTCCGAGATGCCCAGGTAGGTGACGATGGCGTGGATCGCCTTGAGATAGGCGGCGGCCTCCTTGGCGGAGCGCATGTCGGGCTCGGAGACGATCTCCAGCAGCGGCGTGCCGGCGCGGTTGAGATCGATGCCGGTCATGCCGTGGTAGTCCTCGTGCAGCGACTTGCCGGCATCCTCCTCGAGGTGGGCGTGGTGCACGCGAATGCGCTTGGCGCTGCCGTCGTCGAGGGTAATCTCGACCTCACCCGGGCCGACGATCGGCTGATACATCTGGCTGGTCTGATAGCCCTTGGGCAGGTCGGGGTAGAAGTAGTTCTTGCGATCGAAGATCGAGGTCTCGGGGATCTCGGCATCGATGCCCAGGCCGAACTTGACGGCCATCGCCACGGCCCCCTCGTTGAGCACCGGCAGCACGCCCGGCAGGCCCAGGTCGACGGCGCAGGCCTGGGTGTTGGGCTCGGCGCCGAAGGCGGTGGAGGCCCCGGAGAAGATCTTCGACTGGGTGGCGAGCTGGACGTGGACCTCCAGCCCGATCACGGCTTCCCATTGCATCAGGCGTTCTCCTTACCGAAAGCGGGCTGGCGGCGGTGCCAGTCGGTGGACTGCTGGAAGCGGTGGGCGACGTTGAGCAGCCGCGCCTCGGCGAAGTGCGGGCCGAGGATCTGCAGGCCGACCGGGCGGCCGTTCGCGAAGCCGGCCGGCACGCTGAGGCCGGGAATGCCCGCCAGGTTGATGGCGATGGTGTAGACGTCCTGCAGATACATGGCCACCGGGTCGGACTTGGCGCCCAGATCGAAGGCGGGCGTCGGCGAGGCCGGACCCATCAGCACGTCGACGTCCTCGAAGGCGTCGATGAAGTCCTGGCGGATCAGGCGGCGGACCTGCTGGGCCTTCTTGTAGTAGGCGTCGAAGAAGCCTTCCGACAGCGTATGGGTGCCGATCAGGATGCGCCGCTTGACCTCCTCGCCGAAGCCCTCGGCGCGGGAGCGCTTGTAGAGGTCGATCAGGTCGGTGGGGTTTTCGCAGCGATGGCCGAAGCGCACGCCATCGAAACGCGACAGGTTGGAGGACGCCTCGGCCGGGGCGATCACGTAATAGGCGGGAATCGCCAGATCGGTGTGCGGCAGGCTGACCTCGCGCACGCTGGCGCCCAGCGACTCGTAGACGCGGATCGCCTCGCGCACCGCGCTCTCCACGGCGGGTGACAGGCCGTCGCCGAAATACTCCTTGGGCAGGCCGATCTTGAGCCCCGACAACGAGGCCTCGAGGGTCTCGCGGTAATCGGGCACGCCGCGCGCCACGCTGGTGGAGTCGCGCAGGTCGTGACCGGCGATGGCGCCGAGCAGCAGGGCGCAGTCCTCGGCGCTGCGCGCCATGGGGCCGGCCTGGTCGAGGCTCGAGGCATAGGCGACCATGCCGTAGCGCGAGACGCGGCCATAGGTGGGCTTGAGCCCGGTGATGCCGCAGAAGGCGGCCGGCTGGCGGATCGAGCCGCCGGTGTCGGTGCCCAGCGCCGCGGGGACCAGCCCGGCGGCGACCGCCGCGGCACTGCCGCCGGAACTGCCGCCGGGCACCGCGGCGAGATCCCAGGGGTTCTTGACCGGGCCGTAGTAGCTGTTCTCGTTGGACGAGCCCATGGCGAACTCGTCCATGTTGGTCTTGCCGAGGCTCACGCTACCGGCGGCGGCGAGCTTCTCGACCACGCTGGCGTCGTAGGGCGAGACGAAGTTGTCGAGCATCCGCGAGCCGCAACTGGTGCGTACGCCCTGGGTGCAGAAGATGTCCTTGAGCGCCAGCGGCAGGCCGGTGAGCGGGCCGGCCTGGCCCGAAGCGCGGGCCTGGTCGGCGCGGTCTGCCGCCTCGAGCGCGGCGTCTGCCGTTACGGTGATGAAGCTGTTGAGTTCGCCGTCGAGGCGGTCGATGCGCGCGAGCAGCGCCTCGGTCAGCTCACGGCTGGAAAACTCGCCGGCGGCCAGTGCCGCGGCCAGTTCGGTGAGAGTCTTGTCGTGCATGGGGCGTTGGCTCCGTGGAAAGCGGGTCCGGCGGGCGGGCGTCGTTTACTCGACGACCCGGGGTACCAGATAGAGGCCGTTCTCGACGGCCGGCGCACAGCGCTGAAAGCGCTCGCGCTGATCGGTCTCGGTGACCTCGTCGGCGCGCAGGCGCTGGGTGGCGTCCAGCGGATGGGCGAGCGGCGCGACGCCGTCGGTTTCCACGGCCTGGAGACGGTCGACCATTTCCAGGATCCGGCTCAGGTCGTCCACGTAACCTGCGGCCTCGTGATCGTCGAGCCCCAGGCGGGCGAGGTGGGCGGCCCGCCGTACGTCTTCGGGTTCAAGCGCCATAACGTCGGCTTCCTTCAGTGCGATGGCAATGCGTGTCGACCGCGGACGGGCGGCCACGGTCGACGGGTGTCGTGAAATAGGCGAAACGGTACCACAACTCCGTGTGACGGGCATCTTGCTTGCCGCCTTGTCCCCGCGATGATACCGTTTGCGTCCGCACAGGGTTCCGGTCTGGACTAGGTGAAAGACTTCCATGTTTAAACGTTTGAGGGGGCTGTTCTCCAGCGATCTGTCGATCGATCTGGGGACCGCCAACACACTGATTTATGTTCGCGGTCGCGGCATCGTTCTCGACGAGCCCTCGGTGGTAGCGATTCGCCAGTCGGGCAACATGCGCAGCGTGGCCGCCGTGGGCGTCGACGCCAAGCGCATGCTGGGCCGCACCCCGGGCAACATCACCGCGATTCGGCCGATGAAGGATGGCGTGATCGCCGACTTCACCGTCACCGAGCAGATGCTCCAGCATTTCATCCGCAAGGTTCACCAGAGTACCTTCCTGACCCCGAGCCCGCGTGTACTGGTCTGCGTGCCCTGCATGTCGACTCAGGTCGAGCGACGCGCCATCAAGGAGTCCGCCGAGGGCGCCGGTGCCCGCGAGGTATTCCTGATCGAGGAGCCCATGGCGGCGGCGATCGGCGCCGGTCTGCCGGTCGAGGAGGCGCAGGGCTCGATGGTCGTCGACGTCGGCGGCGGCACCTCCGAGATCGCCATCATCTCGCTCAACGGCGTGGTCTATTCCGAGTCGATCCGCGTCGGCGGCGACCGCTTCGACGAGGCGATCATCGCCTATGTGCGCCGTCACTACGGCAGCCTGATCGGTGAAGCCACCGCCGAGCGCATCAAGGAAGAGATCGGTTGCGCCTATCCCGGCGGCGAGCTGCGCGAGATCGACGTGCGCGGTCGTAACCTGGCCGAGGGCATCCCGCGCAGCTTCACCCTCAACTCCCACGAGATCCTCGACGCCCTGCAGGACCCGCTGGCGTCGATCGTTGCTGCGGTCAAGAGTGCCCTCGAGCAGTCGCCCCCCGAACTCGCCTCCGACATCGCCGAGCGCGGTCTGGTGCTGACCGGCGGTGGTGCCCTGTTGCGTGACATCGACAAGCTGATCGCCGAGGAGACCGGCCTGCCGGTGATCGTCGCCGAGGATCCGCTGACCTGCGTGGCGCGCGGTGGCGGCAAGGCGCTGGAAATGATCGACCAGCACACCTTCGAGCTGCTCTCCAGCGATTGAACGGACGGCGCCGGCGCGGCGTCGTTTCGCGTTTGCAGCGCGCCGTTGCGGCGCGTCTCGGGTTCTTGGCCAGTTCGCAGGGAGTCGTTCTATCAAACCGCTGTTCTCGCAGGGTCCCGCACCCGGCTACCGCATGCTGCTGTGCGCCTTCATCGCCTTCGCGTTGATGTTCGCCGAGCATCGCCTGCCGCGCGTCGCGGAACTGCGGGCGCACCTGTCGACCGTGGTCACGCCGGTGCAGTGGCTGGTCAGCCTGCCCAGTGACGCGCTGTCCTGGGGGGCGCTGGTGGTCTCGGATCAGTCGCGTCTGGTCGACGAGAACCGGCGCCTGCGCCAGCAACTGCTGACCATGTCCCACCGGGTGCAGCGCATGGCCAGCCTGACCGCCGAGAACGTGCGCCTGCGCGAGCTGCTCGATGCCGCCCAGCGTCGTGAGGTCCCCTACATCACCGCCGAGCTGTTGTCGCTGGATTCGGACCCCTTTACCCATCAGATGGTCATCGACCGCGGTCGCAGCGACGGCGCCTACGTCGGCCAGCCGGTGATGGACGCGTCGGGGCTGATCGGCCAGGTGATCGCCGTATCGGCGTATACCAGCCGGGTGTTGATGGTCGCCGACGCCAGTCACGCGGTGCCCGTGCAGGTCAATCGCAACGGTCTGCGCTTCATCGTCCAGGGCACCGGCAGCTACGATGTGCTCGACGTGCTGCACGTGCCCGATACCGCCGATATCCGCCCGGGTGACCTGCTGGTCACCTCCGGCCTGGCCGGGCGCTTTCCGGAAGGTTACCCGGTCGCGCGGGTTCGCGAGGTGGTGCACGACCCGGGCGCACCGTTCGCCCAGGTGACCGCCGAGCCGGTGGCCCAGCCGGAACGCTCCCGGCATTTCCTGCTGCTGTTTCCGCCGCCGCGACCCACGCGAATTCCCGTCAGCGATACCGCCCGTCATGCCGCCGAGCGGGTCAGCGGCATGACGGCGGACGAGGAGACGCCATGATCGGTTCGCTGCGCGGCCTGGTGATGATCTGGACGACCCTGGTGCTGGCCCTGTGCCTGCAGGTCATGCCGTTGCCCGATGCCTGGCTGGTCTGGCGGCCCGACTGGCTGGGGCTGATGCTGGTCTACTGGTGCGTGGTGGCGCCGCAGCGCGTGGGCGTCTTCTACGGCTTCCTGTTCGGGCTGCTGCTCGATCTGCTCGAGGGCGCGCCACTGGGGCAGAACGCCCTGGTGCTGTCGTTGCTCACCTATCTGGCGCTGCTGGTCTACCAGCGGATGCGCGCCTATGCGCTGATTCAGCAGGCGGTGCTGGTGTTCATCATCCTGGGGATCGCGCAACTGCTCGAGCAGTGGCTGAGAACCATCTTCGGGCCCTTCGCCATCAACCTGGTCTTCCTGCTGCCGGCGCTGATCGGCGCCGTGCTCTGGCCCTGGCTGTTCACCATGCTGCAGATGCTGCGGCGGCGTCTCGGCGTGACCTGACACGCCGGCCTGGCGTCGGCGCATCCGCAATCCGAGGAGGGATTTCCATGCCACCCGTTCTGCGCCTGGCCTCGGCGTCCCCGCGCCGTCGCGAACTGCTCGCCTCGATCGGCGTCGACGTCGAGGTGGCGCCGGTCGACATCGACGAGACGCCGCGGTCCGGCGAGCCGCCCGCCGACTACGTCGCCCGCCTGGCCCGCGCCAAGGCCGAGGCCGGCGGCGTCGGTACCCGACTGCCGACCCTGGGCTCGGATACCGCGGTGGTGGTGGCCGGGCGCATCCTCGGCAAGCCCCGCGATCGTCGGCATGCCGGCGAGATGCTCGCTGCTCTGAGCGGGGGTTGGCACGAGGTGCTCACCGCCGTGGCGGTCAGCGGGCCGAGCGGGATGCTCGAGGCCTGCGTGACGACGCGGGTCGCCATGCGCGCCATCGGCGAGGCGGAGATGGCGGCCTACTGGGCCACCGGGGAGCCCGCCGACAAGGCGGGGGGCTACGCCATCCAGGGTCACGCGGCGATCTTCGTCGAACGCATCGAGGGCAGCCATTCGGCGGTGGTCGGGCTGCCGCTGTTCGAGACCGCCGAGTTGCTTGAGCGTCAGGGCATCGCGTTGTGGCCGACGCCGCGCCCGGCTGTGTCATAATCGCGAGCAAAGCCTTCTTCACAAGGATCGGTGCATGAGCGGCGAGGTACTCATCAACCTGACCCCGATGGAAACCCGCGTGGCGGTGGTCGAGAACGGGGTGCTGCAGGAAGCCTTCATCGAGCGCAGCCGACGCCGCGGCATCGTCGGCAACATCTACAAGGGCCGGGTGGCGAGGGTCCTGCCCGGGATGCAGGCCGCCTTCATCGACATCGGTCTCGAGCGTGCGGCGTTCATCCACGCCAACGAGGTGATGCCGCCCAACACCCCGGCCGACGAGCAGGTCTCGATCAGCCAGTTGCTGCACCAGGGCCAGCCGCTGGTCGTGCAGGTCACCAAGGATCCGATCGGTTCCAAGGGCGCGCGCCTGACCACTCATCTCTCGGTGCCGTCGCGCTACCTGGTCTACATGCCCGATTCGCCCCACACCGGGGTCTCCCAGCGCATCGAGGACGACGCCGAGCGCGAGCGGCTGCGGGCGCTGGTCGAGACCTGTCTGGACGAATTCGATCAGGGCGTGCCGGGGGGCTTCATCATCCGCACCGCTGCCGAAGGGGTGGGGAGCGAGGAACTGCTCACCGACATGCAGTTCCTGCGGCGCCTGTGGCGCAAGGTCGAGGAGCGCAAGGTCACCGCGCCGGCACCCAGTCGCATCTACGACGACCTGCCGCTGTTCATCCGCACCCTGCGCGACGTGATGCGCGACGACATCGAGAAGGTGCGCATCGACTCCCGCGAGAACTATCACAAGTTGATCGAGTTCGCCGAGGAGTTCATGCCCGATGTCGTCGAGCGCATCGAGTACTACCCCGGCGAGCGGCCGATCTTCGATCTGTTCAGTGTCGAGGACGAGATCCACAAGGCGCTGGGGCGCAAGGTCCAGCTCAAGTCCGGCGGCTATCTGGTGATCGACCAGACCGAGGCGATGACCACCATCGACGTCAACACCGGCGGCTACGTGGGGCATCGCAACCTCGAGGAGACGATCTTCAAGACCAATCTCGAGGCGGCCACGGCGATCGCCCGGCAGCTGCGGCTGCGCAATCTCGGCGGGATCATCATCATCGACTTCATCGACATGGAGGACAGCGAGCACCAGCGCCAGGTGCTGCGCGTGCTCGAGAAGTCGCTGGAGCGCGACCATGCCAAGAACAAGCTGACCGGCGTCACCGAGCTGGGCCTGGTCCAGCTGACCCGCAAGCGTACCCGCGAGAGCCTCGAGCAGACGCTGTGCGAACCCTGCCCGACCTGCCAGGGGCGGGGCACGCTGAAGACGCCGGAGACGGTCTGCTACGAGATCTTTCGCGAGATCCTGCGCGAGGAACGCGCCTACAGTCCCGAGACCTACATGGTGCTGGCCTCCCAGGCGGTGGTCGATCGGCTGCTCGACGAGGAGTCCGCCGCGGTCGCCGACCTGGAGATCTTCATTGGCAAGACCATCCGCTTCCAGGTCGAGACGCACTACTCCCAGGAGCAGTACGACATCGTGCTGATGTAAGCCCATGAACCCGATCCGAGTCACGCTGCGCTGGGTGTTGACGCTGCTGGCGATCCTGCTGGTGATCGCCGCGCTGGGCATGAGCGGCCTGCGCCTGGCGATGACCCAGCTCGACGCCGTGCGCGACCGGGTGGAAGCCGCCCTGGCCCGCCAGTTTTCCGCCAATCTGGACCTGCGCCGTTTCACCGGCGAGATGCAGCGCCTGGATCCGCGCCTGAGCCTCGACGAGCTGCAGATCACGGTGCCGTCGGGCAAGTCGACGTTACCCCTGTTGTCGCTCGGCCACGCCGATCTGCGCCTCGATACGCTGGCCTCGCTGCGCGCCCGCCAGCCGGTCATCGGTCAGGCCCACGTCGCCGAGCTCACCCTGCACCTCTATCAGAACGCCCAGGGCGACTGGGCGTGGCCGGGGCGTGCCAAGGACCCCGCCTCGATGATGCAGGGCGGGTTCGACCTGAATCGGCTCGACGCCTGGGTGGGGCTGTTGCTGCAGCAGCGGGTGGCGGTGGACGACGTGCGCCTGGTCCTGCACGGCCTCGACGACAGCCTGACGCTGGTCGCCCCGCAGTTGCTGATCGCCGGCGGGGCGCAGCGGGCCCACATCGAAGGCCAGTGGTATGTCGAAGGCCAGCCCGAGCGCGTGCTCTCGGCGGTCCTCGAGGTGCTGCCGGGCTCGCGGGGGCTCGGCGACTTCAGTGCGGCGTTGCAGGCGAAGATGGATCTGTCGAGCCTCGACCGCCTCGGCCAGTTGCTCACCCGGCATCGGGCGGTGCGCCTCGACCGCATCGCGGGGGAGGCCGAGCTCTGGGCACGCTGGCGACACGCGAGGATCGCCGACGCCCGACTCGCGGTCACGGTACCGCAGCTCAGCCTCGGCGGGGACGGCGGCAGCGTCGAGCTGCACGATATCGGCGCGCGGGCCCAGTGGCTGCGCAACGACGACGGCGAGGGCTGGCGTGCCTGGGTCAATGCGCTGTCGGTCAGCGATGCGACAGGGCCCTCGCCGCTGCCGTCGCGCCTGGAACTTGCCGGGCAGGGCAGTGACTGGTGGCTGCGCAGCGGGGCGTTCTCGCTGGACGCCCTGGCTGCCCTGGGCGAGCGCCTGCCGCTTCCCGAGGAGGTCGACCGGGCCCTGCAACGGACCAACCCCCGTGGCCAGGTGAGCGGCCTGCAGGTGGGGCAGCGGGACGGTGCCTGGCAGGCGCGCGTCGCCTTGCGCGGTGCCGCCCTCGACCCCTGGCAGGATGCGCCGGGTGGTGGGCCCGTCGACGCCTGGGTCGTCGCCGACGGTCAGCAAGGGCACGTCGATTTCGTCGGCGGCGACGGGGTGTTCCTGCATTTTCCCGATATCTACGGGGATCCGCTGACACTCGATGCCGCCAGCGGCCGGGTCGACTGGTCGCTGGCCGAGCGGCAGCCGCTGGTGACCGGCAAGGATCTCCACGCGCAATGGCGCGGAGCGCCGGTCGACGGCAGCTTCGAACTGACAATCCCGGGTGACAACGCCGACCGGCGACCGGGACGCTTCGTCCTCGACCTGGCGATGCGCGACGTCGACGCCCGCGACACGCCCCTGGCGCAGTGGTTGCCGATGAAGGCCTTCGATGACCCGGACCTACGCGAATGGCTGTCCCGCGACATCACCGGCCTTGTTCCGCGCGGCACGCTGCATCTCGAGCAGACCCTCGACAAGGAGGCGATGAGCGATGACGGCGGGGGCAGCGATGACGGCAGCGACGATCTGGGCAAGCGGACCCGACTCAAGCTGTCGCTCGACATCGAGCAGGGCAAGCTGCCCTACGAGGTGGGCTGGCCGCCCCTGGAGAACCTCAGCGGGCACCTCGACATGGTCGACGACACACTCGATGCGACGGTCGATCACGCCGAAACCCGCGGGCTGGTCACCGAGGGCGCCACGGTCGCGATGGCCGACGACCGGCTGAGCATCGAGGGGCCGGTGCGGGGCTCCACACAGGCGCTGCTGCAATTCCTGAGCGCGGCGCCCATCGACGGCTCCGACGCCTTTGCCGACTGGCGCAGCGAGGGGCGCGTCGCCGGCCGGCTGACCCTCGGCGTGACGCTGGACACCCCGGAAAACGTCGAAACGCCGGTGGACGTCGATGTCACGGCGAGCGTCGAGGCGCCGAGCCTGCGCCTGCCGCAATCCGATCTCGCCCTCTACGACGTCAACGGCGATCTGCGTTATCGGCACGATCCCCAGGCTGCCGAGAGCGATACCCTGACCGGCCAGCTCGGCGCCCGGGTCTTCGACGGGCCGTTGCTCGCCGACTTCGACGTCGGCGGCAAGGGCGTGACCTTCGAGGGGCGGGCGCTGGCCCGGGGGCTGCTCGAGTGGGGCGGTGTCGGCCAGCTCAGCGGCCTGCTCAGCGGTTACTTCCCCTATTCGGCCAACCTCGACCTCACCGGCGAATCGCCGCATCTGAGCCTCGACAGCGATCTCCAGGGACTGGGCATTCAGCTGCCGGCACCGTTCGGCAAGGCGCCGGCGGCTCGCGTGCCTTTCCATCTCGATGCCGCGACCGGCGCGCGCAGCGTGCAGGCCCGCCTGGCCGACCGGCTGCGCCTGCGCTGGCGCTCGCTGGGCCCCGATAGCGGTCAGGGCCAGGTGTGGCTCGAGCAGTGGCCGGATCCGTTGCCGGCCTGGCCGGGGTCGAGCGGCTGGCAGGTCGAGTGGCGGACGCCGCGCCTCGCCCTGGAGGCCTGGCAGACGGCGCTGGCCGGTGTCGCGCCTGGCGGCTCGTCGGGCAAGGGCGCGTCGGACAAGCCGGCCTCCGGCTCGTCGATGGCCGAGCTGCGCCGCGCCACCCTGACGACCCCCTGCCTGGCCTTCGATGACCGCTGCCTGGGCGATCTCGTCGCCAACGCCACGCGGCTGCCCGCCGACGGCTGGCAACTGGCGCTGGCGGGGGCGCTGGTCGAGGGCCGGGCCACGTACCGGCCACGCAGCCCTCGTCCGATCGACGTTCAGCTGCAAACGCTGCATCTCGACGACCTGACCCCCGCAGCGACCGAGCCCCAGCTCGGCAGCGAGATCGCCACGACCAGCGAACCGCGGCCGGTGGCCTTGCCCGGAGGGTTGAACCAGTTACCTGACGGGCATGTCAGAGTCGATACGATCACCCGCCACGGGCAGCGCCTGGGACCCTTCGAGGCCAGCTGGGAGGCGACGTCGGAGCGGTTGCGGGTCGCGCCGCTGTCGATGACGCTGGGCGAGATCACCGGCCAGGGCGAGGTGGTCTGGGAGGCGTCGGGCGCCGGTTCCAGCCTGACCCGCTCGCGGTTGACGATCGAGGGCGGCGATCTGGGCAGCGCCCTCGAGCGTCTCGATCAGCCGGTGGCGGTGCGCTCGACGCGGACCCGTGTGCAGTCGCAGCTCGCCTGGCCGGGGGCGCCCTGGCAGTTCGCCCTGGAACGCTCGCGGGGCAGCATCCAGGCGAGGCTCGACGACGGGCGTTTCGTCACCCTGGATTCCCCCTCGGCGCGTCTGGTCGGCCTGCTCAACGTCGACAACCTGCTGCGGCGGCTGCGCCTGGATTTCTCCGACGTGACCGAGCAGGGCACGGCCTTCGACAGTGTCAAGGGCGATGCCACACTGTATGGTGGACGCCTGGAAACGCGCGGGCCGGTGGCGATCGATGGCGCCTCCACGCAGTTCAGCCTCGACGGCAGCGTCGACCTGATGGCCCGCGAGCTGGACCTCAAGCTGGGCGTCACCGTGCCGGTCAGCCAGAACCTGCCGCTGGCCGCGGTACTCGCCGGGGCCCCCTATGTCGGCGGCGCGCTGTTCCTGGCCGACAAGCTGTTCGGTGGCTGGCTCGACAAGGTCACGAGAATTTACTATCGCGTGCAGGGTCCCTGGACCTCGCCGCGCATCACTCTGGAAGACGCCGAATGACGCAATTGTCCCATTCGCCTCTCGACGAGGCCATCACCATCCTGCTCGCCCCCGGCGGACTCGATGCCCAGGCACTCGAACCCGGCCTGGAGCACGCGCTCGGGCCCGGTGTCGACTATGCTGATCTCTACTTCCAGCGCAGCTGGCAGGAAAGCTGGGTGCTCGAGGATGGCGAGGTCAAGGACGCCAGCTTCAACATCGACGGCGGCGTGGGGGTGCGCGCCCTGGCCGGCGAGAAGACCGGCTTTGCCTTCTCCAACCAGATTACCGCGGAAGCCCTGGCCGAGGCCGGGCGCACCGCGGCCGGGATCGCCCGCGGCGGGTCGCGGCTCGAGCGGGTGGCGGTGAGCTCGACGTCGGCGTCGGCGCGTTATGCCGGCGTCGACCCGCTCACCGGGCTGACCCCCGAGGAGAAGATCGCCCTGCTCAAGCAGGCCGACCGCGTGGCGCGTGCCGCCGATCCCAGCGTGGCGCAGGTCAGTGCCTCGCTCAGCGGGGTGCACGAAGTCGTGCTGGTGCGGGCCAGCGACGGCACCCTGGCGGCGGACATCCGCCCGTTGGTGCGCTTCAACGTCAGCGTCATCGCCATCCGCAATGGCCGCCGCGAGCGCGGCAGCGCCGGTGGTGGCGGACGTTACGCGATGTCGCGGCTGCGCGACGACAACGTCGCCGAGCGCTACGCCAAGGAGGCCGTGCGCCAGGCGCTGGTCAATCTCGACGCCGTGGATGCCCCGGCCGGGCAGATGCCGGTGGTACTGGGCGCCGGCTGGCCGGGCATCCTGCTCCACGAGGCGGTGGGCCACGGTCTCGAGGGCGACTTCAATCGCAAGGGCAGTTCGGCCTTCGCCGGACGCATCGGCGAGCGCGTCGCGGCGCCGGGCGTCACGGTGGTCGACGACGCCACGCTCGCCGATCGGCGCGGTTCGCTGTCGATCGACGACGAGGGCACGCCCGGCGCCTACACGCCGCTGATCGAGGACGGCATCCTCACCGGCTACATGCAGGACAAGCTCAACGCCCGCTTGATGGGCATGGCCCCGACCGGCAATGCCCGGCGCGAGTCCTACGCCCACATGCCCATGCCGCGGATGACCAACACCTACATGCTGGCCGGGCGCGACGAGCCCGACGAGATCATCAAGAGCGTCAAGCGCGGGCTCTACGCGGTGAGTTTCGGTGGCGGACAGGTCGACATCACGTCCGGCAAGTTCGTGTTCTCGGCCAGCGAGGCCTATCTGATCGAGGATGGCCGGATCACCGCCCCGGTGAAGGGCGCGACGTTGATCGGCAACGGCCCCGAGGCGATGGGCCGGGTATCGATGGTCGGCCACGACATGGCGCTGGATACCGGCATTGGGGTCTGCGGCAAGGAAGGGCAGGGCGTGCCGGTGGGCGTGGGCCAGCCGACGCTGAAGCTGGATGAGCTGACCGTCGGCGGCACGCAATCATGAACTGGACGTGCCTGCGCGTCGCCCATCCGGCGTTGGAAATCGACTCGGCCTGCTCATTTACGGCCTGTAAACTCCGCGGCCTCGTCGATTTCCGCCTTGCCTGGGCGCCGCTCGGCGACGTCTCTGCGACAGAGTGAGAGTGAAAAGACCGGGGACGCTGGGTGAGCCTACATCCCAGCCGTCTCGCGAATCAGCTTGAAGAGCTTGCGGGCGCTGGTCGGCGGCTTGTCGCGCTGACGCTCGCTGCGGGCGTTGCGGATCAACTGGCGCAGCGCCTGGCGGTCGACGTCGGGATACTCGGCGATGAACGCCTCGAGGTCGTCGCTGTCGCCCTCGATCAACTGGTCGCGCCAGCGTTCCAGACGGTGGAAGGCGTGATCGCGGCGCAGCGCTTCCCGGTCGATGGCGTCGAAGGTGGCCTGGATGCCGTCGAGGTCCTCGCGGCGCATCAGCTTGCCGACGTACTGCATGTGGCGGCGGCGACCTTCGTGAGAGCGGATGCGGGCGGTCTCCTCGACCGCGGCGAGCATGTCCTCGGACAGCGGCAGGCGGTCGCGCTGGCCCTCCGGCAGGGCGATGATCCGTTCGCCGAGTTCCTGCAGCGCCTGCATCTCGCGCTTGCGCTGGGACTTGCTCGGCCGTTGCGGTGAGTCGTCGGGCGACTCGATCGAATCGAAAGACATGCCATTTCCATCAGCATTGAAAGGTTGGCGCAGTATACCAGCCAACCCGGTAACAAGGAGATCAGGATGACTCAGGCCTTCGATGCCGCAGCGCAGCAGACGCTGCTGGAGTCTCGCGTGGCCGACGCCCTCGACCAGGCCCGGCAGGCGGGCGCCGACGCCTGCGAGGTGGGCGCCAGCGTCGATCAGGGCGTCGAGATCAGCGTGCGGTTGGGCGATGTCGAGTCCGTGGAGCTGTCACGCGACCAGGGGTTCGCCGTCACCGTCTATCTGGGGCAGCGCAAGGGCAGCGCCTCGTCGTCCGACGCCTCCGAGGAGTCGATCCGCGCGGCGGTCGAGAAGGCGATGGCCATCGCCCGGCATACCGGCGAGGACCCGGCATCGGGGCTGGCCGATGCCGAGCTGATGGCCCGCGAGTTGCCGGATCTCGAGGTCCACCACCCCTGGAATCTGTCCACCGAGGAGGCGATCGAGCTGGCGCTGGCCTGCGAGAGCGCGGGGCGTGACGTCGAGGGGATCGAGAACTCCGAGGGGGCGAGCTTCTCCAGCGGTGAGGGCGTGCGGGTCTACGGCAACAGCCATGGCTTCCTGGGCAGCCAGCGTGGCAGCCGCCATTCGCTGTCCTGCGTGCTGATCGCCCGCGACGCGCGCGGCATGCAGCGCGACTACGACTACACCAGCGAGCGCGACCCGGCGCGCCTGGCATCGCCCGAGACGGTCGGCCGGCGTGCCGCCGAACGCACCCTGCGCCGGCTGGGGGCCGGTCGCCCGCGTACCGGGCGGTTGCCGGTACTGTTCGCGCCCGAGGTCGCCGGGGGCCTGATCGGGCACTTCCTCAACGCCATTGCCGGTGGCGCGCTGTACCGCGATGCGTCCTTCCTGTGCGACAGCCTGGGCGAGCCGCTGTTTCCCGAGTGGTTCACGCTGGTGGAGCGTCCCCGCGAAGTGGGCGGCATGGCGAGCAGCGCCTTCGACAACGACGGGGTCTATACCCGCGACAACGTCTTCGTCGATCGCGGCAAGGTGGCCAGCTACATGCTCTCGGCCTACAGCGCGCGGCGGCTGGGCATGACCACCACCGGCAACGCCGGCGGGGCGCGCAACATTCGTCTCGAGGCGCCGCTGACCGCCCATGACGACCTGCTCGCCCGGATGGGCACCGGCGTGCTGGTCACCGAGCTGATGGGGCAGGGCGTCAATGGCGTCACCGGCGATTATTCACGCGGCGCGGCGGGGTTCTGGGTCGAGAACGGGCGTATCCAGCACCCGGTGGAGGAGTTCACCATCGCCGGCAATCTGCGCGACATGTTCGCCAGCCTGCAGGGATTGGGCGACGACATCGATACCCGCGGCAGCGTGCATACCGGGAGCTGGTTGATCGGCGAGATGACCGTCGCCGGCGACTGAACCGCCGGGCCACGGCCACGGGCGTCATGCTGATGGCTCGTGGCTTGTGGCTCAGAGATAGAACAGCGTCGCCAGCCCTAGAAAGGCCATGAAGCCGACCACATCGGTGACGGTGGTGAGGATCACATTGCCGGAGAGTGCCGGATCGATGTTGAGTTTCTTCAGCACCACCGGCAGCAGGGTGCCGATCAGCGCGGCGATCAGCAGGTTGATGACGATCGCCGCGGCGATGATGCCGCCCAGCGCCAGGTCGTCGAACCAGACCACGGCGACGGCGGCGATCACCAGGGCCCAGAGCAGGCCGTTGAGCACGGCGACCACCAGTTCGCGATTCAGCAGCCACTTGACGTTGCCGCCGGAGACGTGGCCCAGGGCGATGCCGCGGATCAGCACGGTGAGTGTCTGGGAGCCCGCGATGCCGCCCATGCTGGCGACGATCGGCATCAACACGGCCAGCGCCGTGACGCGCTGGATGGTGTCCTCGAACAGGCCGATCACCGCCGCCGCCATGAAGGCGGTGATCAGGTTCACCCCCAGCCATACCGCGCGCCGCCGGCTGGTCCGCCAGGCGGGGGCGAAGGTGTCTTCCTCCTCGTCGAGGCCGGCCATGCTCATCACCTGATGCTCGGCGTTCTCGCGGATCACGTCGACCACGTCGTCGATGGTGATCCGCCCCAGCAGGTGCTGGTCGCCACCGACCACCGGCGCGGAGACCAGGTCGAACTTCTCGAACAGCTTGGCGACCTCGGCATCGGGCGTCATCGCCGGGATGCTCACCATGTCGGTGTCCATCACCTCGCGGACCAGCATCGCGGTATCCGATACCAGCAGGCGGTTGATCGGCAGGCTGCCGATCAGCTTGTCGCTGCGGGTCACCACCAGCAGGGTGTCGGTGGTGTCGGGGAGGCGCTCGTGACGACGCAGGTAGCGCAGCACCACGTCGAGGGTGATGTCGGGACGAATGGTCACCGCATCGGTGTTCATCAGCCCGCCGGCGGTATCCTCGGGGTAGGAGAGCACCGTCTCCAGGCGCTGGCGTTCCTGGGCCTCCATCGAGGCGAGCACTTCCAGGGTGACGGTGTTGGGCAGGCGTTGCAGCAGATCGGCGAGGTCGTCGACGTCGAGCCCCTCGGTCGCCGAGACCAGCTGCTGGGCGTCCATGCGATTGAGGAAGACGGTCTGGATGTCCTCGTTGAGGTACTGGAGGACGTCGCCCTGCAGTTCGGGCTCGACCAGCTCCCAGAGGACCTCGCGCTCCCGCGGCGGCGTGGATTCCAGCAGATGGGCGACGTCGACCGGAGCCAGGCCGCGATTGAGCATGCGCCGTGCCTGATCGAGCGCACCGCTTTCCAGTGCCTCGTTGAGACGTTCCAGACGGGGCTGCAGCCTTTCGGGATTCTTGCTCATGGCGCTCGGCGTCCTCGATCGTCCTGGCGGGTGGGGCGCCATTCTAGCATCGCCGACTGACAGCGGCGCGCTTGCCGGGCGTTCCGGCGGCGGGTCAATGTTCCTCGTCGAAACGCGCCGCGAAGAGCGCCTCGAGGGCCTCCAGGGCGTCCTCGGCCTGGGGGCCTTCGGCCTCGACGGTCAGTCGAGTGCCGCAGGGCGCGGCGAGCATCAAGAGCGACATGATGTTGGCGGCGTCGGCGCTGCGTCCCTGGTGGGCCACGCTGACCCTGGCGTCGTACCCCTGGCAACACTGGACGAGCTTGGTGGCGGCCCGGGCATGCAGGCCGCGCTTGTTGATCAGGGTGAGTTCACGCTGGGGCACGGGCCTCTCCCACTGCCGTCTGGATCCCCAGTTCGCGATGGCGGATGCGAACCTGGAAACGCTCGGTGAAGTGGCGGGCGAGACGCTCCACCATATACACCGAGCGGTGCTGACCGCCGGTACAGCCGATGGCCACCGTCAGGTAACTGCGGTTGCTGGCGCGGTAGGCGGGCAGCCAGCGTTCCAGCCAGCCGCGGATGTCGTCGACCATGGCGGTGACATCGGGGTAGCTCTCGAGGAATTCGACGACCTCGCGGTCGCGGCCGCTGAACGGCCTCAGGCGCGGGTCCCAGAAGGGGTTGGGCAGGCAGCGTGCGTCGAAAACCGTGTCGGCGTCGAGGGGCACGCCGCGCTTGAAGCCGAAGGATTCGAAGGTCAGGGTGAGCCGGTCGCTGCGGTGATGGGCGACCTGTTCGGCGATACGCCCGCGCAGTTCGTGAACCGAGAGTTGCGAGGTGTCGATCACCAGATCGGCGAGATCGCGAATCCGCGACAGGGCGTCCTCCTCGGATTCGATCGCCTCGGCGAGCGTCATCTCGCTGTCGCGGGTCAGCGGGTGGCGGCGGCGAGTCGCCGAATAGCGCTCGAGGAGGATCTTGTCCTCGGCGGTGAGGTAGACCACCTGACAGTCGATACCGCGGCTGCGTACCGTGTCGAGCTGGTCGGGAAAACGCGCGAGGGCGACGGGCAGATTGCGGGCGTCGATGCTCACGGCGATGCTCGAGCGGTCGGTGTCGTCCTGCTGGAGCTCGTCGATCAGGGCGTCGAGGAGCATGGCCGGCAGGTTGTCGATGGCGTAGAAGCCGAGGTCTTCCAGGGCCTGCAGGGCGATCGACTTGCCCGACCCGGAACGACCGCTGATGATCACGAGCTGCATCGAGCGGCTCTCCCTGGTGGCGATGAGTAAGGCGGGGCGACGCGGCGCCCCTGGGAATGTTGACACGTTTCGCGCGTGGCGCGAAGCGGTGTCCGGCCGTCAGGGAGCCTGTCGCGCACTGGCCGACGGGTCGCCCTGGTGGCGGATCGCGTCGAGCAGGATGTCGTAGAGGTCGCGCTGGCTCTCGCTGTGGCGCAGACGACTGCGCGTGTCGGCATCGTTCATGATGCCGGCGACCTGGCCGAGCAGCGCCAGGTGCGTGTCATCCGCTTCCTCGGGAACCAGCAAGACGAAGATCAGATCGACCGGCTCGCCGTCGACCGCATCGAAGTCGATGGGCTCCTGGAGCTTTAGAAAGCCGGCGATCGGGGCCTTGCAGTGCGGATTGCGCGCATGCGGAATGGCGACACCGTTGCCGATGCCGGTACTGCCCAGGCGTTCCCGTCCGATCAGCCGGCTGAAGACTTCCTGGCTGTCGAGGCTGGGCGTGTTCTGCGCGATGAAAGTACTGAAGAACTCCAGTACGCGTTTCTTGCTCCCCCCGGGCACCGCGAACAGGGTGCGCTCGGGGGGAAGGATGGCTTCCAGTGTCATGATGGAGGGGTCAGCGGGCGCCGGCGCCTTGCGCGCGGGCCTGGGCCTTCTCCTTGTGCTTGACGAGCTGGCGGTCGAGCTTGTCGGCCAGCGCGTCGATGGCGGCGTACATGTCCGCATTCTCGGCTTCGGCGTGCAGATCGGCACCGGCGGCGTGCAGGGTACAGGCGGCCTGTTGACGCTCCTTCTCGATCGACAGCGTCACCTGGGCCGTGGTGATGTTGTCGTAATGGCGTTCCAGCCGCATGAGTTTCTCGTTGACGTAGTCACGCAGAGCATCCGTCAGTTCGACGTGATGGCCGGTGATGTTGGCTTGCATGGGCACGCTCCTGTTACCGCGGGTGGTGGCTCGATTGTAACCCTTTTTGCAGCTTAGCAAACCCCCGCGGGATTACCCGAGAGGCAGGCGTGAAATTTGTCGTTCGCGGGCGGGCGTGTCGGCGGGGTGACGGGGAGCGGCACCTTCCCTGTGCCGGGTGGGACGCGGTGTTCAGGCGAGGCGCTTGCGCTCGCTGGAGGAGGGGATGCCCATGGCCTCGCGATACTTGGCCACGGTGCGTCGCGCGACCTGGATGCCGTCCTCGGCGAGCAGGTCGACCAGCTTGCTGTCGGAAAGCGGCTTGCGCGGCGGCTCCTCGCCGATCAGTTTCTTGAGCCGGGCGCGGATGGCGGTGCTGGAGTGCGCGTCGCCTTCGCCGCCGACGTGGCTCGAAAAGAAGTACTTGAGTTCGAAGACGCCGCGCGGGGTATGGATGAACTTCTGGGTGGTCACCCGCGAGATGGTCGATTCGTGCATCTCCACGGCCTGGGCGATGTCGGCGAGGATCAGGGGCTTCATGGCTTCCTCGCCGCGCTCGAGGAAGTCGAGCTGGCGCGTCATGATCTCGCGGCCGACCTTGAGCAGGGTGTCGTTGCGGCTCGACAGGCTCTTGATCAGCCAGCGGGCCTCCTGCAGGTGCTGCTTCATGAAGGTATTGTCGTCGCTCTTGTCGGCGCGGCGGATCAGGGCGGCGTAGTCGGGCTGGATGCGCAGTCGTGGCAGCGCCTCCGGGTTGAGTTCGATGCGCCAGCCGTCGCGCACGTGGCGGGCGAGCAGGTCGGGGATCACGTAGTCGCTGGCACTGTCGTCGAAGGCCTGGCCCGGGCGCGGGTCGAGCGCGCGGATCAGGGCGATCACCGAATCCAGCTGGTCGTCCTCGAGGCGCAGGCGCCGCTTGAGCAGCTTGCGATCGTCACCGGCGAGCGCTTCGAGGAACTGGCGAACCAGGCGCTTGGCCTGGGGCAGCAGCGGCGTGTCGTCGGGCAGGGTGCCGAGCTGGAGCAGCAGGCACTCGCGCAGGTCGCGGGCGAACACCCCGGTCGGGTCGAACTGTTGCAGACGGTAGAGGACCTGCTCGACATCGCTGGCGCGGAGTCCGGCGAGGCCCTGGGCGCGAAGTCCTTCGGCGAGGGCGTCGAGCTCGCCGTCGAGATAGCCGTCGGCGGTGATCGCGTCGATCAGGGTCTCGGCGATCAGCCGCTCGCGGGTGTCGAGATCGGCCATGTCGAGCTGCCAGAGCAGGTGGTCCTGAAGGCTCTCGCCGGCGGCGTTGCGGTCGAAGTCGGGGCCGTCCTCGCTGCGACTGCCGGCCGGCGCGAGGTCCTGATAGGTATCGGACCAGTCGCTGTCGACGCTCAGTTCGTCGGGGATGTCCTGGCTCCAGTCATCCTCGGCCGGTTCGCTGGACGCGGTCTCGCCGAACTCTTCCTCCATCTCGAGCATGGGATTGGACTCGAGCGCCTGCTGGATCTCCTGGCGCAGGTCCAGCGTCGACAGCTGCAGCAACTGGATGGCCTGCTGCAGCTGTGGCGTCATGGTCAACTGGGTGCCGACCCGAAGCTGCAACGTGGGTTTCATAGCCATGGCGAAGAAGCGTCATCGAGAGAATTTGTCGACACGTTATCCTGACGCCGAAAGGCTTGCAAGCCTTAAAGCAATAACCGTGCCACTATTCCGGCGGCCGGCTCGCGGCGATGCCTTGCAAGACGCGGCGCCGAGGCAGGAGGGGCGGGACGGCGCCGGTCGCGACTACAGGCGGAATTCGTTGCCCAGGTAGACCTCGCGGACCTTCTTGCTGGCGAGGATCGCCTCGGCGCCGCCCTCGGCGATGATCTGGCCGTCGCCGACGATGTAGGCCTTGTCGCAGATATCCAGTGTCTCGCGGACGTTGTGATCGGTGATCAGGATGCCGATGCCCCGGTCGCGAAGCTGGCGGATGATGCCCTTGATCTCGCCCACCGAGATCGGATCGACGCCGGCGAACGGCTCGTCGAGCAGGATGAAGGCCGGTTCGGTGGCCAGCGAGCGGGCGATCTCCACGCGGCGGCGTTCGCCGCCGGACAGGCTCATGCCCATGTTGTCGCGAATGTGGTCGATGTGGAACTCCTCGAGCAGGTGCTCGAGCTGCGTCCGGCGGGCGGCCTTGTCGAGATCCCGGCGGGTCTCGAGGATCGCCATGATGTTGTCGGCCACCGAGAGCTTGCGGAAGATCGAGGCCTCCTGAGGGAGGTAGCCGATCCCCGCGCGAGCCCGGTGATGCATGGGCGCCCGGCTGAGGTCCTGGTCGTCGATCGCCACTTCGCCGGCGTCGGCGCGCACCAGCCCCACGATCATGTAGAACGAGGTGGTCTTGCCGGCGCCGTTGGGGCCCAGCAGGCCGACGATGCTGCCCTGACCGATGGTCAGGCTGATGTCCTGGACCACCCGGCGATTCTTGTAGCTCTTGGCCAGATGGCTGGCGGTGAGCGTCTTCATCGCGGACGATTCTCCTCGGTTGTCGGCGCGCGTCATTGCGACGACTTGGGGGTGAGGGTCATGCGCACGCGCTGGTCCTGGCTGCCCTGGGCGTTGGAGCGGGCCTGGACCTTGCGACTGTCGAGATAGTATTCGACATAGGCGCCGTTGAAGGTGTCCTTGGCCTGATGCAGCTCGGCGTGGCCGATCAGTTCGACGCGGCGCGCCCCGGCATGGTAGACGACGGTGTCGCCCCAGCCCTTGACCAGTTCGTCATCGGGGGCCGGGCGCTGCTCGAGGTAGGCGCGCTGCTGCTGGCCGGTGGCGGTGACCCGGGTCACTTCGCCCTGGTCGTTGCGTTCGATCTCGACCCGGTGGGCCTTGAGCACCATGCTGCCCTGCTGCATGTCGACGTTGCCGGTGTAGACGGCGGTGCCGGCGCGGTCGTCGAGCTCGAGGCGATCGGCGGCGACGTTGATGGGTTGGCTGGCATCGCTCTCCAGCGCCATGGCCGATGGCGCGAGCAGGGTCAGCGCGGTCAGGCCGAGTCCGGCGAGGTAGGCTCGCATGGGTATCCTCACTGTTGACTGATCGGCGGGTGAAAACCGTGGACGTCGCCGGCCAGGCGCAGTTGGCCGGTGTCGATCCAGGCGTCGAAGCGCTCGCCGCGGACCCGCTGGCGGTGCTTGTGAAGCACCGTCTCGGTGTCGCTCCAGGCGTGGCGCTGGTCGGCATCGTAGATCAGGGTCTGGCTGTTGATCCGCCACCCTTCACCGGGCGTCTGGAGCTGGGCGTCGCCGGTCAGGATCAGCGGGTTGCCGCCGGTTTCCAGCCTACCCTTGTCGGCGGTGGCGAACCAGACCCGGCCCTTGGCGTCGACGAGCCGCCCGTCCGGGGTGTCGAGGCGGGTCACGTCGTCACCTGGGGTGTGCTCGAGACGCGGTGTGGCGAGGCGCTGGTAGGCCTGGCCCTGGCTGTCGAAGCGCGTCAGCTCGGCGTCTTCGAGGTAGTAGTCGGGCTCGCCGGTCTCGCCCTCGGGGACCGGGCCGGGCGGCGCACTGCCGCGCTGTTCGATGACCGAGAGCACCCCGCCCAGCGCGATCAGCAGCACCACGAGCCACCACTTGGCCGACAGGCGCGGGAGACGCATCGCCATGTCAGGCCTGGCCGTGCAGGTAGGTGTCGAGCACCGACGCCCAGTGGCCCTGGAGCTCGAGCAGGCCGTCGCAGATCTCGCGGACGGCACCGTGGCCGCCGGCGCGCTCGGTCACCCAGACCGCATGCTCGCGGATATAACGCGGGGCGTTGGGTACGCTGATGCCCAGGCCGGCGCGCTTGATGGGCGCCAGGTCGGGCAGGTCGTCGCCGCAGTAGGCGACCTGATGCATCTCCAGACCGAGCCGCTGGATCAGGCGGCGCAGCAGGTCGAGCTTGGCGTCGCTGCCCTGGAAGACGTGCTCGATGCCCAGCGCCGCGGCGCGCCGGGTGACCATCGGCGAATCGCGCCCGGTGATCAGCGCGACCTCGACACCGGCCTGACGCAGCAGCTTGATGCCCTGGCCATCCTGGGTCGAGAAGGCCTTGGTCTCCTGACCGTCGGCCTGGAAATAGAGCTGGCCGTCGGTCATCACGCCGTCCACGTCGAGCGCCAGCAGGCGCACGTGGCGGGCGCGCTCCACGAGGGCGGGATGGTTGAGGCGCGGGTCGAGAACCATGAGTGTCTCCTTGAATTGCGTGACGACGCGACTGGCCTCGCGTGGCGGATGGCTAGATGACGCCGCTGGTCAGCAGGTCGTGCATGTGCAGGGCACCGACCGGGCGGTCCTCGGCGTCGACCACCGCCAGCGCGGTGATGCGGTTGTCCTCCATGAGCTTGACCGCCTGGGCGGCGAGCACGTCGGGACGAATGCGCTTGCCGCCTGGCGTCATCACGTCGTCGACGCGCAGGGCATGCAGGTCGCTGTATTGATCGAGGGTGCGGCGCAGGTCGCCATCGGTGTAGACGCCGCACAACCGGCCCCGGGCGTCGACCACGCAGGTGAAGCCCAGCCCCTTGCGGGTGATCTCGAGCAGTGCGTCGCGCAGCGGGCTGCCGAGTGTCACGCTGGGCAGGCGCTGGCCAGTATGCATGAGGTCCTCGACCTTGAGTAGCAGGCGGCGCCCCAGGCTGCCACCGGGATGCGACAGCGCGAAATCCTCGGCGGTGAAGCCGCGGGCCTCGAGCAGGGCCACGGCGAGCGCGTCGCCGAGGGCCAGGGCGGCGGTGGTCGAGGCGGTGGGAGCCAGGTCCAGCGGACAGGCCTCGCGCTCGACGCCGGCGTCCAGATGGGCCTCGGCATGGCGGGCCAGCGCCGAGGCCGGGCGCCCGGTCATGCTGATCAGGGGGGCGCCCATGCGCTTGAGCAGCGGCAGCAGGGCGGTGATCTCCTGGGTCTCGCCGGAATTCGACAGCGCCAGTACCACGTCGCGGGCGGTGATCATGCCCAGGTCGCCGTGGCTGGCCTCGCCGGGGTGGACGTAGAAGGCCGGGGTCCCGGTGCTGGCCAGGGTGGCGGCGATCTTGCGCGCGATGTGACCCGACTTGCCCATCCCGGTGACCACCACGCGCCCTTCGCAGGCGAGTATCAGCCGGCAGGCGCGGTCGAAGTCCTCCGACAGCTTGGCGTCGAGGGCGGCGATCGCCTGCTGTTCCAGGTGCAGGGTGCGTCGCGCGCTGTCGCGAAAGGCGAACTCGGGATCGATGGTCATGACGGGATCGTGGTTGATGGCGCGCTCGAGGGGGCGCGGGCAGTGAATGGTCGACGTGGTGTCGCGACTGGACGCTCATTAAACGGGCTGCAGGGCGACCATGCAAGCGCCGACGCTCTCGGGCTGGTTGTGCCGTCAATAGTTAGGATACAATGTTCGATAATTTTCGGCCATTGGGTTGCCCAGATGAACGAATCGTTGCTCGTCGAGGTGGAGGGACTGCACTTCTCTCGCGGCGAGAAGGACATCTTTCGCGGCGTCGATCTGCAGGTACCCGAGGGTAAGATCACGGCGATCATGGGTCCGAGCGGCACCGGCAAGACCACGCTGCTCAAGCTGATCGGCGGGCAGCTGTATCCCGATGCCGGGTCGGTGCGCATCGCCGGCGAGGACGTGCACCGGCTCTCGCGGCGCGCGCTGTTCCGGCTGCGCCGCCGGATGGGCATGCTGTTCCAGAGCGGGGCGCTGTTCTCCGATCTGTCGGTGTTCGAGAACGTGGCCTTTCCGCTGCGCGTGCACACCGACCTGCCAGAGGCGATGATCCGCGACATCGTGCTGATGAAGCTCGAGGCGGTGGGCTTGCGCGGGGCGCATAAGCTGATGCCGTCGGAGCTCTCCGGGGGTATGCTGCGGCGTGTCGCGCTGGCCCGGGCGATCGCCCTCGATCCGGACCTGATCCTCTACGACGAGCCCTTCGTCGGCCAGGATCCGATCTCCAAGGGCGTGCTGGTCGAGTTGATCAGGACGGTCAATCAGGCCCTGGGCCTCACCGCCGTGGTCGTGTCCCACGACATCAAGGAGACCCTGTCGATCGCCGACTATGTCTACGTGATCTCCGATGGACAGGTCATGGCGCATGGCACTCCCTCGACGCTCAACGTCGACCAGGACGCGCGCGTGCGCCAGTTCATCCACGGCGAGCCGGACGGGCCGGTACCGTTCCACTATCCGGCCCCGGATTATTTCACCGACATCATGACAGGGAGGGCGACCTCGTGAGTCGTGAACGCGGTGGGCGCCGCTGGCGCCCGCGCAATCCATTGGTCCGCCAGGTCGTCGCGCTGGGGCGCGGGACGCTGAACGTGATCGATGCCCTGGGTCGGGCGGGGATGTTCCTGTTCCTGTCCTGTGTCGGCATCCCTTCGCGGGAGGGCTGGCGGCTGTGGTTGCGTCAGATGCACTTCGTGGGCGTGATGTCGCTGGCCATCGTGCTGGTCTCGGGGCTGTTCATCGGCATGGTGCTGGCCTTGCAGGGCTACACCATCCTGGTCGACTTCGGCGCCGAGGACGCGCTGGGGCAGATGGTCGCGCTGTCGCTGTTGCGTGAGCTGGCGCCGGTGGTCGCGGCGCTGCTGTTCGCCGGGCGTGCCGGTTCGGCGCTGACCGCCGAGATCGGCCTGATGAAGGCGACCGAGCAGCTCACCAGCATGGAGATGATCGGCGTCGACCCGCTGCGGCGAGTGATCGCGCCCCGGTTGTGGGCGGGTTTCGTCTCGTTGCCGTTGCTGACCATCGGCTTCAGTGTGGTGGGCATCTGGGGCGGTTATCTGGTGGGCGTCAAGTGGCTGGGCGTCTTCGAGGGCTCCTACTGGAGCAACATGCAGGACAGCGTGGGCTTCGTCACCGATATCGGCAACGGCCTGATCAAGAGCCTGGTCTTCGCGCTGGTGGTGACCTGGATCGCGGTCTTCCAGGGCTACGACCTGGTGCCCACCTCCGAGGGTATCTCCCGGGCGACCACGCGCACCGTGGTGTATGCCTCGCTGGCGATACTCGGGCTCGACTTCGTGCTCACGGCGATCATGTTTGGAGAGATCGGATGAAACGCAGCAAGATCATGGAATTCGGTGTCGGCCTGTTCATGCTGGCCGGCATCCTGGGGCTGGTGTTCCTGGGGCTGCGTGTCAGTGGCCTGGGAAGTGGCGTCAACGGTGACACCTTCACGCTGCACGCGAATTTCGCCAACATCGGTGGGCTCAAGGTGCGCTCCAAGGTGACCTTGGCCGGTGTCGATGTGGGCCGGGTGACGGACATCGAACTCGATCCCAAGTGGTTCGATGCCCGGGTCACCATGGCGATCGACGACAAGCTCGAGGACAAGGTTCCCCGCGACAGCACGGCGGCGATACTCACCGCCGGGCTGCTCGGCGAGCAGTACGTCGGGCTGTCGCTCGGCGGCGACCCGGACACCCTCAAGGACGGCGACACGATCCGCGACACCCAGCAGGCGCTGGTGCTCGAGGAACTGATTCAGCAGTTCGTGTCGAACATGGTGAAGAAATGATGCGCGGAGGCCATCGATGATGACAGTCAAACGCTTTTCTGGGATGGGGCGCTTTCTGGCCATGAGCCTGTTGCTGCTGGGTCTGCTGGCGTCGGGTGTGACGTTGGCCGCGCAGACGCCCCAGCAGAGCCCCGAGCAGTTGATCCGCAACAGCGTCAACGAGCTGATGGGCAAGATCGAGGGGCGCAAGGACTACTACGCCCAGCATCCCGGCGAGCTGGAATCGCTGGTCGACAACAGTCTCAAGGACATCGCCGACTTCCACTACATCGCCGCCAGCGTGATGGGGCGCTATTTCCGCGCTGCCACCCCGGCGCAGCGTTCGCGGTTCGCCGATACCTTCCGCCAGACGCTGATCGATACCTACGCCAAGGGGCTGGTGACCTTCGACTATCGCGACCTGCGCGTGCTCGATGGCTCGAGCGGCCGCTACGACGATCAGGCGAGCGTCGACATGGAAGTGGTCGCCGAGGATGGCAAGGTCTATCCGGTGAGCTACACGCTGCGGCTCGACGACGGTCAGTGGAAGGTCGTCAACGTGATCGTCAACGGCATCAACCTGGGGCTGACGTTCCGCAACCAGTTCGATCAGGCGATGCGCGATAACAACCGCGATTACGACGCGGTGATCGACGGCTGGTCGCCGAACGTGGGGACCGACGAGCTGGAAAAGGGGAGTCAGGGGTGAAACGACTCCTCGACCAGCCCGAGGCGCGCCTCGAGGTCGACGAGGAGAGCGCCACCCTGGCCGCCAGCGGCGACGCCGACTTCGAGGTCGCCGCGGCGCTCGCCGCCCGGGGCTGCGAGTGGCTGGAGGCGCGCCCGCCGGGCAGTGCGGTGTGCTTCGATCTGTGCGGCGTCAGCCGGGTCAGCAGCGCGGCGATCAGTGTCGTCCTCGAGTGGCTGCGCTGCGCGCGACGCCAGCAGCTCGAGGTGACGACGGTACGGCTCTCGGCGCCACTGGCGAGGCTGACCGACATGGCCGGCCTCGATCTGCTCTTTCCCCACCTCGAGAAGCCCACCTGACGGCTTTCCCATCGCCATCGACGGCGCTTTTCATTACCATGGGCGGTCATTGATCCTGAGCCCGTTGCCGGCATCCGGTGACGGGCCCCATTCTTTCGACAGGAGTCGTCACGACCCATGCAACCCAACGACGTCAAGGAGCTGCTCGAAGCGCGCATCGACGGTTGCGAGTTCCATATCCAGGGCGAAGGCTGCAACTTCCAGGTCATCGCCGTGGGCGATGTCTTCGACGGACTCGGCCCGGTCAAGCGTCAGCAACTGATCTACTCGGCGCTTTCCGACGAGATCGCCAGCGGCGCGTTGCACGCCGTGAGCATCAAGACCTACACGCCGACGCAATGGCAGGCGGCGCCCGAGAACCCCCGCACTGAGTGACCTCCACGCATGGACAAGCTGATCATCACCGGCAACGGCCCGCTCGAGGGTGAGGTCTGGGCGAGCGGGGCCAAGAACTCGGCATTGCCGATCCTGGCGGCCACGCTGCTCGCCGACGAGCCCGTCACCATCGGCAACCTGCCGCACCTGCAGGACATCACCACCACGCTGGAGTTGCTCGCCCACATGGGCGTCGAGCCGGTGATGGGTGAAAAGATGACCATTCAGCTGGATGGCTCCCAGGTTCGCGACAGCCATGCGCCCTACGAGCTGGTCAAGAAGATGCGCGCCTCGATCCTGGTGCTCGGTCCGCTGCTGGCGCACTTCGGCAAGGCCGATGTCTCGTTGCCCGGCGGCTGCGCCATCGGCACCCGCCCCGTCGACCTGCACATTCAGGGGCTCAAGGCGATGGGCGCCGACATTCGCGTCGAGAATGGCTACATTCGCGCGCGGGTGGATGGCCGCCTGACGGGCGCGACGATCATCTTCGATACCGTGACGGTGACCGGCACCGAGAACCTGCTGATGGCGGCGGCGCTGGCCGAGGGCACGACGCTGCTCGAGAATGCCGCCCGCGAGCCCGAGGTGGTGGATCTGGCCGAGTGCCTGATCAAGATGGGCGCCAGGATTCGCGGACACGGCACCGACACCATCGTCGTCGAGGGCGTCGAGCGGTTGCACGGTTGTCACTACGAGGTGATGCCCGACCGCATCGAGACCGGCACCTTCCTGGTCGCCGCGGCGGCCACCGGCGGCCACGTGCGGGTGCGCAACACCCGCGCCGATATCCTCGAGGCGGTACTCGCCAAGCTCGAGGAGGCCGGCGGCATGGTTCGCCATGAAGCGGACTGGATCGAGCTCGACATGCAGGGGCGCCGGCCGCGCGCGGTCAGCGTGCGCACCGCGCCCTATCCGGCGTTCCCCACCGACATGCAGGCCCAGTTCGTGGCGCTCAACAGCGTCGCCCAGGGCACCGGTCGCGTCGTCGAGACGATCTTCGAGAACCGCTTCATGCACGTCCAGGAGCTCAAGCGGATGGGTGCGGACATCGCCCTGGAGGGCAACACCGCGGTGGTGACCGGCGTCGAGCGGCTGTCGGGGGCGCCGGTGATGGCCACCGACCTGCGCGCCTCGGCCAGCCTGGTGGTGGCGGCGATGATCGCCGAGGGCGAGACGCTGGTCGATCGTATCTATCACATCGATCGCGGCTACGAGTGCATCGAGGAGAAGCTCCAGCTCCTGGGTGCCCGGATCCGGCGCGTGCCCGGCCACTGAGGCAGCGGGGCGGCCCGGCTGACGTCCGATGACGCCAGCCGGGTCAGAACTTCCCAACAAACGCGGTTGTCGCAATGTCGAAGCAATTGATCGTCGCCCTGTCGAAGGGCCGAATTCTCGAGGAAACCCTGCCGTTGCTCGCCGACGCCGGCATCGAGCCGGTCGAGGACCTGGGCAAGAGCCGCAAGCTGTTGTTCGATACCAATCTGGCCAACGTCAAGCTGGTGGTGATCCGGGCCACCGACGTGCCCACCTATGTGCAGATGGGCGCTGCCGACCTGGGCGTGGCCGGCAAGGACGTGCTGCTCGAGCACGGGGCCGAGGGGCTCTACGAGCCGCTGGACCTGGAGATCGCCCGCTGCCGGCTGATGACCGCCGGCGTGGTCGGCGCGCCGCCGGTACAGGCACGGCGCCGGGTGGCGACCAAGTTCGTCAATGTCGCGCGGCGCTACTATGCCGAGCAGGGCATCCAGGCCGAGGTGATCAAGCTCTATGGCGCCATGGAACTGGCCCCGCTGATGAACCTGGCCGATGAGATCGTCGACATCGTCGATACCGGCAACACCCTGCGGGCCAATGGCATGGAACCCCGCGAGCTGATCGCCGAGATCAGCACCCGGCTGGTGGTCAACAAGGCCGCGATGACCATGAAGCACGAGCACCTGAAGCCGTTGATCGAGCGCCTGCGCAGTGCCGTGACGGCGCGCAGCGCCACGCCCGCCGGTTGAGCCAGCGCCGCCAACGGTTCGTCATGAGAGGACCCGCCACGATGGCCGAGAGTGCAGTACCGAATTTCACCATGCCCCGCCTGGACACCCGCGATGCCGACTTCGAGGCGTTGCTGGGGGCGCTGCTGGACTGGGAGGGCGTCTCCGATGCCGAGGTCCAGCAGCGGGTGGCGGAGATCATCGCCGCCGTGCGCGAACGCGGCGATGCCGCGCTGGTCGAGCTGACCGGGCGCCTGGACCGTCTGTCGGTGAGCGACATGGCGGCGCTGACCCTCAGCGCCGAACGCCTGGCCGAGGCCTATGCCGGGCTGCCCGACGAGCAGCGCGAGGCGCTGAGCCATGCCGCCGAGCGCATCCGCACCTACCATCAGCATCAGAAGCCCGAATCGTGGCGCTACACCGAGGCCGACGGCAGCGTGCTGGGCCAGCAGATCACGCCGCTGGACCGTGCCGGCATCTATGTACCGGGCGGCAAGGCCGCCTATCCCTCGTCGGTGCTGATGAACGCGATCCCGGCGCATGTCGCCGGGGTGCGCGAGATCGTCATGGTGGTACCGACGCCGGACGGCGTGGTCAACGAACTGGTTCTCGCCGCGGCGCACCTGGCCGGGGTCGACAAGGTCTTCACCCTGGGCGGCGCCCAGGCGGTGGCGGCGCTGGCCTACGGCACCGAGAGCGTGCCGCGGGTCGACAAGATCGTCGGTCCGGGCAACATCTACGTCGCCACCGCCAAGCGGGCGGTATTCGGCCAGGTGGGTATCGACATGATCGCCGGGCCGTCCGAGATCCTGGTGGTCTCCGACGGCGGCACCGATCCCGAGTGGCTGGCGATGGACCTGTTTTCCCAGGCCGAACACGACGAGGACGCCCAGGCGATACTGCTGAGCTGGGACGACGCCCACCTGGACGCCGTCGAGGCGGCGATCGAGCGGCTGTTGCCGACCCTGGAGCGTGCGCCGATCGTGCGTGCCTCGCTGGAGTCGCGCGGCGCCTTGATCCGCTGCCGGGATCGCGACGAGGCCCTGGCGCTGGTCAATCGCATCGCCCCGGAACACCTCGAGCTGTCGGTCGAGGATCCCGACGCGTTGCTGCCGCAGGTGCGTCACGCCGGGGCGGTCTTCATGGGACGCTACACCGCCGAGGCGCTGGGCGATTACTGCGCCGGTCCCAATCACGTGCTGCCCACCTCCGGCACCGCGCGTTTCTCGTCGCCGCTGGGCGTCTACGACTTCCAGAAGCGCTCGTCGATCATCCACTGTTCCGCCGAGGGGGCGTCGGCGCTGGGGCGCACGGCCTCGGTGCTGGCACGCGGCGAATCGCTGACCGCCCACGCGCGCTCCGCGGAGAACCGCATCGTGCCGAAGACCTGATCGGCAGGCAGGGGTGTGTGGTGATCGCAACGCCGGGCCCGGGCCCGGCGTTTTCGTGTCAGGCGGGATTGCCGGGACTGCCCGGCGTCGGCCGTTCGCCGACCTGGATGTCGACCTGCTTGCGTTCGCCACCGCGGATGATCGTCACCGGCAGGCTGGCGCCGGGCTTGACCTCGGCGATGTCGGCCATGGCCGCACGGGGGTCGATGATCGGCTTGCCGTCGATGGTGGTCATCACGTCGCCGGGTTGCAGGCCCGCCTTGTCCCCCGGTCCGCCGGGAAACACGCTGGAGATCACCACGCCCTGGGCCGCCTTGAGACCGAACGAGGTGGCCAGATTGGCGGTGATCTCCTGCACCTCGATGCCCAGCCAGCCGCGGATCACCCGGCCATGCTGGATGATCTGCTTGAGAATCTCCCGGGCGAGATTGGTGGGGATGGCGAAGCCGATACCCTGGGAGCCTCCCGAACGCGAGAAGATCGCGGTGTTGATGCCCTCCAGGGCGCCGTCGGCATTGACCAGGGCGCCGCCGGAATTGCCGGGGTTGATCGCCGCGTCGGTCTGGATGAAATCCTCGTAGGCGGACAGGCCCAGGTGGTTGCGGCCGGTGGCGCTGATGATGCCCATGGTCACGGTCTGGCCGACCCCGAAGGGGTTGCCGATCGCCAGACTGATGTCGCCCACCGCGATGCGCTCGGAGTCGGCCATGCGGATCACCGGCAGGTCGTCGAGGTCGATCTTGAGCACCGCCAGGTCGCTTTCGGGGTCGGTGCCGATCAGCGTGGCCAGGGTTTCACGGCCGTCGCGCAGCGCGACCTGGATCTGGTCGGCGCCCTGGATGACGTGGTTGTTGGTCAGTACGTAGCCCTCTTCGCTGACGATCACCCCGGAGCCGAGGCTCGACAGCAGGCGCTGGCGCCGTGGCATGTTCTCGCCGAAGAACTGCCGGAAGAAGGGGTCGGACATCAGCGGGTGCTGTTCGCGTTCGACGACCCGCGAGGAGTAGACGTTGACCACTGCCGGAGCGGCCTGCTCGACGGCGTCGGCATAGCTGACCGGGCCGTCGCCGCGCTGCAGGGGGGCGGCCTCGCGCAGTTGCGGGGCGGGGCGCGAGACGTCGACGTCGGCGACCGGCGCGGCGGCGGGATCGCGCGTGTCGCTCTTGGTCTCTTTCGTCGCGGATGGCGAGGACGACGGGGTGCCGAGCAGTTGCGGAAACTCGTGGAGCAGGACGATGGCCAGCAGCACACCGGTGATCACCGGCCAGACGAGGGGCATCACGAAGCGACGCATGAAGAATCCTTGAAACAGGGGGCCGCCAGCGCCGCGTTTCTCGAAGCCGACGGGTGCAGCCATTACAATGGCGGCATTGTATCACTGCCACTGGCCGAATGCCTGGAGGAACCATGATCGCACGTGACCGGCTGGTCGACGCCTGTACGCAACTGCTCCACCCGGATCGCTTCAAGGACTACACCCTCAACGGGCTGCAGGTCGCCGGGCGCGAGCGGGTGCAGCGCGTGCTCAGCGGGGTCACGGCCTGTCAGGCGCTGCTCGACGAGGCGGTGGCCTGGGAGGCCGACCTGATCCTCGTCCACCACGGCTACTTCTGGAAGAACGAGCCGGTGGCGATCACCGGCATGAAACAGCGTCGCCTGGCCACGCTCCTCAGGCACGACATCAATCTGCTGGCCTATCATCTGCCGCTCGACGCCCACGCCACGCTGGGCAACAACGCCTGTCTCGGCGACAGGCTGGGGCTGCGGGCGACGGCCTGTGCCGACGGCGAACTCGGCGAGGGCCTGCTCTGGCTGGGCGAGCCCGCCGAACCGCGGGACACGCCGGCCATGGCGCGGTATCTGGAGGCCGTGCTGGGACGGGCGCCGACCACCGTGCAGGGCCACGAGCGGGCGATCCGGCGAATCGCCTGGTGCACGGGGGGCGCCCAGGACATGATCGCCTCGGCCGCCGAGGCCGGCGCGGACGCCTTCATCTCCGGCGAGATCTCCGAGCGGACCACGCATCAGGCCCGCGAGATGGGCATCAGCTACTTCGCGGCCGGCCACCACGCCACCGAGCGTTACGGCGTTCAGGCGCTGGGGGCGAGGCTCGCCGAGGAGCTGGGCATCGAGCACCGCTTCGTGGACATCGACAATCCGGCATGAGCCGGCGCCCACGAGGCGCCGGGATCAGTAGCGAACCGGGGGCTCGGTGGTGGCGGTCTCGTGCTTGCGCTGCAGGCCGAAATCCTCGGAGAGGGTGCCGCGGCCGTCGTCCGCATAGTCGCGTGGGGTGGCGGGCGACGACTCGTCGTCGCTGGTGGTGTCGCCCTGACCGGCGAGGCGGCGCTTGAGCTGCTGATCGTCGCAGAGACGCTCGGCGCCCTGGGCGAGTTGCTGCTCGAGCTCGTGGCTCTGGCGCTGGATGCTGGTGACGAGATCGGCGGCCCGGGCGAAATGGTCGTTGAGGCTGCCCTTCATCTGGTTGAGTTCCAGTTCGGTCTCGGCCAGGCGCTGGCGCGTCTTCTGATTGCGCGCGACGTTGGCGTTGAGCAGATGGTAGCCCAGTGCGCCGACGCCGATGCCGGCTAGAAAGCTGGCGATGGCCAGGATCCAGTCGATGTTACCTTGGTACACGTCGTTCCCCTTGTTTGCTCTCACTGCCACGCCGGCGACGATGGCAACCCTCGGGCGCGGCTGGGCGCCCGGGCGGGTTCATTATACGGGGCAGGGCTGGATCGCGGTCAACGCATGCGACCCGGGCCCATGCGAGAAACGCCCCCGGTGCGTATAATGGCCGGCTCATCGATCGCAGCCCGAGGATCTTTCGACGCTCATGTCAGCGCCCACATCGACTTCATCCGCCGGCCAGGCTGCCGGGACGCGCACGCCGCTCGAGCGCTATCGTGCCGACCTGCAGCGCGAGGGTTTCCAGTACGATGCCGCGCAGGAGCGCGCCGTCGAGCATCTCCAGCGCCTGCATGACGAGCTGATCAACACCCCGCGCCGCGCGCTGGCGCCGGCGAGTGCGGACCACGGCCTGAAATCGCGGGTCGCGCGGTTGTTCGGCAAGCGGGAGGAAACGCCGCCGCGCGCTGAGGTGCCTGATGTTCGGGGGCTCTACTTCTGGGGTGGGGTG
>NZ_QWBW01000045.1 GCF_004117855.1 Modicisalibacter coralii
CTCTACTTCTGGGGTGGGGTGGGGCGCGGCAAGACCTACCTGGTCGACACCTTCTACGAGACACTGCCGTTCCCGGACAAGATGCGCACGCATTTCCATCGCTTCATGCAGCGCGTCCACAACGAACTCGAGCATTACAAGGGCGAGAAGAATCCGCTGACCCTGATCGCCGGCAAGTTCGCCAGCGAGGCCCGGGTCATCTGCTTCGACGAGTTCTTCGTCAAGGACATCACCGATGCGATGATTCTCGCCAATCTGCTCGAGGCGCTGTTCGCCCGGGGCGTGGTGCTGGTCGCCACCTCCAACATCGTCCCCGGGGAGCTGTACAAGGACGGCCTGCAGCGGGCCCGTTTCCTGCCGGCGATCGATCTGCTCGAGCGTCACTGCGAGGTGGTCAACGTCGATTCGGGGATTGACTACCGGCTGCGCGCGCTCGAGCACGTGACCCTCTTCCATACGCCGCTGGGAGACGAGGCCGAACGCCATCTGGCGCGCAGCTTTCGCGAGGTCGCCGGGGCCGAGGGCGAAAGTGACGTGCCCATCGAGATCAATCACCGCGTGCTCACCGCGCGGCGGCTGTACGAGGACGTCGTGTGGTTCGATTTCGCCACGCTCTGTGACGGGCCGCGCAGCCAGAACGACTACATCGAGCTGGCCCGCGAATTCCACACCGTGCTGTTGGCCGATGTGCCGCAGATGGGGCGGACCAGCGAGGACCAGGCGCGGCGCTTCATCAATCTGGTCGACGAGTTCTACGACCGGGGGGTGAAGCTGCTGATGTCGGCGGCGGTGCCCATCGAGTCGCTGTACCCGGAAGGCAGCCTGACCTTCGAGTTCGAGCGCACCCTGTCGCGGCTCCAGGAGATGCAGTCGCGGGAGTACCTGGCGCTGGCCCACAAACCGTGATAATGGCTCTTAACCTGAGCGGGCAGAGCATGTACAATGCGCGCTCGCTCGAACGTTGTCGCGCCCGTGGGCGACGACAACCAAGAAAAATAGGGATGGTCGAGCGCTCACGCGCGAGGCCCAATACAGCAATTGGTGATTCAATCCATGAAGACGTTCAGTGCTAAGCCGCAGTCCGTCAAGCGCGACTGGTATGTCGTCGACGCCGCGGACAAGACGCTCGGCCGACTGGCCACCGAAATCGCTCGCCGCCTGCGTGGCAAGCACAAGCCCGAATACACGCCGCACGTCGACACCGGCGACTACATCGTCGTGGTCAACGCCGAGAAGGTTCGCGTGACCGGCAACAAGGCCCAGGCGAAGAACTACTACCGCCACACCGGTTATCCGGGCGGCCTGCGCTCCATGAACTTCGAGCAGATGATCGACTACGCGCCGGAGCGTGTCATCGAAGCCGCCGTCAAGGGCATGCTGCCGAAGGGTCCGCTGGGTCGTGCCATGTACACCAAGCTCAAGGTCTATGCCGGTGCCGAGCATCCGCACGCCGCGCAGCAGCCGCAAGAACTGAACATCTAAGGGATATTACGCCATGTCACAGCAGTATTACGGTACCGGTCGTCGCAAGACCTCCACGGCCCGCGTATTCCTCAAGCCGGGCACCGGCAAGATCACCGTCAACAACCGCGAGCTGGGCGAGTACTTCGGTCGCGTCACCGCACAGATGGTGGTGCGTCAGCCGCTCGAGCTGACCCAGACCGGCGAGCAGTTCGACGCCTACATCACGGTCGCCGGCGGCGGCGGTTCGGCCCAGGCCGGCGCGATTCGCCACGGTATCACCCGGGCGCTGATCAGCTACAACGAAGAATTCCGCAAGCCGCTGCGTGAAGCTGGCTATGTGACCCGCGACGCGCGCGAAGTCGAGCGCAAGAAGGTGGGTCTGCGCAAGGCACGTCGTCGTCCGCAGTTCTCCAAGCGTTAACGCGACGCCGGCTCCTGCCGCGAAACGCCCAGGCTCGTCGAGCCTGGGCGTTTTTCGTTGTCGGGGTAGAATGGGGCGAGGCACACGGGTTGTGCATGACCTGGCCGTGCCGTTCACTTGTCCCGGGGGCGCATGGTGCCAGTGATCGGGGAGGCAACAGGGGAAGGAGTCGACAATGACGGAGCGGCGGGTGAACCGGGGGCGGCGACGCTTTCTGGTCGGCGCGACCGGCGTGATGGGGGCGGTGGGGGCCATGGGCGCGGCGGTGCCTTTCGTGGCCTCCTGGCAGCCCAGCGCCCGGGCSCTGGCGGCGGGTGCCCCGGTGCGGGTCGACATCGCCAAGCTGGCGCCCGGCCAGCAGGTCACCGTGGCGTGGCGCGGGCGTCCGGTGTGGCTCGTTCACCGCACGCCGGCGATGATCGAGCGCACGCGTGGCTTCGATCCCGACCGCTTGCGTGACCCCGAGTCACGGACGCCTCAACAGCCGCCCTACGCCGACGGGCCGCTGCGCGCGATCAAGCCCGAGATCGGGGTGCTGGTGGGGATCTGCACGCACCTGGGCTGCTCGCCGGTCTACCGTCCCGAGCCCGGCCAGCCGGCCTTCGGCAGCGACTGGCCGGGCGGGTATTTCTGCCCCTGTCATGGTTCCAAGTTCGACCTCGCCGGGCGGGTCTTCACCAACGTCCCGGCGCCCTTGAACCTGGAGGTGCCGCCGCACCGTTACGAGCGCGACAGCGTCGTCGTGATCGGCGAGGACCCGGAGGTGGCCGATGGCTGATCCCGATCGCGCCAGGTCGCGGCGCACGCTGATGCGCTGGGTGGATAAGCGCTTCCCGGCGTCGCGGCTGTGGCAGCATCATCTCAGTCGCTATTACGTGCCGAAGAACCTCAACGTCTGGTACGTCTTCGGCTCGCTGGCACTGCTGGTGCTGGCCAATCAGCTGCTCACCGGCATCTGGCTGACCATGAGCTATACGCCGACGGCGGAGGGGGCGTTCGCGTCGATCGAGTACATCATGCGCGACGTGAACTACGGCTGGTTGATCCGCTACCTGCACTCCACCGGGGCCTCGGCGTTCTTCGTGGTGATCTATCTGCACATGTTTCGCGGGTTGCTCTACGGCTCCTACAAGGCGCCGCGGGAACTGATCTGGCTGTTCGGCATGGCCCTCTACCTGGCGCTGATGGCGGAGGCCTTCATGGGCTATCTGCTGCCCTGGGGGCAGATGTCGTACTGGGGCGCGCAGGTGATCATCTCGCTGTTTTCGGCGATCCCCGGCATCGGCCCCGACCTGGCGCAGTGGATCCGCGGCGACTATCTGGTCTCGGGGGTCACCCTCAACCGCTTCTTCGCCCTGCACGTGGTGGCGCTGCCGATCGGGATTCTCGGCCTGGTGGCCCTGCATCTGGTGGCCCTGCACGAAGTGGGCTCGAACAACCCCGACGGCATCGAGATCAAGGCCCGCACCGACGCGCAGGGCAAACCGCTCGACGGCATTCCCTTTCACCCCTACTACACGGTGAAGGACCTGGTCGGCGTCGCAGTCTTCCTGTGCGTGTTCTGCACCGTGGTGTTCTACTTTCCCGAAGGCGGCGGCTACTTTCTCGAGTCGCCCAACTTCGCACCTGCCAACGCCCTGGAGACACCCGCGCACATCGCCCCGGTGTGGTACTTCACGCCGTTCTACGCCATGTTGCGGGCGGTGACCTTCGACCTGCTGGGCCTGGACTCGACGTTCTGGGGCGTGGTGACGATGGGGCTGGCGATCGCGATTCTCTTCGTGCTGCCGTGGCTGGATCGCAGTCCGGTGCGCTCGATGCGCTACAAGGGCCGGGTTTCGCGGATCATGCTGACCGTGTTCGTCGGGGCCTTCGTGACCCTCGGCGTGCTGGGCACGATGCCGCCCACCGGTGTGCGCACCGTGATCGCGCAGGTATGCACGGGGGTGTATTTCGCCTTTTTCCTCGCCATGCCGTTCTATACCCGCCTCGAGGCGACGCGGCCCGTGCCCGACAGGGTGACGGGACGATGAGGCGCCATCTGTTTGCCTGGCTCCTGGCCCTGTTGCCGCTCGTCGGCTGGGCGGCGGAAGACGGCGGGGCGGCGCTCGATGCGATGACGCCCGACCTGCACGACAAGGCCTCGTTGCAACGCGGAATGGTGCTGTTCATCGATGAATGCGCCGGATGCCACTCCCTGCAGTACCAGCGCTTCAGTCGCGCCGCCCGCGATCTGGGGATCCCCCGCGATCGGCTCGAGAAGAACCTGATCTTCCCCGAATCGCTGGACTTCAACGACCCCATCCGTACCGGCATGGCGCCTGATGACGGCGAGGCCTGGTTCGGGGTGGCGCCGCCCGACCTGACGCTCGAGGCGCGCCTGCGCGGCACCGACTGGATCTACACCTACCTGCACAGCTTCTATCGCGACCCCGAGCGGCCGTGGGGCGTCAACAATACAGTGTTTCCGGGAGTGGCGATGCCCAACGTCCTGGAGCCCCTGCAGGGCGTTCAGGAACCGGTCTGCGAAGACGCCGGGCGGGCTGGTGGGGGCCGCGATCCGGGCCATCATCGGCCGTGCCGGACGCTCGAGATCGTGACCCCGGGGAGGCTGTCATCGGCGGCGTTCGACCGGGCGATGTGGGACCTGACCAACTTCCTGGCCTACGTCGGCGAGCCGGCGCGGCTGCAGGCCGAGGCGATCGCGCCGCGCGTACTGATCTTCCTCGCCGTCTTCGCCCTGATCGCCTATCTGCTCAAGCGCGAGTACTGGCGCGATGTCCACTGATGGTGCCATCGGCGGGTCGGCGCGAGTGCGCTAAACGGTCTCTCGGTCGCGGTTTGTCGTGTTATCATTCGGGCTCGAACTGATGCGAGGAACTGTTACATGGGTGTAGTGGCCAAGCGGTCGTCCATGACCTTCTACTCCGGCAGCGATGATCATTACAGTCATCGCGTGCGTATCGTGCTGGCCGAGAAGGGTGTCGCCGTGGACATCATCGAAGCCGACGAGGACAACCGTCCCGCCGAGCTGGCGGATCTCAACCCCTATAACAGCGTGCCGACACTCCTGGATCGTGAGCTGGTGCTCTACGAATCCAAGGTGATGATGGAGTATCTCGACGAGCGCTTCCCGCATCCGCCGCTGTTGCCGGTCTACCCGGTGGCGCGCGCCCAGAGCCGCCTGTGGATGCATCGCATCGAGCGCGAGTGGTGCCCGCTGGTCGAGGAGATCGTCGCCGGCAACAAGAAGGAGGTGGACCGGGCCCGCAAGGAGCTGCGCGAGAGCATCGTCGGTATCACCCCCATCTTCGAGGACATGCCGTTCTTCATGAGCGAGGAGTTCTCGCTGGTCGACTGCTGCATCGCCCCGTTGCTCTGGCGCCTGCCGGCGTTGGGCATCGAACTGCCGGAAAAGCAGGTCAAGCCGCTGATGAGCTACATGGAGCGCCTGTTCTCGCGTGACGCCTTCAAGGCCTCGCTGACCGAGACCGAGCGCGAGATGCGCACCTGAATTCACCGTCGCGGCCGCCACTGATGCCGGCCGCGCTTTACCGAGGGGGTCCGTGCATGCACTCCAGCCGTCCCTACCTGGCCCGCGCCTTGTATGAGTGGTTGCTCGACAACGATCACACGCCCTATATCGTCGTCGACGCCGAGCGCGAGGGCGTTCAGGTGCCGGGTCAGTTCGTGCAGAATGGCCAGATCGTGCTCAATGTCGCGCCCAGCGCGGTCCGCGAGTTGAACATGGCCAACGACGCGATTACCTTCAACGCCCGCTTCGGCGGCCAGCCCATGCAGGTGATCGTGCCCTGCGAGGCGCTGATCGCCCTCTACGCCCGCGAGAACGGCGTGGGGATGGTGTTCGGTCACGAGCCGGTGATGCCGGGCGAGCCGGCACCCGAGGAAGACACGACGAGCGACGAGGCCCGGCCGAGCCTGGAGAGCGTCGACGGCAACGCCGACGCCGGCGACGAGACATCGGGGAGCGACGACGACCCCGAGGGCGGCAAGAAGAAGGGGCGCCCCTCCCTAAGGGTCATCAAGTAAGCGGCGTCAGCCGGTCATCGCGATACGAAGCGGGCGCCCCGGGGCGCCCGCTTCGTCGTTTCCGCACCCTGGCTGGCGGGTTCAGTCGACGTACTCGAAGATCTTGACGATGCGCTGCACGCCGCCGATGTCGGAGACCTGATTGACGATCCGCTGGGCCTCGTCGTGGGTCACCATGCCCATCAGATAGAGGGTGGCGTTCTCGCAGATCACCTCGACGTGCCGTGAGTCGATGTCCTCGTTGGCGGCCAGTTCGGTCTGGGCGCGGGTCTCCAGCCAGTTGTCCTTCATGCGCTGGCCCATGGGCAGGTTGGCGGCCACGGTCAGCTCGTTGTAGACCTGGCGTACCTGACGGGTGTTCTGGGCGATCGACTCGGCCTCGTCCTTGAGCTCCTGGCTGGGTACCTGGCCGAACAGCAGCACGATGCCGTTGTAGCTGTTGACGCCGACCCGGGCGTCGGTCAGGCGGGCATCGGTCTGCCCCATGGTTTCCTGGATCTTGGACTCGATGGTCTCGTCCTCGACCTTCATGCCCGGCGTGCGGGTGCTGTAGTCCTCGCCCTGCGGGGCCGGGGTGGCCACGCTGTTGATGACGCTGCAACCGCCGAGACCGAGGGCGAAGGCCAGTAGGGCCGGAGTTAGCACTGTCTTCTTCATCATCGTGATTACTCGCTGCTGCCGAAAAGTTGTTCGTCGATCAGGTCGCACAGGCAATGGATGACCAGCAGGTGGACCTCCTGAATGCGTGCGGTCGTCGTGGCGGGCACACGGATCTCGCAATCGTCCTGGCCCAGCAGGGATGCCATGTTGCCGCCGTCGCGTCCGGTCAGGGCGACCACCGCCATGTCGCGGTCGTGAGCCGCCTGAATGGCCTGGACGACGTTCGCGGAATTGCCGCTGGTCGAGATCGCCAGCAGGATGTCGCCGGGCTGGCCCAGCGCGCGGACCTGCTTGGAGAACACTTCATTGTAGGTGTAGTCGTTGGCGATCGAGGTCAGCGTCGAGGTATCGGTGGTCAGCGCCAGGGCGGGCAGGCTCGGCCGTTCGCGCTCGAAGCGGTTGAGCAGCTCCGACGAGAAATGCTGGCTGTCGCCGGCACTCCCGCCGTTGCCGCAGGCGAGGATCTTGCCCTCGTGGATCAGGCACTGGACCATCATCTGGCTGGCGACTTCGATGAAAGGCGGCAGCACTTCGCTGGCATAGGTCTTGGTGTCGATACTGTCGTTGAAGTGGCCGAGAATGCGCGATTGAAAATCCATGTCGATTCGGGTCCGGTAGCGATCAGTACGCCTCGAAGGCGGCGTGTATCCAGGTGAACTCCAGATCGGGTGGAGTGCCGGTGACGCCGACCACATCGAAGCGGCACGGACATGATAATCCGTTGCGTTGGAGATAAAAACGCGCGGCCTTGATCAGGCGGCGCTGCTTGGCGGCAGTGATGGTCTCGAGCGGATGGCCGTGACGGGCGTCGGCACGATGGCGTACCTCGACGAACACCAGGGTCTCGCCATCGCGCATCACCAGATCGAGCTCGCCGCCCTTGGCGTGCTGGTTGCGCGCGACGCATTCGAGCCCGCGGGACTCCAGCCACTGTGCCGTGGCCCCTTCGATCTCGGCGCCGCGCCGGCGGGCGCTCTCAGGGCGAAACAGTGGCACGGGGCGGCTGCGCCGAGTCGAGTGGACGGGTGACGGTATCGTCGGTCTCGTTCGTATCCTCCGTGGACGAGGCCGGCGCCGCGGGCCCGGGCGCAGCGACCTGGTGCATGGGCGGTTGCGGAACGCCGCCGGTGAACTGGGCCCAGGGCAACTGGCGGTGAATGCGTCCGTCGTCGGCGGCGCTCAGCGTGCCGGTCGCCCCGAAGATCTCGATGCCGGACACGGCCTTGAGCACGGGCAGCCGGCGGGCCAGTTCGAAGGCGTCGACACCCATCGCCTCGAGCTTGAACAGCGCCGGATCACTGCCGTCGTGGAGTTCCCGGTAGCTGGCGTAGTAGGGCAGGGCGTCGGCACCGCCGACCGCGGCTTCGGGTATCTGCCAGGGGATCTCGACGAACTGCACGCCGTTCAGGTCGTGGTCGAGGCGTGGCTGTGGGTGCCCCTCGTAGAGATGCGAGGTGGCGTAGATCGGCAGATCCTTCGCGTAGTAGAACTCGAGTGTCGGCGGTACCTGGCGGGCAAAGGGCGGCAGCGCCAGCAAAAAGAGCATGTCGAGGTCGTTGCGGGCCCGCTTGCCGCGGGTATCGAGCAGGCGCTGCACGGCGTTGGCCACCGAGCCCTCGGGGTCGTAGTGGACCTCGCTGGCGACCTGGCCGCCCTGCTGGCGCCAGGCGTCGCGGAAGGCGGCGCCGACGCGGCTGCCCCAGTCGTTGTCGGGCGTCAGCATGCCGGCCCGCTGATGGCCGTCCAGGCGCGCCCGACGGGCCACCTGACGGGCCTCGTCTTCCGCCGAGAGGCCGTACTGAAAGAGGCCATCGGCGCGATTGGTGGGGGCCACGCCGTAGTTCAGGGCCAGGGTCGGCAGCGGCACGCTGTCGCGCTGTTCGAGCTGCGAGACCTTGTCCTTGTCCAGCGGGCCGAGCACCACCTGGGCGCCATCCAGGGTCGCCTGGGCATAGAGGGTGTCGAGGTTGGCCCCGCTGGAATCGTAGAAGGTCAGCTGGGGCGTCTGTTCGCCCTGGTCGAGGGCGTTCATGTGGCGGGTTTCGATGCCCTTGCGCAGCGCGCTGGCGACGTTGGCCAGCGGCCCGGTCTCGGGCAGGAACACGGCGATGTGCCGCACGTCCTGCCCCCGCAGCTCGCGCAGGGCGCGCAGGTCGCCGGGCAGTCGCCGGGCGGCGGGGTGATTGGGGTAGCTCGAACGCCACTGGTCGAGACGCGCGAACAGCTTGGCGATGTCGCCGCCGTTGCGGCGCTGCAGCTTGACCAGCTCGACCCAGCCACGCGACAGGCTGTCGCCCTGGTCGACGCCGTCGAGCGCCGGGCCGCGCAGGCGCGAGAGCTGGCGCCAGATGGCGTCGTTGAGCTCGAAGGGGGCGTCGTCGCGCTGCAGCGCGATCAGCGCCTTGGCGGCGGCCTGTGGCTCGCCGATCAGCCCCTGGGCCTGGGCGCGGCGATAGCGCAGGGTCAGGGTCTGGTCGCGGGTCATCGACACGTCGCCGTCGAGCACCGCGGTGGCCTGGATCACGCTCCAGCCGTCTTCCTGGTCGAGCCCCAGTTGCGAGAGCAGCAGCGCCCACTGGACCCGCGTCTGGGCGTCGAGCTGGGTCGCGTCGATCCCGCCGGCGACCTCGAGCGCCTGCGCCGTATCGCCGCGCCGTGCTAGGATGTCGGCGGCCTGCAGCCGGGTTCGGGCGGCCTCGGAGGCGCTCTGGTTCTGGGCCCGGGTCAGCAGTTCGGCGGGCTCCGGGCCGCCGCGCACGCCTTCCATCGGGGAGGGTTGACCCGCACAGCCGGACATCAGCAGTGCGACAAGGCCGGCGCCGCACAGGCGTCGCAGCGTTTTGTCCATACGTCTCGATTCCTTGTATCAGGCGAAGTCCGGCCAAGTGTCGGCTGTGCCGCTCACGCCGTCTGCCACTCGAGTGCCATCCTGGCAGCGGATCATGACTTACGACGTTCGGATAACGACACATGACCGAGTCTAGCAAAGGCACATTGTACGTGGTGGCCACGCCGATTGGTAACCTCGGCGACCTTTCCGCCCGAGCGCGTGACGTTCTCGCCTCGGTGGCACTGATCGCCGCCGAGGACACCCGGCACTCGTCGCGTCTGTTGCGCCATCTGGGCATCGACTGTCCGATGCTGTCGCTCCACGAGCACAACGAGGCGAGTCGCGTCGCACCGCTGTTCGCCAGGCTCGAGGCGGGCGAGGACGTCGCCCTGATCAGCGACGCGGGCACGCCCTTGATCTCCGATCCCGGCTTCGTGCTGGTCCGCGCCTTGCGCGAACGCGGCGCGCGGGTGGTCCCCGTCCCGGGCGCCTGTGCGCTGGTCGCGGCGCTCTCGGCCTCGGGCCTGCCGACCGACCGTTTCCTGTTCGCCGGCTTTCTGCCGGCCCGGAGCGGGGCGCGACGCGCCCGGCTCGAGGCGCTGGTGACCCGCGACGAGACGCTGGTGTTCTACGAATCGCCGCACCGTATCCGCGATACCCTCTCGGATCTGGCGGCCGTCTTCGGCGACCGGCGTCTGGTGCTCGCCCGGGAACTGACCAAGACCTTCGAGACCTTCCTCGACGGCAGCGCCGATACCCTGCTCGAGACGCTGGAAGCCGATCCAGATCAGGCGCGCGGCGAGTTCGTGGTGATGGTCGAGGGGGCCGAGCAGACCGATGCCGATACCGACGGCGCCGAGGCCGAGGGGCGTCGGGTGCTCGCGGCGATGCTCGGCGAAGGGGTCGGCGTCAAGCAGGCCGCCGCGGTGACCGCCAAGTTGCTGGGCGGGCGCAAGAAGGCCTGGTACGACCTCGCCCTGTCGCTCAAGGCCGACGGTTGAGGGGCTCGTGCCGCGCTGCTATTCTTGCGCGCTTGGGAGCCGGCCAGACAGTCGCCGCCGGGGTTTTCGGACCCCGGGGGAGGAAAGTCCGGGCTCCATAGGGCAGGGTGCCAGGTAACCCCTGGGCGGCGCGAGCCGACGGAAAGTGCAGCAGAGAGTAGACCGCCTAAGCAGCGCAAGCTGCCGGCAAGGGTGAAAGGGTGCGGTAAGAGCGCACCGCGCGCCTGGCAACAGTGCGTGGCACGGTAAACCCCACCCGGAGCAAGACCGAATAGGCCCCCGACGCTGTGGCCCGCAGTGGGGGCGGGTAGGTTGCTTGAGCCCAGTGGCGACGCTGGGCCTAGATGAATGACTGTCCGCGACAGAACCCGGCTTACCGGCCGGCTCCCAACCTCTTTCCACATTTGGCCTTCGAGTATCGCATGCCGCATCGCTCTGCCTCCTCGACCCCCTATCGCCATGCCAGCGTACTGCTCGAGGGGGCCATCGATGCGTTGTTCAACGATCCCGAGGGCTGTTATCTCGACGGCACCTTCGGCCGCGGCGGCCACTCCCGGGCGATTCTCGAACGCCTCGCCCCGGCGGGTCGTCTGCTGGCCATCGATCGCGATCCGGCGGCGCTGGCCGAGGCCGGGCGCATCGACGATCCACGCTTCTCGATTCACGCGAGCCCCTTCAGCCGGCTCGGCGAGGTTGCCCGCGAGCAGGGCGTGCACGGCCGGCTGGCCGGCGTGCTGCTCGACGTCGGGGTGTCGTCGCCGCAGCTCGACGATCCCGAGCGCGGTTTCAGCTTCCTGCGCGACGGGCCGCTGGACATGCGCATGGATCCCACCTCCGGCGAGAGTGCCGCCGACTGGCTGGCACATGCCGGCGAGCAGGAGATCGCGCGGATCTTCAAGACCTACGGCGAGGAGCGCTTTGCCCGGCGCATGGCGCGGGCCATCGTCGAGCGCCGCCGCGAGTCGCCGGTGACGCGCACCGGCGAGCTCGCCGAGCTGCTCAAGGCCGCTCACCCGGCCTGGGAGAAGGGCAAGCATCCGGCGACCCGGGCCTTCCAGGCCCTGCGCATCCACGTCAATCGCGAGCTCGAGGAGCTCGATGCCGCCCTGGAGGCGGCGCTCGAGGCCCTGGCCCCCGGCGGGCATCTGGTGGTGATCAGTTTTCATTCGCTGGAGGATCGCCGCGTCAAGCGTTTCATGCGCGATCAGGCCCGTGGCGATACCCATTTGCCACGCGGCATGCCGATCCGGGATGATCAGTTGCGGCGTCGCCTGGAAACGCTGGGCAAGGCCCGGCGCCCGGGCGAGGACGAAATCGCGGAGAATCCCCGCGCCCGCAGTGCCGTGATGCGAGCTGCCCGCAAACTCGTTTGAGGATCGCCATGACTCAGGCAGGTGCCGACAAGACAGCGCCGGGCCGGCCGGCAGCCTGGCGCCCGGGGTGGCGTCAATGGCTGGTGGCGCTGCTGATCCTGCTGGTGCTGGTCAGCGCCCTGGGAGTGATCGCCAGCGCCCATCTCACCCGCGTGCAGTATGCGCGTCTGCAGCGTCTCGAGACCCAGCAGGACAAGCTGCAGACCGAATGGGGGCGGTTGCTGCTCGAGGAGAGTACCTGGTCGGCCCCCTCGCGTATCGAGCGTCTCGCCGCCGAGCGGCTCGAGATGCGCGTGCCGGATGTCAGTCATATCGAGGTGATCCGACCATGACGCAGGCGCGAGGTCCGCAACCGTCGCCGTCGCGTGCCGAGATGGCCCCGATGGGCTCGGGGCGCTATCGCTTCATGGTGGGGGTGGTGCTGTGTGCCCTGGCGGTGCTGGTGGGGCGCATCTTCGATCTCAACGTGCTCGATCGCAGCTTCCTTCAGGGCCAGGGCGATGCCCGCACCCTGCGCGTCGAGTCGATCGATGCCCACCGCGGCATGATCACCGACCGCAACGGCGATCCGCTGGCGATCTCGACCCCGGTGGTGAGTCTCTGGGCCAACCCTCAGGAGCTGCCCGAGGACGACATCCAGCGCCTGGTGCTGGCCAAGGCGCTGGGCGTCGATCTCGACGCCCTCAATGCGCGCATCGCGCGCTATGCCGATCACGAGTTCATGTACCTGCGTCGGCGAATGACGCCTGCCGCGGCGCAGAAGATCGTCGACCTGCATCTGCCCGGTGTCTACGAGCAGCACGAATACAAGCGCTACTATCCCTCCGGCGAGGTCACCGCGCAGCTGGTCGGCGTGACCAACGTCGACGATCGCGGCCAGGAGGGGATGGAGCTCGCCTACAACGGCTATCTCACCGGCGAGCCGGGCAAGCGGCGCGTGCTCAAGGACCGCAAGGGGCGTCTGGTGCGCGATCTGCATCTGATCAAGGAGGCCAAGCCGGGCGGCGACCTGACCCTGTCGATCGACCTGCGCTTGCAGTACATGGCCTACCGCGAACTCAAGGCGGCGGTCGACGAACATCACGCCGACGGCGGCACGCTGGTGATGATGGACGCGCACACCGGCGAGGTCCTGGCGATGGCCAACGCGCCCTCGTACAACCCCAACAACCGCACCGACATCGATGTCGACGGGCTGCGCAACCAGGCCATCACCGATGCCTTCGAGCCCGGCTCGGTGATGAAGCCGCTGGCGATGTCGGCGGCGCTGGAGACCGCCAAGATCTCGCCGGACACGGTGATCGATACCTCGCCCGGCTACATGCGGGTCGACGGTTACACCATCAACGACTTCCGCAACTACGGCAAGCTCAAGCCGGCCGGGATCCTGCTGCACTCGTCGAACATCGGCATGACCCGCATCGCGCTGCAGCTCGACGACGACACCATCTGGAATCGTTATCAGGCGCTGGGACTGGGACAGGCGCCGGGCACCGGCTTCCCGGGCGAGGCGGAAGGCAGCCTGCCGGCCCCCTACAACTGGTCGGACAGCAAGCGGGCGACCATGGCCTACGGCTACGGGGTGGCGGTGTCGGCCCTGCAGCTGGCGACCGCCTACACGGCGATTGCCAATGACGGTCGCGAACTGTCGCCGTCGCTGCTCAAGGTCGCCGATCCGCCCCGGGGCAAGCCGGTCATCAAGCCCAAGGTGGCGCACGAGCTGCTGGGCATGATGGAGCACATCGTTCAGCCCGATGCCGGCGGCTCGCGGGCGATGGTTCCCGGCTACCGGATCGCCGGCAAGACCGGCACGGTGCGCAAGGTGGAAAGCTCCGGCTACCAGACCACCGCCTACCGCTCGCTGTTCGCCGGCATCGCCCCGGTGTCCGACCCGCGCATCGTCACCGTGGTGATGATCGACAATGCCAAGGGGCAGGAGTACTACGGCGGCCTGGTCGCCGCCCCGGTCTTTTCCCGCGTGGTCGGCAAGGCGCTGCGCCTGCTCGATGTCCTGCCCGACAAGAAGGAGGCCCTCCAGTGATCACCACCCAACGGGCGCGTCTCGCCGAGGCCGTGACCTCGCTGTGGCCCGCGTGCTCCCTGCCCGATGCCGCGCTGGGCGACGATGCCCCGCTGTGCCTGAGCCGCGACAGCCGCGAGATCGGGCGTTGCCCGCACCCGGCGGTCTTCATCGCCGTGCCCGGCGTGGCCAGCGACGGACGTCGCTTCATCGCCGACGCCCTGGCCGCCGGCGCCGAGTGGGTGCTCGCCGATGCCGATGAGCGCGAGGCGTTCGCCGAGGTGCCGGGACACGACGCGGCGCGCGTCGTCTGGCTACCGGAGCTGCGCCACGCCCTCGGCGCGCTGGGACGGGCCCTGTTCGCCGTTCCCGAGACGCTGTCGCTGATCGGGGTGACCGGCACCAACGGCAAGAGTTCGGTCACCCATTACCTCGCCGCGCTGTCCGAGGCACTGGGCCGGCCGGCCGGCGTCGTCGGCACGCTGGGCTGGGGGCGGCCCGGCGCGCTCGTCGACAGCGGCCAGACCACCCCGGGCGCGCTGGAACTGCAGGCGGCCCTGGGCGCGATGGCAGCCGATGGCGTCGAGCGGGTGGCGCTCGAGGTCTCCTCGCACGCCCTCGACCAGGACCGGCTCGCCGGTGCGACGTTGCGCGCCGCGGTCTTCACCAACCTGACCCGCGACCATCTCGACTACCACGGCAGCATGGCCGCCTACGCCGCCGCCAAGGCGCGCCTGTTCCGGCGCCCCGAGCTCGAACTGGCGGTGGTCAACGGCGACGATCCGCTGGCGCCGTTGATGCTGGCGGGGCTGCTGGCGGGGGTTCGCGTGCTGGCGGCCGGCGAGGCCGAGTCGACCACGCTGCGCGTGCTCGACTGGCTGCCCCATGCCGACGGCCAGCGGGCGCTGATTGCCACCCCGGACGGCGAACGTGCGCTGGAGCTGGCGCTGATGGGGCGCTTCAATCTGGACAACGTGCTGCTGGCCATGGCCACCCTGCTGGGCCTGGGTGAAGACCTCGACGCACTGTGCGACGCGGCCGCCTCCCTGGCGCCGGTGCCGGGGCGCATGCAACGCGTGAGCCGGCCGGGGGCGCCGACGGTGGTGGTCGATTACGCCCATACCCCCGAGGCGTTGCGTCATGCCCTCGAGGCGCTGCGCGCCCATCTGCCCGGTGACGCGACGGCCCCCGCCCCGGGTCGCCTGTGGTGCCTGTTCGGTTGCGGCGGCGACCGCGACACCGGCAAGCGCGCGCTGATGGGCGCTGCCGCCGGGGCGGTCGCCGACCGCTGTGTGGTCACCGACGACAACCCGCGCAGCGAGGAGCCGGCGGCCATTCGCCGGCAGATACTCGACGGCATGAATGCGTCGGCACGAGAGCGAGCCTGGTGCATCGACGGCCGTGGCGCGGCGATCGAGCGTGCGGTGGTCGAAGCCGGCCCCGATGACGTCATCCTGATCGCCGGCAAGGGTCACGAGGACTATCAGGAGATCGCCGGCAAGCGCTGGCCCTTTTCCGACCTGGCCCGCGCCGAGGCGGCCCTGGCGCAGCGCGGGGCGGCGACATGATCCCCTGTGGCCTTGCCTCGCTCGCCGAGGTGGCGGCGCTGCTGGGTGCGCCGGCGCCGGTATCGGACCAGCCGATCGCCGCGGTGAACACCGATACCCGGGCGCTGGGCGAGAACGACCTGTTCGTGGCGCTGAGCGGCGAGCGCTTCGACGGTCACGACTTCCTGGCGGCGGCGCGCGAGGCGGGGGCTGCGGCCGCGGTTGTCTCGCGGCGCGTCGACGACCCGCTGACGCAGATCGAGGTGGCCGATACCCGTCTGGCACTGGGGGTTCTCGCCAAGGCGTGGCGCGATGCCTGGCAGGGGCCGCTGGCCGCGGTGACCGGCAACAGCGGCAAGACCACCGTCAAGGAGATGCTCGCGGCGCTGTTGCGCCGCCGGGGCGAGACGCTGGCGACCCGCGGCAACCTCAACAACGACATCGGCGTGCCGCTGACGCTGCTGGGGCTGAGCGAGGCGCATCGACAGGCGGTGATCGAGCTGGGCGCCAATCACCTCGGCGAAATCGCCTGGACGACGGCCCTGGCTCGCCCCCAGGTGGCGGTGATCACCAACGTCACCGGTGCGCACATCGGCGAGTTCGGCGGCCTGGGGCAGATCGCCCAGGCCAAGGCGGAGATCCTCGCCGGGCTGCCGGCGTCGGGAACCGCGGTGCTCAACCGGGACGACGCCTTCTATCCCTTCTGGCGACGTCTCGCCGGCGAGCGCGAGGTGATGGACTTTGCCCTCGAGCAACCGGCACGGGTCAACGCTGTCGATCTGGTCTGCGATTCGCTGGGGCGGTATGCTTTCTCGCTTGTGCATGACGGGCGCACGCTGGGCCGGGTGCCGCTGTCACTGATGGGGCGCCACAACGTCGCCAATGCCCTGGCGGCGGCGGCGGCGGCGCTCGCCCTGGGGTTGGCCGAGACGGACGTGCTCGCCGGTCTGGCCGAGGCATCGGCGCTCTCGGGGCGCTTGTCGCTGACCCCGGGCAAGCAGGGGCGCCGCTTGCTGGACGATACCTATAACGCCAACCCGGGGGCCGTGAAGGCGGCGCTCGCGGTGCTCGCCGAACTGCCGGCACCGCGCTGGTGCTTCCTGGGCGCGATGGGCGAACTGGGCGGGGCCTCCGCGGCCCTGCATGCCGAGGTCGGCCGTCACGCGCGCGACCTGGGTATCGATTTTCTCGGCACGCTGGGTGCCGAAGCCGAGCCGGCGGCTCGGGCCTTCGGCGAACCCGGCTGTCATTTCACGGATTGGGAGGCGCTGCTGCGCCATGCCCACGACCATCTGCCACCCGGGGCCAGCGTGCTGGTCAAGGGGTCGCGCAGTGCCGGGATGGAACGACTCATCGCCGAGCTGCGCGCGGATGCACCAAGGTGATCGCGATACATGCTGCTGTTGCTAGCCGATTTTCTCTCGCAGTTCCAAAGCGCCTTTACGGTCTTCAACTACCTCACGCTGCGCACCATCCTGGGTACGCTGACCGCCTTGCTGCTCTGCCTGTGGCTGGGGCCGACGGTGATCCGCCGCCTGGTGGAGCGCCAGATCGGGCAGGCGGTGCGCGACGACGGCCCCCAGTCGCATCTGTCGAAGGCCGGCACGCCGACCATGGGCGGGGCGATGATCCTGATGGCGATCGCCATCAGTACCCTGCTGTGGGGGGACCTGACCAACCACTACGTATGGCTGGTGCTGATCGTCACCCTGGGCTTCGGCGCCATCGGCTGGGTCGATGACTATCGCAAGGTCGTCGAGAAGAATCCGCGTGGCCTGCCGGCGCGCTGGAAGTACTTCTGGCAGTCGGTGCTGGGCATCGGCGCGGCCGTCTTCCTCTATGTCACCGCGGCCAGCCCGGTGGAAACCAGCCTGATCGTCCCGCTGTTCAAGGAAGTGGTGATCCAACTGGGGCTGTTCTACGTGGTGCTGACCTACCTGGTGATCGTCGGCAGTTCGAACGCGGTCAATCTCACCGACGGTCTCGACGGGCTGGCGATCATGCCCACGGTGATGGTCGCCATGGGGCTGGCGGTGTTCGCCTACGCCAGCGGCAATACCGTCTTCGCCGAGTACCTGCACATCCCCCAGGTGCCCGGCGCCGGGGAACTGGCGGTGTTCTGCGGCACCATCGCCGGCGCCGGTCTGGGATTCCTGTGGTTCAACACCTACCCGGCCCAGGTCTTCATGGGCGATGTCGGCGCCCTGGCGCTGGGGGCCGCACTGGGCGTGGTGGCGGTCATCGTGCGCCAGGAGATCGTGCTGTTCGTGATGGGCGGGGTGTTCGTCATGGAAACCGTCTCGGTGATCCTGCAGGTGGGCTCCTACAAGCTGACCGGGCGGCGCATCTTCCGCATGGCGCCGTTGCATCACCACTTCGAGCTCAAGGGCTGGCCCGAGCCGCGGGTCATCGTGCGCTTCTGGATCATCACCGTGGTCCTGGTGCTGCTGGGCCTGTCCACGCTGAAGATTCGCTGAGCGGCATGTCGGCGCTGGCGTATCCAACCAGGCGAGAGGGGTGGCGATGACAAGGGTGCCGCGGGGTCACACGCTGGTGGTCGGCCTGGGCGTCTCGGGCCGGGCGATCGCCCGGCACCTGAGCCGTCTGGGTCGGCCCTTCGTGGTGGCCGACACCCGGCCGGTGCCGCCGGGACTCGATGACTTTCGGCGCGCCTTCCCGGGCGTGGCGGTGCACTGCGGGGCGTTGACCGAGGTCGATGCCAGCGCCGCCGAGGAGATCGTGCTGAGCCCCGGCGTCGATCCGCTGACGCCGGGCATCGCCGATTACTGGCGGGCCGCTGGCGAGGGGAGTGACGCGGGTCCACGGGTGATCGGCGAGATCGCCCTGTTCGTGCGTGCCTGTCGAGCACCGATCGCGGCGATCACCGGGTCCAATGCCAAGTCCACGGTGACCACACTGCTCGGCGAGATGGCCCGGGAGGCCGGCCGGCGGGTGGCGGTCGGCGGCAATCTGGGGACGGCGGCCCTCGACCTGCTGGTTGAGCGGCCCGATGCCGAGCTGTTCGTTCTCGAACTGTCGAGCTTCCAGCTCGAGACCACGCCCCGGCTGGGGGCGGAGAGCGTCGCCTTTCTCAATCTTTCCGAGGATCATCTCGACCGGCATGGCGACATGCCCGGCTATCGCGCCGCCAAGGCGGCGATCTTCCGGGGCGCCCGCCATGCGGTGGTCAATGGCGAGGATCCGCTGACCTGGCCGGATGATCCGGCACTGCCGGTCGAGTGTTTCACCACTCAAGTGCCGCAAGAGGGCGAGTGGGGGATCAAGCGTGACGGGGACGACGCCTGGCTGATGCACGGCGAGCGTACACTGATGCCGACCGGCGAGCTGCGCCTGGCCGGCCGCCACAATCAGGCCAACGCCCTGGCGGCGCTGGCCATGGGCCGGCACCTGGGCTTTCCGCTGGACGCCATGCGCCGGGTGCTCGCGCGCTTCCCCGGCCTGGCGCATCGCGGCGAGCTGGTCGCCGAGGCGGCAGGGGTCCGCTGGATCAACGACTCCAAGGGTACCAACGTCGGCGCGACCCTGGCGGCGATCGCCGGCATCGGGCCGACGCTCGCCGGGCGCTTGATCTGGCTGGGCGGCGGCCTGGGCAAGGGGGCCGATTTCACGCCGCTGGCGGCCCCGTTGCAACGCTATGCCCGGGAGGCGATCGTCTTTGGCCGGGATGCCCCGGTGCTGGTCGAGACCCTGACGGGCAGCCTGCCGGTCACCCGCTGCGCGGATCTCGACGTCGCCATGGACCGCGCCGCGGCGCTGGCCCGCCCCGGCGACTGCGTCCTGCTGTCGCCGGCCTGCGCCAGCCTCGATCAGTTCACCGATTATCAGGCGCGCGGCGAGGCGTTCCGCGCCGGGGCGCAGGCCTGGCAGCAGCGCACGGAGGAGACACCATGATCGCCGGCCTGTCGCGTCGCTTGTCGACGGCCCACCAGGCGTGTGACGGCTGGCTGCTGATCGCCACGCTGTCGCTGCTGCTGCTGGGCTGGGTGATGGTCACCTCGGCGTCGACCGAGATCGCCACCAGCCTGACCGGCAATCCCTACTATTTCAGCCTGCGCCATGGGGCCTTCGTGGTCATCTCGGTGCTGCTCGCCACGCCCTTGATCAAGGTGCCGCTGGCCTGGTGGCGGGACAACGGCGGCAAGCTGCTGATCGTGGGGATCCTGCTGCTCGTGGTGGTGCTCTTCATTGGCTCCGAGGTCAACGGCAGCCGGCGCTGGATTCCGCTGGGGCTGGTCAACGTCCAGGCCTCGGAGCTCGCCAAGCTGTTCCTGATCGTCTATCTGGCCGGCTACCTGGAGCGCTTCCTGCCCGGGGTGCGTCGCCACTGGTGGGAGTTCGTCAAGCCGCTGGTGATCCTGGTGCCGGTGGGTATCCTGCTGATCCTCGAACCCGACTATGGTGCGCTGGTGGTGATGACCGGCTGCGTGATGGGCATGCTGCTGCTGGCCGGGGCGCCCCTGATGCGCTTCATCCTGCTGATGATCGCGGTGGTCCTGCTGGGCGCCTACGTGGCGGTGGCCGAACCCTATCGCCTGGAACGCATCACCAGCTTCGCCAATCCGTGGGCGGACATGTACGATTCCGGTTATCAGTTGACCCAGGCGCTGATCGCCTACGGTCGCGGCCACTGGTTCGGGCTGGGGCTGGGCAACAGCGTGCAGAAGCTCTTCTACCTGCCCGAAGCGCACACCGACTTCGTCTTTGCCGTGATCGCCGAGGAGCTGGGTCTGGTGGGGGCGGTGGCGGTGATCGGTCTGTTCGCGCTGCTGGTCTATCGGGCGCTGGCGATCGGCCGGCGTGCCGAGCTGGCACGATTGCCGTTCGGCGCCTACCTCAGCTACGGTATCGCCCTGGTTTTCGGCGCCCAGGCCTTCATCAACATCGCCGTGAGTACCGGCATGCTGCCGACCAAGGGGCTGACACTGCCGCTGCTCAGCTACGGCGGTTCGAGCCTGGTGGTGAGTTGCGTGATGGTGGCGCTGCTGATTCGCGTCGATCTCGATACCCGCAAACGGGGCCGCGCGTCAGCGGCTCGATGACTGACAAGGAGCGCTCAGGCGGTGACAACGGAAGTGGCTTCCCCGGCAGCAGCCTCGGGCCGGCTCGATCGGGTCCTGATCATGGCCGGCGGTACCGGCGGGCACGTGATTCCTGCGCTGTCGCTGGCCGGCGCGCTGCGTGAGCGCGGCGTGCGCGTGGAATGGCTGGGCAGTCCGCGGGGAATCGAGAATCGCCTGGTGCCCGCCGCCGACCTGCCCCTGCATCAGATCGACATCGCCGGACTACGTGGCAACGGCGCGGCGGGCTGGCTGGCGGCCCCGATTCGGCTGATGCGCGCCGTCGCCCAGGCGCGGCGGGTGATCCGTGATTTCGACCCGCAGCTCGTCGTCGGGCTGGGGGGGTTCGCCAGCGGCCCCGGCGGGCTGGCCGCCTGGCTGACCCGGCGAGCGCTGATCATTCATGAACAGAACGCGGTGGCCGGGCTGACCAACCAGGTGCTGGCGCGCCTGGCCACCCGGGCCTATGCGGCGTTCCCGGGGGCATTTCGCAAGGGCGGGACCCGGCGCGAGGCGATCGTCATCGGCAACCCGGTGCGCGCGGCGATCGCCGGCGTCGGCGAATCACCGCGCCGGGCCGGGGACATGCAGGGGCGACGATTGCGCCTGCTGGTCGTCGGCGGGTCGCTGGGCGCGGTGGCGCTCAATCAGTTGTTGCCCGAGGCCCTGGCGCAGTTGTCCGGCGAGCGGCGGCCCGAGGTGCGCCACCAGGCCGGGCGCGACCGACGCGCGGCCACCGAGCAGGGCTATACGGCGGTGGGGGTCGAGGCCGAGGTCAGCGAATTCATCGACGACATGGCCGCCGCCTACGACTGGGCCGATCTGGTGGTGTGCCGGTCCGGGGCGCTGACGGTCAGCGAACTGGCCGCCGCCGCCAAGCCGTCGCTGCTGGTGCCGTACCCCCACGCCGTCGACGACCATCAGACGACCAATGCCCGTTATCTGGTCGATGCCGGTGCCGCGCGACTGCTGCCGCAATCCTCCCTGAGTGCCACGTCCCTGGCCCGGACGCTGGACGAGGTACTCGATCCCGACCTTCTTGCCACCATGGCGAGCGCGGCGCGCGGCCGCGCCCATCTCGACGCCGTCGAGCGCCTGGTGGCCGGCTGCATGGAGACCGCCCTTGAGCGATAGCAAGCTTTCCCCCGTTCCCGGCCAGCTGCGCAAGGGGCCGGGCATGCGCCGCATTCGCGGTATCCACTTCGTGGGCATCGGCGGTGCCGGCATGTGCGGCATCGCCGAGGTCCTGGCCAACCAGGGGTATCGGGTCAGCGGCAGCGACCTCAAGGCCTCGGCGGTGACGGCGCATCTCGAGGGCTGCGGGATCCGCATCGCCATCGGCCACGATCAGGCCAATGCCGAGGGCGCCGACGTTGTGGTGGTCTCGTCGGCGGTCGATACCACCAACCCCGAGATCGCCTGGGCCCGGGAGCATCGCATCCCGGTGGTGCGCCGCGCCGAGATGCTCGCCGAGCTGATGCGCTTTCGCCACGGCATCGCCGTCGCCGGCACCCACGGCAAGACCACGACGACCAGCCTGACCGCCACGCTGCTCGCCGAGGGCGGTCTGGACCCGACCTTCGTGATCGGCGGCAAGCTGACCAGCGCGGGTACCAACGCCCGGCTGGGCGAGGGCGACGTGCTGGTCGCCGAGGCCGACGAATCCGATGCCTCCTTCCTGCACCTGCAGCCGATGGTGTCGATCGTCACCAACATCGACGCCGATCACATGGCGACCTATGCCGGCGACTTCGCCCGGCTCAAGGACACCTTCGTCGAGTTCCTGCACAATCTGCCGTTCTACGGCCTCGCCGTGCTGTGTCTCGACGATGCCAATGTCCGCGAGCTGCTGCCCCGCGTGCAGCGCCAGTTCGTCACCTACGGTTTCGACGCCGATGCGGATTACCGGCTCGCCGACTTCGAGCAGAGTGCCGGCGAGATCCGCTTCACCGCGCTGCGCCCCGAGGGCCATGCGCCGCTGTCCGTCCGGCTGGCGATGCCCGGTGAGCACAACGCGCTCAACGCCCTGGCGGCGATCGCCGTGGCCACCGATGCCGGGGTCGACGACGAAGCGATACAGCGCGGTCTGGCCGGTTTCGCTGGAGTGGGGCGGCGCTTCCAGGTCCATGGCGAGTACGCCTTGCCCGACGGTCGCGGCGAGGTCATGCTGGTCGACGACTATGGCCATCATCCGCGCGAGGTGGAGATGATCATTCGCGCGGTGCGGGCCGGCTGGCCGCGCCGGCGACTGGTGATGGTCTATCAGCCCCACCGTTTCTCGCGGACCCGCGATCTCTACGAGGATTTCGTGCGCGTGCTCTCCGAGGTCGACACGCTGTTGCTGCTCGATGTCTACAGTGCCGGCGAGACGCCGATTCCCGGTGCCGAGGGGCGCAGTCTGGCCGGTTCGATTCGCCAGCGCGGTCAGGTCGATCCGCTGTTCGTCGAGACCAAGGCGCAGTTGCCGCGGTTGCTGGGTAACGTCCTGCAGGATGGCGATATCCTGATCACCCAGGGGGCCGGTGACATCGGCGGCATTGCGGTGGCGCTGGCCGCCAGTCATCTTCGCTTGCAGGAGGTCGCGTTATGAGCGTCGAGCGTCGAGCGGGAGCGGCGTCTGCCGCCGATTACGGGCGGGTCATCGTCCTCTACGGGGGCGATTCCGCGGAACGCGAGGTGTCGCTGGTCAGTGGCGCGGCGGTACTGGCGGCGCTGCAGCGCAGTGGGGTCGACGCACGGGGCTATGATCTCGCCGCCGGCGGCCTGACCGGACTCGAGGCGCTGGCCCCGGAGCGTGTCTTCATCGCGCTGCACGGCCGAGGCGGCGAGGACGGCACCCTGCAGGGCGCCCTGGAGCTGCTGAAGATTCCCTACACCGGCAGTGGGGTCCTGGCCTCCGCGCTGGGCATGGACAAGCAGCGTACCAAGCAGCTCTGGCATGCGCTGGATCTGCCCACCCCGGCCAGCATCACCCTGGGGCCGGACGCCGACTGGGCGAGTGTCGTCGAGCGGCTGGGGCTGCCGCTGGTGGTCAAGCCCGTTCACGAGGGCTCGACCCTGGGCATCACCATCGTCGAAAGCCTCGAGGAACTGGCCTCGGCCTACCGCGAGGCGGCGCGTTTCGATGCCGCGGTCATGGCCGAGCGCTTCGTGCGCGGCGAGGAATATACCGTGTCGCTGCTCGGCGACGTCATCCTGCCGGCGATTCGCGTCGAGGTGCCCACCGGCTTCTACGATTACCAGGCCAAGTACCACTCCGACGAGACCCATTATCACCTGCCGTGCGGGCTGGCTCCGGCCGATGAGCGCCGGCTGGGCGAGCTGTGTCGCGATGCCTTCCGGGCGATCGGCGGCCGGGGCTGGGGGCGGGTCGATGTCATGCGCGACGCCGAGGGCCGTTTCTGGCTGCTCGAGGTCAACACGGTGCCGGGGATGACCGATCACAGTCTGGTGCCGCAGTCGGCCGCCCATGCGGGCATCGACTTCGACGCCCTGGTGCTGCGCATTCTCGATACCACCCTGGAGCCCTGAGTCGCATGGCGGCAAGCGGTTCGCGGGGTTCGATCCTCGGGGTGATCCTGCTGGTGGTGCTGGTTGGCGCCGGCGGCCGCGCACTCTGGCTGTGGCTCGATCGTCCGGTGGAGCGGGTCTCGATTCGCGGTGACCTGGAACATGTCAGCGCCGACTATCTGCGCGGCAAGCTGGCGCCGCTGGTCAGCGGGCAGACCTGGCTGTCGGTGAATCTCGACACCCTGCGCGACCGGGCGCGAAACATCGAGTGGCTGGACGAGGTGCGTGTCTCGCGTCACTGGCCCAATGCCCTGACGTTCGAGCTCTTCGAGCAGCAGCCGGTGGCGCGCTGGAACGATACGGCGTTGCTCAATCCCCGCGGCGAGCCCTTCCAGCGTGACGGCGTGGCGGTGGACGAGACGTTGCCCGACCTGGCGGGGCCGGCTGGCAGCGGCGCGGAGGTGCTGGGCTGGTACGATCGCCTGCAGAATCAGTTGAAGTCCCTGGGCTTGCAGGTCACGCAATTGAGGCTGGAGGATCGGGGCGCCTGGCGCTTCCAGGTCAATGACGGATTGTGGGTCATGCTGGGGCGCAATGCCCGTGAAGAGCGTCTGGCCCGATTCATTGCCGCGTGGCGTCGTCAGTTGGGTTCGCAGGCGTCGCGAATTCGCTACATCGATCTGCGGTATCCGAACGGTGTTGCCGTTGCCTGGCACGGGGAGAACGATGGCAAGTTGGCCGAAAAGTGATTCGAGTGACGCGGCTTTCCCGGAGTAATCGCCCGCCGTTAAAGGCATGAGGGTATTTCTTTCGGAAAAAAATACCCGTATTCTGACCCGGTATTCGACAGGGTCGCTGTCAAATCGGTATGAAACTTCTATACTTCGGCCCGTCTTTAATCGGCTCTGATAAACGGATTCTTAATTCAGTGAAGATCGAGGAGTGATCCCGACCCATGGCAGGACAATCCAATGCTTCCAATATGGTGGTCGGGCTGGATATCGGAACATCCAAGGTTGTCGCGATAGTCGGGCAGCCCACTGACGACGGTGGGCTGGAAATCGCCGGCATCGGCTCGCACCCCTCACGGGGCATGAAGAAAGGCGTCGTCATCAACATCGAATCCACCGTCCAGTCGATTCAGCGGGCCGTGGAGGAAGCGGAGTTGATGGCCGGGTGCGATATCCATTCGGTGTATGTCGGCATCGCGGGCAGCCATATCAGTTCCATGAATTCCGATGGCGTGGTGGCGATCAAGGACCGCGAAGTGACACCCTCGGATATCGAGCGCGTCATCGACTCGGCCCGAGCCCGGGCGATTTCCGAAGGGCAGCGTATTCTTCACGTGCTGCCCCAGGAGTTCGCCATCGATACCCAGGAAGGCATTCGCGAGCCGCTGGGGATGTCCGGCGTGCGTCTCGAGGCGCGGGTTCACCTGGTCACCGCGGCGCTCAATGCCGTCCAGAATATCGAGAAGTGCGTACGGCGTTGCGGCCTGGAGGTCGACGCGATCATTCTCGAGCAGTTGGCGTCGAGCCACGCCGTGCTGACCGAGGACGAGCGCGAACTCGGCGTCTGCATGGTCGACATCGGTGGCGGCACCACCGACATCGCCGTGTTCACCGAAGGGGCCATCCGTCACACGGCGGTGATCCCCATCGCCGGCGATCAGGTGACCAACGATATCGCCATGGCGTTACGTACGCCGACCCAGTATGCGGAGGACATCAAGGTCAAGTATGCCTGTGCCTTGACCCAGTTGGCCTCCAGCGACGAAATGATCAAGGTTCCCAGCGTGGGGGACCGGCCGGCGCGTGACTTGTCGCGTCAGTCGCTGGCCGAAGTGGTCGAGCCACGCTACGAGGAACTGTTCACTCTGGTACGTGAGGAACTGCGGCGCAGCGGTTACGAAGATCTCGTGGCGGCAGGCGTGGTGTTGACCGGGGGCACGGCGCGCATGGAAGGCGTGGTCGAGCTCGCGGAAGAAATTTTCCACATGCCGGTGCGTATCGCCAGTCCGCAGAACGTCCGCGGCCTGGCAGACGTGGTACGCAATCCAATTTATTCCACGGGTGTGGGTTTGCTACTCTACGGAATGCGTGACGCCAAACATGGTGAGAACCGTGTCGTGTCCGCCCAGCCCCGTAGAGAGGAAATCTCACGGCGTGGTCTCAAGGACGGTATCTCGGCGCTGGATCGGGTCAAAGGCTGGTTCAAAGGAAATTTCTGACAAGGCCGCATTGTGGCCACAGGAGACGGGGCAAATGTTCGAACTGGTAGATAATGCACCTTCCAGCAGCGCTGTCATCAAGGTGATCGGCGTTGGTGGCGGGGGCGGCAACGCCGTCAACCACATGGTCGAGAGCAACATCGAGGGCGTTGAATTCATCTGCGCCAACACCGATGCGCAGGCCCTCAAGCGGGTCGCCGCGAAGACCGTTCTCCAGTTAGGCAGCGAGATCACCAAGGGGCTCGGCGCCGGGGCCAGCCCCGATGTCGGTCGCCAGGCGGCGATGGAGGACCGCGAGCGGATCGCCGAGCTGCTCCAGGGCGCCGACATGGTCTTCATTACCGCCGGCATGGGCGGGGGCACCGGCACCGGCGGGGCGCCCGTGGTCGCCGAGGTGGCCAAGGAACTGGGCATTCTCACCGTGGCCGTGGTGACCCGGCCCTTCCCCTTCGAGGGGCCCAAGCGCATGCGGGTCGCCGAGGAGGGCATGCGTGAGCTGTCCGAGCATGTCGATTCGCTGATCACCATCCCCAACGAGAAGCTGCTGGCGGTGCTGGGCAAGAGCGCCAGCCTGCTGACGGCCTTCAGTGCGGCCAACGACGTGCTGCTGGGCGCCGTGCAGGGGATCGCCGAACTGATCACCAGCCCGGGTATCATCAACGTCGACTTCGCCGACGTGCGTACGGTGATGTCCGAGATGGGCATGGCGATGATGGGGACCGGTGGAGCGGTCGGCGAGAATCGCGCCCGCGAGGCCGCCGAGAAGGCGATTCGCAGCCCGCTGCTCGAGGACATCGATCTGCACGGCGCGCGCGGCATTCTCGTCAACATCACGGCGGGGCCGGATCTGTCGATCGGCGAGTTCAACGACGTCGGCGCCACGGTCCAGGAATTCGCCTCCCAGGACGCGACCATCGTGGTGGGCACCGCCATCGACATGGAGATGTCCGACGAGTTGCGCGTCACGGTGGTTGCCGCGGGTCTCGACGGGGCACGGGAAAAGCCGGCCGCCCGCGAAGCGGTGGCGCGTCCCGAGACGACCGACTACCGCAAGCTGCAGCAGCCAACCGTCATGCGTCAGCAGGCGAAGGCCGATCAGGAAGAAGCGGCCAAGGCGCGTCAGGAGCGCCGCAAGTCCAAGGAAATCGACGATTATCTCGATATCCCGGCCTTCCTGCGCCGTCAGGCCGATTGAGGCCCGCTATGGCCGCCATAGGCATGGCCGGATGACATTTTTTTGGTTAAACGGATGTTCGATGTTATAGTGAACACTGTTTGACAACTTACATGACAGCCTGGCCATTGCCCATGATCAAGCAACGTACCCTCAAGAACACCATGCGCGCCACCGGCGTGGGCCTGCATTCGGGCGAAAAGGTCTATCTGACCTTGCGTCCGGCGCCGGCCAACACGGGTATCGTGTTCGTGCGCACCGACCTCGAGCCGGAAGTCCGCATTCCGGCGCGTGCCGAGAACGTCACCGACACCAAGCTGTGCACTGCCCTGTCCAGCAACGGCGTCAAGGTGGCGACCGTCGAGCACCTGATGTCGGCTTTCGCCGGCCTGGGCATCGACAATGCCTTCGTCGAGCTCAGTGCGCCGGAAGTGCCGATCATGGACGGCAGTGCCGGCCCCTTCGTCTTCCTGATCCAGTCCGCGGGGATCGCCGAGCAGGAGGCGCCGAAGAAGTTCATTCGCATCAAGCGCGAGATCGTCGTTCGTGAGGATGACAAGGAGGCGGTGTTCCTGCCTCATAACGGCTTCAAGGTCACCTTCGCCATCGATTTCGACCACCCGGTCTTCGATCAGCAGAAGCAGCTGGCCAGCGTCGATTTCTCGACCACCTCCTTCGTCAAGGAGGTGTCGCGGGCGCGCACCTTTGGCTTCATGCGTGATCTCGAGTTCCTGCGCTCCCAGAATCTGGCCCTGGGCGGCAGCCTCGACAACGCCATCGTGGTGGATGAATACCGCATCCTCAACGAGGGCGGTCTGCGCTACGAAGACGAGTTCGTCAAGCACAAGGTTCTCGACGCCATCGGCGATCTGTACCAGTTGGGGTACAGCCTGATCGGTGAGTTCCGTGGCGTGAAGTCCGGTCACTCGCTCAACAATCAGTTGTGCCGGGCCGTGCTGGCCAATCCCGATGCCTGGGAAATCGTCACGTTCGAGGACGCTTCCCAGAAGGCCCCGATCTCCTATTCGGCGCCGGCCATGGCCATGTGACCCGGTCGAGACGATTCAGCCAGGCTTCGACGCCAGCCCCCGGGCTGGCGTTTTTTCGTCTTGGGGTCAGGGCTCGGGCGGGCGTTCCGCGTGGGAGGCCAGGCGCTCGAGGGCGCGTTTGAGGCGGGGGTCGTCGGTGTCGCGGGCGCAGGACGAGATCTCGTCGGCAGCACGGGAGGAGAGCGAGCGGGTCTGTGTGGGGGGAGGCTTCGGCGGATTCACGGGACGTACCTTGAAGCTCAGGGCGGTCACCGCCTCGAAGCCCGGCAGCTCGTGCAGCAGGGCCAGCAGCCGCGACTGTTCGTAGCGCAGTCGGGTCAGCCACACGGCGGCATCGGTGATGAGTGTCAGGCGACCCTGACGGTAGCCGCCGACGAAGAGGTGCGGGCGCACGTCTTCCGGGAGGTGGGCGCGCAGGTGCGTCTGGGCCTGCTCGATGAGTCCGGCCATGCGCATCAATCCGCCCAGTTCGGACGCACCCCGTGAATGGCCGTCCAGTAACCGCGTCGCGGGCTGGGCGCGAAAACGCTTAGCCTTTATACTCATTGGCTTGCCCGTGAATCTTCGAATCGTCTGTGCAATCTAGCATGCCCGGGAGCCCCTCGACAGCATGAGCGATACTCTGACAGCACCGATGGCCGGCGGCGGCCGCTGCCGACAGCGCACCAGGCGCATGTCGCGCTGGTGGCTCGCCGGGCTGTTGGTCGGCTGTCTGCTGCCGACCTCGCTGAGCCATGCCGAGGCGCTGCGCTTCGCCGAACAGCTCACCCAGATCTGCCTGATGGCGCCGGCCGCGATTCGCGCCGAATCGCGGCGTGTCGCCCGGCGACGGGCGCGTCGCTGCCTGCCGCCGCGCCGGCGTCGCCCGGCGACCCCCGTCAGCCAGGCTCATGACGCCCGCGTGGCCCTGCGACCGCGCAGTACCGGACTGGACAGCCTCAACCCCCGCGGGCCGCCCCGTCTCGTGTGACGAACAGCGGCGATCGCGTCGCTCACGCCAGTCTCGCCGGGTGCTCGGCGCCCGGGTTAACGCACGATGACACGGAATCCCTCATGATCAACACTCTGGTACGCAAGCTGGTCGGCTCCAAGAATGACCGCGAAATCAAGCGGATGGGCAAGCTGGTCGGTGACATCAACAAGCACGAGGAAAGCCTCCAGGCGCTTTCCGACGAGGCCCTGCGGGGGCAGACCGAACAGTTGCGCGAACGGCTCCGCAACGGGGAAGCCCTCGACCTTCTGCTGCCCGAGGCCTTTGCCACGGTACGCGAGGCCAGTCGCCGCATCATGGGCATGCGTCACTTCGACGTGCAGTTGATCGGGGGGATGACGCTGCACAACGGACGCATCGCCGAGATGAAGACCGGCGAGGGCAAGACCCTGGTGGCGACCCTGGCGGTCTATCTCAACGCCTTGCCCGGTCGCGGTGTGCACGTGGTGACGGTCAACGACTATCTGGCCCGGCGCGATGCGGAGTGGATGCGTCCGCTCTATGAGGCGCTGGGTCTCACGGTCGGGGTCATCTATTCCGGCCAGTCGCCGGACGAGAAGCGCGAGGCCTATGGCTGCGACATCACCTACGGCACCAACAACGAGTACGGCTTCGATTACCTGCGCGACAACATGGCCTTCTCGCTCGAGGAAAAGGTCCAGCGCGAACTGCATTATGCGATTGTCGACGAGGTCGACTCGATCCTGATCGACGAGGCGCGTACGCCGCTGATCATCTCGGGGCCCGTGGAAGAGAACACCGAGCTCTACAAGGTCGTCGATCGCCTGGCGACCGAGCTGACCCAGTGCGAAGACCCCGAGGATCCGGAAAGCGGTGACTTCAACCTCGACGAAAAACAGAAGCAGGTGGAGCTGACCGAGACGGGGCATCACAAGGTCGAAGAGTTGATGCGCCGTCAGGATCTGCTGGCCGAGGAGGACTCGCTCTACTCCGCGCAGAATCTGGGATTGCTGCAGCACATGCACTCCGCGCTGCGTGCCCGTCATCTGTTCCATCGTGACGTCGACTACATCGTCAACAACGGCGAAGTGGTCATCGTCGACGAGCATACCGGCCGCAGCATGCCCGGGCGTCGCTGGTCCGAGGGCCTGCACCAGGCGGTCGAGGCCAAGGAAGGCGTCACCATCCAGAAGGAAAGCCAGACGCTGGCCTCGACCACCTTCCAGAACTACTTCCGGCTCTACGAGAAGCTCTCCGGCATGACCGGCACGGCCGATACCGAGGCCTTCGAGTTCCGTCAGATCTATGGTCTCGACGTCACGGTCATTCCCACCAACAAGCCGATCGCCCGTGTCGACTACAACGATCTGGTCTATCTCTCCGCCCAGGAGAAGTTCGAGGCGATCATCGAGGACGTCAAGACCCAGCGTGATGCCGGGCGGCCGATCCTGGTGGGGACTGCCTCGATCGAGACCTCGGAGTTGCTGGCGGGGCTGATGAAGCAGGCCGGCATTCCCCACAACGTGCTCAACGCCAAGCAGCACCAGAGCGAGGCGGAGATCATCGCCCAGGCCGGGCGCCCGGGCGCGGTGACCATCGCCACCAACATGGCCGGGCGCGGTACCGACATCGTGCTCGGCGGCAACTGGGAGGCCGAGGTCGCCAAGCTGGACGACCCCAGCGAGGCCCAGATCGAGGCCGCCAAGGCCGAATGGCAAGAGCGTCACGATGCCGTGCTCGAAGCCGGCGGCTTGCACGTGATCGGCTCCGAGCGGCACGAGTCGCGGCGCATCGACAATCAGTTACGCGGTCGTGCCGGGCGTCAGGGCGATCCCGGTTCGACGCGCTTCTTCCTGTCTCTGGAAGACAATCTGATGCGGCTGTTCGGCTCCGAGCGTGTGCAGCGGCTGATGCAGGCGCTGGGTCTCGAGCGCGGCGAGGCGATCGAGCACAAGATGGTATCCAACGCCGTCGAGCGGGCGCAGAAAAAGGTCGAAGGTCGCAACTTCGATATCCGCAAGCAACTGCTCGAATACGACGACGTGGCCAACGACCAGCGTCGCGTGATCTACGACCAGCGTGACGCCATCCTGGGGGCCGACGACGTCTCCGACAACGTCGCCGGCATTCGTGACGAGGTGCTCGACGAGACCGTCAGTGCCTATGTGCCGCCCCAGAGCCTTCCGGAGCAGTGGGATCTCGACGGGCTTCAGCAGAACCTCAAGAGTGAATTCAATCTCGATGTGCCGCTGATGCAGTGGGCCGAGGAAGATGACAACTTCCACGAGGAAGTGCTGCGGGAACGCCTGCAGAGTCAGCACCGCGAGATCTACGCCGCCAAGGTCGAGGCAGTGGGCGAGGAGCTGATGCGCCGCTTCGAGAAGCAGGTCATGCTGCAGGTGCTCGACACCCGCTGGAAGGAGCACCTGCAGACCATGGATCACCTGCGGCGCGGTATCCACCTGCGCGGCTATGCCCAGAAGAATCCCAAGCAGGAGTACAAGCGCGAGGCCTTCGAGCTGTTCCAGAACCTGCTCGCCAATATCAAGCACGACGTCACGCGCATTCTCAGTCACGTGCAAGTGCGCCGGCAGGAAGAGGTCGAGGAGCTCGAGCGTCAGCGTCGCGAGTCCCTGGAGCGCGAACAGGCCGCGGCCACCCAGCGTCACGACGAGCTCGGCGACGCGGCGGCGGATGGCGACGCGGCGGACGACGCCGAGGCGTCCCCGGCACAGACGGTGCGGCGGGAAGGCCCCAAGGTCGGACGTAACGATCCGTGCCCCTGCGGGTCCGGCAAGAAGTACAAGCAGTGCCACGGTCGGCTGAGCTGAACCGCGACTGACGGGCGGTGCCAGGCGCCGTCCATTATCGATTCGTGTCAGGACTTTTCAGGAGAGAGATGCATGGCGGTAGGCGAGGCGGTCTTCCCGCAAATGCCGGTCATCGAGGGCATTCGGCTCGGCACGGCGCAAGCCGGGATCAAGAAGCCCGGGCGTCGGGACCTGGTGGTGATCGAGTTGCCGGAAGGCAGTTCGGTGTCGGGTGTCTTCACCCGCAATGCCTTCTGCGCGGCACCGGTGCATGTCGCCAGGCGTCATCTTCGCCAGGCCGGCACGCGCTATCTGGTGATCAATACCGGCAATGCCAACGCCGGTACCGGCGAGCGGGGGATGCGCGATGCCGAGGCCACCTGCCAGGCGCTGGCCACGTTGACCGGGTGCGCCGCCGAGGCCGTGTTGCCGTTTTCCACGGGCGTCATCGGCGAGCCGCTGCCGATGGCGCGCCTGGAGGCGGGGCTGCCTGATGCGCTGGCCGGCCTGGATGACGGCGCCGAGGCCTGGCAACGGGCCGGCGAGGGCATCCTGACCACCGACACCCGCGCCAAGGGCGCCACGGCCACCTGCACGATCGGCGGGCGTACCGTGACCATCAACGGTATCAGCAAGGGCTCGGGCATGATCCAGCCCAACATGGCGACCATGCTGGCCTTCGTCGCCACCGATGCGGCGATCGAGCCGACTCTGCTCGATTCGCTGCTTCGCGAATCGGTCGACCGGAGCTTCAACTGCATCACCGTCGACAGCGATACCTCGACCAATGACGCCTGCCTGCTGATGGCGACCGGTCGCAGTGCCCAAGTGGCCGAAGCCTCGGATATCGCCGACTTCCGCGAGGCCCTCGATCGGGTGATGCTGGCTCTGGCCCAGGCGATCATTCGTGACGGCGAGGGCGCCACCAAGTTCGTGACGCTGGCAGTCAGTGAGGCCCGGTCGCGCCGGGAGGCGCTGGATGTCGCCTTCACCGTTGCGCACTCGCCGCTGGTCAAGACCGCCCTGTACGCATCGGATGCCAACTGGGGACGGATTCTCGCCGCCGTGGGCCGCGCGCCCGTCGAGGACTTCGATGTTTCCGCCGTGACCATCGACCTGGGCGATGTGCGGTTGGTCGAGGGCGGCGGGCGCGCCGAGGACTATACCGAAGCCTCGGGCAGTCGCGAAATGGCCCGCGAGGAGATCACCATCCGGATCGCCCTGGGGCGCGGTGACGCCGCCGCTACCGTCTGGACGACCGATCTGTCGCACGACTATGTCTCCATCAACGCCGACTATCGAAGTTGACAAAAATGCGCCGATGGCGGCGCCCCGTACCGAAAAAAAGCCAAGGTTCAGAGGTAACAGCGCAACATGATCAAACGACGGGTGCACGTGGCGGCTGCCGCCATCTTCAGCGACGACGGCGGGGAAGTCCTGCTGGCCAGGCGGCCTTCGACGGTCGATCAGGGTGGGCTCTGGGAGTTTCCCGGCGGCAAGCTGGCGCCTTACGAAACCGGTTTCGAGGCCTTGAAGCGTGAACTCCACGAAGAGCTCGGGCTCTCCATCGAACGCGCACAGCCGCTGATCCGTGTGCATCACGAATATGCCGACAAGCATATCCTGCTCGATGTCTGGCAGGTGCATGCCTTCGGCGGCGAGCCTTACGGCCGTGAAGGGCAGGCCGTGCGCTGGGTGCCGCTGGGCGAACTCTTCAACTATCCGTTCCCCGCTGCCAATTTGCCGATCCTGCGTGCGGTGATGCTGCCCACCGAATATCTGATCACCGCCGAGGAGCCCGATGACGCGGCCTTTCTGACCAAGCTGGAACGGGCGCTGAAGGAAGACGGGATTCGTCTGGTGCAGCTGCGCGCCAAGACACTGGATGAGGCCGCCTACCTGACCCGTGCCGAGAAGGCCCTGGCGTTGTGTCATTCCTACAACGCTAGTCTGTTGCTCAACGCCGAGCCCGAAACGCTCGAGCAGGTCGACGCCGATGGCGTGCATCTGACCAGTGAGCGCCTGATGACCCTCGAGCGCCGGCCCGTGGCTCAGGACAAGTGGCTTTCCGCTTCGACGCATGATGCCGCTCAGCTCGAACAGGCGGCGCGCATCGGCTGCGATTTCGTCACGCTCTCGCCACTGCGCACCACGCCCACGCATCCCGATGCCACCCCGTTGGGCTGGCACGATTTCCAGCAACTGGTGGAACCGGCCGGCATGCCGGTGTTCGCGCTGGGCGGCATGACCCGCCACGATGCCAATCATGCGCGTGCGGTAGGGGCGCAGGGCATCGCCTCGATCCGGGATTTCTGGCGCTGACGACCGGCCTTGCGCCGCGGCCCAGCGAGCGTGCTTTCTCCTTCTGGCGCTCGCCGGCCCGCTGGACTACACTTTTTTCGCTTTGGGGCTTGTCAGATCAATAGGAGATGCGTAAAGTACGCATCCGCTGCCGACGACGGGACACGTCACCGGCGGTGACGGGAGAAGCAAGTGGCTGTTTCTTCGAGGGTTTTGGAAATCGGCGGTGAACAAATCGCTTGCCGGATCGCCTCGAAGACTGTAGACTTCGCTCCCACGATTCGCCGGCCTTTCGGGGTCAGCGGTCAAGCGCGGCCGAGATCGATGGCTGATCTCATCCGGTGTTCGGCACCGGCCACCGAGGCTTGACAGCGCAGCGCGAATCGGTAGAATACGCCTCTCTCGCGGCGAGGCGCCTTCGGGCAAACGACGCGATGCTCTTTAACAAGTCGATCAGGTAATTCATGTGGGCGCTTGGCCACGATACGGTGACACTGTCACATGATATCAAGGCAAGCGACTCGTCAAGAGACGTTTGAACCTTGAGCCAGGTTTGGTCCGCCTAACGGACCATCAGACTTTCAACTGAAGAGTTTGATCATGGCTCAGATTGAACGCTGGCGGCAGGCTTAACACATGCAAGTCGAGCGGTAAC